>NZ_JBBMQN010000004.1:0-644274 GCF_038900065.1 Roseibium sp. AS2
CGAAAGAAATATCACCCGTTCCGCAAGGCCAACGCCGCCTACGCTTCCCTTCCTTCAATAACAAATTGTCAAAGAACAGAGGCCAAAAACCTCTCGAGACCGCAACCACACCCAAACAAAAACCAGCCAAACCGAACCATCAAGATCCAGCCAAATCGACCAATTGTCAGGAATTAAGGTCACAAAACCCTGCCGCCAGCGACGTTGCCGCCGTCGATGAACGCGTTATACGCAGCACCATCATCACCGTCAACAGTGGATTTTGAAAAAAATCGAAAAAGGCGAAAAAAGATTCAAACGGCCGGTTTTTCTGAATGAATTCAGTCCGCTAAATCTTACCCAGCTTGCTTGAAGACAGCCTCGACCACCATTCCGGAGGCCAGTCCGCCGGCTGCCGCAATCAACGCCATGCCTCGGGATCGGGCAGCTGCCGCAGCGTTTTCCCGGCTTAGCATCCGGTCGAACAGGTTTACCGCCAGAATGGCGCCCGACGCCCCGATCGGATGTCCCCGTGCCAGGCCGCCGCCCATCCAGTTGAGACCGGACGGTTCGATTGCCAGATCCCCGGCGTTCACCATCGCCTGCACCGCATAGGCTTCCATGATTTCGGTCGCGGCCAGATCAGACGGTGCGACGTTCGCGGCCTTCATCAGCCTGCGCCCGGCCGCGACCGGCGCGAGAGCCGGCGCTTCCGGGTCTCCGCCGGCACTGCCGGCCGCCAGTATCTCCAGGCCCGGACCGCCGAGGCCCGCAAATGCCCTTTGCGACACGACAAGCACCGCCGCGGCTCCGTCCGCTTCGCATGCGATGGTGGCCGCGCTGAGACCCGTCTCCTGCGGGCCCGCCAGTATCGGCGCCCGCAGCGCCGTTGCCCGGGACAGATCGCGGGTGAAACTGTCGGCGTCCGGCAAACGGCCGCCATCGGTGATCAGCCGCGTCTTCAGAAAGGCCCGGGCCGCGACCGCCTTCCTGTGGGAGGCGACGGCGAAGTCCACCTGCGCCTGGCGCGACAGACCACGGTCGGCCGCCAGAAGCGCGGCCGCCTGTGCCAGGTCCGGATCTGCAAAGGGCGGCGGGGCAAAGGCGGGCCGGTCATAGGCCACCGGCGGTTCGCCAGGCACCTGCGACCGATGCATGCGCACCGGCGCGCGGCTGAAGCTCTCCATGCCCCCGGCAAGCACGCAGTCGGCGGCACCGGCCCCGATCAGCCGGGCCGCCATGACGATCGCATCCAGACCCGAGCAACATTGCGTGTCCAGGGTCAGAGCCGGGATGGAGGGGGAAAGGCCGGCGCGCAATGCTGCGAGCCGCGCAGGATTGCCACCGCCGTAGAGCGCATTGCCCAGGAGGACATTGTCGATGCGGTCCGCCGCGATGCCGGCATCGTCCAGGAGCCGGCGCAGCACCGGCGCGGCCAGTTCGTCCGCCTGCAACCGGGCGAGCGCGCCACCGCGCGGCGCAACGGCCGTCCGCCGTGCGGCCACGATCACAGCCCTTTGGTCTCCGGTCACGATGTCTTTTCCCCTGCCAGGAGGTCCTCGACAATCCTGCGGACATCCGGCTTGCCCCCCGCCGTCATCGTCAGGGAGGCGCGCAGATGGATCCGCCTGGGGTGTTTGCCCGGAGCCAGAGTGTCCTTGCAGGCCCGCATCAGCACCTCGTCCGCCCGCTCCAGGGGCGCGCTGAGAACGACAACCGCCTCAAGCCGTTCGCCGCGCACCGGATCGGGCAGGCCTGCCACGACGGCGGCCGCGACGGCGGGATGGCCGCACAGCACGTTCTCGATCTCTTCGGGATAGACATTGACCCCTGAACTGACCAGCATCCGGCTTCCACGCCCGGTCAGAAACAGAAATCCGTCCTGATCGAGAAACCCGTGATCGCCGACGGTGAGCCAGCCGTCCTGGCGGCGGGTGTCCGGTGCCATGCCGCAGATATAGCCCGAAAACAGCAGGCCACTGCGCACCCAGACCGGCCCGCTCCGCCCTGGCGGTGCCGGTCGGCGCGGATCGCCGATGGCGATGTCCACGCCTTCCGCCGCCCGGCCGACCGACCCGTCGGGCACGCTGTCGCCGGGCCCGGCAATGGTGACAAAGCTGGTTTCGGAGGCGCCGTAAAATTCATACAGCTGTGCCTCGGGGAAAACCGCGTCCAGCGCCCGCCGGTCCGCATCGCCCCATTTGGCGCCGCTGCTGAAAACCCGCGCAACGGTGGTGACGGGACCGCCGCGCCGGGCGGCCGCGGCAAGATAATGCAGCTGGGTGGGCGTGGCATAGAGCACGGATCCGGACCGGCCAAGCTCCCCGAGCACCGCACGCGGATCAAAACGCGGCATCAAGACGACTTCCTGCCCGGCCGCCAGTCCGCAGACGGCGCCGTAGAGATGCAGGGAATGGGTCAGCTGGCCCGGCAGGACGATCCGGCTGTCGTCTGGAATGGCAAAGGCGGATTCCGACAGGCGGAAACTTTCAAGCCAGGAGCCGTGGCTGCGCAGATAGCCCTTGGGCAGGCCGCTGGATCCGGAGGTGAAGCCGGCATAGAAGCTCTCGTCTTCCCGCGGCGGCGTGTCCCGGTCAGGGTTCGGGACCGGTTCCGGCCGCAGGGCGTTGTCCGGAATATTGGCAAACACCGTCTCGTCGATGACGACATCCGGGGCAACCGCCTTCAGGACGGCGGCGGCCTGATCGGCGGGCCACTGCGGATCCAGGACCACTGCAATGCGGCTGGACCGGGCACAGGCGAGGAAACACAGGAGCAGCGACGCGGGATTTCGCAGACACAGGGCGACGCGCCCGCCGCGTGGCGTCAGGGGCCGGAGCCAGCGTTCAAGCGCTTCGATCCGGTCGACGAGGTCCCGCCAGGACAGCGTGTCCGGGCCGCAGCTCAGGGCCTGCCGTTCCGGACGCCTTTCGGCGAACACATCGAGACTGTCGCCAACGAATGCCATCGGACGGCGGCCTTCCCGGCCTCGGGATCAGTTCCGCGAGACCATCGCGCTTGGCAGGCCCCGCGCGATGGTCTGCGCGATCAGTGCCGCCAGAACGACCTTGATCAGGTCGCCGGGAATGAAGCCGCTGGCAATCGTCGCGGCCTTCGCAAGAGACATGTTGCCCCAATAGGCCATGCCCGGTACGCCAAAGGCATAGATGACGAGAATGCCGCCGATCGCCGCGGCCATCGCCGCCGAAATCAGCACACTCAGTCCTCGGGTGGCCTGCATCACCAGTCCGGCGACAAACGCTCCCACCGGAAAGCCGATCAGGAAACCGCCGGTCGTGGAATAGAACCAGCCGATGCCGCCACGCCCACCGGCCAGGAAGGGCGCCCCGAGGGCAACGACGAACAGGAACAGAAGAACGGCCAATGCGCCGCGCACCGGCCCGAGCATGATGCCCGCCAGCATGATGCCCAGGGTTTGCGCCGTGATCGGCACCGGTCCTGTCCAGGGCAGGTAAATTGCCGGAACAAGTCCGAGAACCGCGATAATCGCCGCATAGAATGCAATGTGCACAAGTGACCGGTCAGCCATGTTCTGTTTTACCTTGTTTTCATTCGCAAGAGCGCTGCCGCTTTGCGTGAGTGTACCACAGTCCCGTGCCAGGGAGCTGCATCTTCTGTTTCCGTGACCTAGACCACTTTCCTGGCAATTTCCAGACCCGGCATGCCTTCGCGCTACTCGCCAGAACGGCCGCCGGACCGGCCGCCAGAGAGACCTTCGGACCCGCCCCGCGCCTTCAGCGCTTCCGCAACGTGATCGGACATGCACAGCGACTGGATCGCGAAAGGTGCCAGCAGACGCCAGGAATTCCTGGAGCCCGTGCGTGCCTGCCAGGCTTCCCGCAGCTTGCCGTAGACCACAAGCATGTAAGGCGCGAACCGCAGCACCAGAGTGACACCGAGTGCGGGTTTGCGCGGTGAAACACCAAGGAGCGCGAGCGGGCGGAACAGGGGCTCGACAGCCGCCATCATGTCATCCATGCGCGTGGTGACCGATATGAAATTCGCTGCCAGGACCATGGTGAGCAACCTCAACACGGCCAGCAGCCCCTCCTGCAGCGTGCCGGAGTACCAGTGCATGAGCAGCAGCAGAACGATGAAAAAACTCAGGGCGCGCACCAGTCCGAATTGCGCGAGCCCCGCGCGGCCGAGAGAAGCGTAACACAGGAGAACGGCGGAAAGACAGGCCAGGAACACCCAGGGGGACGCAACCTGGAACAGCGCCAGGCTGGCCAGGGCAACGGCCAGCAGCTTCACGCCGGCCGGAAGACGGTGGGCCCAGCTGTCACCCTGCAGATAGACGGACATCATAATGCGGCGACCTCCGTGTCCCCGGCCAGCCTGAGGGCGATGTCGCGCCGGTACGCCGCCAGGACCTCCTGCGGATCGCCCGCCATGCGCAGCCTGCCCTGTTCCAGCCAGAGCAGCCGGTCGAAGCCGTCGAAATGATCGAGGTCATGGCTGACCATGACGATCTTCTGCGGCAGGGACAGGATCTTGTCGCGGATGCGGCGCGCCGCCAGCGCATCGAGGCTGGTCATCGGCTCATCCAGAACCAGAAGGCGCGGCTCCATCACCAGTACCGCAAGGATGCAGATCAGCTGCTTCTGGCCCTCGGAGAGTTCCGTCACCGGTCTGCCGGCCAGTGCCTCGCAGCCGTGCCGGGCCAGAAAGGCGCGCGCCCGGTCGCGGCTTTCAGCCTTGCCGGCACCGAGCTGCGTCAGGCCGAAGGCGATTTCCTCCTCGACCGTGGGAAAGATGACCTGATGGTCGGGATTCTGGAACACGAAGCCGACATGACGGGGCAGCTCCGTCTCGGCCTCCGCGGCCGGCGCGCCGAACAGGGTGAGCGCGCCTTCGCTCGGGCAGCGCAACCCGTTCAGGAGCCGGACGAAGGAGCTTTTCCCCGACCCGTTGAGGCCGATCACGCCGATCCTGTCCTCGGACAGCGACACGGTGAGGTCCTGCAGGATCCGCTTGCCACCGATTTCAAGGCCTGTCGCCTCGAAGACCGCATAGGGCCGGGCGTCCGGATCGCAAACACGCGGCCTGTCCTGAGTGTTCTTTTTGGGCCAGAATGCCATCTTGTACCAAAGAGTGTAGATCATGACCCGAACGCCGTGCTCCGGTCTTTGAGCCGCGCGCCGCTTATCGGCCGGAACGCGGATGTTGTCAAAGTGCCTTAGCCTACCGGCCGCGTGAGCTGGGGAAACTCGGCCAATTGGCCAATGGTCGCCCTGATGCGCTGAAGCGCCCACCGGAAACGCTCGTCGGACGGTTCAGAGCCGAAGGTCAGGCGCAGATAGGGCGCCGGGGCCTGGTTCATGGCCTGGAAATAGCGCGACGACAGGACGGACACGCCCTGATGCCCGAGCGCGGTCTGAAGCGCATCGGGATCAACGGTGCCGGGCAGGCGCAGCCAGCCGAATACCTTGTTGACGTCGCCCTGAAGCCCATGCGGCGCGAGCAGCTCGCACGCGCTCAGGAAGCGCTGGCGGTTGGCCTTGCGCTTGAGACGCAGGGTCCTGAACAGATGCCCCTCGCGCACCCAGCCGGCGATCAGTTCGGCGGTGATCGGCGAGGCCATCCACGTGCTTTCGCCGATCTTGTCGCGAATACTGTCCTCAAGCGGTGCCGGCACATGGACAAACCCGATCCGGCTGCCCGGTGAACAGACCTTGGAAATGCTGGCGATGGATGCGGTGCGTTCAGGCGCGAGCGCCCCGAATGCCGGCAGTGTTTCGGGCAGGAACGGGGTGTAGGGGTCATCCTCGACGATCCTGAGATCGAACCGGCGCGCGACCTCGACCAGATCGAGACGCTCGCCGACCGACATGGTGTGCGTCGTCGGGTTCTGCATGTTCGGCATCAGGAACACGCCCCTGATCCCATGGCTGCCGGCAGCACGGGCAAGGGCCTCAGGATCCATAGCGCCAAACCCGCCGTCCTCGCGGGTGAGGGCGGGCACGGGCACGGCTTTCAGCCCGAGGCCCGCCAGCGACGTGAAAATGGACGGATAGGTGAACCGGTCGACCGCGATCGCGTCACCGCTGCAGAACAGGGCCTGGCAGGTGACCTGTATGCCGTGCTGCGCGCCGCAGGTGACGGCCACACGGGCCGGATCCGCGTCCAGTCCGTAGTCCTTAAAGACCAGGACGCCGGTCTCGCGGTGGGCCCTCAGGCCCTCGGACGGCACGAAGCCGTTGAGCCGGTCGATGCCGGCGGTCCCCGCCATGCGCGTGAGCCCTTCGCCCAGGCTCGGATTGAGATGCGGATAGGCAAAATTGCGCGCAAGGTCGCAGCCCTCGGGCGCGTCTTCCTGCGGGATCAGCGGCGAGACCATGCGCGTGCGGGAGGCAACATAGGTGCCCCGGCCTGTCTCTCCCCTGACCAGCCGGCGCCGTTCCGCCTCGCCATAGGCACGCGTGACGGTGCCCAGCGTGACGCCAAGCTGGTAGGCGAGTTCCCGCTGCGGCGGCAGCCTGTCGCCCTGGGCCAGCGTCCCGGACCCGATATCCGCTTCCAGCGCGTCGGCGATCGCCAGATAGATCGGTCCGGCATCGGCCGCGATGGTCGGGATCCACATTGTCATGAGAACAATGTTATCATTGACTGATACAATATTTCAAGACATTGCCTGATAGCACGCAGTTTGTACCGATTGTATCTATCTTCCCGACCGCCCGGAGACCGCACATGGACGCCGCTACCCTATTCGCCTTCGCGGTGTTCGTGGTCATCATGACCGGCACGCCCGGCCCCGGGAACCTGACCTTTCTGGCCATAGGCGCATCGGCCGGATACCGCACCGCCTTGCCGGTGATCCTGGCATCGCAGCTCGGGTCCTTGCCGCTCAAGCTCTGCGTCGCCTATGGCCTTGGACATGTCCTGTCTGCGGGCGGACCGGTCGTTACCGGTTTCAAGATACTGAGCATGGCCTACATGACCTATCTCGCCTGGCGGATCGTGTCGCTGAGCGTGAAGCCGAAGGGGACGGTCGCCCTGCCGAGTTTCCGGGAAGGTCTGCTGATCCACCCGCTCAGCCCCAAGACATGGGCCATGAACCTGGTGGCCTTTTCGACCTTTCTGGCCGGCAACGGCCTCGGCATCCACGAAAATGCCCTGATCCTGATCGCCGGATTTACCCTCGGAGGACTGGTGTTCCACTCGCTGTGGGCCCTGGCCGGCGTCTCGATCCTCGCGCTGGTGGGCGACGGCCCCCTGATGCGGGCCATCACGGTGGCAATGGCCGCCGCCATGCTCGGCGCGACGGCCTGGTCGCTGTTGATCTGATGCTCAGCGCCGGTCCGATTGCCGTTGCAGTTCCCGGTGCCATTTCTGTTCCAGTGATAGAATATGGCGGGAGCCCTGCTCCAAGCCGATGTCGCGCAGCAATTCCGGGGGCAGCTCGGCCACAGCCAGGCGCCTGCGTCCGCGCGCATTCCAGACCGCGGAGAGGATCCGGATAAACTCTTTCAGGAAAGAGCGAGATCTTGCGGTTTCAATGCGCTTTCCTGACGCGCTCAGTTCGGAATCGGACATTGGTCTGTCTCCTCAGGTTTCAGGAGATACATATCGATCGGGACCGCTTGCCTTACCAACAAAAGCTGGCTAGCAATGCATAAGCGAGGCTTATGCATGTCATCCAATCTGCCGCCACTTTCCGCCGTGCGCGCCTTCGAGGCCGCGAGCCGTCATCTGAGTTTTACCCAGGCGGGTGAGGAGCTCGGCCTGACCCAGGCCGCCGTCAGCTACCAGATCAAGCTGCTGGAAGAGCGGCTCGGTTTTCCGCTGTTCATTCGCAAGGCACGCAGGATCGAGTTGACGGATCACGGCGCACATCTTGCGGCCCGGGTCATCGAGGCGTTTTCCGATCTGCGCAGCGTCTTCGAGGATGTTGCCGAGAAGAACGCGGGCCAGCTGGTCGTCTCCAGCAACACCACCTTCGCGGTCAACTGGCTGGCGAACCGTCTGGTGCATTTCCAGATGCAGAACCCGGACCTCGCGGTTCGCATTCTGCCCTACGGTCAGAACGCCACACCGGAATTCGACGCCTGCGATATTGCGGTTTCGGCTTGCAAGGCGCCCCCGAAGACCTGGATCTCCTATGAAATCGTCCGGGCGGATTTCTCGCCGATGCTCAGCCCGTCCCTGCTGGAGACCGTCGGCGGAATCCGCGCGCCGGAAGACCTCCTGAAGCTGCCGCTCGTCGATCCGCTGGACCCGTGGTGGGACCTGTGGTTCCGGGCCGCCGGCATGCCGGATGTGGATCTGAGCTGCTATCCGAATTCGCGCCTGGGCGCCCAGGCGCTGGAAGCCAACAGAGCGATCGCCGGTCAGGGGGTCGCAATCCTGACGCCGTATTTCTGCAAGACCGCCCTGGAAACGGGACAGCTCGTCCAGCCCTTCGAGCTGACGTGCACGGTCGCGGACGAAAGCTGGTACCTGAGCTATCCGCCCGCGAACCGGACCAGCCGCAAGGTCAGGCTGTTCCGCGACTGGGTCCACAGCGAACTGAAGCGGGACGGAATGCCCGTCCACGCGCCGAAAACAGCCGCAGCCCGAGAGGCCTGACGGTCAGGGCGTGAACACGATGGTCTTGTTGCCGACGATCATCACCCGGTTCTCCAGATGATATTTCACCGCCCGCGCCAGAACGCGCGATTCAATGTCGCGGCCGCGGGCGACGAAATCGTCGGCGGAGAGCGCATGGCTGACCCGTTCGGCGTCCTGTTCGATGATCGGTCCTTCATCGAGATCCGGGGTCACGTAATGCGCCGTCGCACCGATCATCTTGACTCCGCGCGCATGGGCCTGGTGATAGGGCTTGGCGCCCTTGAAGCTGGGCAGGAAGGAGTGGTGAATGTTGATCACCTTGCCGAACAGGCGCTTTGAAAGATTGTCGGACAGGACCTGCATGTAGCGGGCGAGCACGACGAGATCGGCGCCGGTTTCCTTGACCAGCTTGAGGAGCTTGTCCTCCTGCTCGGCCTTTGTCTCGCGCGTGACCGGCCAATGGTAGTAGGCGATGCCTTCATGCTCGGCGGTACGCCGGCATTCGGGATGGTTGGAGACGATGGCCACGACCTCGGCATCCATCCAGCCGACGCGGATCTGATAGAGCAGGTGCAGCATCGCGTGGTCGAACTTCGACACCATGACGACCACCTTCGGCCGCCGGGCGGTGTCGACCAGCTTCGCCTTCATGTCGAAGCGCGTGATCACCGGGTCGAGCGCCTTTTGAACGCTCTCCAGGGTGACGCCCTCCGGGGCGAGGATCGCGATCCGCAGGAAAAACTGGTTGGTGACCCGGTCCCAGAACTGGTCGCTCTCAGCAATATTGGCGCCGAAATCGGCCAGTTCCGTCGTCACGGCCGCGACGATCCCCGGTCTGTCCGCACAGGACAGCGTCAGAACAAATTGGCTTTCCGGCATGATCTTCCCGTCTCCAAACCTGTGGGGCATTCGCCCCGTGCTGGCCCTGTTGTCATGCCGAGACCGGCCCGGGCAGCTCAGGCAGGTATCAGGTTTTCCGCTTTCAATGCCAATACCAGATCACGGACCCGGCAGGCATTGTCTTCTGCAATCCGGCCGTCCCTGTTGCGAAGGCCGTTTTCAAATCCGATCCGGGCCTTGCCGCCCCGACGGACCGCTTCGACCAGGCAGTCCGTTTCCCGGTTTCCAAAGGCGCAGACGGCCCAGTCGACCGCCAGAGCGCCGCGGCGCCCGGCCAGCGTCTCCAGAAACGGCTCCAGATCCCCGGGCGCGCTCTGCTGGTCCGCCGCGTGCCTTCCAAGGACGAACAACAACTGGTGCCGCTGTCCCGGAATGATCCCCGTTTCGGCGAGATCGAAAAACCGCTCCAGATCCGCATCGCTGTAGACGATGTGCTGGACCGCGCATTTCCGGTTCAAACACTCCTCGTAGAAACCCCGGGCGGCTTGCGTTTCCCCGTCCGGGACCATTTCGCGGACCGCAACCGAGACCGCCTCGGGATCAAGCGCACGAACCAGAGCACGCTGTTGTTCCGGGCTGTATCTTCCAACAGCTTCCGTGGTGACCTGAACCTGCATTTGCGGCACCGCGGCCCGCATTTGCGACAAGAGCTCACGGTAGAGCCCGGCATCCAGGACATGGGCACCGGCGGTGTCGCGCACATGGGCATGCAGCGCGCCCGCTCCTGCGGCGAAACAGGCGCGCGCGTCCTCGACGGTTTCGCGAATGGTCATCGGCAAGGCAGGATGATCCGCCTTGGTCCGGCGGGCGCCGTTGGGCGCCGTCATGATCAGGGGCAGCAGCGGAAGATCGTCTCGATCCGCCATGGTTCAGAGCACCTTCCGGAAGGCCACGTCCAGCTTGTCCGTGATTTCGCCGATATGGGCGTCCTCCAGAATGAAGGGCGGTGCCAGCAGAACATGGTCGCCGTGCACGCCATCGATGGTGCCGGACATCGGATAGCAGATCAGGCCGGCCTCGAAAGCGGCCTTCTTGAGCGCCTTGCCGATGCCCCGGGCCGGGTCGAAGGGCGCCCGGCTTTCCCGGTCTTCGACGATCTCGATGCCCCGGAACAGTCCGCGGCCGCGGATATCTCCCACATGGGCATGCTGGCCGAAGGCATCGGTGAGTGCGGCCTGCAGCGCGGCGCCCATGGGGGCAACCCGATCCACGACCCCACTTGTCAGTTTCTTGAACACGGCGAGCGCCGCCGCGCAGGCGGTCGGGTGACCGATATAGGTGTGGCCATGCTGGAAAAAGCCGGAGCCGGATTCGATGGCCTGATAGATGCCGGAGGTGCACAACATGGCTCCGATCGGCTGATAACCGGCACCCAGACCCTTGGCGATGCACAGGATGTCCGGGGCGACACCGTCCTGATCGCAGGCAAACAGGGTGCCCGTGCGCCCCATGCCGCACATCACCTCGTCCAGAATCAACAGCACACCGTACCGGTCGCAGATCTGCCTGATCCGCTTGAAATACCCTTCGACGGGAGGAACCGCACCCGATGTCGCGCCGACGACAGGCTCCGCGATGAACGCCATGACGTTTTCCGCGCCGAGACGCTCGATTTCCGTTTCCAGTTCGTTCGCGACCCGCTGGCCGTAGTCAAAGGCCGACTCGTCCGCACGACGGCCGCGGTATTCGTAGCAAGGCGCTATATGGGAGGTTTCGATCATCAGCGGCGAGAACGGCTCGCGCCGCCACTGGTTGCCGCCGGCCGCAAGCGCGCCAAGCGTGTTGCCGTGATAGCTCTGCCGCCGGGCGATGACCCGGTGCCGGGAAGCCTCCCCCTTTTCAAGGAAATACTGACGCGCCAGTTTCAGGGCGGCTTCCATCGCTTCCGAACCGCCGGACACGAAATAAACCCGGTCAAGCGCTCCGGGCGCCTGCCCGATCAACAGACCCGCCAGTTCCTCCGCCGGATCGGACGTGAAAAAGCCGGTATGGGCGAAGGCGATCCTGTCGACCTGGTCCTTGATGGCCCGGATCACGTCCGGGTCGGAGTGGCCCAGGCAGGAGACCGCTGCCCCGCCAGATCCATCGAAGTATTTTTTCCCTGATTTATCAATAATATAACATCCATCACCCGAAACGGCGGCAGGAAGCGATGCTTTGGTGTGGCGCGGGAAAACGTGAGACATGACGATGACAACCCGATTGGTGGCGCTTGCGATCCGCACTGGCCTGCATCATTTGTAACAGAAATAACTCGCTCCTGAAACATTTGTTTCCGAAGCGCGTTAACCACGTTTTTCATTACAATTTTAATCAAATTGCCGGAGCCTTGGACTGGGGGAACACCACCGCACTCCGTTACCACCAAGGCTTGCCCGTCATGCGTCAGCGCCTCATCGCCTGGATCCTGTTTCTCGGACTGACCGCCGCACTTGCCGGCTGCGGCACGGTGGCCGGCGTCACCGGCATGGGCTGGGTGACCGCATCGCATAATTCGGTCGATTACGACGACACGGCCTGGTGTGTGCCGCGCAAACTGAAGAAGGTGCTCAACCGGGTCGCCAAGCGGTACGGCAAGGTGACCGTGCACTCGACCAAGCGATGGTGGCTCGAGAACTGGTGGAAGGGCGGCGCCAAGGATTCCTACCACCTCAACTGCCAGGCAGTGGATTTTTCCGTGCGCGGCAACCCGTCCTCCGTGCTCGCCTACCTGAAGTCCCAAAAGGCCGTCGGCGGCTACAAGCACTATTCCTCCGGCCATTACCACATCGACACCGGTCCGCGGCGAACCTGGTAACCGGCTATTTCAGTTCGCCCAGTTCCAGCGCCATTTCCCAGGCGACCGGGTCGAAGCCGATGAAGTTCTTGACGGCGCCCTCGACGATGGGGCGCCTGATGACGGAGGGATTGTCGATCATCACGTCGAGCGCGCTGCTGGCATCCGTGACGCCGTCCTGCGTGGCTTCGTCGAGGCGCCGCCAGGTGGTGCCGCGCTTGTTCAGGACCGCATCCCAGCCAAATTCATCGACAATCGCGGCAAGCCTGTCGCCGTCGACGCCATCTTTCTTGTAATCGTGAAACTCATAGGGAATGCCGGCTTCCTCGAGGAATTTCCGGGCTTTTTTGACCGTGTCGCAATTTCGTATCCCGTAGACTTTCATGGGGTCCTCCATCTGTTTGGTGCCAAGCGGGACTGTGCCGATCCGCGCTCCGGTTTCAAGGCCGTTTGCGGCAAAAAACGGATTTGGGGAAAACCGGGCGCTGAAGCGGCTTGACCTCCGCGACATGCCGCGTTTGAAGTGGTGCAGGATGTCCCGGACGGCCAACTGGCCGGCGGCCGCACCGGAGGTTGGTGAACACATGGCTGAAAACGTTCCGGGGAAAACCGGGTCTGACAAGACCGGGTCTGGCGGACCAACGTCAGGCGAAGCCGGAAGAAACAAGGTGCGCAAAGGCACGATCGGACAGGGCAACTGGCGCCAGCGCCTGCGCCTGGTGAGCGGTCTGATCCTGTTTGTCTTCTGTCTCAGCCATTTTTCCAACCATGCCCTCGGCGTCATTTCCTTCGAAGCGATGGATCGCGCCTCGATCTGGCACTACGCCATATGGCGCAGCCTGCCGGGAGAAGTCATTCTCATCGCCGCGGCGCTCACACATGCGGGGCTGGCCCTATGGCGCACGGGCCGGCGGCGGACCCTCAGAATGTCCCGCTGGGAATTCGGCCAGCTGGCGCTCGGGCTTTATATTCCGTGGCTGCTGATCCCGCATGTGACCGCCACAATGGGTCTGGCGAAGGAGTTCGGCTTCTCTCCCACCTACGAGCAGATGCTGACGATTCTCTGGCCGAACCTGGGGGTCAACCAGTCCGTGCTTTTGCTGGTGGTCTGGATCCACGCCATGATCGGCCTGCATTTCTGGCTGCGGCTCTATCCTCTCTACCACCGCCTGAAAACGGCGGCGGCGGCCTTCGCTCTGGCGGTTCCCGTGCTCGCACTCTGGGGCTGGATCGAGGCGGCCCGGCGGCTCGCCCTGACCCGGGACATCGCCGTCAGGATCACGCCGGAACAGATGCTCTGGTCCGGTGACGTGGTGCTTCAGGCCCGCGCCGTCGTATTTGGCCTGATCGCGGTCACTCTGCTGGCGATCCTGATCCGGTATCTGCTCGGCCTGCGCGCCCGGAGCCTGACCATTACCTACCCGGGTGGACTTGCCGTCAAGGCCCAGCCAGGCCCCACGCTTCTGGAAATCAGCCGCATGAACGAGGTGCCCGTCGCTTCCGTGTGCGGCGGGCGCGCCCGTTGTTCCACCTGCAGGGTCAAGGTGCTCGAAGATGGCGGATCGCTTGCTGCCCCCGGCGCGGCCGAGGCCGCTGTGCTGGCCCGGATCGGTGCCGGCAACGATGTGCGCCTGGCCTGCCAGCTTCGGCCGGAACACAGTCTCACCGTGCAACCCTTGGTGCCGGTCAAGGCCAGCAGCGCCGCCGGCGAGCACCTGAAAGACGCCTATTATTGGGGTGTCGAGCAGGATGTGGTGGTGATGTTCGTGGACCTGCGCAATTTCACCGGCATCACCGAGTCCCAGCTTGCCTATGACGTCGTCCATCTTCTGAACAGCTATCTGGACCAGGCTTCGAACGCCATCCGCGCCGAAGGTGGCTATGTCGACAAGTTTATCGGTGACGGCATCATGGCCATCTTCGGCATGGACAGCAACGTGACGACCGGCGCGCGGCAAGCCCTGGCTGCCTGCCGCCGTATCGAGGCCGTCATGAAGGCACTCGACGCGGAAAAAGGACCGCAGTTCAAGGATCCGATCCGGCTGGGTATCGGACTGCATCTCGGCCCCGCCATTCTCGGGCGGATCGGCGCCGCGGGCACGGAAGGCGGCCGCAGCGGCCTGACCGCGCTCGGCGATGTGGTCAATACCGCCAGCCGGCTTGAAACGGAGAACAAGTCCCATGACAGTTTTCTGGTGGTTTCCAGCGATGTGGTTGACGCCGCACAGGCGGTGATCGACGACGCAAAGGCCGCCGAGATCAAGGTTCGCGGCAAGGCCAGGCCCTTGCGGATACTCGCGGTGAACAGCCTGGACGGGCTCGTTCTTCCCGCAGCATCGAACGCCGCCGGATCCGCCGCTTCCCTGACACCTTGAACCGATCCCCCCGGGAGGCGTTGCACCGCCCGGGGGCAAATCCAACGTGAAACCGCCGGAGGACCTGTGAGCCGCACCTATTCCCCCCGTGAAATGCTGGAGAAACTGATCTCCTTCAACACCGTGTCCGACCAAAGCAACCTCGCTCTGATCGCCTTTGTCGAAGACTATCTTGCCGGTTGGGGTGTGCCGTCGCGGCGGGTGCCGGATCCGACGGGCCAGAAAGCCGCCCTGCATGCGCGGATCGGTCCCGATGCCGACGGCGGCACCGTCCTGTCGGCGCATACCGATGTCGTGCCGGTGGCCGGCCAGAACTGGTCGCACGATCCGTTCACCGCGTGGGCGGACAACGGCCGGCTCTACGGCCGCGGGGCCGCCGACATGAAAGGGTTTGCCGCAACGGTTCTGGCCAAGGTGCCGGATTTTCTCAGCGCCGACCTCCAGGTGCCGGTCCATATCGCGCTCTCCTATGACGAGGAAACCGGTTGTGACGGCGCCCGGCGCCTCATCCCTGAAATGCTGAAGCAGGGGCCACGGCCCGCAACCGTGATCGTGGGCGAGCCGACGCTCATGAAAGTGGTCACCGGACACAAGGGCATCGTCGTTCTCAGGACCAGCATCACCGGCCATCCGGTCCATTCCAGCCAGCTGCATCGGGGTGTTTCGGCGATCTCAGTCGCGGCGAAGCTGATCGGCTGGCTGGATGCCAGGACCGCCGAGAACAGGGCAAAGGCCGATCCGGACTGTCCCTTCGAGCCGCCTTACACCACGCTGCATTGCGGAACCATTTCCGGAGGACAGGCCCACAACATCACCGCGCAGCACTGCGAATTCGTCACCGACATTCGCCTGTTGCCCGGAGACAGCGCCTCGGACTGGGTCGCCGCATATCGGGCGTTCATCGAGGACAATGTCCTGCCTGGCCTCAAGGCCGTCTCCGAGAATTGCAGGATAGACATCAGCGAACTGGCGAACGTTCCGGGGCTGGGGGAGGAAGCCGAGGGCCTGGCCGAACCGATCGCGCGGCGCCTGACCGGCGACAACGGGCGCCATGTCGTTGTCTATGCCACGGAAGGCGGCCTTTTTCAGTCGCACGGCCTGTCGACCGTCGTCTGCGGTCCGGGATCCATCGACCAGGCCCACCAGCCGGACGAATTCATCGCCCTCGACCAGTTGGACCGGTGTGCCGCATTTCTGGACAGACTGCTCAAGGGAATGTCGCGAATTGCCGGTTGAACGGGTTTGAACCCAAACGGTTACGGTGTCATAGTTCAATTCGACATCATGGCGCCATGGCCCCGGACAGGGTCTGCAGAACCATGGGTTGCTTCCGGAAACCGGAAAACGAGGGGACGATGAAAAACACAAGAATTTTGGTAACCGCTGCACTTGTGGCGACGGGAACAGTGTCGGCTGTGCAGGCAGAGACACTCAAATTCGCCTTCCAGGGCACGCTGAACGCACTGGATCCCTACAGTCTCAACGAGACTTTCACCCTGTCCTCGCTCGGCAATACCTATGAAGGTCTGGTCCGGCGCGGCGCCGATCTCGCCATCGAACCGGGCCTGGCGGAGCGCTGGGAGGTCGTCGATCCGAATCGCTGGCGTTTCCATTTGCGCAAGGGCGTGAAATTCCACAATGGCAGCGACTTTACCGCCGAGGACGTGGCTTTCTCGGCCGAGCGCGTGCGCTCCGAAGGGTCCGATCTGAGCACCCGCGTGCCGGCGGGCGCCAAGGTGGAGATCGTCGATGACTACACCGTCGATTTCGTTCTCGAGGGCCCGAACCCGATCCTGCATTACGAGTGGGACACGTTCTACATCATGGACAAGGAGTGGACGACCGAAAACGACGCGGTACAAGTCACCTCCGCCTCGGACACCACGCCGAACCATGCCGCGCTGCATGCCAACGGCACCGGCCCGTTCAAAGTCGCAAGTCATGAAGCCGGTGTGAAGACCGTCTACGAGAAGAACGACACCTGGTGGGACACGGCGACCCACAATCTCGACACGGTCGAGTTCACGCCGATCGGGTCGGACGCGACCCGCGTCGCCGCGCTCTTGTCAGGCGAACTGGATATGGTCTATCCGATCCCAGTTCAGGACATCAAACGCGTCAACGACAATGCCGGCACCGTGGCCCTGACCGGACCCGAGCTGCGCACGATCTTCCTTGGCATGGACCAGACTCGTGACGAACTGCTCTATTCGGATGTGAAGGGCAAGAACCCGTTCAAGGACGCCAGGGTCCGCAAGGCCTTCTACCAGGCGATCGACATCGAAGGCATCAAACGGAAAGTGATGCGTGACCTGGCAACGCCGTCCGCCATCATGATCTCGCCGTTCCTGTTCGACAAGGCCGGCGACTTCGAGCGCTACCCCTACGATCCGGAAGCAGCCAAGGCGCTTCTGGCGGAGGCCGGGTATCCGGACGGCTTTTCCACCGGCATGGATTGCCCCAACGACCGCTATGTCAACGATGAGGCCATCTGCCAGGCCGTTGCCTCCATGCTGGCAAAGATTGGCGTGACGGTGGATCTCAACGCCCAGCCGAAGGCAAAATACTTCGCCAAGATCCTGGCTTCCGGCGGGTTCGACACATCCTTCTATCTGCTCGGCTGGACTCCCGGTTCGCTCGACAGCTGGAGCATTCTCGACAACCTGATGAACTGCCGCGACGAAGCCGGCAAGGGCTCGCCCTTCAATATCGGCGGCTTCTGCGACGAGACAATCGACCGGCTCTCGGACGAGATCCTCGTGGAAATCGATCCGGAAAAGCGGAACACGCTGATTGCCGAGACCTACAAGATCAGTCATGACAACGTCTATTACATCCCGCTGCACCAGCAGGGTCTGGCATGGGGCGTTGCTGACAACATCGACCTGGTCCAGCGTGCTGACAACCAGTTCAAGTTCCGTTTCGTGACCAAGAACTGATCCTGCTGCATGGTCCCCCGGCCTCGCCGGGGGACCATGTGGATGTCAGACACACATTCGAACATTGAAGAGCTTAAATGATTGGATTTGCAACACGCCGCTTGCTGCAGGCGATGATTGTCATGCTGGTGGTCAGCCTGCTCGCCTTCACCATGTTCCGCTTCGTCGGAGATCCGATCAATCAGATGGTTGGTGTCGAGACCTCCATCGAGGAACGCGAGGCCCTGCGTGAGCGGCTGGGGCTGAACGATCCGATCGCCGTGCAGTTCTATCACTTCCTCAGCAAGGCCGTGCGCTTCGACTTCGGCACGTCCTACCAGTTTCACCAGCCTGTTTCCGACCTCTTCGCCAAACGCATTCCAGCGACACTCGAGCTGAGTTTCGCGTCGGCGATTTTCGCGCTGGCCGTTGGTGTGCCGATGGGAATCTTCGCCGGCCTCAACCGGGAGTCGGCCCTTTCGAAACTGTTTCTTTCCGTGTCGCTGATCGGCATATCGCTGCCGACCTTCTTTATCGGCATCCTGCTGATTTTCCTGTTTTCCGTCACGCTGCAATGGCTGCCGAGCTTCGGGCGGGGCGAGACCGTCCAGATAGGATCCTGGTGGACCACCGGTTTCCTGACCGTGTCCGGCCTGAAAGCGCTGATCCTGCCGTCAATCACGCTCGGTCTGTACCAGATGACCCTGATCATGCGCCTGATCCGCGCCGAGATGCTGGAAGTGATCCGCACCGACTACATCAAGTTCGCCCGCGCCCGCGGCCTGCCGGACCGGCTGGTCAATTTCCGCCATGCGCTCAAGAACACGATGGTGCCGGTGATCACCATAACCGGCCTTCAACTCGGCGCGATCATCGCCTTCGCCACCATCACCGAAACGGTGTTCCAGTGGCCGGGCATGGGCCTGATGTTCCTGCAGGCGGTCCAGAACGTGGATATTCCGATCATGTCGGCCTATCTGCTGCTGACCGCCTTCCTGTTCGTGATGATCAACTTCATCGTCGACATTCTCTATTTCTTCATCGATCCGCGTCTGCGGGTCGGCCGGCCATAAGGGAGACAGCCCCCATGCCCACCGTCTCCAACGAAGAAGCCAAGGCAGCCGTCCAGGACCGTTCGGAAGCCGTCGCTCCCCAGGGCCGCATGGCGCGTGCCCTCGACAGTGACCTGTTTCACGCCTTCCTGAAATCCCGGATCACGGTCGTCGCCGCCATCGGCACGCTGATCCTGTTCGCGCTCGCAGCCCTGGCGCCCTGGATCGCGCCGCATGATCCCTTCGATCTGGCGTCGATCTCGATCATGGATGCCCGTGTGCCGCCGGTCTGGATGGACTATTCCGACCCGCGCTTTCCGCTCGGCACGGATGATCAGGGCCGCGATCTCCTGTCCGGCATTTTCTACGGCATGCGAATCTCCCTGATCGTCGGCTTCTGTTCCGTCATCGCAGCGGCGGTGATCGGCATTACACTGGGGCTGATCGCGGGATATGCGGGCGGGCGCGTCGATGCGATCATCATGCGGATCGCCGATGTCCAGCTGACCTTTCCGGCAATCCTGATCGCGCTTCTGATCGACGGCATCGCGAACGGCATCGTCGGCAATCTCGACCGGGAGGTGTTCGCCTTCTACATCCTGATCGTGTCGCTGGCGCTGTCCTTCTGGGTGCAATACGCCCGCACCGTGCGCGGTTCGACCATGGTGGAGAAAAACAAGGAATATGTTCAGGCCGCCCGTGTGATCGGCATTCCGCCGGCCATCATCATGGCCCGCCACATTCTGCCGAACGTGATGGGTCCGGTGCTGGTGATCGCCACCATCAATCTGGCACTCGCCATCGTGACTGAAGCCACGCTGTCTTTTCTCGGTGTGGGCATGCCGCCGACACAGCCGTCTCTTGGCACCCTGATCGCGATCGGCAACGACTTTCTTTATTCGGGCGAATGGTGGATCGCGATTTTCCCGGGGCTGGCGCTGGCCTTGCTGGTTCTGAACGTCAATCTTCTGGGCGACTGGCTGCGCGACGCCCTCAATCCGAAACTGCGGTGAGACGTTCATGAGTGTTCTTGACATCAAGGATCTGACGGTCGAGTTCCCGAGCCGGAAATCCGTCTTCGTCGCGGTCGACGACGTGACGCTGAGCGTGGAGGCCGGCAAGGTGCTGGGTGTCGTCGGTGAATCGGGCGCCGGTAAATCGACGGTCGGCAATGCCGTGATCGGTCTTCTTCAGGAACCCGGACACATCGCCCAGGGCGAAATCTACCTGCACGGGGCTCGCATCGACCAGTTGCCCTACAGTGAGAAGCGCCGTTTGCGGGGCCGCAAGATCGGCATGATCTTCCAGGATCCGCTGACTTCGCTCGATCCGCTGCAGACCGTCGAGAGCCAGCTCGTGGAGACCATCCGGACCCACCTGCCGCTGTCCTCCCGCGCAGCCCGCAAGCGCGCCGTGGAACTGATCGACGCCGTCGGCATTCCCAACCCGGGTGAACGCGTCAAGCAGTATCCGCATCAGTTTTCCGGTGGCATGCGCCAACGCGTCGTCATCGCCCTGGCCCTGTGCGCGGAGCCGGAACTGGTGATTGCCGACGAACCGACCACCGCGCTGGATGTCTCCATCCAGGCACAGATCCTGGACCTGATGAAACGGCTCTGCGAGGAGCGCAACGTCGCCATGATGGTGATCACCCACGACATGGGCGTGATCGCGGACATCACCGACCATGTCGCCGTGATGTATCAGGGCAGACTGGTCGAATACGGCGAGACCAGACAGGTGCTGGGAACCCCGAACCATGCCTATACACAGAGCCTGATTTCCGCGGTGCCGCGCCACGATGTCCGGGTCGAACGCTTTCCGGTGGTGAACTACATCGAGAAAGCCGGCACACCGCAGAAACAGATCGACATTTCCACACACTGGCTGGGGAAGGTGCGCGACTATGAAAAGGTCACCGGTCCGCTTGTCCAGGTCCGCGATCTCGACATGCGCTTCGAGACCCGCGGCTCGGTGTTCCCTTCGCGCCGGAAATACTTTCAGGCCGTCAGGAAAGTCAGCTTCGACATTCAGGAAGGCGAGACCTTCGGGCTCGTCGGGGAAAGCGGGTCCGGCAAATCGACCATCGCCCGCCTGATTACCGGCCTCTACCAGCCCAGCGGAGGCTCGGTCCAGTTCGGCACGACCGAACTGACCTCGCTCAAGAACCGCAAGGAAGTCCTGGCGATGCGCCGCCAGATGCAGATGATCTTTCAGGACCCCTTTTCCTCCCTCAACGCGCGCATGCGTGTCCGGGAGATCATTGCAGAGCCGATCCGGTTCCACCGTCTGGCCTCCGGCAACGCAGAGGTCCGGCAAATCGTCGACGATCTTCTGGATCACGTCGGCCTCGGTGCCCAGGCGGGCAAGAAGTTTCCGCATGAATTCTCCGGCGGCCAGCGGCAGCGCATCTCGATTGCCCGCGCGCTGGCCACCCGCCCCCGATTTCTCATCTGCGACGAGCCGACGTCCGCGCTCGATGTGTCGATCCAGGCGCAGATCCTCAACCTGCTGAAGGATCTTCAGGAAGAACTCGGACTGACCATGCTGTTCATCAGCCACGACCTCGCCGTCATCCGGCAGATGTGCAACCGGGTCGGCGTGATGCGCAACGGAGACCTGTGCGAGGTCGCAGATTGCGACAGGCTCTTCGAGGCCCCGCAGCATGCCTACACGCGCGAACTGCTCTCGCTCATGCCCTCGCTGGACCTGCTGTCACGCGCAAACCTGGAGACTGTCTGAAAACCCGCGCCGAAACGTGTCACGCGGGCCGGCAAGTCTCTGACAGGGAGTCTTTTTTCAGATCGGGGCGAGTCGCGCCCTTGACTCTTTCCCCGCACCGATTCCCCGGCATGCGCCCTCCGATAACCACAATCCTCTCCGGACCCGGCAGTTTTTGCCGTCCGGCGGGGAGCCCGCGGTACCGCTGAAATCGGACGCAAACAGATCACCTCACATCTACGCTGCCAACCAAACATATCCGGCTAGAAAATCAGGCCTCCGGATCCTGCCGGCAATATTTTTCGACAATTGGCACGCATTTCCAGTCGGCTCTCAAATATAAATCCCGGCTTATTCGATCCCGGCAGCTCACACTTCGGCGCCCGGCTCCGGAACGAACGGCCACCCTCCGGTTATTTTCTGAACAATACATGAGACGGCGCCAATCTGCCGTCGAAACCACCTGTGGCCAGTGCCTGGTAATTCTTCCAAGGCACTGCGCGCTTCAAGGCAAGACCGACCGCCACGCCGACCCTGTGGCATTGCCTGCGCAAGGTCCCTCCCGCATTTTTTGCCTGTCGTTTCCGGGCGCCCTGCCGACAGGGTCCGGCGTCCTGACCAGCAACCACAGCCACATAGTCACGAGAGCCCACCGGCCATGCCGAAAACAGCCCTGAATTCCGCAATCTGGTATTTTTCCATGATCCTGGCCACCGCATGTCTGGTGCTGGCGAACCTGGTTGCGGTGCCGGGGTCCTGGCCACCGGCCGGCACGGTGTTCCTGTTCGGTGCGCACAGCGCACTGATCTACAGCATGTTTTCTTCGATCTTCTCACTTCTCGCCCTGTCGTTCTCGCTCAATTCCGTGACAGGCCGACCGCTGACGATCATCACCGCACTCGCCGGCGCGTCCCTGCTGGGCACCACGCTCGTCCTGCATCACGCCGCGGGTCCCTTCGCCAGCCTGGACGGCGTCGGCGCGGGCGCCGCCAACGCGCCGGCCGTCGCAGCCGCGTTCCTGATGCTGCTGCGTGCCTTCGGCGTCGCCATTCTGCCGCCCCGTGGCGACCGCAGCGGCGTCGCGGAGGCCGGCTGGTCAGTTGCACTGGCGTTTTCGGCGGCGGCTGCGTCGTGGTTATTCGCCGGTCCCGCCGCCGTACCGGCCACGCTGGCAGCGACACTGCTGCTGGCCTGGCCGAACCTGATCGACGGCATCAACGCCTTCGCCGACAAGGTCTTTCACACGGCGGCGCTCGGGTCCGGTGCCCGGGAGCTGGCACCCGGCGCCTTTACCAGAATTGCACGGGCCCGGGACATCCTGATCGACAAGGCCGCCGTCATGTCGGGCCCCGACCTGATGGTCACCAACGTGATGGCATTCAACAACGAGCCGAAAACACTGCTTGCCGTGGCCGCCTCCGCGGAGGCGCAATCCACCCACCCGGTTGCCCATGCCCTGCGCCAGCTGGCCGCGCAGTGGCGCGTCGACCTCAGGCTGCCGGACCGGTTCGAACCCGCGCCCGGTCTCGGGGTCGTCGCCCTCCTGGGTGGACAGACCGTGGTGATCGGCACCCCGGACCTGCTGAAGACCCTCAGGATCGACAGTTTCACCGCCGATGCCATCGCCCGTTCGCTGGAAGCGGACGGCAAGACCGTGCTGCGCGTGGCCGTCGGCGGCCGGGTCGTCGGCGTGCTCGGCCTGGAAGGAACCCTTCGGCAGGACGCGGGTGTGACCGGGCAGGCCCTTCGCCAGGAGGGACTGGTGCCGTGGCTGGCCTGCGGTGACAGCCCGAAAACCCGGGAAGCCCTTGCCGGGATGCTGGGACTTGAGCTTCCGGCGGACCCGCAGCCGGGCGACACCGTCCACGAGGCGGCCGCCAGGTTTCCCGCTGCCTCCGCGCCGCTGGTCCTGACCCTGTCCGGGGACCGGACGCGCCTGGAGCTGCGGGGCAGCTCGTCCGGCGACGACACCCCCGGCACCGACACACCGCCTCCCCTGGCCGTGAGCGATACGGACGACATCGGCGCCTTTCCCGCCCTCAAGGCACTTGCCATGCGCCGCAACCTGCTGGCCGTGCATGCCCGGCGGCTGCTGCGCTGCCTTTGGGCAGCGGCGGGGATCGGCGGTGCCTGCGCGCTGCTGCCGCTCGCGTCAGCCCCGGTGCTGTTCCTCGCCTGCCTGGCCATCCTATGGGTGTTCGCGCGGTTCTCTGTCGCCGACACCCTGAAAGGAGCGCCCTGACCCGCGCTGCCTTCCCTCCCGGAACCGATTTCACAAGCCATTGCCTTTACAGCGCAGGAGAGCTGGTGTTTATCGGTTCGCAATACCAGTGGATCGAATTTGGCATCTGATACCCGGTCACGGCTGGACCCCTGTTCTTTGTCAAATTCCGGAAATTCATCAGAAACAAAAACCAGTTGTGTGGCTTTGAGGATTTCAACATTTGCAGTCGTGGTCTCGGCGCGGGAATGCGATTCATGAAATCAGGCCGCCATCGAACGCGTTGAGGGATGAGGCGCCATGAACGATATCAAAAAACCGGAACTGCGGTCCGCCGCCTGGTTCAACAACCCGGACAATCCGGGAATGACGGCGCTTTACATCGAGCGCTATCTGAATTTCGGCATCACCCGCGAGGAACTGCAATCCGGAAAGCCGATCATCGGCATCGCCCAGACCGGCTCGGACCTGTCGCCGTGCAACCGGCACCATCTCGAACTGGCCAAACGCGTGCGTGAAGGGATCCGCGAGGCCGGAGGCATCGCGTTCGAATTCCCGGTGCACCCGATCCAGGAAACCGGCAAACGGCCGACTGCGACCCTCGACCGGAACCTTGCCTATCTCGGCCTTGTCGAGCTGCTCTACGGCTACCCGATCGACGGCGTCGTCCTGACAATCGGCTGCGACAAGACCACGCCGGCCTGCCTGATGGCGGCGGCAACCGTCAACATTCCGGCGATCGCGCTTTCCGTCGGCCCCATGCTGAACGGGTGGCACAAGGGTGAGCGCACCGGATCGGGGACCATTGTCTGGAAAGCCCGGGAAATGCTCGCCGCCGGCGAAATCGACTACCAGGGCTTCATGGATCTCGTTGCCTCCTCGGCGCCGTCCGTCGGCTATTGCAACACCATGGGCACGGCCACCACGATGAATTCCCTTGCCGAGGCGCTCGGCATGCAGCTTCCCGGCGCAGCGGCGATCCCGGCGCCTTACCGGGAGCGCGGCGCCATCTCCTACAAGACCGGCAAGCGCATCGTCGACATGGTCCGCGAGGACATCAAGCCCTCCGACATCATGACCCGCGAAGCCTTCGAGAATGCCATCGTCGTCAACTCGGCCATCGGCGGATCGACCAACGCACCAATCCATCTGAACGGCATTGCCCGCCATCTCGGCGTCGAACTCGACAATGACGACTGGCAGGCGATCGGCCAGGACGTGCCGCTGCTGGTCAACCTGCAGCCCGCCGGAGACTATCTCGGTGAGGACTATTTCCATGCCGGCGGCGTGCCGGCCGTCGTCGCCGAACTGATGCGCCACAAACGGCTGCCGCATCCGGACGCGATCACGGCCAATGGCAGGTCGATGGGCGACAACTGCGCCGGCATCACCACGGACCTGCCCGACGTGATCAAGCCCTACGACAAGCCGATGAAGGAGAAGGCCGGGTTCCTGAACCTGAGAGGCAACCTCTTCGACAGCGCCATCATGAAGACCAGCGTGATCTCGGAAGAGTTCCGCAACCGTTACCTGTCCGATCCGGACGATCCGGAGGCCTTCGAGGGCCGGGCGATCGTGTTCGAAGGGCCGGAGGACTACCACCACCGGATCGACGATCCGGATCTCAATATCGACGAGCATTGCATGCTGTTCATCCGCGGCACCGGCCCCATCGGCTATCCGGGCGGCGCGGAAGTGGTCAACATGCAGCCGCCGGCGGCGCTCATCAAACGCGGCATCACGGCTCTGCCCTGCATCGGCGACGGCCGGCAGTCGGGCACATCCGGGTCGCCGTCGATCCTGAACGCCTCTCCCGAAGCCGCCGCGATGGGGGGACTGGCTCTGCTGAAGACCGGGGACCAGGTCCGTATCGACCTCAGGAAGGGCACAGCCAATATTCTTGTTTCCGATGAGGAGCTTGTGAAGCGCAGGTCGGATCTGGAAGCTGCCGGTGGATTTCCGATAGCCGAGAGCCAGACACCCTGGCAGGAAATCCAGCGTGCCATGATCGGCCAGTTCGACAAGGGCATGGTTCTGGAACCCGCCGTGAAGTACCAGGATGTGGCGCATACCAAAGGCTTGCCCAGAGACAATCACTAGGCCCTTGCGCCAGGCATCGATCCTGACACCGTGTGTCCGTATTTCAGACTTGACGATTACGTAAACGGCATGCTTCAACGGGGCCATGACGGGCGGACGCCCACTTCAAACGGGAGAAAGACGATGTCCTTGGAACAACTGACTGAGGCTGTGCGCAAGAAAGTCGCCGACGGAGGCATAGAAGACTCCGTGAAATTCGATCTCGGCGAGACCGGCATCATCTATCTGCAAGGCTCCGAGGTGTCCAACGAGGACCAGGACGCCGACTGTACGATCAAGATGTCCGCCGAGGATCTGGCCGACCTGCTGTCCGGGGATCTGAATCCGACGGCAGCCTTCATGGGCGGCAAGATGCAGGTGGAGGGCGACATGAGCGTTGCCATGAAGCTTGGCAACATCGTCTGACCGCTCTCTGTCGAGAGATTCTGCCGGCCGGCGCCTTCGGGAGCCGGCCTTTTTTGTTGCGGCAACCACGTCCGCGACCTCTGCCCGAGGACGTGCGAAAGCCGGTCTCGAAAGCCGGTCTCGAATCCGGGCCGCTGATTTGATGAAGTCCGGACTGACAAACAAAAGCGGCGGCCCGAAGGCCGCCGCGAAGACACGTGTCGGGAGCTTTTCTACCGCGTGATGATTTCCGGTCCCATCAGACTGTAGGGCAGCCAGGTGGACAGGGCCGGGAGATAGGTGATCATCACCAGGAACAGCAGCAGGACAAGCACGAACGGCGCTGCCGCCTTGACCACCTGGACCAGGCTCATGCCGGTGATCCCCGACGTCACGAACAGGTTGAGCCCGATCGGCGGCGTGATCATGCCGATCTCCATGTTGACCACCATCAGGATGCCGAGATGGATCGGGTCGACACCGAGCTCCATGCCGATCGGGAACACCACGGGCGCCACGATCAGCAGAAGGCCGGAGGGTTCCATGAACTGGCCGCCGATCAGGAGCAATATGTTGACTGCGATCAGGAACGTGAACCAGTTGAAACCGGCCTCGACCATCCAGTCGGTGATCACCTGAGGGATCTGTTCGGCGGTCAGCGTATGGGCGAACAGCAGGGCGTTGACGATGATGAACATCAGCATGATGGTCGTCTTCGACGAATCCGTCAGGACCTTCTTAGTGTCCTTGTGGACCAGGGCCGGGAAAAACTTCCAGCCGATGTAGCCCAGATTGCGGCCCCAGATCCTGCCGCCGACCGCATAGGTAGCCGGCAGCGCCGCCGGCGAAAGACCGTGGCGCAGCATCGGATAGCCGATCAGGGCGGCCAGCAGCACCGCCGCGCTGTCAATGCCGAAAAACCCGGCTCGGTCCGTGAAGACGTGGGCGAGGGCCGACCAGACGAACATGGCGATGACCGCATAGGTGATCGTCTTGAAACCGGTAAGACCCAGTTCGCCGTCATCCTCCTTGATCCAGCCGATGCCCACAAGCGGGCCCATGTCGCGATAGACGAACAGGGCGATCAACCCGGCATAGACGGCAGCCACCGCCGCGGCTTCGGTCGGTGTGAAGATGCCGCCGTAAATGCCGCCCAGAATGATCACCATCAGGAACAGGCCGACAGCCGCTTCCGACAGTCCCGCCCAGAGCTCCTTGAACCCGGCCCAGGGTTGCGCCGGCAGGTTCTTGACGCGCGCCATGACATAGATCGCGGTCATCAGCATGAGACCGGCGATGATCCCCGGAATGACCCCGGCCAGGAACATGCGCCCGACGGAGACGTTGGTCGCGGCCGCATAGACCACCATCACGATGGAGGGCGGGATCAGGATGCCGAGCGTGCCCGCATTGGCGATGACGCCGGCGGCGAATTCCTTGGTGTAGCCCGCCTGACGCATGCCGGCGATGGCGATGGTGCCGATGGCAACCACGGTTGCCGGCGAGGATCCGGACAGTGCTGCGAACAGCATGCAGGCAAAGACACCGGCAATCGCCAGACCGCCACGGATCCAGCCGACCGCGTCGATGGAAAAGCGGATGATGCGCCGGGCGACGCCACCGGTCGACATGAAGCTGGAGGCGAGAATGAAAAACGGGATCGCCAGCAGGGTGAAGTTCTGCGACGCGTTGAAGAGCTGCACCGCCACCGAACTCATCGAATCGTGACTGAACAGGACGATGTAGAGCACGGCCGACAGGCCAAGCGAAACGGCAATCGGAACACCGAGGAACAGAAAGCCGAACAGGAACATGAACAGGAATGCGGTTTCCATCGACCTTAATCCTTCAAGATGTCTTTGTTTTCAGCCACCAGTTCCTCCGCCTCGTGGGCGGCGATGATGGCGTCTTTCTTGCCTGTGAGGATCAGGACGAAGGCCTGGGCGGCACGATAGGCCAGAAGGGCCAGACCGATGGGCAGGATGATATAGGGCATCCAGCGCGGCACCCGTTCCCGGACCCCGAACCATTCCTGGACGAAACCGGGCCATTTCAGATCTTCCATGCCGATCGGCAACCGGTAGAACTTGTGCACGTATTCATAGGCACCGCCCGTAGCCCCCTTGTTTTCCAGCGACAAGAGGCTGCCGAACCAGGCGGCATCGATCAGGAGCAGGGCATAGAGCATGGTGAGGGCCGCGCCGAGCAGGGCAGCGAGGCGGAACAGGGGTCTGGGTAGCAGGTTGATCACCGCGTCGACCCCCAGATGGGCGCCGATCTTGATGCCGTAGCTCATGCCGAACAGGATCAGCCAGGCAAACAGCACGCGGGTGAATTCCAGCGCGGCACCCCAGCCGGAATTGAAGCCGTAGCGGGCCACAACCTGGGAAAACGTGACGAGGGTCATCAGCGCCAGGATTGCGGCAACGATGTTTTCATCGAGGGATGCAATGAATTTCGGCGCGATCTGATCGAGAATGACATACAGGCAAAAGAACGCGGCGGTTAACAAGAGCGGCCAGTAAAAGGCCAGAAACTCCGAACCCATTTTCCCATCCCCCAATTCGGGCGCTCATTGGCGAGCTTGTTTGTGGTTATGAGGAAGAAGGCCGGGCGGCCTTCTTCCAGTCTTGTTGCAGTCCTGTTTCAGGCAGGAGATCAGCTGGCCTTGTTGGACGCAACCGCGGCGTCGATCACATCCTGGCCGATGTCTTCACGGAACTGATCCCAGACCGGCTTCATGGTCTCGACCCATTCGTTGCGCTGTTCCGGCGTCAGAACGCGGACTTCACCGCCGTTTTCCATGATCTTTTTCTTGTTGTCTTCGTTGATCGAGGTCGAGCGCGCGTTGTACTCGTCCGTGACTTCGTTGAAGATCGTCAGGAACTGGTCGCGGACGTCCGGCTCCAGGCTGTTGAGCCACTCGTCGGAGGTCACGGCCAGGTAGGTCAGCAGCTGATGGTTGGTTTCGGTCGTGCCGTCCTGAACCTCGAAGAACTTCTGGGTGTAGATGTTGGACCAGGTGTTTTCCTGACCATCGACAACACCGGTCTGCAGCGCGCCGTAGACTTCCTTGAAGGCCAGCTTCTGCGCGTTGGCGCCCATGGCTTCGATCATCGCCACGGCGACGTCGGAGGTCTGTACGCGGAACTTGAGGCCCTTGGCGTCGCTCGGCACCAGCAGCGGCTTGTTGGCAGAGAACTGCTTCAGGCCGTTGAAGACATAGCCCAGACCGACAAAGCCGTAGTCGGACATTGCGCCCAGAAGTTCCTGACCCTTGTCACCCTTGGTGAAGGTGGTGACGGCATCCATGCTGGAAAACAGGAACGGCAGATCGAAAACACGGTATTTCAGCGTGTAGGATTCGAATTTGGACAGGGACGGGGCCGCAAGCTGGACGTCGCCGAGCAGCAGGGCTTCCATCACCTTGTTGTCGTCGAAGAGCTGCGACGACGGGAACACCTGCATGCAGGCCTTGCCGTCCATTTCGGAGTTGATGCGGTCGGCAAGAGCGGACGCCATTTCCCCTTTGGGATGGCCCTGCGCGGCAACAACATGGCTGAACTTGATGACGATTTCGCCGTCACCGCAATCATCTGCGAACGCAGACGGCGCAAAGGCGAAGGACGCTGCGGCTGCAGCGGCAATTACTAGTTTTTTCATCGGATGTCCTCCCAGACATTGAAGAATGACGGCCATTGCGGCCGGACAGCGCGGCGGCTGATCGGCTCCTCAGACGCAATCCCCGTGCCAAGTGCCTCCGAGGCGTTCAAAACCGCCCGATGCTGCAGCTTGACAGAGGGCTTGCGCCCTCATCAATCCGGAGCATGCCCCAAAAATGGGTGGAATCCGACACATGGCCCGCACAGTATGTGTCGATTCCGACACATACTGTGCGGGCCGCATTCACTGCCAGAGGGCGCCGCTTTCCGGGTCGTGCCGCAAGGGGCGGGTCAGCCTGACCAGCTTGTCCGGATTGCGGATGCTGTAGATCCGGTCGATCCGGGCGTCGGCGTCATAGCCCAGTGTCATCGCCGTCACGACCCGCGATCCGTCAAAGACGGCAACGCCGCGCAGCCCGTTGATGTCGAGCAGCTCCGGGCGGCCGCTTGACCACAGGCGGCCGATGATACGGGCGACATATTTGGCAACGGCCGCGCGTCCTTCCAGAACGCGCCTGAGAGCTGCCGTCTTGCCGCCGCCATCGGAGCTGAATTGCACCGTTTCGGACAGCAGCCCCATGAGCTGGTCCGTCGAACCGCTTTCGAGCGCCGCCAGGAAGGCGCCCAGCATACGGTCCTGGTGATCGGGTGCGGGAACGTATCTCGAGGCCGGATCCTGGAGGTGTCTGCCTGCCCGCGACACGAGCTGGCGGCAGGCCTGCTCGCTCACGCCCAGCACGGCCGCCACCTCCGGATAGGATTTGCCGAAGACCTCGCGCAACAGATAGGCCGCGCGTTCCCTGGGACTGAGCCGCTCGAGCAGCAGCAGAAAGGCCGTGGTCAGCGACTGGGCCCGGCCCAGATCGCGTTCCGGATCGGACCCGGCCTCGATCTGCAGCGGTTCGGGGATCCAGGGGCCGACATAATCGACCCGTTGCCGGTGCGCGGCCTTCAGATGGTCCAGGCAGCAGTTGGTGCAAACGGAGGTCAGGAAACCTTCCGCATTGGCGACCGGTGCCCTGTCCGCCTGGCGCCATTTCACGAAAGTGTCCTGAACGGCGTCTTCCGCGTCCGCCATGGACCCGAGCATGCGGTAGGCAAGACCGAGCAGGCGCGGACGCTGCGCAGCGAAAATATCCGTGTCCGAACGATCCATGTGCGGGACGCCTGTCAGTGATTGGAGACCTGTATGCGGTTCCAGAGATTGATCATGGCAACGGCCGAGGTGATCGCGCTGATCTGAGCATCCTGATAGTGCGTCCGCAACTCATTGCGCAGGCTTTCGTAGTCGGTGCGCGGGTCCAGCTCCGTCAAGGCCTCGGTCCAGGCGAACGCGGCCTTTTCCGCAGGCGTGAAATCGTCCACGTGGCGCCAGACGATCACGCGCTGCAGCCGCTCCTGGCTCTCGCCGTCAGCCAGGGCCTCGCTGATGTGCATCTTGACGCAATAGGCGCACTGGTTGATCTGGGACGCCCGCAGGTCGATCAGGTGACGCAGTTTCGGCTCCAGACCGGACTTGCCGATCTCCATGCTCGCAGCGGCAAGGCGCTTCACGATCTCCGGCACGTTTTCATGATGATTGATGGCGGCAGGGTGTGTCATGGGTGTCTTTCCATTGTGGGTCATTGACAGGGTCACACCTGATTGACGAATGGACGGACTGGTTTGTGACACGCGGCCAGAAAAATAGTCTGGAACCGGCAGCAGGAAACTTACCGCCCCGCGCTCAAACCGGCGGACCGTCGTCCTTGCCGAGCCCGTATTTCCGCATCTTCTCGTAGAGCGTCTTGCGGGACAGGCCAAGATTTTCGTAGGTCGGCTTGATGGCGCCGTCGTTGCGTTTGAGTTCGGCGGTGATCAGGGCCCGCTCATAGGCGGCAACCTGCCCGAACAGGGTCGCGCCGGCACCCCCGGCAGGTTCGGTGACCTGCTCCACCCCGAGCACGAACCGGTCGGCGACATTGCGCAATTCGCGCACGTTGCCGGGCCAGTCCCGGGTCATCAGACCAGCCAGGTATTCCTCGCTGATATCCGGGATTTCCCGCCGGTAGCGCGCCCGGGCCTCCACCGCGAGATGCTGGAACAGAAGCGGAATGTCCTGCAGCCGGTCGCGCAGCGGCGGGATGACGACATTGACCACATTGAGCCGGTAGAACAGGTCGAGACGGAAGCGGCCCTCGTTTCCCGCCGTTTCAAGGTCCTCCTTGGTGGCCGCGATGAAGCGCACGTCGAGTTCGATCGCCGTGTTGGAGCCGAGCCGCTCGATGGTACGGGACTCGATCACCCTGAGGAGCTTGACCTGAAGTTCCTGCGGCATGGATTCGATCTCGTCGAGAAAAACCGTTCCGCCATGGGCATGTTCCAGCTTGCCGATACGCCGGCCGCTGGCGCCCGTGAAGGCACCTTTCTCGTGGCCGAACAGTTCCGATTCGATGATCTCGGCGGGCAGCGCGCCGCAATTGAGCGCAACAAACGGCTTGCGGCGGCGCGGCCCCTCGTCATGCAGAGCCCGCGCGACCACCTCCTTGCCCGACCCGGTCTCGCCCAGGATGAGAACATCCGCGTCGGTCGATGCCAGCGCGGTGACATTGCGCCGGAGCAGGTCCATGGCGGAGGTCCGCCCGACCAGCCGGCTTTCCAGACCGGTGCGGTCCGCCAGTTCCTCGCGCAGCTTGCGGTTTTCCAGGACAAGCCGCCGCTTGTCCAGCGCGCGCTCGGCCACGGAGGCAAGACGTGCTACCGAAAACGGTTTCTCCATGAAATCATAGGCACCGGCGCGCATGGCCTCAACGGCCAGCGGCACGTCGCCGTGGCCCGTTATCAGCACGACGGGCAAGGCCGGATCGATCTCGAAAGCCTTTCGCATCACCTGGAAACCGTCTGTTCCGGGCATGCGGATGTCGGTCACCAGGACACCGTAGAAGCCCCGGTTGATCCGCTCCAGCGCGTCCGCCGGAGACCCGGTCGCGAACACTTCGTGACCGGACAGCTCCAGCCCCTGGCTCAGGGAGCCGCGCAGGTCCTCTTCATCGTCGATCAGCAGGACTGTGGCCTGATCCATGAGCCTCTTTCTTGTTATTCCGCCGCCAGAACGCCCCGGTCCGCGACCGGCAGGCGCATGGCGAATTCCGCACCGCCACTATCCCGATTCGCCGCTTTCAGCGACCCGGAAAAGTCATGGACGATCTTGTAGGCAATGGACAGACCGAGGCCGAGCCCCGCGCCGACATCCTTGGTCGTGAAAAAGGGATCGAAAATCTGCGGCATGTCTTCGGCGTGGATGCCCGGGCCGTTGTCGCTTACCGTCAGCACGGCCACGTCCCCTTCCCGGTGCAATGCCAGCCGGACCTGCGGAGACGGCACTCCGCCGACCGCGTCGAGGGCGTTGGACAGGAGATTGATGACCACCTGCTCCAGACGGATGCGCCCGCCCTTGACGATGATGTCCTCCCCGGGCACGGCGATGTCCAGCCGCACATTGCTGCGCTTGATTTGCGGTTGAAGCAGCAGTGCCGTTTCGTCGATGACCTGGCGCAGGGACACCGGCCTGATGTCCGTGCCCGACTTGCGGGTGAACCCCTTCAGGGTCTTCGCGATCTCGGCCATGCGGGTCACCATGCCCTCGATCCGGGCGAGATTCACCTTGGCCTCGGGCGCGCGGCCGCGTTCGATCAGCATGCCGGCGATTTCCGCATCCGACCGGATGGCGGCGAGAGGCTGGCTGTATTCGTGGCTCAACGCTGCCGACATCCTTCCCAGCGTTGCCAGTTTGGCAGCCTGTACCAGTTCGGCCTGGGTCAGGCGCAGACTGGCCTCGGCCTGCTCGCGTTCGCGCACTTCCTGCTCCAGGCGGACATTCGCCTTGCGCAGATCTGCGGTCCGGCTCTGCACACGGCGCTCCAGCCGCAGGGCCTCGGCCCTGGCCCGCCGTTCCTGGCGGACGAATTCGGCGCGGCGGGCGATCAGGGTCGCAATCCCGCCCGCAGCGATCACACAGACCAGCAGCGCCACCAGAAGCGCCCAGCCGGATCTGTGACGCGCATCCTCGATGGCGACTTGCGAGCGGACCTGCCAGCCCAGCGCTGCGACATTCTTGCTGAGGCGCAGGTGGTAATCCGGTGCGATCGCCGGCGGCAGCAGCAGCTTCAGTCGCCCGGTCGCGGACATCCCGGCGATGTTGCGCCCCGTATCGAGCGCATCAACCTGCTTGCCGCGCCACTCGGGCACGTTGGTGACCACCACCCGGCCGCTGGTATCCAGAGCGAAGATGGTATCCTTGCTGAGCGCCCAGGCCTGCTCGACATCGTCCAGGCTGACCCTGACCGCCAGCACCCCGACAATCGTGTGACCCCGGCGCAACGGCGAGGCGAACACGTAGTTCGAGGAGGTTTCCGGGGTTCCGATTATCAATTGACGGCCGAGCTGCCCCTGCATGGCCTGATCGAAGGCCTGCCGGATTTTCTCCGCGCCGCCGATCGACCCGGCGGCAACGCCGTCCCGGCTGGAGACCACCACATTGCCGCCGGCATCCATCAGCCAGACTTCCTCCGCACCCGACATGCCAGCGGCAATCGCGGTGATGCCCGGGTCCGGCGCCGTGCCGTGTCGGGACAGCAATTTGACGGTGTTGCTTTCCCGTGCAAGCAGCGGTGACAGCAGGCGAAACTTGTCGAGTAGCTGTTCGAGCACCGCCGTCTGCACCGCAAGATTGGCTTTGGCGCCGGTCTCCAGCTCCGCGAGCGTGATCCGCAGGCTCGCGTGCCCCGTCAGCCACAGGATCAGAAGCGTCGCCGCGACCAGCACCGAACCGATTCCGATCTTCAGCTTGCGCCAGGTTCTGCGCTGGGGTCTGCTCAACATGGCCCCAGTATACCCTGGCTGATCCCCTGGTGGAACAAAGTCAAAGGCATTGCCTGCATCAAAAGAACACTTTCCGGTCATGGTGACGTTGCGATTGCCCGGTTCGGCTCGCCCGGCAACGCGCGCTGCGGGGCATCTTGCAGGCGATGAACCGCCGCGGATGGGCCGGACAGGTGTTTCAGCATGATCGGGAAGGGTTCTAGCCGGCAGGAGAGAAGACCGGCGCCGGCACCCGCTGCCGCCGGTCGATGGCCACGCTCTTGATCAGCACCGTGACGGTCTTGCCCGTGTGAAGGCCGAGGTCCGCGACGGAAGCTCTCGTGATCCGGGCGCGGAGGGTCTGGCCGCTGACCGTACACAGAATTTCGGCATAGGGTCCAGTCTCGCTGGAGATGCTGCTGATCGTCGCGGCAAACGCATTGCGGATCGACAGGCCCTCGGGCGGCTTGACGGCCAGGGCGACGTCCCTTGCCCGGATGCGCAGGCGCACCGCCTCGCCGACGCCGGCCACCCAGTCCGGGATCTGCAGGACCGCGCCGCCGATGTCGACGTCGGTCAGGCCCCATTCGGGATCGAAGCCGGCCACGGTCCCTTCCAGCAGCGCGCCGGCCTCGTGGCGCCCGGTCGCGCGGCCGAGATCGGTGCGCGCCAGCATGTCGGCCACCGGACCGAAGGCCGGTGTGCGGCCTTCCGACAAGATCACCAGCGTGTTGGACAGGCGCGCAACCTCCTCGATGGAGTGGCTGACATAGAGGATCGGAATGCCGGCTTCCCCGCAGAGGCGATCGAGGTAGGGCAGAATGTCGTTGCGCCGGCCCTGGTCGAGATTGGCCAGCGGCTCGTCCATGATCAACAGCCTTGGGTCGGACAGGAGTGCGCGGCCGATGGCCACGCGTTGTTTCTCGCCCCCCGACAGGGTCCGCGGCATCCGGTCGAGCAGGCCGCCAAGGCCAAGCAGGTCCGTGACCTCACCCATGTCCCGTGTTCCCCGGCGCCGGCCGGCCCAGCGCGCATAGGTCAGGTTGGCCTTCACGCTCAGATGCGGAAACAGCCGGGCATCCTGAAAGACATGACCGACATGGCGCGCCCGGACCGGCAGGTCGATGCCCCTGTCCGCATCGAACAGCGTGGTGCCGTTGACGGAAATCCGTCCACTGCGGGGCCTGATCAGCCCCGCGATCATGTTGGTCAAGGTGGTCTTGCCGGCGCCGGACTGGCCGAACAGCGAGGTGACGCCGCCGCTGCTGCGGAAACAGGCTTCAAGGTCCAGTTGACCGATCCGGCCCGTGATGTCGACCTCAAGCATGCCCACCCCCAACGCGCGCCCGCAACCGGCGGGCCAGCACCTCGGACGCGATCAGGGCGGCAAACGCCACGACCACAGCGATCAGGGTGAGCCGGAAGGCGGCCAGATCGCCACTGGGGGTCTGGGTCGCCGTATAGAGCGCCAGCGCCAGAGTGCGGGTCTCGCCGGGAATGTTCGACACGAAGGTGATGGTGGCGCCGAATTCACCCATCGCCTTGGCGAAACCCAGGATGGCGCCGCCGAGAATGCCGGGCAGGGCAAGCGGCAAGGTGACCGTCACAAACGCGATCAGGCGGTGCGCCCCGAGTGACCTGGCCGCCTCTTCCAGTTTCGGATCCACCGCCTCGAAGGAAATGCGGATCGGCCTGACCATCAACGGGAAGGCCATGACACCGGCGGCCAGCGCCGCCCCGGTCCAGTTGAAGGCGAAGCTGATGCCGAGGGTGTTTTCCAGGAACGCGCCCGCAAAGCCCTTGCGGCCGAAGGCGAGCAACAGGACATACCCCGTGACAACAGGTGGCAGAACCAGCGGTAGATGCACCAGCGCATTGACGATGCCATGACCCGCGAAACGGGTCCTCGCCAGCAGAAAGGCGACCAGAACGGCAAGCGGCAGCGCGACCAGAAGGGCGGCGGCGGCAACCTTGAGCGTCAGGACAAGTGCCTGCCATTCAGCGGGCTGAAGATTGAAGAAATCCACGTGCGGTCAGTCTGCTGTTTCCGGTCCCGGGCCGGTGATGGATTGCCCGGGTGTCGCTTCGTTATCGGCCACAAAGCCGAAGGAACGCAAGATTTCCTTTGCGGCGGGTCCTGAGAGAAATTCCAGATAGGCCTGCGCGGCCGGATGCCGGCCGGTGGCGGTCAGTGCCGCCAGATAACGGATCGGCGGATGACTGTCCCGTGGAAACTCATAGACGATGGCGACATCCGGTTCGACCAGGGCATCCGTCCGGTAGACCAGCCCGAGCGGCGTGTCGCCACGGGCGACCGATGCCAGGGCGACCCGGACGTTTTCCATCGGCGCGAGCGCGCCTGACACCGATTGCCACAGGCCCGAAACCTCAAGAGCGGCCTTGCCGTAGCGGCCGGCCGGCACGGTATCCGGGTCGGCCATCGCCAGGCGGTGGCCGTCAAGCCGTTCTGCAAGATCCCCGGCCACCGGCGTCAGCGGCACGCTGCCTTTCGGTCCGATCAGGACGAGGGCATTGGAGGCGAACTCCACGACCGTTTCGGCCCTGACCGACCCGGCCTGCCGGACGTAGTCCATCCAGGCGGCGTCCGCAGACACGAAGACATCCGCCGGGGCACCGGCTTCCACCTGCCGGGCGAGCGTGCCCGTGCCGGCGAAGGAGAACACCAGCGGTGTTCCGGTTTCCGCCATGAACGCCGTGCCAATCTTTTCCAGAACCTCGCGCGTGCTGGCGGCCGCAAAAACGGTAAGAGGCCGGTCCGCATGCGCAGGCAAGCCCGCAAGCGTCGAAAGGATCAAGGCCGTCAAGAAGCCCAGAAGGTATCTGCCCATGCCGCTAATCCTGGCATCCTTCGGCGCGATCTCCGCATTCCGAAAGGACTCAATAGTCGGAAGACCTTTTTCGCTTGTCACGATAGATACCTCCCTCTCGCGCTTTGGCGCGCCAGGGCCGGGCCCTGGCAAGCGCCACTTCATAGGCCGGATCCTCCCTGTCCAGATCCGCGACGGCGAAAGCGTCATCGTTTTTCTGAACCGCCTGGGTGATCGGGTCTCCCTCGGGTCCGCATATGAAGGCCGGATACTTGTGGGCCTTTTGCGCTGGCGGCGATGCAATGATCCAGCAACAGTTCGAATATGCATGTGCCTGAAGTGCCGTCTTGAATTGCTGCGTAATCCCATAACTCGCGAAGAGGACTGCGTCCGCACCGAGCCGTTCATACTCGGCAAACAGTTCCGGAAAGGCGGCTTCAATGCAGATGGCACAGCCGAAGCGGAAGCCGTCGATCGTCACCACGAGTGGATCGGTTCCCGGCATGTACCAGTCGTTGACCTCGGAATTGGACAGGAACCGCTTGTCGTAGCGGCCGGTAATCAGGCCCTGATCCGAAATGACAACGAGGCTGTTGGTCGGGTGTTTTCGTTCCGAAACCGGATGTGCGGAACCGACAACGGCATGGATACCGCAAGTCTTGCAGGTGGCGGCAATCTCGGCCAATTCGCGATCCAGCTGCGCCCAGTCGTATCTCAGCCAGTCGGACGGCGCGGCCACCTGAACCTTGGAGTAGCCGGACAGGGCGCCTTCGCAAAACAGGACGAGACGAACCTGCCGCTCCGCCGCCTGCCGGATGCTCTCGCGGATGGTTCTGCCGTTTTCGGCGACGTCTGCGGAGACGAAGGTTTGGGCTGCGGCGACCTTCATTTCCTGTTCAAGCCCGCCGGTCCTGCCGGATCATGTCGGCCCCCTTCTCGGCGATCATCACGGTCGGGGCATTGGTGTTGCCAGAGGTGATCGTCGGCATGACGGAGGCATCGACGACGCGGATGTTGTCGAAACCGCGCAGACGCAACCGGCCGTCGACGACGGAGCCTTCGTCCGTGCCCATCCGGCAGGTGCTGACGGGATGAAAGATCGTCGTGCCGATATCGCCCGCCGCCCGCACCAGGTCGTCCTCGTCGGTGTAGTCCGGACCGGGCAGATATTCCTCCGGCTGATACGGTTGCATGGCGGGCGCCGCCATGATCCTGCGGGTCAGGCGAATGGCGTCGGCCGCAACACGCCGGTCGGCCTCGGCGGACAGGTATTTCGGCAGGATTTCCGGCTGGTCGCCACGATCCGGCGAGGTGATATGGACATGGCCGCGGCTTTCCGGACGCAGGTTGCAGACGCTCGCGGTCATGGCGGGAAACGGGTGCAGCGGCTCACCGAATTTCGACAACGACAACGGCTGCACGTGATATTGCACGTTGGCGGTCTCGAAGGACGGGTCGGTTCTGGCGAAAACGCCGAGCTGGCTCGGGGCCATGGCCATCGGCCCGGACCTCTTGAGCAGATATTCCAGGCCGATTTTCGCCTTGCCGACCCAGGATCTGGCCATCTCGTTCATGGTCAGCGCGTTGCGGACCTTGAAGACCGGTCTGAGCTGAAGATGGTCCTGAAGGTTCTCTCCGACGGAGGGCAGGGCGTGGCGCGTCTCGACCCCGGCCTTGCCCAGGACGTCCGGATTGCCGATGCCGGACAATTCCAGAAGCTGGGGCGAGCCGATCGCGCCTGCGGCAAGGATCAGTTCTCCCGTGACCGCAAGGCTTGCGGGTTCTCCGCCAACGCTCATGTCCAGTCCACTCGCCACGCCGTTTTCAAACTGGATCCGGTCGACATGCGCTTCCGTCAGAACCTGAAGATTGGGCCTGTTTCTCGCGGGCCGCAGAAACGCCTTGGTGCCGTTCCAGCGCAAGCCGGACTTCTGGGTCACCTGGAAATAGGCGGAGCCGAAATTGTCGCCACCGTTGAAATCCGCGGTCTTGGGGATGCCGTTCTGTTCACAGGCATCGCGGAAGGCGTCGAGAAGCTCCCAGGAGATGCGCTGCTCCTCGACCCTCAGGTTGCCGCCCTGGGCGTGCACGTCGTTGTCCCAGGCGTAATGATCCTCGGACTTGCGGAAATAGGGCAGGACATCGTCCCAGCTCCAGCCGCTCAGGCCAAGCTGGCGCCAGTGATTGTAGTCGCGGGCCTGGCCGCGCATGTAGATCATGCCGTTGATCGACGAGGACCCGCCCAGGACCTTGCCGCGCGGGTAGACCAGCGAACGCCCGTTCAGTCCCGGGTCCGCCGCCGTTTTGAACCCCCAGTCCACGCGCGGATTGCCCATGCAATGCAGGTATCCGACGGGAATGTGGATCCAGATATAGTTGTCGCTCTTGCCGGCCTCCAGCAGCAGAACCCTGACACCCGGATCCTCGGACAGCCGGTTGGCCAATACGCAGCCCGCCGTTCCCGCGCCGACAATCACATAATCCCACGCACCCAGATCGCGCATGTTTCCTCCGAGGTTCTGTTTCGTGAAAACAGACACGGCGCAGCGGACGCGGTCAAGTCACCCGTTCAGACGGGCCTCGCAAATCGGGTCGCTGCTGCGTTTGCCGCCGCCTAAGGTCGCGTCTCACCATTCCAGGAGACCTACCGATGTTTCAGATCCATCCCCTGCCCGCCGCCGAATTCGCGCACCTCAACGGTCTTTCGGACCCGGATCTCGCGGCACGCAACGTGCAGGTTCACATTTCCGACGGCGCTTTCCCCTGCCGTGTTTCCCTGGCCGATGCCGCCGCGGGCGAGCGGGTGTTCCTGCTCAATTTCGAGCATCAGCCGGGCGACACGCCGTACCGTTCCCGGCACGCGATCTTCGTGAAGGAAGGAGCCGTCGAAACCCGTCCGGCACCCGGTGCCGTGCCCGAGGCCATCACCTGCCGCCTGCTTTCGGTGCGGGCCTTCGACAAGAACGATGACATGATCGACGCCGAAGTTGTCGAAGGCACCGACGCCGGTCGCCAGATCTCGACCTTCTTCGACAACCCGCAAGTGGCCTATATCCATCTGCATTTTGCCCGGCGCGGCTGCTTTGCAGCGAAGGTCACCCGGTAAACGGTGTGAAGCGCGGGCTTTTTCCCGGTCAACCGGTTCCTGAAAACCGGTCTGACCGGACCTTGGCGCGGTGACCGCAGGTCGCACATAATGGAACCGCATTGTGTCTTTAATCTTTAAGGGTGCATTATACGACTTCACCACCATAAGGAGAGATGGCCATGCAGACCGTTGCCGAACGCCGTGCCGCCTTCAAAGCGCTTCACGAAACAGGACGGGCCTTCCTGATGCCGAATCCGTTCGACACCGGGACCGCACGTATCCTGGACGGGTTGCGGTTCGATGCCCTGGCAACGTCCAGTGCGGGTTATGCCTGGACGCGCGGCGTCAGGGACGCGGAAGGTCTGATCAGCAGGGACCTTGCGCTTGCGCACGCCGCCGAGATCCTCGGCGCCACGAACCTGCCGGTGAACGGCGACCTGGAAAACGGTTTCGGTGACGCTCCCGAGGACGTCGCCGACACGATCAGGGCGGCCATCGAGACAGGTCTCGCGGGCTGTTCGATCGAGGATTACACCACCGACCCCGCGCATCCCTATTATGCCCACGACCTGGCAGTGGACCGGATCAGAGCGGCCGCCGAGGCGAAGAACGCCCTGGCACCGGATTTCGTCCTGACCGCGCGCAGCGAGGGGCCGGTCCAGACCCCTTATGAGCTGGAAGAAACAATCCGGCGTCTGAATGCCTTCGTCGAGGCCGGTGCCGACTGTGTCTACGCACCGCAACTGAAGGACAAGGACCAGATTGCCGCCATACTGAAGGCGGTGAATGCGCCCCTGAACATCCTTGCGGGCCGCAGGAACTTCCATCTGACCCGCAAGGAACTGGGGGACATGGGCGTGACCCGCGTTTCCATCGGGGCCGGCCTTGCCCGGGTCGCCTACAAGGCCTTTACCGAAGCGGCGGTGGACATCAAGGATGGCGGTGCCTTCGGCAGTTTCGACAGGATGAACGACACCGTCGATTTCGAATCCTTCATGAAGGCGAAACCCTGAGCGACACGAATGCCGGCGCGATCGCCGGCAGCCCCGCAAAGGCGCAACCGTCCCGTGACATGCCAGGTCACGGGACGATGCGTGCATGCCGGAGATTCGGTTCCGGTGGATCTCATGACCTTGACACTTGAGCGGGGGACAAACCGCAGACTAGTGTCAGATCCGATCCGCTAGTCGGGAATCCCTTTGGTCTGCTTCTTCTGTTTCATGATGCCGCGGACCATTTTACCGAAGGCCTTGTCCCTGGACCGCCGCTCGGAGAGGCTGGCGGAGTTGAATGCTTCCTCCGCCTTGAGCTTGCGCCACCGCCGGTGCCTGGACGGCTCAAGATGTCCGGCCCGGATCGCTTCCTGAACGGCACAGCCCGGTTCCGTTTCGTGCTGACAGTCCCTGAACCGGCACGCGGCCGCCAGCTCGGTCAAATCCGCAAACAGATCCTCGATGCCGGAGGCCGCGTCGGTGAGCTGCAATTCGCGCATGCCGGGCGTGTCCAGAACAAGGCAGCCCCCGGGAACCCGATGCAGCTGACGGCGGGTGGTCGTGTGGCGTCCCTTGGCGTCGTCTTCCCGGATGCCTTGTGTTTCGATCGACTGCGTGCCTGCAAGAGCGTTGGTCAATGTCGACTTACCGACCCCGGACGAGCCGAGAAACGCGACCGTCTGTCCGGTTTTGCACCACTCGGCCAGGACCTCTCCCGGCTCTTCGCCGCGGGCGTCAAGCGTGACAACCGGAACCAGGTCCGAGATCGCGCGCGCCTGATCGGCATAGCTCCGGGCATCGTCGACCAGGTCGGATTTCGTCAGCACGATCACGGGACTGATTTCCGCTTCCATGGCGGCCGCGATGTAGCGTTCCAGACGGGCAATATTGAAGTCCTGGTTGCAGGACGAGACGACAAAGGCCGTTTCGATGTTGGCGGCAATGAGCTGGACCTTCCGGTCCGTTCCCGGCGCGCGCCGCTTGAGCAGGGACTTGCGCTCCAGAACGCGGCTCGCGGCGGGGTGCTCGCGGTCCAGCAGAATCCAGTCGCCCACCGTCGCATCCAGGCGCGGCGGAATGGCTTCGTCGATGTCGGCGCCGATCACATGCAGCGCGTTGCGGTGCACTTCAACAACCCGGACCGGGGGCGTGGCCGCGAGTTCGTCAGAGCTGATCTGTTGAGCAAAAAACGATTGCCAGCCGAGCATCTGCAGTGGAGATGACAGCTGGCCGGGTCCCTCGGGCTTGTCCGCCGAAGGAAAGAAACCGGAGTATTTACGTGGCATTGGATGTCTCTTGATTTAAACACACGTCTTCGAGCGCCCTGTCGGGGCACCGGTTCATGCATTTACGGCTCTCCGGTCTTCAGAGAGCCGGATCACACAAGCTCTGACATCCAATCTCCATGTTCGCGCATCACATGCGCTGACTTGAAATAGCTCCTGATCGCCAGGTTTTCAAGCGTTGCCTGCCTTTGCCCGCCGTTTTCCGCCATTTCCGGAAAGTCTTTGCCGGCACTATTCCGGCCGTTCGCCCACATAGGCCGCCCTCGGGCGGATCTGCTCCGGGGCGGCATATTGCTCGAGCGCATGGGCGATCCAGCCGGTCATGCGCGCGGCACAGAAAATGATCTTGCCGGCGTCCTTCGGCAGGTCGTAGGTCTTTTGAAGCGCAGCCAGCACCAGATCGATGTTCGGCGCCACGCCGAAAAGATCCCGGGCAACACCGATCAGTCCGGGCAGGCGCCGCACGAACGGATGGTCCGGTTCACCGCGGTAAAGCACGTCCAGAAGGCACTCGGCGCGCGGATCCTTTTCACCATAAATGACATGACCGAAACCGGGCAGGGTTTCCCCGCGGCTGAGGCGGTCTGCAAGAACGGACTCGATATCGGTTTCCGGAGTTATGTCTGAGAGCCAGGCCGTCGCCCGATCGGACGCGGCGCCGTGGCGCGGACCGGCAAAGGCGCCAAGTCCGGATATCAGAGCCGCGTGAAGAGGGGCCCGCGTCGAGGCCGCGCAACGGGCCGCGAAAGCGCTGGTGTTGAGCTCATGATCCGCGCACAGGACGAGGGCAGCCCGGATCACGTTTTTCGCCGCAGCGCCCGCGCCGAACGCAGTGGCAATCTGTGTGTGGACCGGAATGGCCACCGGCTTCGCGTCCAGCAGCGCCGCCACCGAATACCGCAGCAGCGCGGCGCCCTTCAACTGCAGCAGTTGCGGCGCCTGGGTGTAGGCGGCCCGGTCCTGCAACGGCCATGCGGCAAGCGCCATCATCAGCCTGTCAAGGGCCGCCAGGCCCGCGGGCAGCGCCGGCGGCGGCAGGGGCGCTGCCTCCGCGAAGGGGTCGTGTTCCGACGCCCAAAGCAGGGTCGCGACCGATTCCAGCGTGGAGTTCTGGGCAAGATCGCGCGCGCGCCGGCCCCGGTAGACCGGCCCGTCTTCGGAGATGAGCGTCAGTTCGGTTTCCAGAACCGGATCGCCCGTCAGGGGCCGCTTGCCGGTCTGGTCCTCCGCCGCCTTGCGGCCCTTCAGACGGCGCACATCCGACGCATCGTAACGGCGCTGCTTGCCGTGTCCCGCAACCGACGAGATCTGCCCCCGGCTGACATAGGCGTAAAGGGTTGCCGGCTGAACGCCGAGTTCGGCGGCCGCCTCGCGGGCGGAAAGATAAATCGGCTTGCTCATTCATTGATTGTATTTATCAACATTGATCAATGCAATGACTTCTTCCTATCTGGCGCGAACAAACAAGGAGATGATCATGACCGAAGCGCCGAACCCCGCCCGCATGACACCGGACCCGACCGCCGGACTGGAAGGCATCGTCGCCGCAACCACACGGCTCAGCCATGTCGACGGCCAGAACGGTGTCCTGATCCTGCGAGGAAAGCGCCTGGAGGATCTTGCCGGGACAATATCGTTCGAAGGGGCGGTCCGGCATCTCTGGCAGGATCTGGAAATCGCCGGCAGCGACAGTCTGTCCGCAGGGTTCGGCCAGGCCCGCATCGCCGCTTTTCAGGTGGTGCCGCTGCTGGAACAGGCCCCGCCCGGACTGGCGGTGTTCGAGCGCATGCAGCTCGGACTTGCCGCCCTGCCGGAGACGAACCGGCCCGGCGATGCGGCCACCATCACGGGCGCCCTGCCGGTGTTGCTGGCGGCCGCTCACAGGTGTGCGGCCGGATTGCCTCCGCTCGCCCCGGACAGCACGCTGGACACGGCAACCGATCTTCTGCGGATGCTGACTGGAGTGCGGCCGCCGCAAAGCCATGTGGAGGCGCTAAACCGCTATCTGGTGACCATTCTCGATCACGGACTGAACGCCTCCACCTTCACGGCGCGGGTGATCGCCTCCACACAGGCGGACCTGAAACAGGCGGTTCTGGGGGCCATGGGCGCCTTGAGCGGGCCGCTCCATGGCGGGGCCCCGGGTCCGGTGCTGGACATGATCGATGCCATCGGGCACCCGGACAACGCAACCGGCTGGATCGGTGGCGCCCTGGCCCGGAAGGAGCGCCTGATGGGGTTCGGCCACCGGATCTACCGCACCCGGGATCCGCGCGCGGATGTGCTCAAAGCCGGTCTGAAGGCCCTTGGCGCGGACAACCCGAAGGTACAGTTGGCCGAGCGGATCGAAACGGCGGCCCTTGCCGCGCTGCGGACAGCCAAGCCTGACCGGCCGCTGGAGACGAATGTGGAGTTCTATACGGCGGTGCTGCTGGATGCCATCGGCATCGACCGGAGCCTGTTCACACCGCTGTTCGCCGCAGGGCGCACAGCCGGCTGGTGCGCCCACGCGCTGGAACAGCAGCGGACCGGCAAATTGATCCGGCCGTCGTCACGCTATGTGGGGCCGCCGGCCGCCTGAGGCCTTTTTCCGGGGAGGCTGGCGTCAAGGTTCCCATGCCTGGACCTGGCCTTCCTTCCGGTTTCGGCTGTTCAGCCGGTAGACCATGTCGCGCACCCACACATGAATGGGAGACCGGTGATTGAGGCTGGTCCAGACAAGGCCGATCGTAACCGATGTCCTGACCGGACAGGTCATCACCCGAAGCCCCGCGCTGACGGCGTTCGACAAGCGTTCAGGAACGGTGGCGACCAGGGTCGATCCCGCCACCAGACGCTCCAGTCCGGCCGGGCTCGGCACCCGAAGGGCCACCCTCAGGTCCTTGCCCATACGCTCGAGCTCGATCAGATAGCGCGAACGCCATTGTCCGCCATAGGTGACGAGCACGTGGTCAAGGCCGAGATAGTCCTCAAGGCTGAGCGGCGCGCCGGCATTGGGATGCGCCGGATCCAGCAGGCAGACATAGCGGTCCCGGTAAAGGTCACGCTTGTAAAAATGCGGATCGGACCGTTCGAAGGGCCCGATCAGGAGGTCCGCCTCGTTGCGCATCAGGCGTTCATGGCCGATGCCGGACGCATCGATGATTTCCAGCTCGAGGTTCGGTGCCTCCCTGGTCAGGGTGTGCACGATTTCCGGAATGATCAGCACGCGTTCGTAAAAATTGCAGGCGATGGTGAATTTCTGCCTGGCCGTCCTCGGGTCGAAGCCGGGCGGTGCGGCCAGTTGCCGGAATTCCGAGGTCAGGCGCCGGGCCTGACGAACGATGTCCTCACAGCGGGCCGTGGCGTCGAGGCGGCGGGCCTGACGGACAAACAACGGATCCTGAAACACGTCCCGCAGCTTGTTGATCGTGTAGCTGACGGCCGACTGGTTGACACCCATTTCTTCGGCCGCCCGCGTGAATGAGCGCAGCCGGTGAACGCTGATCAAAACCTGAAGGGCGCGAAAATCGACCGCCATTGGATCAACCGGTATCGTCATCAGACTTTCCTTCCCGATGGTTCCAAGCCGCGCAGGGTGCGTTAAATCAAAAAATTCGATGCTATTCATAAAGTCAATCGTATTGCCTGATTTAATGAGGGTCGTTCTACTGTCCGCCAGTGCCGGATTTGGGAGGAGATGGCAGATGGCGACAGCACCGGTCGACGAGAGCCTGACCCTCGAGCAACTGACACGGGACCCTTATCCGATCTATCGAAGGATGCGGGCGGAGACGCCGATCGTGCGGGTGCCGGCGGCGAACCGGATCTTTCTGACCAGGGCGAAACACACCAGAATGGTGAAGGACGATCCGGAGCTGTTCAGCTCGGACGACCCGGTGACGCCCATGCGCAGGGCGTTCCTCGCCCACACCCTGATGCGCAAGGACGGCGACGAGCACCGCCGCGAACGCATGGCAATGCAGCGGGCCTATTCCCCGAAGGTCATCGACACGGACTGGGCCGATCTCTACCGGAAAATCACCGCCGACTATCTCGACCGTCTGCCGCGCGGCGAAACGGTCGACGTCTTCACGGATCTTTGCGGGCCTGTCGCGGCCCGGATCCTGGCGCATGTCCTCGGCCTCGACGACGTCAGCGATGCGGACATGCAGCGCTGGTCCCAGGTGCTGATCGACGGCGCCGGAAATTTTGGCTTCGCCGAGGAACCGTTCCGGCTTTCCGACGCGGCCAATGCGGAGATGGATGCCGTGTTCGAGCAGTGCATTCCGCGGCATCTGGCCGAACCCAACAATTCCGCCCTGTCGGTGATGCTGAACGCGCGGGATCCGATCTCGAAGGGCCAGATGTTTGCGAATATCAAGATTGCCATCGGCGGCGGCATCAACGAGCCGCGCGATGCCCTGGCAACCATCATCTACGGGCTGCTGACCAACCCCGACCAGCTTGAGGAAGTCAAAAGACAGGAGGCCTGGGCGGATGCTTTCGAGGAGGGGATCCGATGGGTCGCGCCGATTCAGGCATCATCCCGGCGTGCCACCCGGGATCTCGTTATCGACGGCATCGACATTCCCGAAGGCGTGACCCTGATGACCATCCAGGCGTCGGCCAACCGCGACGAAGCCCTCTTTGAAGACGGTGAGGTGTTCAATGTCTTTCGCGCGAAAGCGCCGCATCAGGCCTTCGGCAGCGGCCCGCATCATTGCGCGGGCGCCCATGTTTCACGGCGCACCGTCGGAGACATCATGCTGCCGATGCTGTTCGAGCGCTTTCCCGGCATGACACTGGACAGGCCGGAGGACGTGGTCTGGAGCGGCTTCGGATTTCGGGGGCCTTTGAACCTGCCCGTCAGACTGACGTGAGCGAACGGGGTCACCACCCGCGCCGAATAGAACAGCAGAAGCGCATACACGACAAGGGAGGACATCATGTCGAACTACCGGAACCTGATATCGGCCACCGCCGGAGCGGTCGTGGCAACCGGCCTTTTCCTGGCGGGCGCATCAGCCCCCGCCCTGGCCGCTGACGTCACATTGCGGCTCCACCAGATGCTGCCGCCTCAGGCGAGCGTGCCGAAGAACATTCTCGAACCGTGGATGGCCCGCCTCAAGGAGGAATCCGGCGGGCGGATCGAGGTTCAGCACTACCCGGCCATGCAGCTTGGCGGCAAGCCGCCGGAACTGATCGACCAGGCCATCGACGGCGTTGCCGACATCGTCTGGACCCTGCCGGGCTACACGCCCGGACGGTTCCCCCGGACCGAAGTCTTCGAACTGCCCTTTGTCATGACCGATGCCGAAGCCGTGTCGCGTGCCTTCTGGCAGCTGGCCGAGGAGACCATGCTGGATCAGGACTTCAAGGACATGAAGGTTCTGGGTCTTTGGGTCCATGGACCCGGCCTGATCCACTCAAAGCAACCGATCGAACAGTTGGGCGACCTGAACGGCGTCAAGCTGCGCGCGCCGACCCGGGTGACCAACGGCATGTTCAGCGAACTTGGAGCGACCCCGGTCGGCATGCCGATTCCGGCGGTGCCCGAAGCCCTTTCCAAGGGCGTGATCGATGCCACGGTGGTGCCGTGGGAAGTCACCGGCGCCCTGAAGATCAATGAACTCGTCGACTACCACACGGACTTCGGAGAAGACGCCCTTTATACCGCGACCTTCGTGCTGGCGATGAACCGGGCAACTTATGACGCGCTCCCCGATGACCTGAAGGCGGTGATCGACACCAACTCCGGGCTGGAACTCTCAGGTTTCGCCGGCAGGCAGATGCAGCTGGATGACGCGGGACCGCGGGACGCGGCCATCGCGAAAGGGGCGGTGATCATCGATCTCGCACCCGAGGAAGTCGCCCGCTGGAAGGAGGCGACAAGCCCTACAAAAGACAAATGGATTGCCGAAATGGATGAAAACGGCCTCGACGGCAGCGGCCTCTACCAGCGCGCGATGGAGCTGATCGAGGCCAACACCGAAAGGTAACGGCTCCTGCGCGCGCCTTCCCCCGGGACCGTCTGTCCCGGTTTCCGGGGGAACAGGCTTACTGCGCCATTTCCGCTTCGCGCACGGCAAGCTCGATCTCGTCGACCAGTCCGTCCTCCAGACCCAGACGCGCTGCCAGCATCTGCAGATAGGCCTTTTCCGCCGGATGATCCGGGTCGATGGCAAGACGGGAGGCGGCGTAGATTTCCGCGGCCGTTTCCGGACAGGTGGCGCTGGCGACGACCTTGTCGAGATCGAGCGGCGAGCGCAGTTCGTCCATAAGGAAGGCCTTGGCCTCGCTGTCGAGACCGGCCTCGTCGATCTTGGCGAAGATCCGGTCCTGTTCGTCGCGATCGACATGCCCGTCCGCCTTGGCGGCGGAGATCATCGCAGTCAGCAGGGCGACTGCCATCTGGTTTTCACCGCCGGGATGTTCATGCGGGTCGAAGGCAGTGCCGCGCGGAGCGTCCAGCGGGACCGGCTCGTCGGCCGGGTATTGCGGGCGCGGCGCATTGCTCTGATTGGCCTTGTGACCCTGATAGGCCTTGTAGGCAAGACCGGCCACCAGGGCGAGCCCGCCATAGGTGACCGCCTTCTTGCCGATCTTGCGGCCTGACTTCGAGCCGAGCATCAGGCCGGCCAGGCCGCCCAGCGCCAGGCCGCCACCCTGTGACGACAGGAAATCCTTGCCCTGGGACAACAGGTCACCGGAGCTTCCGCGCCCATCGGAGCGGCCGTCGCGCTGGCCACCGCCCTGACTGCCTCCCTGGCCACCGAGAAACTGATCCAGCAGGGATTTTGCGTCAAACATCATAGGCTCCGTCATAAGGTCAAGTCGCGGTTGTCCCTTCACATGGGCGTTTGCCGCAAGACTGACAAGACCATGTGACATTTCCATACATTTGCGCGGGCTGGAAGGACGGATCCGCACCAGGGAACAAACGCGCCTACCCGAGCGGCAACAGGTTGTCGTCCTTGAGCGTGTCCATGGCGATCGAGGAGCGCACGTGCTGGACCGCCTCCTGGGGCAGCAGCTCGTCATTGACGATCCGGCTCAGCGCCTTCAGATCCGGCACCACGATCTTCAGCATGTAGTCGAGGTCTCCGGTCAGCGTGTGCGCTTCCTGCACTTCCGGCATGGCCTTCACCATGGCGCGGAACCTGCGTGCGTTCTCCCTGGAATGCGCGCCCAGGGAGACGCCGACGAAGGCGGTGACCGTCAGGCCCAGCGCTTCGGGATCGAGCGCGGCCCGGTAGCCGCGGATGACGCCGGTTTCTTCCAGCTTTGCCCGCCGCCGCGACACCTGGCTGGCAGACAGGCCGATCACGTCGCCGAGCTCGGCGTTGGTCAGAGCCGCATTGCTTTGCAAAGCCGCCAGCAGTTTCACATCAAAGCCATCCAATGCGATATTCATGCGACTTATCCATTTTTTACGCACATACTGTGCGTCACCTTACGGGCAAACACGTGGTTTGCACACACTCTGCGCGGATTTTCTTTCATTCTGGGGCAACACTCGAGCTTCCAGAGAAGGACCGACCATGGGACCGTTTCCACACGATGCACCGCCTGCCCGGATCACGCCGGAAAACCCGGCCGGGACCGACGGCTTCGAATTTGTCGAATTCTCCCATCCGGAAACGGAAAAGCTGGACATCCTGTTCCGCAAGATGGGCTATCAGCCGGTCGCGAAGCACAAGAGCAAAAACATCACGCTCTACCGGCAGGGTGACATCACCTATGTGCTGAACGCCGAACCCGGCAGTTTCGGCATGACCTTCGTCGACACCCATGGCCCCTGCGCCCCGGCCATGGCCTGGCGGGTGGTCGATGCGCAACAGGCCTTCGACCATGCGGTCTCGAAGGGCGCCACGCCCTATGAAGGCACCGACAAGACCCTGGACGTCCCGGCGATCGTCGGCATCGGCGGGTCGCTGCTCTATTTCGTCGATACCTACGGCGGCAAGGGGTCGGCCTATTCGAAGGATTTCGAGTGGCTGGGCGAGGTCGATCCGAAGCCGGAAGGCGTCGGCTTCTATTATCTCGACCACCTGACTCACAACGTCTTTCGCGGCAACATGGACAAGTGGTGGGATTTCTACCGCGACCTGTTCGGCTTCAAGCAGATCCACTTCTTCGACATTGACGGCCGCATCACGGGCCTCGTCAGCCGGGCCATCACCAGCCCCTGCGGCAAGATCCGCATTCCGCTGAACGAGTCCAAGGACGACACCAGCCAGATCGAGGAATACTTGCGGAAATACAAGGGCGAAGGCATCCAGCACATCGCCGTCGGAACGGACGACATCTACACCGGCACCGACCGGCTGGCAGCGAACGAGCTGAAATTCATGCCGGGCCCGCCGGACACCTATTACGAGATGTCCGGTGAGCGCGTCAAAGGCCACAGCGAACCGATCGAGCGCATGAAGCGCCACGGCATCCTGATCGACGGCGAAGGCGTGATCGATGGCGGCATGACCAAGATCCTGTTGCAGATCTTCTCCAGAACCGTGATCGGGCCGATCTTCTTCGAATTCATCCAGCGCAAGGGCGACGAGGGTTTCGGCGAAGGCAATTTCCGCGCGTTGTTCGAATCCATCGAGGAAGACCAGGTCCGCCGCGGAGTGATCAAGCCGGAGGCCGCCGAATAAAGGCGGAGTAGCGGCCAGGCCGCTTGTTGCCCTCTCCCCCCTTGCGAGGGAGATGTCTCCGCAAGGAGACAGAGGGGGGTACCACCCTCTCGGAGCACTCAGGGTTTCTGCAATTTGAGGAAGCGCTTCGCCCCCCTCTGTCCGCGACGCGGACATCTCCCCCGCAAGGGGGGAGACAGGCGCAAGCGGCATGGCTCGCTCATCTCACAACCGGACTCCGGGCGAGCGAAGGGGTTTCTCTTCTACAAGCTCGGGTGCGAACAGGCCCCGGAGCTGCGCTGCGCTTGTCCGGGGCGACTGCGAACCAAACCAAACCGGACCGAAAATCAGCGGCAAACCGGTCGAACCATGGAAATCGCTCAGCCCTTCACCTTCGCCTCCAGCACACCCCAGACCTGCGCCGCCACATCCGGGCCGCCGAGGTTGCGGACGGCGCGGATGCCGGTGGGGGCGGTGACGTTGATTTCGGTCAGGTAGCCGTCGATCACGTCGATGCCCACCAGGATGAGGCCTTTTTCGCGCAAGGAAGGGCCGAGACGGGCGCAGATCTCGCGTTCGCGTTCGGTCAGGTCGCTGTCCGTCGGGGCTCCGCCGCGCACCATATTGGATCTGAGATCGCCCGCGGCCGGCACGCGATTGACGGCACCGGCGAATGCGCCGTCGACCAGCAGGATGCGCTTGTCGCCGTGTTTGACGTTGGGCAGGAACTGCTGGATCACCCAGGGTTCGCGGAAGGTGGCAGCGAAGAAATCATACAGGGAGCCGTAGTTGAGATCGTCCTGCGTGATCCGGAAGACGGCCGCGCCGCCATGGCCGAACAGCGGCTTCATCACGATGTCGCCGAATTCCTTGCGGAACAGGTCGATCTCCGCCTTGTCCCGGGTGATCAGGGTCGGCGGCATCAGGTCGGCGAATTCGGTGACGAACAGTTTTTCCGGTGCGTTGCGGACTTCCACCGGGTTGTTGACCACCAGCGTGTCCGGATGAATTTTCTGAAGCAGATGGGTCGCGGCGATATAGGCCAGATCGAAGGGCGGATCCTGGCGCATCAGCACCACGTCCATCTCGCGCATGTTCGTCCGGTGCGGATCGCCAAGAGTGAAGTGATTGCCCTTTTCGTCGCGCACCTCCACCGGCTCGAGCGCACAGAAGATGTCGTCGCCGCGCATGGCCAGCCGGTCGGGCGTGTAGTGATGGAGCTCATGGCCGCGCGCCTGCGCTTCCAGCATCAGCGCGAAGGCACTGTCTCCGGCAATGTTGATGGACGCGATATGGTCCATCTGGACCGCAACTTTCAAAGCCATGAGGCAACTCCCGGCGGGCGGCGCCTGTCAGGCGCCATTGGGATTTTCGGAACGATTGGTGCAGATATGCGGTGCGCGTGGCCGATTGTCCAGAGGGGCGACCCAGGGGCGCCCACGCCCCGACCCGTGCAGGCAGGCCCAGGGCGCGTGAGGTCCCGACCTCTATCCCTCTTCCAGCATCTCCGCCCAGGTCTTCGGATGATCGCCGCTGAGCGGGTTCTTCGGCGAATGCCTGTACCGGATGGTTTCCATGCGAAAGGCGCGCGCGTCGAACAGGATCATGCGGCCGACCAGTCCCTCGCCCGTTCCGGTCAGTTCCTTGATCACCTCCATGGCCTGCATGGCACCGATGATGCCCGTGAGCGCCCCCAGAACGCCGGCCTGGGCGCAGGTCGGCAACAGGCCGTCGCGCGGCTTTTGCGGGAACAGGCAGCGGTAGGTGGGGTTCGGATTGCCGTCCGCATCGCTCTCATACGGCTTCAGGGTGGTGATCGAGCCGTCGAACTGGCCGACGGCGGCCGTCACCAGCGGTTTCCCGGCAAAAAAGCAGACATCCGACATCAGGTACCGCGTGTCGAAATTGTCCGTTCCATCGATCACAAGATCATAATCCGAAACCAGCGCCATGGCATTCTGGCCGGTGATGCGGACCGGATACGGATTCACTTTCACGTTCGGATTGAGCCGCGCGATTGCCTCCGCCGCGCTGGCGACCTTGGGTTCGCCGAGCTGATCGGTGTCGTGGATCACCTGCCGTTGCAGGTTGGACAGCGTGACGGTGTCGTCATCGACAACACCCAGCGTGCCGACGCCGGCAGCCGCAAGATACTGCAGCACGGGCGCGCCCAGACCGCCCGCCCCGATCACCAGCACGCGGGCTGCCTTCAGCTTCTGCTGCCCGGCGCCGCCGATCTCCTGCATGACGATGTGGCGTGCATAGCGTTCCAGTTCGGCGGGAGAGAGCATTCAGATTTTCCGTGTCATCAGTCGCGTGCCGGGTTCGGCCCGGTCATTTCAGGATCCGGCTGACCAGCCGGGCGGTGTAGTCCACCATCGGGATCACCCTGGCGTAGTTCAGCCGGGTCGGTCCGATGATGCCCAGGACGCCGACAATGCGCTGGCTGGTGTCCCGGTAGGGCGAGAGCACCAGGGAAGAGCCCGACAGCGAGAACAGATTGTTTTCCGAACCGATGAAGATGCGCACGCCATCGCCCTTTTCCGCAAGGCCGAGCAAATGGATCAGGTCTTTCTTGCTTTCCAGGTCGTCGAACAGCAGGCGAATGCGTTCCAGGTCCTCGACCGCGTCCAGATCGGTGAGCAGATTGGACCGGCCCCTGACGATCAGCGTGCCGGGATCGTTGGCGCTTTCCCCGCCCCACACCGCCAGCCCGGCGTCGATCACCTTCTGGCTGAGCTGGTCGAGTTCCGCCTGATCCGCATCGCGGACCTTTTCAAGTCCGGCGCGGATCTCCGACAGGGTCCTGCCCTGGATCTGGGCATTCAGATAGTTGGTCGCTTCCACAAGCGCCGAGGACGGCAGGTTGGGCGGCAGTTCGACCACCCGGTTTTCCACCGAGCCGTCGTCACTGACCAGCACCGCCAGAGCCTTGCCGGGCTCGATGCGCACGAATTCGATATGCTTCAGGCGCATGTCGGTCTTGTGGGTCAGCACGACACCGGCCCCCATGGACAGGCCCGAGAGCATCTGGCTGGCCTCGGTCAGAACCTGCTCCGCCGAATTGGCCTGCTGGGAGGCCCGAACCTGCACGTCGATCTGGCGCCGCTCCTCCTGGGTCAGGTCGCCGACCTCCAGAAGCGCGTCGACGAAAAAGCGCAGACCGATTTCGGTCGGCAGGCGCCCGGCACTGGTGTGCGGGGCATGCAGCAGACCCAGATGTTCCAGGTCCGACATCACGTTGCGGACGGAAGCCGGCGACAGGGACACGCTCAGGTTCCTGGACACGTTGCGGGACCCGACCGGCTCACCGGTTTCCAGATAGGTCTCGACGATCGCGCGGAAGATTTCTCGGGATCTCTTGTCGAGGTCGCTCAGGCTCAAGGTGTGTTCTCCGGTAGCACCAGGGTTCGGGATCGCTGTTCCGGGCGTGCTTTTCGCGGCCGCCGGAAGCCTTCCTGTCAAAGATATAGGCGCAAAATGGTCTTCGCGTGAAGCAGGCCCTTTACGGCGGACAAAATTGGGGTCTACAAGGCCTCAACGAATACGCCGGGAACCAGCGGTTTCCACCGGCTCCAAGGTTGAAAGGGAAATTCATGCGTCCGTCCAAACGCGCCGCCGACGAACTGCGTGCCGTCACGCTGGAACGCAGCGTCTCCAAACATGCGGAAGGCTCCTGCCTGGTCAAGTTCGGCGACACGCACGTTCTGTGCACCGCCAGCCTCGAAGAGCGGGTTCCGCCCTGGCTGCGCGGCCAGAACCGGGGCTGGGTAACGGCGGAATACGGCATGTTGCCACGCGCGACCGGCGACCGCATGCGCCGGGAGGCCAGCGCCGGCAAGCAATCGGGCCGGACCCAGGAAATCCAGCGGCTGATCGGCCGGTCCCTGCGCGCCGTGGTCGATCTCGAAGCTTTGGGCGAAGCCCAGATCTCCGTCGACTGCGATGTCATCCAGGCCGACGGCGGCACCCGCACGGCCGCGATCACCGGCGCCTGGGTCGCTCTGCGCGATTGCGTCGAGTGGATGAAGGCCCGCGAAATGGTGTCCAGGCCCGTCCTGAAGGACCATATCGCGGCGATCTCCTGTGGCATCTACGAAGGCACTCCGGTTCTGGACCTCGACTACGCTGAGGACAGCAATGCCGAAACAGACGCCAATTTCGTCCTGACCGGCACCGGCGGCATTGTCGAAATCCAGGGCACGGCCGAAGGCGCGCCGTTCTCCGAAGAGGAATTCGGCCAGCTTCTGGGCCTCGCCAAGTCCGGCATCGGCCGGCTGGTCGATCTGCAGAAGATGGCCATTCTCTGAGGAGTGCATCCATGAGCCATCGCATCCTGGAACCCGGAAAACTCGTTGTTGCCAGTCACAACAAGGGCAAGATCCGCGAGATCAACGAACTGCTGCAACCTTTCGGGTTCGATGTGGTCTCGGCGGGCGATCTGGGTCTGCCCGAGCCGGAAGAAACCGGGCTGACCTTCGAGGCCAACGCCGCGCTGAAGGCGCGGGCGTCCGCGCAGGCGTCCGGATTTCCGGCCCTGGCAGACGACAGCGGCTTCTGTGTCGAGGCGCTGAACGGCGATCCCGGCATCTATTCCGCACGCTGGGCGGGTCCGGACAAGGATTTCGCCATGGCGATGCGCACCATCGAGGAAAAGCTGCAATCCGCCGGCGAAACGGCGGAGGACCGCCGGCGCGGTTCGTTCGTCGCCGTTCTGTGCCTGGCCTGGCCGGACGGGCACGAAGAATATTTCCGCGGCGAGATCGAAGGCACCGTGGTCTGGCCGCCGCGCGGCACGCAAGGGTTCGGCTACGATCCGATGTTCCGGCCGGACGGCCATGAGCGCACCTTCGGCGAAATGGATTCTGCCGACAAGCATGGCTGGTCGAAGGACACGCCGGCCCTGTCCCATCGCGCCCGCGCGTTCGAACTGTTCGCGGCCGGCTGCCTGAAGGGACGATAGGCGTGATCACGCGGGAGACAGTGGAAGGCGGCTTCGGCATCTATGTGCACTGGCCCTTCTGCGCGGCCAAATGTCCTTATTGCGACTTCAATTCCCATGTCCGGCACCAGCCGGTCGACCAGGACCGCTTTGCGGCCGCGTTCGAGCGGGAACTGGCCCATTTCGCCGAGCTGACAGGCAAGCGGACGATCCAGTCCGTGTTCCTGGGCGGCGGCACGCCCTCGCTGATGGCCCCGGCCACGGTGGAGCGCATCCTGACCGCGATTTCGGACAGATGGACCATGGACGATACCGTGGAAATTTCCATGGAAGCCAATCCTTCGTCCGTCGAGGCGGAGCGGTTCCGGGGGTATCGCGCCGCCGGCGTCAACCGGGTCTCGCTCGGCGTCCAGTCGCTGATCGACACCGACCTGAAACTGCTGGGACGCCTGCATGACGCAAAAACGGCGCGGACCGCCATCGACACCGCCAGGGAAACCTTTCCCAGGCTGTCCTTCGACCTCATCTACGCCCGACCCGGCCAGACACCGGCCGGCTGGGAGGCGGAACTGAGGCAGGCGATCGATCTGGCCGCCGATCATCTGTCCCTCTATCAGCTGACCATCGAGGAAGGCACGCCGTTCCATACGCTGTATCACGCCGGCAAGCTGAAGATGCCGGATCAGGATCTCGGCGCCGAATTCTACGAGTTGACCCAGGATGTGACGGCCGCAGCCGGCCTGCCGGCCTACGAGGTTTCCAATCACGCAAGGCCCGGCGCGGAATGCCGGCACAACCAGGTCTACTGGCGCTATGGCGACTATGTCGGCGTCGGTCCGGGCGCCCATGGCCGCCTGACCGTCGGCGCCAGCCGTTTGGCGACATCGACGGAGCGCCATCCGGAGACGTGGCTGGAAACGGTCGAGCGGCACGGGCATGCGCTGGTTGAAAATACCGGTCTTTCCGAAGAGGAGCAGGGCGACGAATTCCTGCTGATGGGCTTGCGGCTCACCGAGGGCATCGACATGAAACGGTATGAACGCTACGCCCACAAATCCCTCGACCCGAACCGCCTGAACGCGCTCAAGGAGCACGGCATGGTGGAAGAAATCGGGGAAAACAGAGTCCGGGCGACCCGGGACGGATTTTTCGTGCTCGACGCGGTGGTCGCCGATCTGGCCGCATGAGGCCCGCGGGCTTCATCGTGAAAATAATGCTACCAAGCTGATTTAAATGTTTTATCCGGTATTGTGCATTGCACAGTGTTTTGGTGCCAAAGTGACTTTGGCTGCAATGCTGAGCAATTAGCTGCGTTTACATATAACAAATAGCAGTATTGCAGGCAGCTTCAGGGCTGGCTATCCTGTTGCGATGCAATAGATGGTGCAAATAATAACGACGAGCCGGGAACATGTTCACAAATTTTGCCGAAGGGGCTGGCAACGGTTTGTTCAACAATGGAGATGCGTCATTGCCGTTCTATCACCTTTATGAAATGAACCACGCTGCCGTGGCACCGATCCGGGCCATGGTGGACATGACGCGGCTTTACTTCCAGAACCCGCTCAATCCGCTCGCCCATACCAGCTACGGCCGGACGGTCGCGGCCGGCTGTGAGGTTCTTGAACGCACCACCCGCCGCTACGGCAAGCCGGAATTCGGCCTTGAAGAAACGACTGTCAGCGGCGTCCGCGTTCCGGTTCGGGAAACCACCGTCTGGAGCCGCCCGTTCTGCGACATGATCCGGTTCGAGCGCGGGGTGACGTCCCACCGCAACGACCCGAAGATCCTGATCGTCGCGCCGATGTCCGGCCATTACGCGACACTGCTGCGCGGCACCGTCGAAGCGCTGCTGCCGAACGCGGATGTCTATATCACCGACTGGATCGATGCCCGCATGGTGCCCATCCAGGACGGCAAGTTCGACCTTGACGACTATATCGACTACATCATCTCGATGCTGCATCTGCTCGGCCCGGATACTCATATCCTGGGCGTCTGCCAGCCTTCCGTTCCGGTCCTTGCCGCGGTCGCCGTGATGGAAGATCGCGAGGATCCTTACGTTCCGGCCACCATGACGCTGATGGGCGGACCGATCGACACGCGCGTCGCTCCCACCGCCGTGAACGACCTTGCCGTCGACAAGGGCATCGACTGGTTCCGCAACAATGTCGTCATGAAGGTGCCGTTTCCGCATCCGGGCTTCATGCGCGATGTCTATCCGGGCTTTCTGCAGCTGTCGGGTTTCATGGGCATGAACCTCGACCGGCACGTCACCGCTCATCGGGACTTCTTCCAGCACCTCATCGAAGGCGACGGCGACGGAGCCGAAAAACACCGCGATTTCTACGACGAATATCTCGCCGTGATGGACCTGACCGCCGAATTCTATCTGCAGACGGTGGAGGCGGTCTTCATCGATCATGCGCTGCCGAACGGGACGATGACCCACAACGGCCGGCTGGTCGACTGCACCAAGATTTCGCGCACGGCGCTTCTGACCGTGGAAGGCGAGAAGGACGACATCACCGGACGCGGCCAGACCAAAGCCGCGCATGCGCTCTGCACCGGCCTCGCGGACGACAAGAAAGCGCATTACGAGCAGCCGAATGTCGGCCACTACGGGGTCTTCAACGGCTCGCGCTGGCGCGCCGAGATCGCGCCGCGTGTCATGGACTTCATCCGTTCGAACCGCACCAACCTGCCCAAGAAACCGCAGGGAGCCGGACCGGCGCGGACAAAACCGTCCCCGGCACCCTCCACCTCCGCAGCGAAAAAGCCGGCAGCAGCGGCCAAAAAAGCCCCGAGTTCACTCGAAAGCATCCTTCTGGCGAAGCCTGACGGAGCCGCCGATGACCTGAAGGCGATCAGCGGCGTCGGCCCGAAACTGGAATCGGCGCTCAACGAAGCCGGCATCTTCCATTTCTGGCAGATCGCCGGGCTGACCGCCGCCCAGATCGAGGCGCTCGACAGCAAGCTTGATTTCCGCGGCCGCATCGCCCGGGACAACTGGATCGAGCAGGCCCGGCAGTTGTCGGAAACCGTCGCCTGACAAACATGCGTGGAGGCGCCCTTCGGGGCGCCTTGACCTGACGACGACGTCCCGGCCTGCCGGTCAAAGGCCCATCGGACAGCGCTCCCTGGCTTGTTTCAGCCAAGATGTGATCGGCGGATCCCCCGGCTCGGGGCTGACCTTTTTTGTTCATGAAACCAATGTTTTAGCGATTTTCCGGTGCGAATCCGGCCGGAATTTCCGTCGGCTGAAACCTGTGTTCGACATCACAAATCCTTGAAGCGCCGCCAGCCAATCCCTACCTGAACATCGTGGATGTCTTAAATGGATAGGACGATGACAACAGCCAAAAGTTGCATGATTAAACCTGCCTGGACGCCGGCAACCATCGGCCTGATGGTGCTGGGGTTCGTGGTGTTCTGGCCGCTTGGCCTTGCCATGCTTGCCTACATCTTGTGGGGTGACCGTTTCGAGGGCCTTGCCCGCGACGCCCGGGATCAATGGCGGGGCAGCCCGCTGAAGGGAGCTTTCGAAAACATGTCCAGCACTGCCGGCCACCCGCGTACGGGCAATGTCGCGTTTGACGATTACCGCGAACGGGAACTCAAGCGCCTGGAAGAAGAACGGGCCAAGCTCGATACGATGCGCGCCGAGTTCGACGACTTTCTTCGGGAACTGCGCCGTGCGCGCGACCAGGAAGAGTTCGACCGGTTCATGGCCAAGGGCGGCCGGAGCGGAGGTAGCGACCCCGCGCCGCTATAAGTCTTCTGCCCGCGCCCGTCTCCGGACGGCCAGACCGAGAGCGGCGCCAGACATGGCGCCGCTCTCGTCGTTTGGGGTCACGGTCTCCCGGATGAGAAACGACGGGAGGGCATCGGCGCGGCCTGCTCAGATGATCTCGTCCTCGTCGAACATCGGATCGTCGTCAAGCTGGGCGCTCAGGTCCCCGACCGACCCTTCCGCATGGTCCACCGACCTGACCCGGCCCAGGTGAAACACGGCATCGCCTTCGTTGACGACGGGCATGACCGCCCGCCCGACGATGATGCCGTCGAAGGGCGCCACAATTTCCTGTTCCTGTTCGCCGAACGGGTCCGAGACCGTCGCCATCGTGTCACCCTGACGGACCAGAGCGCCATCGGTCTTGTAAATTCGAAGAAGCCCGCCCATGGGCGCCCTCAGCCACTTGCTCGACGGGCAGAACTGCGGCGCTGCCTTGGGCCGTGACACGCCCTTCGGCGGAATCATTTTCTGCTGCCGCATGATCCTGAGGATGCCGGCAACTCCGGCGCGCACGGACAGCTCGTCAAATCGCAGCCCTTCGCCGGCCTCGTAGAGAAGAACGTCCTTGCCGATGTCCTTCGCCGCCTTGCGAAGCGATCCGTCGCGCAGCGGAGAACGCATCACGATCGGAGCTCCGAACACGGCGGCAAGGTCCAGGGTATGGTCATTGCCGGGCGCAATGCGGACCTGGGGATAGTTGGTGCGATGGATCGCTGCGGAATGCAGATCGATTCCCAGGTCGGACCGTTTGACGATCTCGGTCATGAACATGTTCGCCAGCCGCGACGCGAGAGGCCCGGAGTGGCTCCCCGGGAACATGCGATTGAGGTCGCGCCGGTCGGGAAGGTACCGCGAGTGACTGATGAATCCGAACGCGTTCACGATGGGCACCGCGATCAGCGTGCCCTTCAGGGATTCCAGATTGGGCGCCTTCAACAGTCTGCGGATGATCTCGACACCGATGACCTCGTCGCCGTGTATCCCCCCCCGACGAAAAGGACCGGCCCCGGCCGCTCTCCATGGACCACGTGAACCGACATGGTCACCGGCGTATGGTCGGACAGGACACTGACCGGCAGATCGACCGTTCGCCGCGACCCGGGAGGAACCTGTTCCTCCCCGATCCCGAAAGGCGGCCGTGCCGTCCTCATCCCTTGCCCTTGGTCTTGGTATTGCCGACCTTGGCATTCTTTTCCAACTGCTCGATTATCTTGCCGGCGATATCCAGTCCCGTCGCCTTTTCAACGCCCTCGAGACCCGGAGAGGAGTTGACTTCCATGATCACCGGGCCATGATTTGCGCGCAGCATGTCGACACCACAGGCATTCAATCCGAGGCTCTTGGCCGCGCGGACCGCTGTCGCCCGCTCTTCCGTAGACAGTTTGACGATCTGCGCCGAGCCGCCCCGGTGCAGGTTCGAGCGGAATTCGCCCTCTGCGCCGGTGCGCTTCATGGCCGCCACGACCTTGCCGCCGACGACGATTGCGCGGATGTCGGTTCCGCCGGCTTCCTTGATGAATTCCTGCATCAGAATGTTGACACCCGCCCCGCGGAACGCTTCGACAACCGACTTGGCCGACCGGTCCGTATCGGCCAGAACCACACCGATGCCCTGGGTGCCTTCCAGAAGCTTGATCACGATCGGCGCGCCCCCGGCGAGCTTCAGCACTTCCTCGGTCTGTTTCGGATCATGCGCGAAAGTGGTGACCGGGAGACCGATGCCGTCGCGTGCCAGAAGCTGCATCGAGCGCAGCTTGTCGCGCGACCGGCCTATGGCGACGCTTTCGTTCAGGGGATAGACGCCCATCATCTCGAACTGGCGCAGCACCGCCATGCCGTAGAATGTGATCGACGCGCCGATACGGGGAATGACGGCATCGTAGCCTGTCAGCTTTTCACCGTTGTAGAAAATTTCCGGCCGACGCGAGGCGATGTTCATGTAGCAGCGCAGCGTGTCGATGATATCGAGCTCGTGACCGCGCTGTTCGGCGGCCTCTTTCAGGCGCTGGTGAGAATAGAGTTTTGCATTTCTTGCAAGCATCGCAATCTTCATCGGGTATCCTTTCTGCCTTGCTGCGGTGTCAATCGGTCACGACAAAGGCGCGCCGGGTATGTACGGCGATCGCCTGGTTTTTCAGCGCCGCCCGCCCGATGATCATCGGGAAAGTCATGTTGCTGCGGTCGCTGAGCGAGAGTTCGATGGTCCAGAGACTGCCGCCGAGCCGCAGACGTGTGCGGATGATGAAACGGTCTTCCGGTACACCGGAGGTGTTCTTGATCGCGCGTTGATCCCTGACGGCCGCCTCAATGGGGACATCGCAGAGCCCGTGCCCCGAGTCGGCCATGAAGGAGACCCAGGACGCACCGTTCCGGGTGAAGGTCCGGATATCGGTCGCATGCAGCGCCGACGTCCGCGCGCCGGTATCGATCTTGGCCTTCAGTCCCGCGAGTTCCAGATCGGGCAGGTCGATCGTCTCCATCCAGCCGATCACGGTCAGGTCACGGCCTGTCCGGCGCAATGCCGTCTTCCTGTCTTTCATCACAGCAACCACGGCATCATCAGGGTGGCGAAACTCAGCACGAAGAAGAACCCGGCCATGTCGGTGATTGTCGTCAGGAGCGGGCCGCTCGCGGCTGCGGGATCCTGGCCGAGACGTTTCAGCAGAAGCGGCACGACCCCGCCGATCGACACTGCGAGAATTGTGTTGAGCGCCAGCGCGGCCCCGATGACCAGGCCGAGCGCGGGATTGCCCTTCCAGACCCAGGCGACGATCCCGATCAGGATCCCGAGCGAGATGCCGTTGATGAGGCCAACAGAGATTTCCTTGAACCAGACCCGCAAGACATCGACCGGGCGGACCAGACCGAGGCTCAGTTCCCGCATGGTCACGCCGACGGCCTGATTACCCGAACAGCCGCTCATGTCCGAAACCATCGGCAGGAAAATTGCCAGCGCGATGATCGCGGAGAGCGTTTCCTCGTAGGCCGAGATGACACTCGCTGCGAGAATGTTCAACACGATGTTCGCCGACAGCCAGGCGAGCCGCCGTCGCGATCGCAGCCAGAGCGGCATGGACCTGAGTTCGTCGCCAACCACACCCTGCCGTTTCAGGCTTACGCTTTCGCTGCGTTCCAGCACGGCGTCAGAGACCGCGATCCGCGAGACCACTCCAACGAGAAGGCCGGTCTCGTCGACCACAGGCACGCCGAGGAACGGGTGTTCGTCGAAAATGTCTTCCAGATCCTCGAGCGGCATGCTCAAGGGCACCGTCTGCACCTGTGTCATGATCGAAGTGAGCAGCGCGCTGCGTTTCGCCGTCAGCAGGCCACGCAGCGACACGACCCCGACCGGATGTCCCACGGCGTCTGTAATGTAGGGATGCTGCCCCCTGTAGCGTTCGAAATCGTCATCGTCGGACGCCAGGTCGCGCAACACCTTGCCGACCGTTTCGACATCGTTGAAGCGGAACACTTCGGCCATCATCAGTCCGCCGGCCGTGTTGTCGTCATAAGTCGCGAGACGGCGAACGTGTGCGGCGCCATCCGCGTCCATCTCCGACAGAATCGCTTCCGCGTCCACCTCGTCCATTTCGCCGATAACGTCGGCCTGAATGTCTGAATCGAGCTCCTCGAGAACCTCGGCCGCCCGGTCAGGCTCCATCCGCTCGACCAGATCGACCGCCATCTCGTTCGGCGCTTCCCCGATCAGTTCAGCGGCGAGTTCAGCCGGAACAAGCTCAAGCACCCGGTCTCGCTCCTCCGGCGACAGGGCAAGCAGCTCCCGCAGGGCCTCGCTGTGAGTCAAGGGATCGAGAAGAGCGGAGATCCGTTCCGCGTTGCCCTCGGCCACCGCGACCTGCAGCGCGTCCGAGAGATCCTCGCCATTGGGTGACTGGGTGTGGGTTTCCATCATTTTCACTCGATTGCCTGGTTGCAGCTTCATATATATGTGATATTATTTTGTCTATAGCCAAAATTTTATCACGGATAACCAATGACGGATTTTGATCGCACGGCGAACGCCCTGGTTGAGCTTTATGGAATGGAGTTCGGGGGAAAGCCCTCGGGCCGCTACCGAATCCCGGTGAAGGTCCTCAGGGACATGCTGAAACGGCGCAGGCTCTACGCCGACGATATTGCAGGCCTGACCCGCGCCCTGTTCGAACAGGGTTACGTGCTGATCGACATGGAAGGTTTCTTCGTCGTGATGAGCGCGAATGCCTTCGTGAACTACCGGCGGGTCGGCAAGGAGGCCTTGACCCTGATTGACTGACCGGGTCCTCCCCGCCACAAGACAGGCGCACCCCGGAGGCAGGCTCCGGATCTCTGTCAGGTCCGGCATCACGGCAGGGCGTGACTTGCCGAAGCGTCCGGGTTATTGCCTTGCTTCAGTCGAATCCGGTCCCGACAATGGCCGGAACGGACCTGATGCAACTGATTCGCCCGGACCATCGCCTGATCATGTTTTCACGCTCCCGCAAGAAAGCCCTGCCGGACCATCTGGAGATCGACACCGGCGCCGCGCCGGTGCGTATCCGCCTGAAGGCGAACCCGCGGGCGCAGCGGTATCTGCTGCGCCTGCCGGCAGACCAGTCCGGACCCGTCCTCACGGTGCCGAAGGGCGGCAACCTGGCCCGGGCCGAACATTTTGCCCGTCAGCACATCGACTGGCTGGTCGAGCGCCTCCAGGACCGGCCCGATCACATTGCCTTCCGGGCCGGCGACAAGGTGCCCCTGCGCGGCGAGGAGCACATCATCGTGCCGACCGGCAAGTTGCGCGGCCTTGTCTCCACAGGCCAGACTGCGGACGGTCTGCCGGCCCTTCTTGTTCCGGGCGCCGACGACCACATGCCCCGCAAGGTGACCGCCTGGTTGAAAGAGCAGGCCCGCGCCGACCTGACTCGATGCGCCGAAGAGCACGCACGCACCATCGGCGCGAAGATCGCCGCGATCAGCGTCCGCGACACCAGAAGCCGCTGGGGCTCGTGTGCGTCCAACGGCCGCCTGTCGTTTTCCTGGCGGCTTGTTCTGGCGCCGCCGGACATTCTCGACTATGTCGCCGCACACGAAGTGGCACACCTGAAGGAAATGAACCATTCGGCACGGTTCTGGCGGTTGTGCGAACAGCTTGCGCCGCAGACCCCGTCCGCGCGGCAGTGGCTAAAGGACAACGGCCGGCACCTGCACGGCTTCGGCTGAGACAGGATGCAAGGGCTTCCGGTCCGGATTTCCGTTTTCAAATCTTGAAATTCGTGGTTCGCTTGGCCGATTGAATTCGGGAGGCGATGCATGACCCTGTTTGAACTGACCAGAGCCGGGCTTGTCGGCGTGGTGCTTGCCACCGGTTTTGGAGGTGTCCTGGCCGGCGAAGCCGCCGCCGACAGCTGCTGGAACCACAACGGGTCCCTGATGCGCCTGCAGGCGCAGGGCAACCAGCGCTGGCTGTCCTATGAACGGCCCCGGGACGTGCTGCGCGGCTCCGGCGTCCAGCGCGGAACCCTGCTGTTCAACGGGGTCAAGAGCGGCAACTGGTATTCCGGCACGGCCCGGGTCTTTTCCAAATATTGTCCCGGATCGCCGCTGGAATATTTCGTCGAGGGGCCGGTGCGCGGCGACCAGCTGCAGGTCACCGTCACCGGAACCCGCGAGGTGCACAACCGCTGCCGCCCTTCCGGCAAGTTCACCACCGACACGCTCGTCTTCACCTACAGCCACCAGTGCTGAGATGAAGACGGTCGGGTTCCTTCAGACAGACGATTGCTAACCAGACGTTCCCGGTGACGGAGGAGAACGGGTCTTCGGATCTGCCCTTCCGTCACGGTGTCATCCGATCCGGAGACCGCCCTAGCCACCGCCGAACAGGTTGCGAAGCAGGTTGAGCGGGCCCCGGCGCTGGCCGTCCTCGCCGCCGCCGATCGGGGCGGGTGGAAGCGGATCGCTGCCGCTGCCGGAACTGGCCACCGGCACGGGCCTGCGCGGCGCCGCGACGGCCACCGGCAGATCGGGCACGCCGGGCAGCTCCGCCACCGGCAGGCCCACATGGGCCGCGTCCATCACCTGCTTCCAGACCGTCGCAGGCAGGCCGCCGCCGGTGGCCTTTTTGGTCGGGGAATTGTCATCGTTGCCGAGCCAGACCGCCGTGGTCAGGTTGCCCGTGTAGCCGATGAACCAGGCGTCTCTGAAATCCTGGCTGGTGCCGGTCTTGCCGCCGGCGGGCCGGCCGCTGTCGAGCCGGGCCTTGCGCCCCGTGCCGGTCATCAGCGTCTCCGACATCATCAGGTTCATTTCCCCGACCATGCGCCGCTCCACGACGCGGCCCCGGCCATCGCCGGAGCGCGAATACAGCGTCTTGCCGTCGACGGTCTTGATCCGGCGGATGATATGGGGCAACACGCCGTAACCGCCGTTGGAGAACGGCACATAGGCGCCAGCGATTTCCAGCGGCGTGACCTCGGACGTGCCCAGCGACAGGGACAGGTTTCTTTTCATGTCCGACGTGACGCCAAGCCGCGTGGCCGTGTCTGCCACCGTGCCCGCGCCGACCTGATGCGCCAGTTGCACCGCCACCGTGTTGAGCGACAGGCTGAGCGCCCGTGTCAGGGTCACCGGACCGTAGTGTTCCTTGGTGTAGTTCTTCGGCGACCAGCCGCCGTATGTGACCGGCTGGTCCTGGCGAATGGTCTGGGGGCTCATGCCGTTTTCCAGCGCGGCGAGATAAACGAAGGGCTTGAAGGCGGAGCCCGGCTGCCTCTTGGCGTAGACCGCCCGGTTGAACTGGCTTTTCGAATAGTCCGCACCACCGACCAGAGCCTTGACCGCACCGGCCGTGTCGAGCGTCACCACCGCGCCCTGGGTCACGCCGTAGCTCTGGCGGTTTTCCTTCAGGGCGGTGCGCAGCGCCTGTTCCGCCGCCTCCTGCATCGCCGGATCGATGGTCGTGTCGACTATGATGTCCTTCTCGATCGAGCCGACGAAATGCGGCAGCACGTCCATCACCCAGTCGGCGGCGTAATTTTCGCTGGCCGTGGTGTAGCGGCGCACGACCTTGGCCGGGGCGGCGAGGGCGTTCTTGGCCTCATTGTCGGTGATGTAGCCTTCCTCGTTCATCGCCGCGAGCACGAGCTGGGCCCGGTCCTCGGCAAGGTCCGGGTTGCGGGCCGGCGAATAGCGCGACGGTGCCTTGAGCAGGCCGGCGATGGTCGCAGCCTCGGCGATCGTCATCAGCCGGGCGGATTTGCCGAAATAGCGGCGGGCCGCCGCGTCGACCCCGTAGGCTCCCGAACCGAGGTAGACCCGGTTCAGGTACATTTCGAGGATCTCGTCCTTGGAATATTCCGCCTCCAGCCAGAAGGCCAGAACCAGCTCCTGGATCTTGCGCTTGATGGTCCGATCCTGCTCCAGGAAAAGGTTTTTGGCGAGCTGCTGGGTCAGGGTCGATCCGCCCTGCTGCAGGCGTCCCGAGGTGAAGTTGATGATCATGGCGCGGGCGAGACCGATCGGATCGAGACCGAAATGGGAGCGGTAGCGGCGGTCCTCGATGGCGATCACCGCGTTGGCCAGATAGGGCGGCAACTGTTCCAGACGCACGGCTTCGCCGCCCGTGTCGCCGCGGTTGGCGATCAGCGCGCCATTGGAGGCAACGATCTTGACGTTGGGCGGCCGGGCCGGCACCTGCCATTCGGAGGTCGGCGGCAGGAAGGCGGCGTAGTAGCCGACCACGCAGACCACCGCGATCGTGCCCCAGATGCCGAGCACCATGCTCCAGTAGACGCCGCGCTTGAGCAGCCGTCCGAGCGCGGTGGGAAGCTGAAAACGACGGGTCCGTTTGCGGCTGCGCCGCTTGGCACCGGAGCGCCCGCCCCGGGCACGGCTCTTGCCGGTGCCGGCTCCGGTTTTGGCCCCGGATTTGGCTGGCTTGCGCGCGGGAGAAGCGGGTTTTTTCGGAGCGGTTTTCTTCTTGGCGGCAGGTTTGCGGGACTTCGCCTTGCCGGAAGATTTTGAAGCGGGCGCAGCCGGGCGGTCCTGCGGTTTCAGCCGCAGGTCAAGCAGGCTGCTGCCCGACTGTCCGAATGTCGGTTCAACACGCGGCTGGCGTTTCGCCCGAGGCGCCATTGATCCCTTTTCCCTACTCCATACCAAACCGGGTCGGCGTTCGCCGGCCAAGGACCGGGTTCCCCGGGGATGATTCTAGAGTGAGGTGATTTAAGGGGGCGTTAAGGCTACCGAAATTTGCAGACCCGGGCCGGAGCGGCCGATTGACCCGCCGGCACACCGGTTCCGGTGTGCGTTTCGCCTGGCCGCAAGGACATGCGGGAAGCCTGTGGCCAGCCGGACCGCTCTAGCTGGAATAGCGGCTTGCGTCAGCGCCGTAGTAGTTGACGTAGCGCGTGTTGAGTTCGGACACCGGCATGATGATCAGCACGTCCGTGGTGCCGAACTGGTGATCGATGACGGCGCCATCGCCGATGAAGGCGCCAAGGCGCAGATACCCCTTGACCAGCGGCGGCAGGGCACGCAGCGCTTCCCTGGAGTTGACCTGTTCGGCCGGCAGGCGGTTCATGTCCACATAGCGGTCTGCCACTGCGCGCACGCGCCATTCTTCCGGCGCGCGGGCATTGTGGTGCAGGAAGGACAACTGGCCGGCGAGCGTGTCGGGACAGGTGCCCTCGATCGACGCGCAGCCGAGCATCACGTCGATCTTGTGGCGCAGAACATAGGCCCAGATCCCGTGCCAGAGCAACTCGACGGTTTTCTTGTTGCGGTAGGGTTTCAGCACGCAGGAGCGGCCGAGTTCCATGAACCGCTTGTCCGGATTGGCATCGATCAGGGCCTGAATGTCGTATTCGGCGGCGGTGTAGAAACCACCGTTCCGGTCCGCCATTTCCTGACGCAGGATCCGGTAGGTGCCGACGATTTCCGGTTTCAGCCGGCCAAGCTTGTTGCGCTTCAGCGAAGCGTGATCGACGACGAGCAGATGATCGCAATAGGCATCGAACGGATCGGCATCCCGGCGGGTCGCAAGGGTGTGTGCGTCGGGGATGGCCGACATTTCCTCGTAGAAAACCTCGTAGCGGAGACGCTGCGCCTTTTTGACTTCCTTGAAGTTCCGGGCCATGCGGACTTCAAGCGACCCGATTCGGCCAAGTGTTTCGCCGGTCTTGACAGGGGTGCGGAGCGCGGTGCCGGGACGCTGAACGTTCGCCATGTTTGCGTCGGGGCGCATTGCAGGCGTGAATTTGCGGACCAGATTCCTCGGAGAAAACAGTCCTTGCCGCATTATGGACATTCCACCCTCATGTCTTCCCATTGGCGCACATCGATCGGTCTCTGAGGCTATTGACTGATTCACCCGCCAATTTACCTACGCGGGAACAACAATCCCCGGCCCGGTGGCTGTGCTTGGACCACGCCGTAGAACATACTATTCCGACAACCGGATGACACCAGATTTTTTTCCCGTGCCTTGCCGGCAAGCAGGATACGCCTGTCCAAGGAGATTGGTATTACACGGCAGGGTTCTCGCAGGGTCCGCCGGTGGACGTTCCCGGACACGCGAGACCGCGGCACATTCCTCAGGCGCGGCCAACTTCGGACAGGGCATCCGAAATGGCTTCGACGGACAGCGGTTTGGTCAGATAGCCCGCCGCCCCGACTTCCGCCGCCTTGTCGCGGGCATCCTTCATGACATCGGCCGTGACGATCAGCACCGGCACAGCCGGGCGGCCTTCGGCCTGTTCATCCGCGCGGATCTGGCGGATCGCCTGAAATCCGTCGAGGCCGGGCATGTGGAGATCCATCAGGATGGCGTCGTAGGACCCCTCCGCTGCCGCCTCGACCGCCCTCTCGCCGTCAACAACCATGACAGGCACATGGCCGAGCTTGCGCAGCATCGCCTCGCTCAGGAGCCGGTTGATATCGTTGTCTTCGGCAACAAGCAGGCGCAAGGGCCGCGCGGGCATCTTGTAGCGGCTGGACAGGAAGCTGTTGCTCACCGGTTCGGCGCTGACATCCCAGGCGTGGTCCATACCTTCGTCGCCCAGCAGGCCCGAGAAGATCTGAACCAGAGTCTCGATGCGCACCGGCCTGATCAGATAGGCCGCGTAGCCGGCTGCGCGCAGGTTCTCCAGGCGCTCGCGCTCCGGCGGCGCGATCATGACGATGGCGGGTGCCCTGCATCCCGTCAGCCGCGCGGAGGCGAGCCAGCCGCCGCTGTCGGAGAGCGCCCCGTTGTCGACGATCAGAAGGTCCGCGCTCGCAAGGCAGGTGTCGAGTTCGGGATTGCCGGGGGCCAGCACCTTCACTTCGGCCTGATGCTGCTGCAGGCGCCCGGCCAGCAGCGGGCATTCGATCCGGCTGTTGCTGACAAAAACGATCCTGCGGCCCACGACCTGCTCCAGACGCTGGTCCCTGTCCGCCAACAGATTTTCGGGAACCGGCAGGGAGACACGGAAATGGGCGCCGCCTCCACCGGCCGGGCGGGCCGAAATCTCACCGCCCATGAGGCCCGCGAGCCGCTGCGCGATCGCCAGGCCAAGCCCGGTACCGCCAAACTTGCGGGCAGGGCCGTGGTCGACCTGTTCGAATTCCTGGAACAGGCGTCCGGCTTCTTCCGCATCGAAGCCGATCCCGGTGTCGCGCACATCTATGTCCAGAAAACTGCCGCCTTCCTCGTTGGGCCGTCCGCTCAGTTCGATCGCCACGCCGCCCTCGTCGGTGAACTTGACGCCGTTGCCGATCAGGTTGAACAGGATCTGGCGCACACGTGTCGCGTCCAGCGAGACCTCTTCAGGCAGATAGGGATCGACCATGGCGCCGATTTCCAGCTGTTTCGCATGGGCCTTGGGCGCAAGCAGCTCAACGACGCTTTCGACCAGGGTGCCGACACGAACCGGCGCGGCGTAAATGTCCAGCTTGCCGGCTTCCACCTTGGAAAAATCGAGCACTTCGTCGATCAGCAGGAGGAGGGTTTCTCCCGATGTTTCCAGGGCCTCGATATAGGCACCCTGTTCCTTGGTCAGGCGCGTGTCGCGCAAGAGCGCGGCCATGCCGAGAATGCCGTTGAGCGGCGTGCGGATCTCGTGGCTGACGGTCGCCAGAAAGCGGGATTTCGCCTCGTTGGACGTTTCCGCGGAATGGCGCGCAGCAAGAAGCTCTTCCTCAATCAGCCGGCGTTCGGTCACGTCGCGCAGAACGGTCTGCACGAGCTGACGGTCCGTGGCGGTGTCACGCACGGGAATGTCGATCCGGGAAAACCAGCGGCGGCCCTGGGCCGTTTCCAGGGGAAGGTCCTCGAACCCCATGCCCGTGCCACTGGCACCCGGCCCGGAGGGGCCGGTCCCGTTGGCGCGGGACATCTCAACGAGCGGCAGCCGCATCTCGCTGCCGGGCTGCAGGGCGTGATGCGGTCCGAACACGTCGTCGGCGGCGGTGTTCACATAGGTAATGGTGCCGTCCTGGTCGCGCCGGATCACCACATCGCCGAGGGTTGCCAGGATACTGGCATGGCGTTCATCGGATTCGCCCAGCTCCCAGGCCCGGTCCTCGAGTTCCTCGCAGCGGGCGGTCAGGCGGCGGATCTTGTCGTCTTTCAGCTGCACGGCCTGAATGGCCCGGTGGACGTCGTCGGCAAAGAGCCGCCAGACCGCGAGGCCGCCGGCGAAAAACGTCAGGCCAACGCCCAGGTAGCGGTTGATACCGTCCGTGGAAACCAGCAGAAACCCCGCGGCCAGTCCGACAACCAGGCCGGCGACGGCCAGATGCTGCAGCGATTTCGCCGGTGCCGAGACTGGCAGATCGGTCGCCCGGCGGCCCGGTCCGACGTCCGGACCGCTGTCGCGGTCCGGGTCGGCCACCCGGGAAGATTTCGGTGGAACCCTGTCCTGACGCGCGGAGTGAAACGATCCATCGGCGACCCGCTCTTCTTCCACCTTGTCGGCATCCGGCACGGCTTTGGCGGCACGATCACTGTTTTGACTGACCAAGTTCACTACTCTCTACAAGACCCAGTTGTGATCAGAGTGCAGTGAAAACTTTGAAAAACCGTTTCATTGACAATTACACGGATGCCTTTTCAACGGTCAGACGGTGGTATCCGGTAGCCAGCTTTGCAGATAGGCGGCCACATTCGGCCTCCCGAACATCATCGTGCCCTGCCAGGCGGTCTTTTCGTGGTTGACCACTGCCAACTCCCACACACAGCCGACCACATGAGGCCTGAGCGCGGCAATCGGGTCTTCACCATCGTAGGGAAGACGGACGTGATCCTGGCACAGGATGCATCCCTCGACCCACCAGTAAACCTGCAGCGTGATGCCTGCGCTTCCCTTGTGATAGATTAGGAAACCGGGATAGGTCTGCCCCTGCTCGACCTGTATGTCCTCAAGACGCGCTGCCGCCAGGCTGCACGCTTGCGTCAGATCGCCGACCTCCATGGCCATGCCGAGGTCACTCAGCCCGTAAACCTTGAACGAGTATGGCGGACAGGACCAATGGCCGAGCGCGGCCACGGACCGCGGCAGATACCGGATGGCGTTGCTCTCGTTTTCAGACCTGTCCATGAGTCCTGTCCTGGCTGTGGTCCGTGTGCCGGACCGGACCCTGTCAGACGTCAGCGCACGTCGAGGAAGCCGATGATCCTGCGGACGTCCTTGAGCACCGGCTCGGCGATCTCGGAGGCCTTTTCCGCACCGTCCTTCAGGACGGCATCGATCTCTGCCTGGTCCTCCTTGAGACGCCGCATTTCGTCTGTCATCGGAGACAGTTTGGCCACGGCCAGGTCGGACAGCGCCGGCTTGAAGGCGGAGAACTGCTGGCCGCCGAACTCCCGGAGCACCTCTTCCTTGGTGGTGCCGCTGAGGGCGGCGTAGATGCCGACGAGATTGTCCGCTTCCGGCCGGCCTTCCAGACCGTCCGTCTCGCCCGGCAGGGCATCCGGATCGGTCTTGGCCTTCTTGATCTTCTTGGAGATCGTGTCGGCGTCGTCGGTCAGGTTGATGCGCGACAGGTCGGACGGATCCGACTTGGACATCTTCCTGGTGCCGTCGCGCAGGGACATGATCCGGGTGGCCGGTCCGGCGATCAGCGGCTCGGTCATCGGGAAATAAAGAAATTCCGGAAGCTCCGGCGACGGGGACGGATTGGGCACACCGATACCCAGTTCCTTGATCCGCCCGGCGAAGTCGTTATTGAACTTGGCGGCGATGTCACGGGTCAGTTCCAGGTGCTGTTTCTGGTCGTCGCCGACCGGCACGTGGGTTCCGCGATAGGCCAGGATGTCCGCAGCCATCAGGTTCGGATAGGCGAACAGTCCGACGGAAGCGTTTTCCCGGTTCTTGCCGGCCTTTTCCTTGAACTGGGTCATCCGGCTGAGCCAGCCCATGCGCGCGACGCAATTGAAGATCCAGGCCAGTTCCGCGTGCTCGCGCACCTGGGACTGGTTGAAGATGATGGATTTCTTCGGATCGATTCCGGCGGCCATATAGGCGGCGGTCACTTCCCTGGTGGCGTTGGTCAGTTCCTGCGGGTCCGGAAACCCGGCCGTGATGGCATGGGCATCGACAACGCAGAAAATGGTCGGCATCTGGTCCTGCAGCGGAACCCAGCGCGACACCGCGCCCAGGTAGTTGCCAAGGTGGAGATTGCCGGTCGGCTGAACGCCGGAAAAGACACGGGGCTGGAACGCCGTCATCTGAAATCCCTTTATTGGTGCGGCCGGTTGGAAGGGCGCTTATGAACATTCGGGCGCGCCGGGTGTAAGCCTGCGCCGTCCGCCATGCAAGCCGGAAACACCTCGAACCTGCGTTTCGCGCTCAGGTGTTGCGCCGTGTCAACGCTTTGATCATGCCCAGAAGGTCCGAGCCGCCGCTGAGCTGGGTGAACAGGGCGAACACGGCCATGCCGGTCAAAACCAGCGCGCACAGGCTGGCGACCCGGACAAGAAGCCAGGCGTCCGACAGGGAGGGCGCCAGATACTGCGCCGCGAAATGCACGATCAGTCCCATCAGCAGACTGGCCAGAAGCACCAGCAGGAGCCTGCGCAGAAGCTTGAAATCGGGCACGAAATGGCCACGCCGCCACAGAAAGACAATCAGGAGGCCGGTGTTCATCCAGCCGGCAATCGTGGTCGCCAGCGCGATGCCGACGTGTTTCAGCACCGGAAACAGCGCAATCGACAGGCCGACATTCACAATCATGGCGACGATGGCGAAGATCATCGGCGTTCTGGTGTCTTCGCGGGCGAAATAGCCCGGTGAAAAGACCTTGTTGAGCACAAAGGCCGGCAAGCCGAATGCGAAGGCGGTCAGAGCCGCCGCCGTGCCCTCCACGGCGGCGGCATCGAAGCGCACACGCTGAAACAGGACCGAGACGATCTCATCGGGTATCACGGCCAGGGCGACTGCGGCCGGCAATGTCAGGACCAGGGAAAATTCCAGTGCCCGGTTGAGACTGTGCTGATAGGCCGCCGTCTGGCCCGCACGCAATTGCCGCGTCAGGCTGGGCAGCAGTACCACACCGATGGCGATGCCGATGACCCCGAGCGGCAACTGATACAGCCTGTCGGCATAGTAAAGCAGCGCGTTGGCGCCTTCCTGGAGCGAGGCGATGATCTGCCCGACCGCGATATTGATCTGCGTGACCCCGCCGGCAATCACACCGGGAAATCCGAGAACAAGCAGGCGCCTGGCCGATTTGGTATAGCGGGGACGGTAGACCGGGATGCGGAAACCCAGCCGTTTCAGGTCGATGATAACCACAGTGAGCTGCACGATGCCGCCGATGGTCACACCGACGGCCAGAATGACCCCCAGCGTCATGTCCGCCTCGACACCCCCCAGGAGCACACCGCCCAGGACAAGGCTCATCACGACATTCAGCATCACCGGGGCGAACGCCGCCGCCGCGAACCGGTTGTAGGTGTTCAGGATGCCGCCGACAAAGGCCAGCAGCGACATGAAGATGAGATAGGGGAAGGCGATCCGCGACATCAGCACGGTCAGGTCGTATTTGGCCGAATCCTCCACGAAGCCCGGGGCCAGCGCCCAGACGACGCCGGGCATGAAGATCTGGGCCAGGGCCGTGAGGGCCAGGAGGCAGAACAGCAGGGCGGCACCGATCTCGCCGGCGAAACGCCGCGCGCCGTCCTCGCCCTGTTCCTCCACCGCGCGTCCGAACAAGGGAATGAATGCCGAGTTGAAAGCGCCCTCGGCGAACAGGCGCCGGAACAGGTTGGGCAGGCGGAACGCCACAACGAAGGCGTCGGCAACCGGCCCCGCCCCGACAACGGCGGCGAGCAGAACGTCGCGCACGAATCCGAGCAGCCGGCTGAGCAGGGTCGCGCCGCCGACCGTTGCGAAATTGCGGACTAGACTCATGCCGGCGGGGCTCCAGAGAGAAAGTGAACTGCGCGTGTCAGGACACGGACCGCGAGATCTTCCGGGAAACAGGTGCGGCCGGATCCAGTTCCACGTGTCCTTCGACGGCGGCGGACAGCCGCTCGCGGATGATTTCCTGACGCCCGATATTGGCGATTTTCTGACCGGTCAGATCGGTGACGTAAAAAACGTCGACCACTTTCTCGCCGAATGTCGAGATATGTGCCGAGCCGATGTTGAGATTGAGTGTGGCGATGGAGCGCGTGAGATCATACAGCAGACCGGGCCTGTCCAGGCCGGAGATCTCCAGAACCGTGTAGTCGTCCGAAAGCGCATTGTTGACCAGAACTTCCGTTGCGACCCTGAAGGCTCTCATCCGGCCCTTCATGGCGCTTTTGCGCGACACGGGCTCGGGTGGCTGCTCCTCGCCGCGCAATGTGGTTTCGATCAGCCGGGCGATCCGTTCGCCGCGCCGCTGCTCGTCCTCGTCCCCCGGCAACTCCCGCCGGATGAAGATCGTGTCGAGGGCAAAACCGTCGGTGGTCGTGTCGATTTGCGCGTCCACGATATTGGCACCGGTGGAATAGCAGGCGCCGGCAATGATCGACAGCAGTCTGGGATGGTCCGGCGCCATTATGGTGAGTTCGGTCACGCCTTCGAATGCGCGCGGGATCACCTGAAACGCCAGACGTTTGCCGTCCTTGTCGGATGCGTGCAGAAGCTCGGCGTGGCTCAGCAGCCGGTCCGGTTCCGTGCGCAGCCAGTAAGCGGCATAATGACGGCTTTGGTAGGCCTTGCGGTCTTTTTCCGGCCAGTGGCCGATGCGGCCGTCGAGCTCTTCCTTGGCCAGTGCGATGGTCTGGCTGTGGGACATCTTGGTGTGACCGCCGGACAGATGCGGTTCGGTCGCGTAATAGAGCGTGCGCAGCAGCTGGCCCTTCCAGCCGTTGAAGACCCCCGGCCCGACAGCGCGGATGTCGGCAACAGTCAGGATCAGCAGAAGTTTCAGCCGTTCCAGGGACTGCACCGTCTGGGCGAAATCCGTGATGGTCTTGCGGTCCGACAGATCGCGCGACTGGGCGATGGTGCTCATGTCCAGATGATGGGCGATCAACCACGCGACGGTTTCCGTCTCCGCATCGTTCAGGCCGAAGCGCGGGCAGATCTTGCGCGCGACCCTGGCGCCGGCGACCGAGTGGTCTTCCGGGCGGCCCTTGGCGATGTCATGCAGGAACATGGCCACGTAAAGCAGCTTGCGGTTCTGCAGGGTCAGGATGAGGTCCGTCGCCAGTGGATGATTGTCGCCCGAATTGCCCCGCTCGATTTCGGCAAGAACGCCAATGGAACGGATCAGGTGCTCGTCGACCGTATAGTGGTGATACATGTTGAACTGCATCATCGCCACGACCTTGCCGAACTCGGGAACGAAGCGGCCCAAGAGCCCGGTCTCGTTCATCTTGCGCAGGGTCTTTTCCGGCGCGTGCCGGGACGTCAGGATCGACAGGAACAGCCGGTTGGCTTCCGGATCGGCACGCAGATCCGAATCGACCAGTTTCAGGGAATGCCGCATCAGCAGGGTCAGGCGGGGATGCATGTTGTAGTCATGCTTGTCCGCGATCTGGAACACGCGCAGAAGATCGGTCGGATCGGTCTCGAACACCTTTTCGGAGACGGCATTGAGCCGGTTGTTCTCGACAACGAACGCGGCCGCCCCTTCAACGGGTTTCGCGGTTCCGGACAGGCGTCCGCCGCGCAGGCGCCGCATCATGCCCGTCAGGCCCTTGCCGCGCGGTTCCTTGACGTGCTCCTCTTCCAGCGCCGCACAGATGATCCGGGTCAGGTCGCCGACATCCTTGGCCACGAGGAAGTAGTGCTTCATGAAGCGCTCGACATCCTTCATGCCCGGATGCTGAGTGTAGCCGAGACGGAGCGCGATTTCCCGCTGGACGTCAAAGGACAGGCGCTCCTCCGGCCGGCCGGTGAGGAAATGCAGGTGGCAGCGCACCGCCCACAGAAAGTCCTCGGTCTTTCTGAACCGGGTGTTTTCGGACCGGCTCAGAACACCTTTCCCGACAAGGTCCGACTGGGAGTTGACCCGGTAGTGATACTTGGCGATCCAGAACAGGGTGTTGAGGTCCCGCAGGCCACCCTTGCCTTCCTTGATATTCGGCTCGACAAGATAGCGCGAGGTGCCTTGCCGGCCATGGCGGTCGTCCCGCTCCTGGAGTTTGGCCGCAATGAATTCCGAACTGGTGCCCTCGACCACTTCCGCGTCGAAACGCTGCATCAGGTCCTCGAACAGCGCCTTGTCCCCCCAGATGTACCGGGCTTCAAGCACGGCCGTCCGGATGGTCATATCGGTTCGGGAGAGGCGGATGCACTCTTCGATATTGCGCGTGGCATGGCCGACCTTGAAGCCGAGATCCCAGAGCATGTAGAGGATGTATTCAACGACCTGCTCGCCCCAGGGGGTCTGCTTGTAGGGCAGCACGAACAACAGGTCGATATCGGATCCGGGCGCAAGCGTGCCGCGTCCATAACCACCCACGGCGGCCACCGACATGCGTTCTGCGGCGGATGGATTCTTGATCCTGTAGACGTGATGCTGGGCGAAATCGTAGATCACCCGGATCAGTTCGTCCTGGACGAAGGACAGCCGGGCCGCGCACAGCAGGCCGCTGCCGTCCTCGTTCAGCCTTTTCTCCGCTGTTTCCCGCGAGGTCCTGACCACATCCTTCAGTTCGCCAAGAACCGCCGCCCGGATTTTCATGTCCGAGCCATCGCCGTCACCGGGTTTCGTGAGCGCGGTCAGACGTTTCCTCAGGTCGTTTGCATCGATCAGTCCGGCAATGTCTTCCTGGGAGAGTTTCATGCTGATCCAGTGGCTTCATCGTCATCGGGCAGGGGTTTGTGGGAGGTTATATAGAGATCATGCTTGAAGGACAGGTAAATCCTTGCAGACGCGCGCCGGTTGACGCGACCTGGAGTGATTTCCGGTCACATTGAACCATTCGGCAGGAACATGCTCTAGACGTCATCCTTGACGGCGGCGACGCGGAGCTGGTGGAGAAGGGCGGCGAGCGAGCCTTCCGACAGGCCGCCGATCTTGAGCGCAAGCTGATTGGCCAGCTCCGTGGCCTTGGGATCCATGCCGGCGGTGTCGATGGTGACGCGTGGGTCGGACAATTCCGCCAGCCGCTGGATTTCTTCCGCCTCGTCCCAGATCACGTTGAAATAGGTGATGATCCTCTGCACCAGGAACCAGGTCGGCTTGCCGCGCTTGCCATGCTCGAGCGCGGACAGATAGGCGCTGGAGACCGAAAGGGCGGCCGCCATTTCCTTCAGCGAGACATCCCGTTTCGCCCTCAGCTCGCGGATCTTTGCTCCAAGCGGTGTCACGGTCCCAGCCTTTTTCTGCGAATGCGGACGTAGAGCGCGCCGGCGCCGCCATGACTGGCATGCGCTTCTTCATATCCGAGCACGACGGAGCGCAGGTCCGGCATCGACAGCCACTGGGGGACCATTCTGCGCAAAACGCCGCGCTCGTCCATATAGGCGTGGTCACTTCCCCCGCCCTTTCCGGTGATCACCAGCACGATCTGGTGCCGGCGCGCCTGGGCCTGGTAGACAAATCCACGCAACCGGTCGTGGGCCTGGTGCTGGGTCAGGCCGTGCAGGTCGATGCGGGCGTCTATGGCCTTCACGCCGCGCACGACCTTGCGACGGTACCGGTGTTCCAGTTGATGCAGCGGCAGCGGCGCTTTCGGCGGCCTGGTGGCGGAGGGAGCCTTGATCGCCGTTGCCGTTCCAGGCGATTCGACGGATTTCTCGGGGACCGCATCGCTCGTCTTGGCCAGCGCGTTTTCAAACTCGCGCGCACGATCGGCATCGAGCGGTGTCAGCGTCCGGGCAACCTTGCCCCACAATTCCCGGTCTTCCGGTGACAGGGACCCCTTTTTTCCACGCCGTGCCATCGGTCAGTCCATCGCCGCGGTGCCGCGTGCGTCCACCGGGTTCGGCACAAGCACCGTGAACCCGGCCGCATGACGGATCTCGCCGGCAATCTCGCCGGCCGAGGTCCCGGAGCCGACAAAGATGTCGCCACGCGCGGCACCGCGGATCGCCGAACCGGTGTCGTCTGCCACCATCAGGCGCGCGAAGGCCCCGCCGCTGTCGAAATCGTCGAGCTCGGCATCGACAAACACCAGGGTGCCATAGGGGATATGCCCGGGGTCGACCGCCAGGCTGCGGCCGGCGGTCAGCGGCAGGCCTGCCCCTCCGACCGGGCCCTGTTCCGGCCCGACCTCGGTCACTTCGCGAAAGAAGATGTAGGACCGGTTTTCCCTGAAAAGCGCATCGCGCCTGTCCGGATGCCGTGCGAGCCAGGACCTGAGGCCCGACATGGTAAAGTCCTCGGGCGTGCCTTCGCCACGCTGGACCAGCAGGCGCGCTATCCCGGTATACGGATGGCCGCTCTTGCCGGCATAGCCGACCCGCATGACCGACCCGTCGGTAAGGCGCAGGCGCGCGGATCCCTGGACATGTACCAGAAAGGCGTCGACCGGGTCCGCGAGCCAGACGAGTTCGAGGTGCTCGTTGTCCAGCGCTCCGTCCATGATGGCGCCGCGATCGGGCATCTCGGCGAGACCCTCACCCGTTTGGCGGTCCCGTTGGCGACCATGGCTGAGATGATCGGGCCAGTCCGCCGGCCGGTTTGCGTCGGTTACGGTCTCCAGCCCGTCGGGCTTCCTGTGAAGCGGGACCGGAAAATCCGCCGTCCTTTCACGGGATGCCTTGAGTTCCGGCTCGAAATAGCCGGTGACAAACCCCTTCCGGACGATCCGGTACGGTGTGAAGCGGCTTTCGAAGAACTCGCGGGCCGCTTCGGGCTTGTCGCGGCCGGTCTCCCGGGCCTGTTCGCAAAGACTGCCGAGGTCCCCGGCTGCCAGGAACGGAAACGCCCCGCCGCCCCCCAGGGCTCCGGGCGTTTCGCAGAAACGCAGGAAGCTGCGCAGAGCCTGTGCATGATCATCCCGGATCCAACCCGGGAGATCGGCGAAAGCTGTCTCTTCAAGGTGATCCGGAATCTGCGGGCCTGGCACCATGGCGGAAGCAGCTCCTGAAAAGAAAAGCGGCGCGGCCACGACCGCGCACCTTAAAACGGCGGCACGGCGGGAAACGGAACCCGGCCACATCCCGCGCATCCTGGTCAGTCGGCGGATTCGGTCGCGACCAGCTTCCAGTTCGGATCACGCGAGGTCGCGTCCCGGGCAAAGGTCCAGATGTCGACCACTTCGGTCACTTTCGCCGGATCGCCATCGACGATCTCGCCCGCCTTGTCACGTGTCGCGGAAATCAGCTGGCTGTGGATCTTGACCGTGACCTGGGCTGTCGAGCCCTTGAGGGCCGCTTCGACGATTTCCGCCTTGTCGATGCCCACAAAAGTTGATTCGATCGTTTCATCGCGCTTCTCGCGCTCGTCGATCGCCGAAACGAAGCCCTCGTAGACATCGGGGGACAACAGGTTCTTCAACGCCTTCTTGTCGCCGTCGGCGAAGGCCATCACGATCATTTCGTAGGCCGAGCGCGCGCCTTCCAGGAACGGCTCCGGCTCGAAACTGCGATCGACGGACAGGATCTGCTTCAGCGCGCTGTTGAGCGCGGACCCGGCCGGTGCGACATTGTCGATCACCACTTCGCCGCCCGGTCCGCCGTTTTCGACGGGTTCGGTTTCCTGGCCCGCCTGGTTCGGCAACGGGATCACATTGTCCTGGCCGTTGGCGGACTTGTGGTCATCCTGTTTTTCCGTCTTGGAATAAGGGTCGAAAGGCGGCCGCTCGTTTCCGGTACGCTTGCCCAGCACAGACTTCAGTCTGAACAGGATGAAAACCGCAAGTCCCATGAGGAGGAGGTTCAACGGGTCAAAAATCTCGTTCATTTTAACTTCCGGTTACCCTTCTGAGGTACGCGAGCCGCCCCCTGCTGGTTCGGTGAGCTCTGCCCATCACGCTGTGGCTGTCAGGTTCTTATTTAGGGGTCCTTGAACCAGCATCCAGACCCAAGAGCAAGACAGAATATGTGCCAAGTTCGTCTTTCACGAGCACTGCAGCTCGCATTTTTGTGACTGAATGTCTACCTTATGGAAAATAGCCTATCAGACGATGGAGGTCCCGTGGGACTTTATATCATTGCCGCCATTCTTCTTCTGCCCCTGATCGAGATCGCCGTATTCATCTGGATCGGAGGCCTGATCGGGGTCTTTCCGACGATCCTGCTGACCGTGATCACGGCGCTGGCCGGGTCGCTGATGCTGCGCCAGCAGGGCCTGTCTCTGCTCACGCGCATGCAGAAGGAGCTCGACGCCGGCCGCGCCCCCGGCAACGAGGCCATGCAGGGGGCCATGATCGTGCTCGCCAGCATTCTGCTGCTTATTCCGGGGTTTGTGACCGATGCCGTGGGACTGCTGCTGTTCGTCCCTCCGGTTCGCGAGGCGCTGGCGCGGTTCATCATTTCCCGCTCGAATGTGGTCATCGTCAATGGCGGTTCCGGCGCGTACCGGCCCGACGACCATGTCGTCGACCTGGACCAGGAAGACTGGTCGGAAAAAAATGGCGGGCCGTCGTCCGGCGACACAACGCAGGCAAGGATCAGTCCCTGGAACGAAGGGTCGGACACCACAAAACCCTGACGGGCCAGCCGATTCCGGTCACCAAATCGTGACATCGGACGTATGCGTAATTTTTACCAGTTGAGGGTAGCACTGCTTCCAGAAGGGGCGCGGCGACCGTTCCGACCGGCAGAAAAGGCAGCAGACAATGACCGCTGAGCGCGTCGACTGGGTGGATACGGCCAAGGGCATCTGCATCCTGTTCGTGGTGATGATGCACTCGGTGCTCGGTGTCGAGGCCGCAGCCGGAGAAACCGGCTGGATGAACGCCGTCGTCGCCTATGCCGCACCGTTCCGCATGCCGGACTTCTTCCTGATCTCCGGGCTGTTCCTGTCCAATGTCATCGCCCGCGACTGGAAGCTCTATCTCGATCGCAAGGTCGCGCATTTCGCCTATTTTTACGTGCTCTGGATGACCATCCAGTTCGCCGTGAAGGCCCCTGTGTTCGCCGCCGAGATGGGCGCCGCGGGCGCGCTGGAATTCTATCTTCTCAGCTTCATCCAGCCTTTCGGCACGCTGTGGTTCATCTACATGCTGCCGGTCTTCTTCGTGGTCACCAAGCTGGCCCATGACCGGGGCGTGCCCTGGCAGCTCATGCTTGCGGGCAGCGCCCTGCTGCAATTGGCCCCGATTCACACCGACTGGCTGCTGGTCGACGAATTCGCGTCCCGCTACGTGTTCTTTTACGCCGGTTTCATCTTTGCGCCGCGGATCTTCGCGCTGGCGGCGTGGGCACGGGCGCGCATCGGTGTCAGCCTCGGCTGTCTGCTGGTCTGGAGCCTCGTGAACGGCGGCCTGGTCGCTCTCGGCTGGGCGGCGCTGCCCGGCATCGCCCTTGCCCTGGGTGCGGCCGGCGCCGGCGCGATCATCCTGACGAGCGCGCTCATCGTCACTTCGGGCCGGCTCGAGTTCCTGCGGAATTTCGGCCGGAATTCCATCGTCATCTATCTGGCCTTCTTCTTCCCGATGGGTGTTGCCCGCGTCGTCCTGCTGAAGCTCGGCATTCTGGATATCGGAACGGTCTCCCTGATCGTGACGATCGTTGCCTCCGTCAGCCCTATGATCCTGCTCTGGCTCGTCCAGAGGACCGGGTTCGGCTGGTTTCTGTTCCGGCGTCCCCAATGGGCCTACCTGACCGGCACTTACACTGAAAAACGTCAGGCGCAGGCGGCGGAATGAACCGCATTCTTGTCTGCCGGACCTGCCAACAGGAGACCGAAGCGGTCGCCGAAGGCGCACTTGCGGCGTTGAGGAACGCCCTGCTGGACGCCGCGCTCATTGGTGCCTTCGATGTCGGGACGGTGGACTGCATGGGTGCGTGCGAGCAGCCGGTCTCGCTGGCGTTTCAGGGGGAGGGCCGCGCGACCCTGGTGTTCGCGGGCCTGTCCTTTCCCCAAGACATCGACGACATCGTCGCGACCGGCCGCGCCTGGCTTGCCGCCGAAAACGGCTGGATCGAGGATGCCCGGCCCTGCGGACGCCTGCGCCTGTGTCTCAGGGCAAGGATACCGGCACTTGGCGCCGGTTAGGGCACACGCACCTTCAAGGACGCCTTGAGCGGCTTGTCGCCGACGGCGAGCATCTTGTGATCGTTGGTGTTCAGTGTCACCTCAACCACCACTTCGCCTTCAGGCAGCGCCGGCAGATGCAGCCAGGGACCATAGTGCCGGGCGACCTTCTCGCCGTTGACATAGACATGGGCGTGGCCCTCTCCGGGAACATGCTCCTGGCTGGCGTGTTCGGGCGCGAAGGTGAAGTTTTCCGTCATGATGTGGAGATTGAAGCCGCTCGCCGGATCCGGCGTGACGGCTATTTTCACGGACGGAGCACCGGGCCCCGCCGGCACGGACACAAGCTCGTCGTGGGTGTGGCCGGAAATGTCGTGCCCGGAATGGCCATCAGGCCGGTGTGCGGCGGGCGCATGGGCCTGGTGCGCGGTCGGGTCGCCATGATCGTGTCCGTCGAACGTGACGCCGTAGCCGGCGGCGGTGACAAAGCCGATGCCGCCCCCGAAAATCAGACCGATGACGAAGAGTGCAAGAGACCGTTCCATTCGAATTCCAGTTGTTCAGCCGAAAAGACAACGGGCGGAACGTGACGTCCCGCCCGACCGGTATTCAGTCGCATTTGCGGTCAGGCCGGCTGCGCCGCTTCTGCCCGTACGCCTTCGCGCTGCCAGAAATAGCCGGTGAAACAGCCGAGCAGCAGCCAGGCCGCCATGCCGACGCCAAGGGCACGGCTGGCGAACAGGGCACCGATCTCGGTCGGCACCGGTCCTGTGAACGCCTCCGGCTCGGGTGCGCCGATGACATGGGGAACCAGCAGCAGGACCGCCGCCGTGCCCCAGGCCAGCCAGTTGCGGCCGAAGGCGATCAGCCACAGACCGGCTCCGGCCGTGGCGACCGTGGTCCACCACCAGATCTGGCGCGCGCCGACATCGGCCGCCGCCACCCCCGGCACTTCCGGGGCAAGCGTGAAGCCCGGCGCGAAATGGAACGTCACGAAGCCGGCAAGACCCCAGATCAGTCCCGTCCGCGCCGTGATGCTTGCACCGCGCATTTCCGCGATTGCCATGCCGGCGATGAGGATGAAGGCATATCCGGTATAGGTCAGCATGGTGAAGACGATGCTCAGGCCATCTCGGACCGCATCGAAACCGCCGACGTCCTGATGGGCGCTGACCGCCGCGGCGCCGAAATGCACCAGTTCCCCGGTTTCATAAAGTTCCGCGTGAAGCAGGACCGGCTGCACGAAATAAAGCTGAAGCAGGGCCGCAATCAGACCTGCCGCAGCGCCAGCGAACAGGCCGCTGACGAGAATTCGCGTGAGCATTTTAGTGGCACGGAAATCCGGTGGCATGGCGGACATCATGTGCCGCATCATGCAGGGCACCGGCCTGTACATGGCCCGTGATCGAGATGATCGCCACGCCCAGCACCACGGCGAAGGCAAGCGGTACGATCCTGGCGATAGACAGGTTTGATTTGTATGTCTGTGTCGTCATTTTATTGTCCTCGTTGCCGTCACACCCGACGGCCGGGTTGGAGTCGATGCTTGGCAGGTCTCCTGGCTCGCGGGTCGTTGCGCTTGACCGGGCCTTCCCTGCAGGTGCCTGCAAGTGGCATGTCCGGCCGGCGCTCTCCGCATACAGTCGCGGGGGCGGCTTCGGCATCCGGAGCCCTGATTGGGTCCACCGTGTCCGAATTCCCTGTTCGTTTCCCGGCACTTTGTGCCGAACGGAAAACCAAGCCCGGGCATAATGGCCTATTTATTTTTTCCGCGAAAGCACAAATCCGACATTTCGGTGTTTTGCTCTAGCGGTCCGGCAGGTCCGGAAACGATTGGCTGTCGCGATAGGCGTGCGCCATTCGGGATTTCTCAACTTTAGGACTTTTCTCCGGAGCGGGCTGCGGGCATGATCCGCGCCATGTCGACGCAAGTAACCGCCCCCGCCCTCACCGCCGACGACCACCTCATTCTGGTCGACGGTTCCACCTTCATTTTCCGCGCCTACCACGCGCTGCCGCCGCTGACGCGCAAGCCGGACGGCCTGCCGGTCGGCGCGGTTTCCGGCTTCTGCAACATGCTGTGGAAGCTGCTGCAGGAGGGTCTGACCCCGGAAAAGGGCGACGAGCCGACCCATTTCGCCGTGATCTTCGATCATTCGGCGCAGACGTTCCGAAACGAGATCTATCCGGAATACAAGGCCCACAGGCCCGATCCGCCGGAGGACCTGGTGCCGCAGTTCGGACTGATCCGCGAAGCGACCCGGGCCTTTTCCGTCCATTGCATCGAGCAGGCGGGCTTCGAGGCCGACGACCTGATCGCGACCTATGCGCGCGACGCTGCGGCGCAGGGCGCACGCGTCACCATCGTCTCCGGCGACAAGGACCTGATGCAGCTGATCGGCCCGAAGGTCGGCATGATCGACACCATGAAGAACAAGATCTTCGGCGAGGCGGAGGTGTTCGAGAAATTCGGCGTCGGCCCGGACAAGGTCATCGAGGTGCAGTCGCTGGCCGGCGACAGCGTCGACAACGTGCCGGGCGTGCCCGGGATCGGTCTGAAAACCGCGGCACTCCTGATCAACGAGTTCGGCGATCTGGAGGCCCTGCTTGAGCAGGCCGGCACCATCAAGCAGACCAAGCGGCGCGAGAACCTGATTGAATTCGCCGACCAGGCCCGGATTTCGCGGCAGCTTGTCACCCTGAAGCAGGACGTGCCGGTGGAACTGCCCGCCGCGGCGCTCTCGGTGCGGGACCTCGACGGTCCCAAGGCGGTCGGTTTTCTCAAGACCATGGGGTTCAGCACCCTGACCAAGCGGGTGGCCGAAGCCACCGGCGCCGATGCCGCAAGCGTCGAGCCGGCTGTCTTCGAGGTTCCCGGCTGGGACGTGCCGGACCACAAGGGCCGGATCCTGGAGCACGCGGACAGCGGCGCGGGTCCGAATGCCGCAGCGGACACAGCCCCCGGCAAGGACGGCCTGATGGTGCCGCGGAGCGTGGCCGACGCCCGTGCCGAGACCATCCGGGCGATCCCGGTCGATTCCAGCGCCTATGAAACCGTCACCAGTGCCGAGCGGCTGAAGGAATGGTGCGCGGCGGCGTTCGAGACGGGCTATGTCGCCTTCGACACGGAAACGACCTCGCTGGACGCCATGCAGGCGGATCTGGTCGGCCTGTCGCTGTCGACGGAGCCCGGCAAGGCCTGTTACGTGCCGCTGGGCCATGTCGACGGCGAGGGCGACCTTCTGGGCGGTGGCGGCCTCGTTGCGGGCCAGATCCCGTTGAGCGACGCGCTGGAGATCCTGAAACCAATGCTGGAGGACCGGTCGGTCCTCAAGATCGCGCAGAACCTCAAATACGACTGGCTGGTGATGACCCGCTACGGCGTCGACATCACGCCCTACGACGACACCATGCTGCTGTCCTATACGCTCGACGCCGGCAAGGGCGGCAACGGCATGGACGAGCTTTCGGAGCGCTGGCTCGACCACAAGCCGATCCCGTTCAAGGAGATCTGCGGCTCCGGCAAGTCGATGATCACCTTCGACAAGGTGCCGGTCGACAAGGCGACCGCCTATGCCGCCGAGGATGCCGACGTCACCCTGCGCCTGTGGCTGATCCTGAAGCCACGGCTGGCCAGCGAGCATATGGCGACGGTCTACGAGACCCTGGAACGGCCGATGGTGCCGGTGCTGGCGCGCATGGAAAAGCGCGGCATTTCCGTCGACCGGCAGATGCTGTCGCGGCTGTCGGGCGATTTCGCGCAAGGCATGGCCGCGCGGGAAGCCGAGATCTACGACCTCGCAGAGCAAAGCTTCAACATCGGCTCGCCCAAGCAGCTCGGCGATATTCTCTTTGGCAAGATGGGCCTGCCCGGCGGCAAGAAGACCAAGACCGGCGCCTGGTCGACATCGGCCCAGGTGCTGGAGGACCTCGCCGCAGAAGGCCATGAATTGCCATCGAAAATCGTCTCCTGGCGGCAGCTTTCGAAACTGAAATCGACCTATTCCGATGCGCTGCCCGGCCGTATCAACCCGGAAACGGGCCGGGTGCACACGTCCTATGCGCTCGCGGCGACCACGACCGGGCGCCTGTCCTCCTCCGAACCGAACCTGCAGAACATCCCGGTCAGGACGGAAGAGGGCCGCAAGATCCGCAAGGCCTTCGTCGCGGAAAAGGGCCACAAGCTGATCTCGGCCGACTACAGCCAGATCGAGCTGCGCGTGCTCGCCCATATGGCCGACATTCCGCAACTGAAGCAGGCTTTCGACGACGGGCTCGACATTCATGCCATGACGGCCAGCGAAATGTTCGGCACGCCGATCGAGGGCATGGATCCGATGGTGCGCCGGCGGGCCAAGGCTATCAACTTCGGCATCATCTACGGCATCTCCGCATTCGGCCTCGCCAATCAGCTCGGCATTTCGCGCGGCGAGGCAGGGGACTACATCAAGACCTATTTCGAACGCTTCCCCGGCATCAAGGATTATATGGAAGCAGTCAAGAAGCAGGTTCACGCGGATGGTTTCGTCACCACCCTCTTCGGCCGCAAGGCCCATTACCCGGACGTGAACACCAAGAACCCGAACATGCGCGCCTTCTACGAGCGCGCCGCGATCAATGCACCGATCCAGGGTTCGGCAGCGGATATCCTGCGCCGGGCCATGGTGCGCATGGAGGACCGGCTGACGCATTCGAAACTGGACGCACAGATGCTGCTTCAGGTGCACGACGAACTGATCTTCGAAGTGCCGGACAATCAGGTCGACGCCACGCTGCCGGTGATCCGCGATGTCATGGAAAACGCCTGCGACCCGACGCTGAAACTGTCCGTCCCGCTCCAGGTCGACGCCCGCGCTGCCGACAACTGGGACGAGGCGCACTAACGACCATGGGGCATCAGGATTTCGCCTTGATCTACGGACCGTGGCCGGCTTGGTCACACTGTCGTGCGCCGTCTTCCTGCATGGGGTTCCTCGCCGAGGTCTGGTCCCCCGGGACCGCTGATCGATCTCCGAGTGTCAGAGCATTTTGGGGTGTTTCTCAAACGCCCCAGACCGTTGACAGGCTCTCCGTTGGTCCTCCCGGACAAGTGCAGCGACGCTGAGCGCTGATCCGGCACCCAGCGTGTCAGCGCGAGCGAAAGCGAGCACCAGATCAAGTCAAGCCTCTGAAATCATAAGTAAAGACGCGCTGGGTTCCGGCTCTGGCCATGCAGCTGCGCTGCAGACCGGCCGGAATGACGCTGTGAGGTTGTCAACAAGCCAGGGCGTTTCTTAATCTAGGCCGCCTCGACTGCAGTGAGGAACCGCTGGATCTCCGCCTGCATGTCGTCGGTGATCTGAACCGCTTCGCCCGCCTTCGCCTTGACAGTGCCCGAGGACGTGTTGGTTTCGGTGACGGCATTGTCGAGTTCGTTCATGTTCCCGACGACGGTCTTGGTCTGCTGCGCGGCCCCTTGAATGTTGCGGCTGATTTCGGAGGTCACCGCAGTCTGTTCGGTCACCGCGCTGGCGATGGCAGAAGTGTATTCGTTGACGTCGTTCATCGTCGCCGAAATCCCCTTCATCGCGCCAACAGCCGCATCCGTGGAGGCCTGGATGCCGCCGATCTGGCTTGAGATCTCTTCCGTCGCCTTGGATGTCTGGGTCGCCAGTTCCTTGACCTCGGCGGCAACAACGGCGAAGCCCTTGCCGAGCTCGCCCGCGCGGGCCGCCTCGATGGTGGCGTTCAACGCCAGGAGATTGGTCTGTTCGGCGATTGCCTGAATGAGGGTGACCACTTCGCCGATCTTGCCGGCGGCGGTTGCCAGTCCGGAGATCTTCTCGTTGGTGTCCTGGACATCGGCGGTTGCCTGATCGATGACACCGGTGGTGCGCTCGACCTGCTGAGCGATTTCCCTGGTCGACGATTCCAGTTCCTCGGTGGCGGCGGCGACGGATTCCACATTGGACGCGGCTTCCTCGGAGGCGTGCGTCGCGCCTTCCGCCTGGCTCGCACTCGACGAGGCGACGCCTTCCAGCAGCGCGGCGGTGTCCTGCAGTTCACCGTTCACCTGGGTCACCGACGACAGCATTTCCGCAGACCTGGTCCTGAAATCGGCGATCAGGGTTTCGACCGTGTTCTGGCGCTGCTTCCGGTTTTCGTCTTCGCGGGATTTCTCACCCTCGAGTTCCACTTGCGACCGCCGGTTGGCGCAGCACACGTCCACGGCGCGGGCGATGTCGCCGACCTCGTCGATCCGCTGCATGCCGCGGATTTCCTGATCCGCATTGCCCTCGGCGAGCTCCGAGATCTGCTGCGTGACCACCTGAAGAGGCGCAAACACGCTGCAATAAGCGTAATAGACACCCGCTGCCGCGATCGCCAGAAGGGCGACGGCCACACCGGCGCCAAGCACCCGTCCGAAATTGCGGATGGCTGTGTAAGGCGTCTGATCGATCGCGAGGATGGCGGACGCGGCCTTCTTGCCGGAAAAATCCTTCAGCGAGAGCGCATCGAGGTGATACCGGCCACTCGCATCCGTTGCCGGGCCGCTGGCGAGATCCACCAGGGCGGTCAGCGGGTCGATCCCGTCCGGAAGACGCGAGCCGATCACCTTGGCTCCGTCCGGCGTGTCGATCACGACCGCGAGCGGAACCCCGGTTTCCCTGGTGAACTGCTCGACGAATTTTTCATGAAAGCTCAGGCCGAATTCCACCGAGCCGACGTGGGCGCCGTCGTGAACGATCGGAGCGATGCCCCGGTTTCCGAGGCCCGCAACGCCTTTTTCCAGTCCGGAAATTGTCTGTCCCTTGGTGTTGGTCGCCACCACGGTATGGCGGAAGCCGGACAGGTCGTCGCCGAACTTTTCAGGTTTGTGAACCCGCAGGAAGCTTTCCGCCGGCGGCAGATGAAACTGGAACTGGCGGATGTCATAGGCAGTCTTCAGACCTGCGAACGCCGGAACGAACTCCGCCGCCAGGCCATCCCGGTCGCCGGCGGCAAGCTTTTCCCGGACACCGCTCTGGCCGGCGACGACCGCGGCCATCAGCAGGGCCTGCCGGCTGTCCGCCTGGATGCGTGAGTGAAGAGCCCGCTCGGCGGCGGTCACTTCCCGGTCGAGTGCCATATCAGTGAGTCCGGAGGTCAGAAACTCGCTGATGGAGAGCGCCGACCCGGCGCCGACGAGTGCCAGGACAACAAACAATACGGTCAATTTTGCTCTGATCGTCTTCATGGTCGCTCCAGTTTTTCAAGGAAAACTGGCAACCGAAGTTGAATGAACCGTTAAAAATGCAATTTTCGATCCCAAAACCAGGCGCCACTGCCTGCAAATTGCATTCAAATATACGAATGAAACAATACGATGACCCAGGAGTCTCCGAAAATCGTCTCTCCGCCGCCGGTCATGACGGCGCGAAACGCCACCAGTGATTCGTTTTCGGGACCTGCGGTGACCGGTGCCGGTGGTCTCCTGTCAGGTCACACCACCCTGAGATCCGGTGTCATCTTGCCGGCGAGCGCGGAGCGCGGCGCGATGGTGTTCTGCAACAGCTCGCTCAGGTGGTCTTCCAGATAGTCGACGATCGGCGACTGGGACGACGACTGCGTGTAGATTGCAAGCTGCGTTGCCGGCAGTGCCGGAAACCCGTCCTGCTCCTTCAGCAGCTTGAAGCCTTCAAGGATAGCGCCGGAGGGCAGACAGGAGATGCCCGCGCCGGACAGGACGGCAACCTGGGCCGCGGCCACGCTGGTCGTGGTGATGCGCTCGTACCATTGCCTTCCGGACCGGGCGAGGGCGCTGAAGGCAATCTCGCGAAACGGACAGGGTTCGGGAAACAGGATCAGCGGCAACGGATCGCTCAACTGGCAGGTGTCGCTGACTGCCCAGTGCAATGGTTCCTCGACCAACTCGCCGGGCTTGGGCTTGCCCTGGGAGACCAGAGCGATCGCCAGGTTGATCTCGTTGGCATTCAGCATGTCGTGCAGGGTGGCGCTGTCGGCGACCGTCATTTCCAGTTTCACATTGGGATGAATGCGCACGAAATTGCAGAATATCGACTGCAGCTGGCCGGTGGCATACCACTCCGGCAACCCGACATGGACCGTGCCGGTCAGCTCGGGCGCGGACAGGCGCAGCCGCGCCTCCTCATGGGATCTGAGGATTTCCGTCGCGTGCTGATAGAGGATCCGCCCCGCGGGCGTGAGGTCCATGGTGCGCGCGTTGCGCTCGATCAGCGGTTTGCCGACGCGTTCCTCCAGCCGCCGCAACTGGGTGCTGACACAGGGCTGGGTCCGGTTGAGGCGTGTGCCCGCATGGGTCACGTTGCCGGCCTCCGCGACGGCGACAAAGGCTTCCAGAAGTTCGATGTTAAACCGGCCGATCGTCATGTTCCCGTCTCCGTTTCAACAGGTCACACGCCTGCGAACACCACCAGTCAAACGCGAACAATCATAACGTTCTATTATGACGCGCTTCAATTATAAATTTTAGACATGGTCAAAAATACCGTAATCCGGAATTCTCATTCGTCAAAAACAGGTATCAGCCATGACTTTAGCGCTTTCCTTCGGCCAGCCGGAGCATCGGACAGATCACCGTGCCTCCCTTTTGGAAGCCTCATTGCAGCAGAAGGTTCACCGGGCGATTGCCGCTCACACAGAATTCAGTCTCGATTGCATCCTGACCCAGGACAACAGGCTGAAATACACCAATGCCGGCACCGCGGAGACAGCGACCGGTCACCTGGACGAAGTCTTTCAGCTGATGCGCCAGTTGAACGAAGCCGGACTTTCATCGGACACGCTGGGACAATCGGGCGCGAGCGGGCGCGCGTTCAGGGACGCGCTCGAACAGAGTTGCAGGGCGATCGCGGATGCGGTCAAAGGCGAACCGCTGATCTATGTCGAACTCGGCCCGGAACCGGTCAAGACGCGCTTCATTCTCATGACCCTGCTCGGGCTCGGTGTCACCGTCGAACGCTATATCGCCGTCGACATCAACCCGAAGTCGTCCGGCCCCATGGAAGCGGCGCTGAAGGACATATTGCCGGACACACCACTTTCGTTCGTCACCGCCTCCTTCGACTCGTTCCGGTTGGCCGAGGAAGTCCAGGACAGTGACGCGCCGGCGGTGGTCACGATGCTCGGTTTTCAGGAGGGCAACGACGACCCCTTCATCGTCAATGACTGGCTTCGCAACATCGCCCGTCCCGGCGACCTTCTGCTGTCGGAAAGCCAACTCTATGTCGCCAACCAGATCGACAAGATCTCCGGGTTCTACGCTCACCCGGCCATGCAGCGGTTTTCGCGCATTGCCTTCGAGCGGACAGTCGACCGGACCCTGCCGACCCTGAACAGGTTCTTTCTGCTGCCGGTCGCGATCCGGGACGGTCAGTGCGCGCATGTCGCCATTCTCGCCGAGGAATACGCAAACGCAATCAATGGAAGAAACTTGCATGTTTCCAACTTCTGCCTGAAACTCAGCCTCGACCAGTACCGCCACTACAGGCTGGAAGGCGGCCATTTCAGCATAGTCGGCGAGAGCTGTACGGATGACCAAACACTTCACTTCCAGCTCTCCCGCCGGGTATGAGATGAACCGGAATCAGACCCGTGGCCTGACCGCTGCGGGACTGGCCATCGTCGCGGTCACCTATGGTCTGGCACGCTACTGTTTCGGCCTGTTTCTGCCCGATATCCGTCAGGAATTCGGGCTGTCGTCCGAACTGATCGGCTTGATTGCCGGCCTGTCCTACATGGGTTATCTCGCGGCGACCTTCACCGGTTCCTGGCTGTCGACCGTGTTCGAACCACGGCTGCCGATCCTGCTCGGCGGAATTGCGGCGACCGTCGGCATGGGCCTGATCGCCTGGTCGCCGACACCGGCCGTCCTCGCCGCCGGCGTGTTTGTGGCCGGCACCAGTCCGGGCCTCGCCTATCCTCCGTTTTCCGATGTCATCGTCCGGCACACGGAGGCGAGCCGGCAGAATGTCGTCTATGCCTGGATCAATTCAGGCACCGGATTCGGGGTCGCCTTTGCCGGTCCGCTGGCCCTTTATGCCGGTGGAGACTGGCGCCTGGCCTGGCTGGTCTTTGCCGCCCTGGCGCTTGCGATCACCTTCTGGAACGCGCTCGCGCTGCCGCGTCGCAACGTGCATTCCGAAACCGGCCCGCGGGCGGTGCCGCTCCGGATCCTGATGGACAGGACCGCCCGGACACTCTTCGTGTCGGCGTTTCTGTTCGGTGTCGTCACCGCGGTCTACTGGACCTATGCGGTGGAACTGCTGACCATGCTGACGGGCAATCCCCGCGACGCGGTCCTTTTCTGGATCGTCCTGGGCATCGCGGGCGTCACCGGCTGCTTCGCGGGCGGTCTGGTCAACCGCTGGGGCCTCGGCGGCACCTATCGCCTGCTCGCGATCCTGGTCGGTGCATCTGTCGGCACACTCCCGCTGCTGGTCGAAACCAGGATTGGCATCTACCTGTCCGCCGCCTGTTTCGGTGCGGGTTTCATCGTGATGACCGCCCTGCTCGGCATGTGGAGCATGCGGATTTTCCGCGCGGCGCCCTCCGTCGGCTTCGGCTTCACCTTCTTTCTGCTCTCCCTGGGCCAGGGGGTCGGGCCGGTCCTGAGCGGTTTCCTGATCCCGGTGACCGGACATTCCATGCTGTTTTTCGCCGCCGGGCTCATGTGCTGCGGGTTGGCGGCAGTCAGAATTTCAGACGCGGCGGCAGCGCGGTTGCCATAACAGCCGGTTATGGTCATCCGATTTCGCATAACCGCTAATTGCTGGCAATTCTCATTAAGTGCATGCAAGATCATGACACGCTATGATTGTCAGTATACGTGTGATTGGATCCATGATTATCGCCACGTCAACCAAGACCGGTGCCAGCCTCGACATGGAATTGTGCCGGGCCATGTATGAAAAAGACCCGGACAAGATGATCGAGCTGGTCTCGAAATGGCTCGAGGTCAACCGGTTGGAAACGAGCGACAGGTTCTGTATTCCCGAATATCTGAGCGACGTCCTGTCCCGCACAGGCGGTCCCACCGGCAACTGGCGCCGCACCCTGGCGTCCTGATCCGCTCCTGATCGGACCTGCTGACATTCTCCACTGCCCTGCCGGATATCCGGTTGACGCCATAGCGGCTTCCGCTGCGTCTCCGGTTTCGCCCGACGTCAGGCTCGGCCTTTTTGTTCCATATTTGTTCTTGAACATCCTGCCGTTGTGTGCTTGTCTTCGACACCCTTTCAGGTAGATAGATCGAAGAGCGCGGACATGGTCAGCAAGGTCACCACAGTCGCCTTTCAGGGCATTGAGGCCGTGCCGGTGGACGTGCAGGTGCATGTCGGCCCGGGCATGGTCGCCTTCAATGTGGTCGGCCTGCCGGACAAGGCGGTCGGCGAAAGCCGGGAGCGTGTGCGCGCAGCGCTGTCCGCGTCGGGTCTGGCCCTGCCGGCCAAGCGCGTCACGGTCAACCTCGCGCCCGCGGACCTGCCCAAGGAAGGCTCCCATTACGATCTGCCGATCGCGCTCGGGGTCATGGCCGCCATCGGCGCGATACCTGCCGAATTTCTCCACGGCTACGCCGTTCTGGGGGAACTCGGCCTGGACGGCACCCTGGCTCCTGTCGCAGGTGTGCTGCCGGCGGCCATGGGGGCGTCCGCCCTCGGCAAGGGCCTGATCTGCCCCGCGGCCAGCGGCAGCGAAGCCGCCTGGGCCGACAGGGACATGGACATTCTGGCACCTCGTTCCCTCATTCAGCTTGCCAATCACTTCAAGGGCACGCAGGTGCTCAGCCGTCCCGTCGCGAAATTGCACGGCAATGCCGGGCCGCTGCCGGATCTCGCCGAGGTCAAGGGCCAGGAAACAGCCCGCAGGGCGCTCGAAATTGCCGCCGCCGGGGGCCACAATCTGCTGATGACCGGCCCGCCCGGATCGGGCAAGTCCATGCTGGCCAGCCGGCTGCCGTCGATCCTGCCGCCACTGACCCCGCGCGAGCTTCTGGAAGTCTCGATGATCGCCTCGCTGGCGGGAGAACTGGCCGAAGGCAAGCTGACCGACCGGCGGCCGTTCCGGGCACCGCATCATTCCGCCTCCATGGCGGCGCTGGTCGGTGGCGGCCTGAAGGCCCGGCCCGGGGAAGTCTCGCTCGCCCACAACGGCGTCCTGTTTCTGGACGAACTGCCCGAATTCACACCCCAGGTGCTCGACAGTCTGCGCCAGCCGCTGGAATCCGGCGAGGCGGTGATTGCCCGCGCCAACCACCGGGTCACCTATCCGGCGCGCATCCAGATGGTGGCCGCCATGAACCCGTGCCGTTGCGGCCATGCGGGCGAGCCGGGCCACCAGTGCCGCCGCGGCGAACGCTGCGTGACCGATTATCAGGCCCGGATTTCCGGCCCGCTGCTCGACAGGATCGACGTCAGGATCGAGGTTCCGGCGGTGACCGCCGCCGATCTGATCGGCACGGCCGCAAGCGAAAGCTCCGCCACCGTTGCCGCCCGCGTGGCGGACGCGAGGAAAATCCAGCTGGAGCGTTTCCTTGAGCTCGGCATCGCCTGCCGGACAAATGCCCAGGCACCCGCATCCGCCGTCGAGACCCTGGCCCGGCCCGACGCCAAGGGCCTGGCGTTCCTGCGCGATGTCGCCGAACGCATGGCGCTCAGCGCCCGCGGCTACCACCGTGTCCTGAAGCTGGCGCGCACCCTGGCCGATCTCGACACTGTCGACCAGGTCGGCCGAATCCACCTTGCCGAAGCCCTGAGCTACCGCGGCGAGGACCGGTCCCGCCGGGCGGCGTGATGGATCAGGCCTTCGGCTTTACGGTCCGCACGGCAAGGCTGGCCTGACAACATCATTTTAATCTCCGTACGCCCGAGGTTTCGAGCTATGCTGGGCGATACATTCTCACGCATTGGAAACAGATCATGGCTCGTCCGCCCCGCCGACATACCACCGCCATCGAACAGGCCGAAGCCCTGTTCAAATCGGCGACGACAAAGCCGGTCGAAGAAACGCCCAGACCGGTCAGAACGGCGATGCCCGTGGGCAAGGAGACAGTGTCCGTGCGCCTCGACCGGGATGTTCTGGAACATTTCCAGGACGACGGCCCCGGCTGGCAGGACCGTATCAACGCCGCACTCAGGAAGGCCGCAGGTCTGAGTTAGGGTCCGGACCTGCAAAAGAGGTCGCACTGGTTTGAAACGGTTTGCTCCTCCCGAGGTCAACCCGATCGACTCCGCACCATATGGAAATGACCACACCCCGCATTGTCGGCGCCACCAACCGGGCACCGATAAGCGTCTTGTTAGGATATGCGTGCAAGAATGCCGCAACGTGAAGCTCCGGTGCGCCCGTCGGAGCCGCGGAACTGCCGCGCCCGTGACGCCTGTCCTCCCGAACCCGGGGCAGACGGGCTGCTGAAACGACACAGCGGAACCCTGTGGTTGGCCAACGAGATGAAACTGACAGACAGGCCGGACGAGCCGGAAAAGTCGTTCTCGAACCCGGACGGGTTTCCCCGGCGCCTGCAACGCGGCGGTGAGGCCGGCCCGGTTGAGCTGACGCTGTTCACGCTGGCGGTCGCGACGGCGACCCTTTTGACCCTGACAACAATCCTGATGCAGGTGCTCTGACCCGGCTCCACCGCGGGCCCGGCATGCACGCCAACGCCCGGGGTTGCTTGCATTGGGCCCGCCCGCTTCCCATCTCCGTGATCTGCGCTGCAATCAGGGAGAACGGCATGCTTGTCACCACCACGAACACCATTCAGGGCAAGGATCTGGACTACAAGGGTCTGGTGACCGGCGAGGCGATCCTCGGGGCGAACCTCTTCAAGGATCTGTTCGCCGGCATTCGCGACATTGTCGGCGGCCGCTCCGGCGCTTATGAGGAAGAACTGGCCAAGGCACGCAAGATAGCCGTCGACGAAATGTGCCAGCAGGCCCGGGCCATGGGCGCCAACGCCGTGATCGGCGTCGATCTCGACTACGAGACCGTCGGCCAGAACGGGTCCATGCTGATGGTCAGCGCCACCGGAACCGCGGTGATTGTTCGATAGAGGCTGCCCATGCAAGCCGACATCCGCGTTGCGGCCGGGTTCCCCGAGGCCCAGCGGCCCGTGGCCGCGCGTCTTTTCTGGGCCGCCTTTTCCGGCAAGCTCGGCAGGATCCTGGCGCCGGAAGACAAGGCGTTGCGCCTGATCGCGCGTCTCCTCGACCCGCGTTTTGCGGTCAGCGCCACCGACGGTGACGGCACCCTTCTGGGCCTCGCCGGCTACAAGACCCGGGACGGCGCCCTGATCGGCGGCGGCCTCCCGGACATGGCGTCGATCTATGGTCCCTTCGGCGGGCTCTGGCGCGGAGTGCTGCTGGACCTGCTCGACCGCGCCGTCGAGCCGGGCTGCCTGCTCATGGACGGCATTTTCGTTGCCGGGTCCGCGCGCGGCAAAGGTATCGGCAGCGCCCTTCTGGAGGCCATCTGCGAAGAAGCCCGGACCCGTGACCTGTCCCGTGTCCGGCTGGATGTCATCGATACCAACCCGCGCGCAAGAACTCTGTACGAACGTTCCGGTTTCAAAGCGGTCGACACGCAAAAGACCGGCCTCCTGAAACCCCTGTTCGGTTTCGCATCGGCCACGCGGATGGAAAGACAGGTCCCGAGCCATTCCTCACAATGATCCCGGCGGACGGCCTCTTTTCAGCCGTGCCGCGAGATGCTCTATTCGCGTGAACAGCATCGGCAGGAGCATCTTGAATGGCCTCACACGGATATGAAGGCGGGCGGCTCGATCTGCCGTTTGTCGGCATCTGCACTTTCGGCAAGTACCCGTATCAGCCGGACTGGGACGCGATCGACGCGGATGTCGCCGTGCTCGGCGCGCCGTTCGATCTCGGCACCCAGTGGCGCTCCGGTGCCCGGATGGGACCCCGGGCAATCCGGGAAGCCTCGACGCTGTTTTCCTTCGGCCACGCCGGGGCCTATGATTTCGAGGACGACATCACCTATCTGCCGGCGGAAACGACCCGGATCGTCGATCTGGGCGATGCCGACATCGTGCACACCGATACGGTCGAAAGCCACCGCCGCATCGAGTTCGGCGTGCGCAAGATTCTGGCAGCCGGCGCCCTGCCGGTGGTGCTGGGCGGCGACCATTCGGTCAACATCCCCTGCATCAACGCGTTTGACGGCGAGGAACCGGTCCACGTCGTGCAGATCGACGCCCATCTGGATTTTGTCGACGAACGCCACGGCGTGCGCTACGGCCATGGCAATCCGATGCGGCGCGCGGCGGAAAAACCCTATGTGACAGGCCTGTCCCAGATCGGCATCCGCAATGTTTCATCGACGGCGCGAGACGGCTATGAGGATGCCCGCCGCATGGGGTCCGACATCCAGTCCGTGCGCCATGTGCGCCGGCTTGGCATCGACGGCATGCTGGCGCGGATTCCGGAAGGACGCCGCTACTACCTGACGATCGACATCGACGCCTTCGATCCCTCCATCGCGCCGGGCACGGGCACACCCAGCCATGGCGGCTTTCTCTATTACGAAGTGCTGGAACTGATCGACGGGCTGGCCAGGCGCGGCACCATCGCCGGCATCGACCTGGTGGAAGTCGCGCCGGACTACGACCCGACCGGCTCCACCAGCACCCTCGCGGCGCAACTTCTCATGAACACCATCGGGCGGGTGCTTCACCGGCGCAAAGATGAATAGACCCCGCGGGATCAGACATCCGCGGGGCCGTTCGGATCACAGTCCTTCGAACAGCGCTGTCGACAGATAACGTTCGGCGAAGGAAGGAATGATCACGACGATGTTCTTGCCTTCCATGCCTTCGCGCTGTCCGACCCGGATGGCGGCGGTCAGCGCCGCACCGGAGGAAATCCCGACCGGTACGCCCTCGGTTTTTGCCACTTCTCGGGCCATGGCGAAGGCGTCCTCGTTGGCGACGGTGAGAACCTCGTCATAGGCCGAAGTGTCGAGAATTCCCGGCACGAAGCCCGCACCGATGCCCTGGATCTTGTGCGGTCCGGGCGTGCCGCCGGAAAGGATCGGGCTGTCGACGGGTTCCACCGCGACCACATGAACGCCCGGCTTGCGCTGTTTCAGCACCTGGGAGACGCCTGTGATGGTGCCGCCGGTACCGATGCCGGAAACAAACACGTCGACCGCGCCGTCGGTGTCGTTCCAGATTTCCTCGGCGGTGGTGTTGCGGTGGATCTCCGGGTTGGCGGCGTTCTCGAATTGCTGCGGCATCACCGAGCCTTCGATCTCACCCAGCAACTCCTCGGCGCGGGCGATGGCGCCCTTCATGCCCTTCGGCCCTTCGGTCAGTTCCAGTTCCGCGCCCATGATCTTGAACATCTTGCGCCGTTCAACAGACATGGTCTCAGGCATCACCAGGATCAGCCGGTAGCCTTTCGCGGCGGCCACGAAAGCCAGCGCGATACCGGTGTTGCCGGATGTCGGCTCGACCAGGGTGGTCTTGCCCGGCACGATCCGGCCGTCGGCTTCCATCGCTTCGATCATGGCCACGCCGATCCGGTCCTTCACGCTGGCAATCGGGTTGAAGAATTCCAGCTTCGCCAGCAGGTTGCCCTTGACGCCATGGGCCTTCGCCAGCCGGTCCAGCCGGACAATCGGAGTATCGCCGATGGTGTCCGTTATCGAGCCATAGATCTTTCCGCGGCCTTCGGTCTTCCTGGTCATGGCTTTTCTCCCAAATTGGCCGGACGTCTGGCGGACCGGCATCGTTCATTTTCCGTGGCGCTAAGATAGTACGGCACCGGACGGGTTATAAGAGGCGGAAAATGCCTTTGCGGCGGTTGCCGTAAAACCATTTTCCAGAAAACCCTCAGGTCTTGGAAAACAGCAGGCCCGGCAGATCCGCCATGGCCTCGAACAGAACCGCGCCGGCTTCGATCATCGCCGCGCGGTCGCAGGTAGGATCCTCCACAAAGGCGAATACGCGCATCCCGGCAGCAGCGGCGGCCCGGACCCCGGGCAGACTGTCCTCGATGACGACGCATGTCTCCGGCGCATGGTTCATTCCGCGTGCCGCCAACAGAAAGACATCCGGTGCCGGTTTGCCCCGGGCGCAGTCCTGCGCGGAAAACAGCCGGCCCTCCAGACGCGGCAGCAAGCCGGCGCTGCCAAGGGTCGTGCGCATCTTTTCATATTTGCCCGAGGAGCCGACGCAAAAGGGCACGCCCGCAGCATCCAGATGGTCAAGCACAGCGGCGACACCCGGGATCGCCGAGACGCCGGCACGGAAGCTTTCCAGATCGCGGGCCCGAACCTGTTCGGGCCAGTCCGCCGGGAGGGTCCTGCCGGTCAATTCCTCGACCAGGCGCTGCACATCCTCCAGCGTCCGGCCCATGAACTGCTTCTGGCAGTCCGGTCCGGTCATCGGATGGCCGAGTTCGCTTACCATCGCGGCCATGATGGCGTTGGCCTGCCTTTCCGTATCGACGAGAACACCGTCACAGTCGAAAATGACAAGGCCCGGGGCCGGTTTTCCCATCACCTGAGTATCCTGTCAGACGCGGCCGGTGGAGCCGAAGCCACCCGCCCCACGCGCAGTATCGGAAAGGGTTTCGACTTCCAGGATCCGTGCCTGAAGCACCGGCGCGATCACCATCTGGGCGATGCGCTCGCCGCGGCTGACCTCGAACGGCTCGTTGCCGAGGTTGATCAGGATGACCTTCACCTCGCCGCGATAGTCGGCGTCGATCGTGCCGGGCGTGTTCAGGACCGTGACCCCGTGTTTGGCCGCCAGGCCCGACCGGGGCCTGACCTGCGCCTCGAACCCTGCCGGCAAGGCCATGGCAAAACCGGTCGGGATCAGGGCGCGGTCACCGGGCGCAAGCGACACCGGTGCCTCGACGGCGGCAAGCAGATCGAGGCCGGCGGCAAGCGCCGACTGATAGGCGGGCAATGGCAGGTCCCGGCCATGGTCGAGACGTTTCAACTCAAGGGTGACAGACATGAAGGGATCCCGGCAGTGAATGTTGCCGGCGAGTGACGATATTCGCGGCGTCCTGTCAAGATTGGCCCGGAGCAACGACTCAGGCATCGTTTCGATGGAAAGACTTGAAGTTGTGGGCATCTCCTGAAACACTCGGCCGCAACTCAACGCCTTCCCAAGGGAGACAAGGACAATGGGACGTTTGATTTTCGCGCTCGCCATCGGGCTTTTTCTGGCCACCGCGCCAGCTTCCCAGGCCCAGACCGTGGGCTTCGCGGACGCAATCAAGATTCTCGCAGGAAGCTGCGGCAGCGATATCGCCAAATACTGTGCGTCCGCGACGCTGGCGAACAACGGCATCACCTCCTGCCTGGAGAAGAACCAGGCCAAGGTCTCGCAGAAGTGCAACGCCGACCGCACGGTGGTCATTTCGCTGATTCAGGCGCGCCTTGCCGCGCAAGCCGCAGCCCCGGATCTTTGCCAGCGCGACGCGGCGCAGTATTGCAAGGGTGTCAAGGCGGGAGGCGGACATATTCTTCGCTGCCTGTTGAAGGCGCAGCCATCCGTCAGTCAAAAATGCAACACGGCTATCGATCTGGCCGGATACCGCTAGAACCGGGCAGGGGAGTATTGAAATGAACAGGTTCCTTCAGGCCGGTATCGCGGCCGCATGTCTCACTCTTTCCATCTCCGGTGCGACGGCCCAGACAAAGCTCAGCCGCAACGAGATCATCAATTCCCTGCAGGGCGCTCAGCAGAAGGTCGACATCACCGCCGACCAGTTGCAGAAGGCGGCGCTGGAGAACATTCAGAAGTATCCGGGCGCAAACACGCCTCAAAGCCTGCCGCTGGCGGACAAGCTGGCGACGCTGCGCCAGTTCAATATCGAGATCACCTTCGAATTCGACTCGGCCCGCATCCGGCCTGAATCCTTCGAGACGGTCGGTCTGATCGCCGACGCCCTGCACACGCCCTACCTGCAGGGCCAGACTTTCTTCATTGTCGGCCACACCGACGCCAAGGGTCCGCGCGAATACAATCTGAACCTGTCCCTGGAACGGGCCCGGGCCGTCCGCGAGGCGCTTGTGACCACGTTCCTGGTGCCCGGTGAATACCTGTTTGCCGTCGGTCTCGGCGAGGAGCAGTTGCGCGACCCGTCCAAGCCCGACGCGGCTGTCAACCGGCGCGTCCAGTTGATCAACATGGGCTTCAAATAGGGTTTAGAGACCAGCCGGACTTTCGAAGGCTCATTGTTCAAGATGATTGAACGAGCCTTCCTTGTTTCCGGGTCTAATTTCCGCGCAGGAAAGGCTTATTCTTTCAAGCGTGGAAAACAGACCCGGGAGCGGCACATGACAGCGGAAACTGAGACAATTTCGCCTGTTTTTTTCGCGCATGGCGCGCCGATGCTTGCTGTCGAGGATACGGCGGCGAGCCGGTTCCTGAAGGCGTTCGCCGCGTCCCAGCCGACGCCGGAGGCCATCCTGATCCTGTCCGCGCATTGGGAAACGGACAGGCTGAAACTGTCTGCGCCGGGGCCCTTGCGCACCTATCACGATTTCCGGGGGTTCCCGGACGCACTCTACGAGATCGACTATCCGGCCTTCGCGGATGAAGATCACGTCGACGCGGCGGCCCGCCTTCTGGAAGCAGCCGGGTACGAAGTGGACCTGGACAGCGACCGGGGTCTGGATCACGGCGCCTGGGTGCCGCTGTCGCTGGCCTATCCGGACGCGGACATCCCCGTGATCGCGCTGTCCCTGCCGGCCGGCAGCACGCCATCGTCCCTTCATGCAATGGGACGGACCCTGGCACCATTGAAGGACAGGGGCGTTCTGATCGCCGGCTCCGGCAGCACCACCCATAACCTGCGCGACATTCGTCCCCAGGGAACACCTGCCCCGGACTGGGCACTGGAGTTCGACCGGTGGCTGGACGACGGTCTGGAGGCCGGCTCGATCTCCTATTTCGACGCCCTTGAGAACGCTCCGGACTTCCGCCGCAACCATCCGACGGAAGAGCACCTGCTGCCACTGTTCTTCGCCTTCGGCGCCGGCGGTCCGGATGCCAGGACGCAGTTGCTGCACCGAAGCTACGAATACGGCACGCTCAGCATGAGTTATTTCCGCTTCGCGGCGTGACTTGCGGCGATCAGTCCGCCAGCGCCTGCGCGGCGCGGGCGATGATCCTGCGGGCGACATCCGTCTTGTCCATTTCCGGCCAGTCCTCGACGCCGCTCCGGCTGACCAGGCGGATCGTGTTCGCGTCGCCGCCCATGATGCCCGTTTCCGGGCTGACATCGTTGGCGATGATCCAGTCGGCGTTCTTGCGCTCCAGCTTGCCGCGGGCATTGTCGATCAGGTTCTGGGTTTCGGCGGCGAAGCCGATCAGGAGTTTCGGCCTGAGGCCGGCATCATGACCGACCGTTGCCAGGATGTCGGGATTTTCGGCCAGATCCAGCACGGGGGGCTTGCCGCCGGCGTCTTTCTTGATCTTTTCGCCGCCTTCCGCGGCCACCCGCCAGTCTGCAACCGCGGCAGCCATGATGGCAATGTCGGCAGGCAGACGGCCCTTCACGGCTTGCAGCATGGACGCCGCCGTTTCCACGTGGACCACGTCGATATTGGCCGGATCGGGCAGGGTCACCGGACCTGAAACAAGCGTCACCCGGGCACCGGCCTGCCAGGCGGCCCGCGCGAGCGCGTGACCCTGCTTGCCGGACGACCGGTTGGCGATATAGCGCACGGGATCGATCGGTTCGTGGGTCGGCCCGGACGTGATCAGCACATGCCTGCCGGCGAGTGGAAGCTGCCCGGCCGCGATGGCCTGTTCCCGCAAGACCGCTTCGGCGGCGGCGGCAATCTCCAGCGGCTCGCTCATGCGACCGACGCCCGCTTCGCCCTTTTCCGCCATTTCACCCGCCGCCGGCCCGCAAAAGGCTATGCCGCGGTCCCTGAGCACCGCCACATTGCGACGGGTTGCCTCGCTCTGCCACATTTTCGGGTTCATGGCCGGGGCGGCCAGCACAGGCTTGTCCGTTGCCAGCAGCACGGCGGTGGCGAGATCATCGGCGATGCCATGGGACACTTTGGCCATCAGGTCGGCGGTGGCCGGGGCGATCAGGATCAGGTCGTGGTCCCGGGCCAGACGGATATGGCCGACATCGTGTTCCGCCTCGCGGTCGAACAGGCTGGTAAAGACCTTGCCGCCGGACAGCGCGCCCACCGACAGCGGCGTGATGAATTCCTGCGCGCCCCTTGTCATGACCGGGACCACACGGGCGCCACGTTCCGACAGGCGCCGGATCAGCTCGAGTGCCTTGTAGGCCGCGATCCCGCCGCTGATAATCAGCACAATCTGCTTGCCGCTCAGCATCTTCAAAGCACTCCCGATGGTAGCGGATAAGGTCTTCCGGCCACAGACCCTAGAACCCGGACCGGAAGTCCCGCGGCGCCGGAGAAATGACCTGGGCCCCCTTGCCGGTGACCTGATAGACGGCAAGGCCCCGCTGGTTGAGCCCGGACGACTGGAAACGGAACAGCCCGTCAATGCCGATAAAGCCGTCGCGGTTGGTCAGGATTCGGTGCTCGAACCTTTGCTGGCCCGCGGACCGGATCAGGCCGGCGGCCAGCGTGACGCCATCATAGACAAGGCTGGCGTTTCGCGGTGGCGGCGATCCGTAGGTGCTCTGATAGCGCTGCGCGAACGCCTTGAAACCCTGATCTTCCGGTCCCGCGAACCAGGCGCCGGCCAGCACCGGGTTGTTCTTGATCTGGGGCGAGTCCCACTGCCCGGAACCGAGCAGCTTCACATTGCCGAGATTGGCACCCTGGCTGACCAGCGTTTGCACGACAAGCGCCGGAACGCCGCCACCGGCGGGCACGAACAGGGCATCGATGCTGGACATGACGGATTTCAGCGCGGACGTCTTTGCGACAAGGTCCGCCGTGTCGGTACCGGTCAGCTTGTAGCGCTGGATGGTCGCGATGCGGCCCGCCGTGCGGCCGACTTCCTGGCGGAAGGCCGCCTCGACAACCGCGCCGTAGGACCCTTCGGGGACGAGGGCCGCATAGGAGGATTTCTTCTGGCCGGCGGCATATCCGATGATGCGCTTGGTGTCCGTTTCCGGCAGGAAACTCAATAGGTAGACACCGCGGGCGGCAACGGAGGTGTCGGTCGAAAACGCGATGACCGGCACGCCTGCCGCGCGGGCGGCGCGGGCGGCACCGGAAACCGCCGGTGAAAACACCGGACCGAGGATCAGCTCGGCGCCTTCCGAAATGGCGGCCTGTGCCGCGGCGCGGCCGCCTTCGGCGGTGCCGCCGGTGTCCTTCACCAGCAACTGGACGTCCGCGCTCGGGAAATTCTGCAAGGCCAGTGCCGCGGCATTCTTGAACACGGTACCGATCGAGGCATTCCCGCCGGCGCTCGCAAGCGGAAGCAACAGACCGACCCGCACGCCGCCGGTGCCGATGACTTCACCTGTCGTCTGTGGCTGGGCGCCGGGCTGGACCTGATCACCGGGAAGCGACCCGAGCGTGGAGCCCATGCAACCGCCAAGCAGCAGTGTGCCTGTCCCGGCAAGTGCCGTTTTCAAGAATATCCGTCTGCGCTGTTGCACGCTGTCGCCCCGCATTCCGCCCGCCATTTCTGTCAATCCACCCGTTGAGAAGACTTACGTATTCGCCGCCTTCCTGTCCAGTTTTAGCGGCGTTTCAATGGAATATCGCCCGGATCAATAGTGGATTTGCCTTGCATCGGTTGCCCCGCGAAGGTAGCGCAGGGAACAGAAAAGCTTCCCGAACGGCCCGCCGCCCGCAAGGAAAGCGTACAGGAGCGGCGGATCTTCAACCGGAATCGATCAGAAAATCAAAAGTCGATCGATCCAGGATGCACAATGGAGGCGAGATGGGCACCGAACCACCGGTACCGGGGGACAAGAACCGCTACAGCCTCGCGGAACACACCTTTTCCGCTCCGAACCTGGAACCGGCGCTCTATATCGTGGCCACGCCGATCGGAAATCTCGGCGACATCACCGTGCGTGCCCTGGAGACACTGGCGGCGGCCAGCGTGATCGCTTGCGAGGACACAAGGGTGACGGCAACGCTGACACACCGGTTTTCCCTCAAGACACCGCTGATCGCCTATCACGAGCACAATGCGGACAAGCAGCGGCCCAAAATTCTGGAAACGCTTGCCGGCGGCAAGGCGGTCGCCCTGGTGTCCGATGCCGGAACGCCACTCGTGTCCGATCCCGGCTTCCGCCTGGTCCGCGATGTGGTCGCGGAAGGCTACAAGGTCATTCCGATCCCCGGGGCGTCCGCCCCGCTTGCCGGACTGGTCGCGTCCGGTCTGCCGAGCGACACGATCCTGTTCGCCGGTTTCCTGCCGCCGAAGAACGGTCCCAAGACCCGCCGTCTGGAGGAACTCGGACAGGTACCGGCAACGCTGATCTTCTTTGAATCGCCGCACCGGACCGCCGCGACACTGAAGCTGATGCGCGAGGCGCTCGGGCCGGACCGCGAAGCTGTGGTCGCCCGCGAGCTGACAAAACGCTTCGAGACCTTCGAACGCGGCACGCTTGCAGAGCTGGCGGAAAGGTTCGAAGACCGGCAGGTCAAGGGTGAAATCGTTGTTCTCGTCGGCCCGCCGGAGGCCCGGCCCGAGGCTGACGCCGGCGATCTCGACGCCCTGCTGCGCGCGGCGCTTGCCGGAATGCCGGTCAGCGGCGCCGCCAAGACCGTTGCCAGGGCGACCGGGCTGGACCGCAACGCGGTCTACAAACGCGCGCTCGAACTGAAGGCGGATGACGGCTGATGGCACGCCGTCGGAAGAATTCGGCAACAGATCGGGCAGCAACTGGCCGGGCAGCAACAGACCGGCGCCGGCGCGCCCACGCGCTCGGCCTTTCGGCGGAAAATCTCGCGGCCTGGTACCTGCGCCTCACAGGCTGGCGCATCCTGAAGCAGCGCTACAAGACGAAGGCCGGCGAGATCGACCTGATCGCGAAACGGCGCAAGACAGTCGCCTTCATCGAGGTCAAGGCCCGCAAGACCCGGCGCGCGGCCCTGGATGCGGTGACGCCGGCGAGCCGGAACCGGATCACCCGCGCGGCCAGGATTTTTGTTGCCGAGCACGCCAGGGCCGGTTTCTACACCCTGCGTTTCGATGTCATCGTCGTCCGCCCCTGGGCTTTGCCGGAGCGGATCGAAAACGCCTTCGAAGCACGGGACTGACGCTCCCGTTGCGTTCCATAACAAAAACCCGCACCGGCAGGGCCGGCGCGGGTTGCAATCAACAGACCCGGGTCTGAAACGTCAGTTCGGCTTCGGCGCGCCTTCGGCCGGTGCCTGCTGCGCCATGTTCTGACGGTACAGCTGGGCGAAATCGATCGGGTCGAGCATCAGCGGCGGGAAACCGCCGTTGCGTGTGGCTTCGGACAGAATGTTGCGCGCGAACGGAAAGATCATGCGCGGGCATTCGATCATGACGAAGGGATGCATGTGGTCCTTCGGAACACCGGTGATCTTGAACAGGCCGGCATAGACGAGTTCGACATTGAACATCACCATGTCCGGGCGTTCCGCCTTGGCGCTGAGCGTCAGGATGACTTCGAACTGATCCTCACCCATCTGCTGAGCGCCGACGTTCACATTGATGTCGAGCTTGGGCTGGTCGCCCTGTCCCAGGGACCGCGGCGCATTCGGATTTTCGAAAGACAGGTCCTTGATGTACTGGCCGAGGATATGCATGCCCGGCGCTGCGGTGCCTTCCGCCTGCGGCTGTGCGCCGCCGTCATTGGTGTCGGTCATCGTCTCATTCCGTTGCGCGGTGCTGATCTGACACGAGAAGCGAAAAGTGCCTCCCGTCGGCCGCCGGCCCGCGTGATCCGGACGGCCGTGTTAGCGGCTGGCTAGCATCTCGAACCCTCAGACACAAGGGCAACGGCCTTGCCAGCGCCCGGAATCCGCTTCAAAAGGAGAGGCTGCTCCAGATCAACGGAGGTTCAATCGAATGCGACCAGACATCCAAAAGTTGATCGATCCAAAAAATGTCAGGGCATCTTTCGAGGGTTCAGATGAACGCTCGGGGCCCTCGTCTCAAGAGACCCCATGGCCGATCATCCGACATCCAATATCACGCTGCCCCACAGGCGGTTGAAACTCGATACCCTGGTGCGCTTGCGCTGGCTGGCGGTCGGCGGACAGACCGCGGCGCTGCTGGTGGTCCATGTCGGTCTCGGATATCCCACACCCGCGGGCCCCGCCTTTGCCATGGTGGCGTTGTCGGCGTGGTTCAACATTTTTCTGAAGATCCGCTCGCCGTCGGCAATGCGCCTGTCCGAAAGGGCCGCCGCTCTGCAGCTGGCCTATGACATCCTGCAAATGAGCGGCCTTCTGTTTCTGACCGGCGGACTGGGAAATCCCTTCGCGTTTCTGCTCATGGCGCCCGTGATGGTGTCGGCGACGGGTCTTTCGGCGCGTTACACGGTTGTTCTGGGCATTCTGGCCACGGTCTGCGCCAGCGTTCTGGCGGTCCTGCACCTGCCATTGCCCTGGCCAGTCGGCGACGATTTCTCGCTGCCCGTGGTCTATTCGGTCGGCATCTGGATCGCCCTGGTGTCGACGCTGGGGTTCATGGCGACCTATGCTTTCCGGGTCGCGGAGGAAGCCCGCCAGCTTGCCGACGCCCTGGCCGCGACAGAACTGGTGCTTGCACGCGAGCAGCATCTCAACGCGCTGGACGGCCTGGCGACCGCGGCCGCCCATGAGCTCGGCACACCGCTCGCGACCATATACCTTGTGGCCAAGGAACTTTCCGGCGAACTGGAGGACGGCGATCCCCACACGGAGGATCTCGCGCTGATCCACTCGCAGGCCGAACGCTGCCGCGGCATCCTGCGCCAGCTGACCAGCCTTTCCAGTGAAGCGGACCGAACCTACCAGCGCATGCCGGTGTCGCAGCTCCTGGAAGATGTCATCGACCCGCACAGGGGAACCGGCGTCGCCATTCACGCCACGCGGTCCGGCTCGGGCTCCGAACCGGTCGGCACCCGCAACGCCGCCATCCGCTACGGGCTGGGCAACCTTCTGGAAAATGCTGTCGATTTCGCGAAAACCAGGGTCGACGTGTCGGCGAGCTGGGACGACACCGCGCTGTCGATTTCAATCATGGACGACGGCCCGGGGTTTTCCGACAATATCCTCGGCAAGATCGGCGACCCCTATCTTTCGATCCGCGGTGGCAAGTCGCCGCAAAGAGGCACCGGCGGCGGACTGGGGCTTGGAATATTCATCGCGAAAACGCTGCTCGAACGCACCGGCGCCAAACTCAGTCTCGACAATCTGGCGCCGCCGCGCACCGGTGCCCATATCCGTGTCAGTTGGCCGCGAAAGGCCTTCGAGCACGACAGCACAGTGGACGAGGCGCCCTTTTCGGCCCATAACGGCAAGAATGCCCGGTTGACGCAGGCAGCAACGGACGACTCATCCGGGCCGCAGGTCGACGCGTAAGAATAAAAAACGGTAAGACGAGATGACGGACCAGACACCATCCCTGAGCACTTCGGAGGACATGAGCCTCCTGATCGTCGACGATGACAAACCGTTCCAGCAGCGTCTTGCGCGTGCCATGGAAAAGCGCGGGTTTGCCACGGAAACCGCGGACAGCGTTCGGGACGCGGCCGCCAAGGTCGCGCAAAACGCGCCGGCCTTCGCGATTGTCGACATGCGTCTGGAAGATGGCAACGGCCTCGACGTGATCGAGAATATCCGGCAGAAACGCCCGGATGCGCGCGCAATCGTGCTGACCGGATACGGCAATATCGCAACGGCCGTGACCGCCGTGAAGCTCGGCGCCATCGACTATCTCGCCAAGCCCGCGGATCCCGACGACATTGCCGCCGCCCTGGCCCGCAAGCCCGAAGACAAGGCCCAGCCGCCGGAAAATCCGATGTCCGCGGACAGGGTCCGGTGGGAACATATCCAGCGGGTCTACGAACTCTGCGACCGGAATGTCTCGGAGACGGCGCGGCGGCTGAACATGCATCGCCGCACGCTGCAACGGATTCTCGCCAAGCGCGCGCCGCGCTGAAGACGCGGTTGCGCTGCATTGCAGGGTTGCCCTTTCACCGCCACTTTGCCTAAGTAGTCCGAACTGGTGATATTGTTGCGCTCCCATGGAGATCGCTTATGCGGCCTTTCGCTGCTCATGGACGTTTTACTCCCCTGCTGAAGCCCGGACTGCTCGCGGCCTACGGCATGGCCCTGATGTGCGCCGGCTCCGCGGCGCTCGCCCAGGCTGTGCCCGAAACCCTGCGCATCAATGTCGACCCGCCGGATCCCGGTATCCGGTCGATCACTCTCAACAGCAAATATCGCGCCATCATCAGCCGCGACGACAAGGGTGTCGTGATCGACACCCAGGGCAGCGACAACGCTGCGCCGCCGTGTGAAGTGAAGCTGGAAGTGACGCTCGAAAACAGCCGCGTGTTGCACAGGAACGCCAATATCTGTTCCGGCAGCACGCTGGTCGTCGATGTCTCCAGCGACGGCAAGCCCGGCGCGGCGGCCCGCGTGGTCGGCACCAACTCCGGCGTATCGACCGGACCCGTCAGCACCGCGCCGGCAGACACGCCTGCGGACACCCGGCAACAGACACCGGTGGATGATTCTCCCGCCATTACCGACCTCGATCCGCCGGCCGATACCGGCGGCCTCAAGCCTCTGGATCAGGTCGACACGCCCATATCGGCCCCCGGAACCGCAGGAACCCAGACCTCGTCCCTGCCGGACGATGCGAATATCGGCCCGGGAGACGGCCTTTCCGGCGGCGGCGCCAATTCCGGTCCCGTCCTCGTCACAGCAAACGAGGCCCGGCAGTGGCTGGCGGAACCCGGAACGCAACCCGGTTCGCCAACGATGCTGCAGCATGCCGTTCCCCAGACTGACGACCGGGATTTCCGCGCGGATTGCAGCACCCAGTCCGGCTTCGCCAGGATCACCTTCCAACAGGCTCCGGCAGGCCTTCTGGAGGGCATGCCACAGGCTGTGCGCATTTCAGCCGACGACTTCGAGGGCACCTACAATGCCTTCGGCTCGGCGGCGGCCAATGCGGCCGGCGTGTCGCTTCCCGAAATCAATATCGAAATGAGCGACCCGCTCTGGGACGCCATGATCCGCTACAGCGCCCTGTCGATTGCCGTTGAAGGCCTGCCGGCGCATTCCGTTTCGCTCCGGGGCAGCGCCAATCCGGTTCGCCTGTTCGTGGCGACCTGCGCGCAGCCGCAGCAGGTAGTTTCGGACGACGCCTTTGGGGCCGGGGCCGAAGAACCCGGATCGGACCTGTCCTGCAGCGAACTCGGCCGGGTGCGGTCCGTGGAAGCCGTCCGGCCCGGCCAGATCGTCTTCCGCAATGCCAGTCGCCAACCCGTCGAGGTTCACTGGGTCGACTATCGCGGCGGCGAGCGGCCCTATGCCCGGCTCGAACCGGGCCAGATCCTCGAGCAGCAGACCTATATATCCCATGCCTGGACCGTGCGCGGCGCCGGCGGTGAATGCCGTGGTATCTACGTCACCCGCACGCCCTACCGCGAGATCGTGATCCAGGGCCCTCCCGGTCTCGGCATCCCCGGAAGCGGCGGCGATCCCTGGGGCGCACCGGGTCGCGGGTTCGATGCCCAGCCCGACAACGGGTTCCCCGCAGGACCGGTTCCGCCCGGTTCGATCAACGGCACGCTTCAGCCGTCTCTCGGGCAACAGACGGCGCGGGCAAACGTCGCCGATTATCTTTGCACATCCGGGATCGATCTGAACGTGGTTTTCTCCGCCGACATGCAATCGGCAACCGTCGCGGAAATGGGCTACGGGGCCGTCACCCTGCAGCGTCAGGGCAGCGCCAACAGTTTCTATTTCGAATCTCAGGGGCATGTGCTGAAAGGTCAGGTCCAGAACGCGACCTGGACGCGTCCGGGCCTGAGGGACGTCTTCTGCGCAAGACGCTGATGCCGGGTGGCCACAGCCATTGTAAATTCCCGCAATAAAATCGCGGTCCGGATTCATAAACTCTCTTTTTTCGCAAAATAATTGTTGGCGTCATCTGAATTCGCAAGAATTTTAAGCAATTGGTCAGCAAATTCGCCTCACCCTCATCGGACATAACCCGATAGGAATCTCAAGACCATGTCCTTTGCACGTTGGCCCATCACGTGGAAAATCAGCCTGCCGATCGCCACGATCCTCATCTTCACCATCGCTATTTGCGTTGTCAGCCTCAACAGCCTCTATGGTGCGATGTTTGCCGAACGGCTGAACAAGATCGAGGAGATCACCGACAGCGCAGTCTCGATCGCGGCCTACTACCACGGTCTTGAGACGTCGGGAGAAATGTCCCGCGAAGAGGCCCAGGCCGCCGCGAAGGCTGCAATTGGTGCCATCCGGTTCGAGGACAACAACTACGTGTTCGCCTACGATTTCAAGGGCATCGCACTTGTGCACCCGAAAGCGTCCCTTGTCGGTACCGACATGATCGGCTTCGCCGACAAGACCGGCGTGAAGATCGTTGCCGAACTGATCACGATGGCGAAAGCGGGCGGAGGGTCGCTGCTTTACTACTGGCCGCGTGCCAACAGCGAAGTGGCACTGGCGAAATACGGCTGGGGCGCATCCTTCGAGCCCTGGGCCTGGATGCTCGGAACCGGCGTCTACATGGATGACCTGGACGCGGCCTACTGGAGTTCCGCGACAACCATCCTGGCGCTGGTGGTGATCGGTGCGCTGATCGCGATTGCCATCGCTGTTGTCACCGTCCGCAACACCGTGCGCCCGCTGCGCGCGCTGACATCGAACATGGGCACGCTTGCCGATGGCAATACAGACATCGTGATCGAGGGCGCCGACCGCGGCGACGAAATCGGACAGATGGCAAGTGCCATGGAAGTCTTCGTGCGCAACGAGACCGCGCGGCGCGAACTGGAAGAGCAGCAGAACAGCTCGCAGGAAGAGACGGCCCGCAAGGGGGCCGAGATCCAGCAGCTCAGCGGCGACTTCGACCGCCAGATCATGGACATGCTCAACATCATCGACAGCTCGGTCCAGAACCTGCAATCGGCCTCCGCGGACATGATCAGCGGTGCGGCGCAGACCACCGAGCAGAGCGGGCTGGTCTCCAATGCCTCTTCGCAGGCCGCTCACAACGTGGAAACCGTTGCCGCGGCCGCCGAGGAACTGTCGGCTTCCGTCAACGAAATCCGCCGGCAGGTGCAGTCGTCCAGCGAGATCGCCGCCCGCGCCGCCGAGGAAGCCCAGTCGACCAATCAGCGCATGCACGGCCTGTCGGAAAGCGCCAGCCGGATCGGCGAAGTGGTCACGCTCATCCAGGCGATCGCCGAGCAGACCAACCTGCTCGCCCTGAACGCAACCATCGAAGCCGCCCGCGCGGGTGAGCTCGGCAAGGGCTTCGCCGTCGTGGCGGCGGAAGTCAAGGAACTGGCCAACCAGACCTCCAAGGCAACCGAGGAGATTTCCAGCCAGATCACGGCCATCCAGGACGAGACCGGGCATGCAGCCACGGCGATTTCGTCGGTGACCGACATCATCAACAACATGAACGAGATCGCGTCTTCCATTGCCTCCTCGGTCGAGGAGCAGGGTGCGGCGACGCAAGAAATCGCCAGCAACGCCACCGAGGCATCGCGCAGCACCGTCGAAGTGACCACGAATATCGAAACGGTCGCCTCGGCTGCAGAAAAAACGCGCGACACAGCGGAGAAGGTCGACAGTTCCGCCCAGCAGCTTCAGCAGAACGCCGGCATGCTGCGTGAGCAGGTCGGGTCCTTCCTTCAGGAAGTGCGCAGCCGTTCGGTCGCCTGAAGCCATTCGGAGATGACGTGTTGAACAGCCCCCGCGGTCCGGGCCGGACCGCGGGGGTTTTCTTATGTCTTCAGATCTTGCGCAACGCGACCTTGGAAATGCGGTGGCTGGCGTTCTTCGTCAGGATCAGATCCGCCCTCGGCCGGGTCGGCAGGATGTTTTCACGCAGGTTGACCAGATTGATCTCGGCCCAGATCCGGTTGGCGGTCTCCACGGCGTCCTCGTCCGTAATGCGCGAGTACTTGTGGAAATAGGATCCCGGGTCCCGGAAGGCGGTTTCGCGCAGGCGCATGAACCGGTCCACGTACCACTTGCGCAACAGGTCCTCATTCGCATCCATGTAGACCGAGAAGTCGAAAAAGTCGGAGACAAACGGCACCGCGCGGCCGTCCTTGGGGAGTTCGCGTGTCTGCAGCACAGTGAGCCCCTCGACGATCAGGATATCCGGCCGGTCGACGGTCACCGTGTGACCGGGCATGACGTCGTAATAGAAGTGCGAATAGACCGGCGCGCGCACGAAGCGTTTGCCCGCCTTGATGTCCGACAGGAATTTCAGCAGCCGCGGCCGGTCGAAACTTTCGGGAAAGCCTTTCTTGGACATCAGGCCCTCGGCTTCCAGAACGGCGTTCGGATAGAGGAACCCGTCCGTGGTGATCAGGTCCACCTTGGGACTGGCCGGCCAGCGGGCCAGCAGCTCGCGCAGGACACGCGACGTCGTGGACTTGCCGACGGAGACCGAGCCGGCCACACCGATGATGAAGGGCGTCTTGCCGTCACGGGTGCCCAGAAAGTTCTGGGTGGCCTGATAGATGCTGATGGTGGCTTCGGCGTAAAATGCGAGCAGGCGGGAAAGCGGCAGGTAGATCGTCTCGACCTGTTCCATCGACACGGGCGCATTCAGGCCCTGAAGCTGCGCAACCTCATGCTCGTCGAGCGTCATCGGCGTGTCGGCGCGCAAGCGGGACCACTGGCGATCGGTGAACACCTGATAGGGGGACAAATCCATGTCCAGGGCCGTGGCGACTTTCTGATCCATTGTTCGCAGTCCCTGCTGCGCGGCTGACAAAAGGCGTGGGTCCTAATCCCTGGGCCGGGACGCCTTTTCTTCCAGTCCGGTCTGGCCCGTGCGGTTCGCAAGCTCTTTCATGACATCCTTGAGAGGGACATCGGATACGTTGAGAACCACCAGCAAATGATAAAGCACATCGGCGGCCTCCGCCGTCAATTCGTCCCGGTCGTTCCGGACGGCGGCAATCGCCGCCTCAACCGCCTCTTCTCCCAGTTTCTGGGCGCATTTGGCTACGCCCCTGCTGACGAGCTTGCGCGTATAGGATTTCTCGTCCGCGCTGTTCGCGCGCGCAGCAATTATGCCGTCCAGGTCTTCCAATGTGAAGTCGGTCATTCGGCTAGGTCCCTTGTGGTGCTTCACGCGTCGAGGCGCACCGGCACACCGGCGTCACTCATGTGCTGTTTGGCCTCGTGGACGGTAAATTCACCGAAGTGGAAGATGGAAGCCGCCAGAACCGCGGTCGCATGGCCGTCGCGCACACCTTCCACCAGGTGGTCCAGGGTGCCGACACCGCCGGACGCGATCACGGGGACGGGCACGGCGTCGGCAATCGCGCGGGTGAGCGCAATGTTGTAGCCGGACTTGGTGCCGTCCCGGTCCATGGAGGTCACCAGCAGCTCCCCGGCGCCAAGGCCGACCACTTTCCTGGCGAAAGCGACCGCGTCGATGCCGGTCGCTTCGCGGCCGCCATGGGTAAAGATCTCGAACCTTTCGGGTTCGCCGGGCGCGTTGACCTGTTTGGCGTCGATCGAGACGACGATGCACTGGGCGCCGAATTTTTTCGCCGCCTCCCGCACGAACTCCGGGTTCCTGACTGCCGCGGTGTTGATCGAGACCTTGTCGGCACCCGCGATCAGCAGCTTGCGGATGTCTTCCACCGTGCGCACGCCGCCGCCGACGGTCACCGGCATGAAACAGGCCTCCGCCGTGCGCCGGACAACGTCGTAGATCGTGTCCCGGCCCTCGTGGCTGGCGGTGATGTCCAGAAAGCAGAGCTCGTCCGCACCGGCCGCATCATAGGCCTTGGCCGCCTCCACCGGGTCGCCGGCATCGCGCAGATCGACGAAATTGACGCCCTTGACGACACGGCCCTCCTTCACGTCGAGGCAGGGAATGACACGGGCTTTCAAGGTCATGAAGCTTTCCTTCGCGCAGTCCCGATCAGGTTCATCGTCTCTGTCGGGTCAAGACGCCCGTCATAGAGCGCCCTGCCGGAGATCGCGCCCTCAAGGATGGCGCAGTCCGGCTCCAGAAGCCGGTGAATGTCGTCGATCGAGGCAAGACCGCCCGAGGCGATCACCGGAATGGACACGGCTCCGGCGAGTTCAAGCGTCGAGGGAATGTTGAGACCCTTGAGGACACCGTCCCGATCGATGTCGGTGTAGATGATCGCCGCGACGCCGGCGTCCTCGAACCGGCGCGCCAGATCGACGGCTGTCAGCTCGGAGGTTTCCGCCCAGCCTTCGACCGCGACATGGCCGCCCCTGGCATCGATACCGACGGCGATCCTGCCGGGAAACCTGCGGCAGGCCTCTTTCACCAGATCCGGATCGCGCACGGCGACCGTCCCCAGGATCACGCGCGTGATGCCCTTGGCAAGCCAGGCCTCGATGTGGTCCAGCGTCCTGATCCCGCCGCCGAGCTGAACCGGATTCTTCGTCGCGCCCAGGATCGCATCGACCGCCGCGCCATTGACGCTTTCGCCGGCAAAGGCGCCGTTCAGGTCGACCACGTGCAGCCACTCGAAGCCCTGGTCCTCGAAGGCTTTCGCCTGAGCGCCCGGATCGTCGTTGAACACGGTGGCCTGGTCCATGTCGCCGAGCTTGAGGCGGACGCACTGGCCATCCTTCAGATCGATGGCGGGGAAGAGGATCATGTTGTCTTAAATTCCTTCAACGATGACGATCTCGCCATCGGCGACCTGCTGGCGGACCTTGACCGCGTCCTGATATTCCGGCGAATTATAGCAATCCAGCGCGTTTTGAAAGCTCGGAAACTCGATGATGACGTTGCGCGCCCGGCCGGGCCCCTCGACAGCATCGGTCTTGCCGCCGCGGGCCAGAAACCTGGCCCCGAAGCGTTCGAAGGCCGGTTTCGCGGTCTCGACATATTTCGGATAGCCGCCTGTGTCATGCACATCCACGCGCGCGATCCAGTATCCCTTGCTCATTGTCATCTCCCGAAGTCCTGCGTGTTACGGGGTCCAGTCCAGGAAATTGGCGATCAGCCCAAGTCCGAGCCGCTGGCTTTTTTCCGGGTGGAACTGGGTTCCGATCATGTTGTCCTTCGCCACCATGGCCGTGAAGGTTCCGGCATAGTCGAAGGTCGCCAGCCTGTCAGCCGCGTCGGCACAGGCAAAATGGAAGGAATGCACGAAATAGGCATGCAATCCATCCGGTCCGGTGTCGATTCCGGCGAAGACCGGGTGGCTTTCCGGGCGAGCGTCGATGGTGTTCCAGCCCATATGCGGGATCTTGAGGTCCGGATCGGCCGGTTTCATTTCGGTGACGTCGCCGTTGATCCAGCCGAGCCCGTCAACGGTCTCGAATTCCAGACCCCGGCTTGCCATAAGTTGCATGCCGACGCAGATGCCGAAAAACGGCTTGCCCTGCTGCCTGACCGTTTCTTCCAGCGCCTCCGGCATGCCCTCGACCGCCCACAGCCCGCGCTTGCAGTCCGCGAACGCCCCGACGCCGGGCAGCACGATGCGATCGGCTTTCAGGACACGATCCGGATCGGACGTGACGATGACATCGGGCACATGGGCGTGGGCACGGGCTGCGCGCTCGAACGCCTTCTCCGCCGAGCGCAGGTTGCCCGATCCGTAGTCGATAATCGCAATTGTCATTGACGGGTCTCCGGACCGAGGGTCAGGCCGACCACCTGTTCGCTGCCGATCCTTGGTACGATGGCCTGCCGGGCAGGGCGCTCGGCGTCCTTCAGGACCGGTGCCGGGGAGATCCGGTCGGCGGCCTTGTGCAGAAAACGCAGCTCCGCGTCGTCCCTGTTGGAGGCGTCGATGATGCCGACGACGCGCCAACCCTTGCGTTCCAGCGACCAGCGGCGCAGCGCCTGGGCTTCGTGACCGAACACAATGGCCATAAACAGGGCAACCACTGCCATGGCCTCCTGGCTGACGGACAGCGCCACCACCTCGACCAACAGGGTGAGGGCGAGATAGCCGAGCAGCACCAGCCACATGCGGTGCACGACCAGCCAGAAAACCGAGAACAGAACCGCCAATACCGAGAACCTGTCGGGAATGAATGCCAGACGCTCTGTCTGGTGCGGATCTCCCCCGACATCGTCGAATTCAGGCGGAGCCATAACAACGAAGGTGTTCATGCGCGTGTCCTGCCTAGCCGCCGAGCTGACCCTTGGTCGTCGGTACCCGGTCCGCCTGCCGCGGATCTATTTCCACCCCCTTGCGCAAGGAGCGCGCGACCGCCTTGAAACAGGTTTCGGCGATATGATGGCAGTTGGATCCGTAAAGATTGGCGATATGAAGGGTGATCCCCGCATTCATGGCGAAGGCCCGGAAAAACTCCTCGAACAGTTCCGTATCGAACGCGCCGATCTTGTCCCTGTCGAAAGCGACGTCCCAGACGAGGAACGGCCGGCCGGACACGTCCAGCGCGCAACGGGTCAGCGCCTCGTCCATGGCCAGATGGGTGTCCGCATAGCGGGTGATGCCCGCCATGTCGCCCAGCGCCCTGGAAATCGCCTGGCCCAGCGCGATACCGGTGTCCTCGACCGTGTGGTGGAAATCGATATGAGTGTCGCCGTCGGCCCGCACCTTGATGTCGATCAGCGAATGGCGCGCCAGTTGCTCCAGCATATGGTCGAAGAACCCGACGCCGGTCTTCACATCGTAAGAACCGGTACCGTCCAGGTTGATCTCGACCGCGATGCGGGTTTCCTTGGTGTCGCGCGATACAGTCGCAGTGCGCATGCTGATGTCCTCAAGATGAAGCAGAACCGGCGGTGTTGTAGCAGCCTGACACGGCTAATGAAATAGCGACTTCGACGGGAAAGGCACGGCAGGTTTTCCATCTGGTCGGGACAGGATCAGCCAGCGCGCTCCCATCGGCATGCCGATTGCCTGGATCCCCCGGTGTTGCCGCTTCTGGCGCCTGATGGCCTGAAATGCTATGAACGGTTCATCCCCATTGCCGTCAGGAGATCCGATCATGCCGAAAAGCCGCTTCGCACCCACAAGCTCGCGCGACCGCCTTGCGTTTGCGCTGGACGTCCCCACGGTCGGCGAGGCGGAAAACCTGGTCAGACAGACGGACGGCAAGGTCGGTGTTTACAAGATCGGCATGGAGCTTCAATTTGCGGGCGGACTGGAACTGGCGCGCGACCTGGCCGCTGAGGGCAGAAAAATCTTCCTCGATGTCAAACTGCACGACATCGACACCACCATCATGAAAGCAGTGCGCAACGTCGCCAAGATGGGCGTGACCTTCGTCACGGTGCATGGCTACCCGAAAACCATGCGGGCGGCAGTGGCCGGACTGGCGGCAGAGGGCAATCCGGACCTGTGCCTGCTGGGTGTGACCGTGCTCACCTCCATGGACGAGGCGGACCTGCATGCGGCCGGCTATCGCGGCCCCCTGGCGGATGTGGTCGAAACCCGCGCCAGGGACGCAAGAGCCGCCGGCATGGGCGGGATCGTCTGCGCCGGGACCGAAACCGAAAGATTGCGACCGATCCTTGGCGACGAACTGGTCATCGTGACCCCCGGCATCCGCCCGGCGGGCAGCGCGGCGGGCGACCAGCGCCGCGTCATGACCCCGGCGGAGGCGATGCGGACCGGCAGCGACTATCTGGTCGTCGGCCGCCCGATCAGCCAGGCGGCCGATCCCGGCGCGGCAGCCGAGGCCGTCATTGCCGAGATCGACGGGGCGCTGGAACCGGTTCCGGCTTGAGCCCCGCCCTTGTCGGCGGACCGCCTTGTCAGCCGATCACGCCGTCGACCGGGAAGCCGCATTGCTCGGCGACCTTGCGATAGGACGCGGTGAAGCCGTTCAGGGACGCCGTGTAGACAAGTCCACCCGGTCCGACGATGTCGATCTGGCCGTTGCGCTGCATGGCCTGCAGAACAATCTGGTTGTTCTCGAAGGGAAAGTTGGTCTTCGCGAAGGCAAAACCGTCTTCATCGAAACCGGCAAAGACCGTCGCCTGCGCACTGTCGCCGTCATCAAAGACGAAATTCACCTTCTCGTCGTTCTGAAGCACGGTCGCATAGCCGCGAATGGCTCTTTCCGTGAGCTGGACACCCGGAAAGACGCCCGGCGGAAGCGCATCACCGTTCGAAATCGAAAACCCGACGGTCGGATCGCCGTCCCCCCCGGTCCACATCGAGCAGGTAATGCGCAGATCCTCGCCCGTGTCGACGGTCTCGATCAGGACGGTCCAGTCCTTGTAGTCGAAATACTGTTCGGCGGCCTGGGCGGACGTGCCCGCGCAGCAGACAAGGCTCAACAAAGCCAGAGATCTGAAATTCATGCAAAATTCCTCTGAAAACCTGATTCAAGAAATTGAACGGATCTTCTTTCAACACGGATTTTCTTAAGATTTGAAGCCGTCAGCGCAAATGAATTCATCCTGACGGCTGCCGGGGCGGCGCAAACGACCCCTGCTTCAAAACCGGTTCACGCCGCCTGGTCGTCCTCGCAGGTGCCGGACCGCAGCACCATGCCGTAGAGATCGCGCGGATCATCCGGGTCGGCGAGAAGGTCCAGCTTTTCGAAATGGCCGGTTTCCGGCAGGAGGTCGTGCACGTAACGCAGGGCGGCAAAGTCCTCGATGGCAAAACCGACGCTGTCGAACAGGGTGATCTGGTCGTCCGAGATGCGGCCCGGCGCCTTGCCGGCATAGACCTGCCAGAGTTCGGTCACCGGGTGATCCCGGTCAAGCTGCTGGAATTCGCCCTCGATATGGGTCTGGTCCGGAAACTCCACGAAGATGTCGGAGCGCAGCAGAATATCCCTGTGCAATTCGGTCTTGCCCGGGCAGTCGCCGCCGACCGCGTTGATGTGAACGCCGGAACCGACCATGTTGTCGCTCAGGATGGTCGCGTTCTTCTTGTCGGCCGTGACCGTGGTGATGATTTGAGCGCCCTCGATGGCATCTTCCGGCGTCTTGCAGATGGTCACGTTGAGGCCGGAATGGGCCAGGTTGCGCGCCAGGCGCAGACTGGCCTCGTGCTCGATGTCGAAGGCCCGGATATCGGTGATGCCGAGCAGTTCCTTGAAGGCCAGACACTGGAAATCCGACTGGGCGCCATTACCGATGACGGCCATGGTGGTCGCGCCTTTCGGCGCCAGATATTTCGCCGCAAGGGCCGAATTGGCCGCAGTGCGCAGGGCAGTCAGGATGGTCATTTCGGAAAACAGCAGCGGGTAGCCGGTGGCCAGGTTCGACAGGACGCCGAAGCCCGTCACCGTCTGCAGGCCCTCGTTGGTGTTGCCCGGATGGCCGTTGACATACTTGAAACCGAAGATCTTGCCGTCGCTGGTCGGCATCAGCTCGATCACGCCCTGGGGCGCATGGGCGGGAATGCGCGGTTTCTTGTCGAAGCTTTCCCAACGCAGGAAATCCGCCTCGATATAATCGGCGATGCCGCGCAGGACGGTTTCAACGCCCACGGCACGCACGTTGCGCATCATGTTGTCGACGCTGACAAAGGGAACATAGGCCAGCTCGGACGGTTTCAGGTCGATGGGGCGGCGGTGCATGATCAGTACCTCTAGAAGCTGGTGGTCGGCCGGTCGAACACACGGCGGCCGAACAGGCTGCCGGTCAGTTCGACCATCAGACGCGCGGTTTTTCCGCGTTCGTCCAGAAAGGGGTTGAGTTCAACGAGATCGAGCGACGAGACGAGACCGCTGTCATGGAGCATTTCCATCACAAGGTGGGCCTCGCGGAAGGAGGCGCCGCCGGGCACGGTCGTGCCGACCGCCGGCGCGATGTCCGGATCGAGAAAATCGACGTCCAGGCTGACATGAAGCAGGCCGTTGGCCCGACCTACGCGCTCGAGGAACGGCCCCAGCAGTGCGGGAATGCCTTCCTCGTCGATCCGGCGCATGTCGCTCACGCCGACACCGAGGCCGCGCAGCATGTCCCGTTCCGCTGCATCGATGGACCGGACCCCGAGGATCTCGACATTGTCCGGACTGAGGGCGTGGCGCAGAGGGGCGCCGAGAAGGTCGTCGAAGCCCGGCAGGCCGCACAGAAAGGCCAGCGGGGTGCCGTGCAGATTGCCGCTCGCGGTGCTGTCAAAGGTGTGAAAATCCGAATGAGCGTCGAGCCAGAGCACGAACAGTGGGCGGCCCAGCGCCGCCGCGGCTTTCGCCTGACCGGACACCGTTCCGGCTGCCATGGCATGATCGCCGCCCAGATAGACCGGCACAACCGGCGCTGCACCGAGCGCGGCCGCCTTGTCATGCAGGGACCGCGTCCAGGCGACATGCTCCCGGTAGTGCTTCACAACCGGGTTGGGGGGCGTCAACGAACCGGTTTCGGCCGGTTCGAGATTGCCGTGGTCGGCAACCACGTGGCCCAGCGCTTCCAGCGTATCGGCAAGGCCCGCGGTGCGGTAGGCGTCCGGCCCCATCAGGCAGCCACGCTGCCCCGCGCCCTTGTCCACAGGTGCGCCGACCAGGACAATCTGTTTTCCGGCAACGTTCACGTCAGCCTCCGCCTGCATTCGGTGTCAGGATCTTGCGCAAGGGCGGCGGCGAAGTAAATCCAGATACTTGATCAAATGTGCAGACAAATCTATCATTTTGGAAAGTCCAATGAGGCAATTTGGAAAATGGACGATCTTGATCTTCGGTTAATCACGCTTCTGCGCCATGACGGCCGCAAATCTGTCTCCGATCTGGCAAATGACTTGAAGGTCTCCCGGGCCACGGTGCGCTCCCGGATGGAAAAGCTGATCGAAACCGGCGAGATCCTCGGTTTCACAGCGGTCCTGCGCGACGACTGGCGCGACCTGCCGATCCGCGCGGTCACCCTGGTGGTGGTCGACGGCCACAACACCGAACCGGTGATCCGCTGGCTCAGTGCGATGACGGAGGTCCGGGCGATCCATTCGACCAACGGCAAGTGGGACCTGGTGCTGGACATCGCAACGCGGGATCTTGCCGCCTTCGACGATGCCCTGAACCGCATCCGGCTGATCGAAGGCATCACCGGAACGGAAACCAATCTCCTGCTGACAACCCGCAAGGGCCCGGCGGTTTCGGCAAGCGAATACAAGGACGTGCTCCGATAGTCCATTTCCGGCTCGCAAACCGGGTCGCGGCCAGCGCCGGCACAGGCTAGGATCCGGGCAGAATTAAAAACCTGGTACATTCGACATGACCAAAGCATTTGACCTTGCCCGGCTCGCCCCGGACCCGCAGCCGATTTCCATCGGGGCGGAAGCCGCCGAGAATTACGACGTCGTCCGCCGCACCCTGAAACGGATCACCGAGGACTGGCGCGAGCAGCCGTCCCTGGAACAACTGGCCGGGGAAGCCGGATTGCAGCCCATCCAGTTGCAGCGGGTGTTCTCGCGCTGGGCAGGCCTGACCCCGAAGCAGTTCCTGCAGGCCATCACGCTGGACCATGCCAAGGCGCTTCTGCGCGGATCCGCCAGTGTGCTGGACGCGTCCTTTGAGGTGGGCCTGTCAGGCTCGTCGCGATTGCACGATCTGTTCGTCACGCACGAGGCCATGACACCGGGCGACTACCGCAGCCGGGGCGCCGGTCTGAAAATCGTCTATGGCTTTCATCCCTCTCCCTTCGGCCAGGTGCTGGTGATGGCCACCGACAAGGGCCTGGCCGGACTCGGCTTCGCAGATCCGGGCGAGGAACACGCCACGCTGGAGGACATGTGTGCCCGCTGGCCGGCGGCGAACTTCATCGCGGATCAGGAGGCGACTGCGTCCTATGCCGGACGCGTGTTCGACCCGCAAAGATGGCAGCAGGACCAGCCGCTCAACATCGTCATGATCGGCACGGATTTCGAGATTCGGGTCTGGCAGACACTCCTGAAGATCCCCATGGGCACGGCGTCCACCTATTCCGACATTGCCGCCTGTCTCGGCAATCCGAAGGCGTCCCGCGCGGTCGGCAGCGCCGTCGGCCGCAATCCGATCTCCTTCGTCGTGCCCTGCCACCGGGTCCTTGCCAAAGGCGGCAAACTCGGCGGCTATCACTGGGGCCTCACCCGGAAACGGGCGATTCTCGGTTGGGAAAGCGGATTGGCGGGACCGGTTCTGGAGTGTGTTTGAGGTCTCAAGCGGCGAGGAATCGCCGTCACGCTGCATTCGGCCAAAAACCCCCACCCCTAACCCCTCCCCACAAGGGGGAGGGGAATCAGGCACTGCCACTTGCAGATATGGAACCCGGTTTTTTGGCGCCAGATGAAGCAGGAAGTCCGTGATGGAAACGGGACCAGTCCCCCTCCCCCTTGTGGGGAGGGGTTAGGGGTGGGGGTCCCGTCAGTAATGGTCCCGGTCTGATTTGTCAGCCATCTGTCCGGTCATTCAGCTCTCGAGGCTAAGTTTGCGCCTGATGTCCAAAACCACCCCTTCCAGATTTTCGTCTACTTCCAGAGCTGAATATCTGAGGACGGTGAACCCCTCCGCGGTCAGCCAGGCATCCCGCGCGCGGTCGTGCATTTGTCCTTCGGGTAAGGAATGCAGATCTCCGTCGATTTCGATGACCATTTTACGCGAAAACACGACGAAATCCGCCACATAGGGTCCGATCGGCGCCTGCCGGCGCACACGAACACCGTCGGCTTTCAATTCTCGCAATGCACGCCACAACGCTTTTTCGCCCCTTGTCTGATCATTTCGCAGGCTTTGCGCCAAGCGCCGTGTTCGCGCGCTGATCCGTGTCGGGCACATGCCGGCTCATCCCCTTATCGCACCGGTCCCTCGGGCATCGGGTAGTCGCCGGTGATGTCCCAACCGAAGGAGGCGATGCGTTCAGCGGCCATCTGGGTGAGCTCACCGGTGATCAGGAAATCGACACCGGACGGTGGAAAGGGCAGGCCGGCCAGGCCTTCGTGAAGGGTGGAAAAGGTCTGCGCCACGGTCTGTGTCCAGGCGACCATGTCGAGCGGCAGGACGACGGCGGCGACGCCGTCCCGGCGGATCGCCACGGGAATGCCCGACACCAGCTTGATATCACCGAGTCCGGAAACCGTCCGGTTGTAGGTCTCCAGAAGGACGATCCGGCGCAGCTGGAAATAGGCAAGGTCACGGCTGTCGGCCTCGGCCGCCTTGGCGACGACCAGGTCGAGATCGCCGACACCCGGCATGGCCTGCAGCTGATAGGCGATCATCGCCTTTTCCGACTCCGTGAAGAACGGGTTGGCGGCCAGGCTTTGAATGATTGCCTCGGACACACCCGCCTCGCGCAGCACCGACGTTGTCCGGTCGCGGAGTTCCGAAGGTGTGCTGTCGACGATCACATTGCGGAAATTGTCGGCCTGGCGTGCGGCGTTCACGATCAGGCCGCCCGGCAGCAGGCTGGTGATCGCAGTGACCGTCCAGCTTCCCGCAGTGGTCACGCTGGCTGTTTCGTCCAGCTTGTCCGACAGGGGCTGATAGAAGGTGTAGGGATCGACGCCGAGTTCCACCGCCAGCTGCCGGCGGGCCTGCGCCTGACCGGTGATCGATTTTGCCAGCTCCGCCGGCGATCCCGCTTTGCCGTGGACCGCCGCTTCGACGCCTTTCGACAGACGGCCGAACATCCGGCCGACCCCGGTTACGGTATTTCTGGCCGTGCCGACCGGGTCCGTGACGGTGCTTTCGACAAACTCGACTGGTTTCATGGCCGCCTGTTTCAGGCCGTCGACAAATCCGGCATCCTGCTTGAGGCCTTCCAGCGCCACCAGCACCTTCAGTTCGGCCAGACGCAGCTTCAGCAGGCCGTCGCCCTCGACACGTTCCACGCCAAGATCGGTCTGCAGCTGATAGATGCGCAAAAAGCCGTCGCCGCGCACGGGCGGCAGCACCGCGTAGCCGGGTCCGAGCTGCTTGCCGGCAAGCACCTTTGCCGGATCCTGTTCCGGGGGCGTTTCGTAGTGTTCGCTTAGCGCGGCCGCACTCCCGCACGCAAGAGCGCCACCAAGCAAAAATCCGGCCAGATGTCCGGACAATTTCTGAAATCCGAGTGTCAAAAAAGCCTCCTTGAGGTGGCAAGCTGTCCCGTGTTCGGTCGGTCCGGCGTTCAGTCTGGCGCCATTCCGCTGCGCGCCAGGACCTCTCCTGCGAGATAAAGAGAGCCGCAGATCAGTATGCGCGGAGGCTCGCCATCCTTGCCGGCACAGGCTGCCACATCGGCCAGGGCCGCGTCCAGCGATTGGAACGGGGTGGCCTCGAGCCCGGCGCATCGCGCAAGATCGGCGAGATCTTCCGGGGTCCTGCCTGTGCCGCTGGAGACGATCGGCACCGTGCCAACATGGCGGACAAGCCCGTGGAAGGGCCGGAAGAAACCGGCCGGGTCCTTGGTCGTCAACATGCCGGCGACAAGGTAGAGCGGACGCGGCGCGCGCTCTTCCTGCTCGCCCATGAAGCGGGCGATGGACAATCCCGCGCCCGGGTTGTGACCCCCGTCCAGCCAGATTTCCGTTCCATGCGGGCACATGTCGTGAAGCGGACCGTGAACAACCGGCTGCAACCGGCCGGGCCAACTGACGGATTTCAGACCCCGTGCAAGAACCGCCGCATCCGGCATCAGGCCCGCGGCCTTGAGGGCGGCGATCGCCAGCCCTGCATTGGCAATCTGGTGGTGGCCGCAGAGCACCGGCAGCGGCAGGTCGACCAGCTCGTCGTCATCCTGAAAGATCATCCGGCCCTGATCGGTCTCCGCAAGGAAATCCTGGCCGCTGATTGTCAGGGGCGCCCGCATCCGGGCGGCCTGCCGGCTGATTGCGGCCAGGGCGCTGTCCTCCTGAGCGGCACAGATCACCGGGACGCCGGGTTTCACGATGCCCGCCTTTTCCGAAGCGATCACAGCCAGGTCGTTGCCGAGAAACTTTTCATGATCCATGGACACCGGCGTGATCACCGTTGCCAGGGGCGTGTCGATGACGTTGGTCGCATCCAGCCGTCCGCCGAGACCCACTTCCAGCAACAGAATATCGGCGGGGTGCTCCGCGAACAGCAGAAGCGCCGCAGCCGTGGTGATCTCGAAGAAAGTGATTTCCGCGCCACCGTTGGCTTCCTCGCAGCGCTGCAGCGCCTCGCAGAGCACAGGGTCGGACACATAGCGGCCGTCGTCGCCGAGCCGGATGCGCTCATTGAAAGAGACCAGATGCGGGGACGTATAGACGTGACAGCTCTTGCCCGAGGCCTCCAGTACCGCGCGCATGGTGGCCGTCACGGAGCCCTTGCCGTTGGTGCCGGCAACGTGAATGACCGGCGGCAGCCGCCGTTCCGGATTCCCGAGTGCCGCCAGAAGACGCTGCATCCGCCCGAGGGAGAGGTCTATCTCCTTCGGGTGCAGGGCCAGCAGCCGGTCCAGAATTCTCGTTATTTGATCCAGGGCGCCCTCCACAGGGTTCCTTTGTCCCGTTTTCGCGCAAGCTACGGCTTAGAATAAGGCTGCCGGTGTGACAAGCAGGCTGACCGGAAATGTCGCCTCAGGTTGCTTTCGCGACGGAATCAGGAGACCGGTCAGGTCTTGCCAGCCGCCTCGGGTTCCGTTGCAGGTGCTGCGGCGGTCTCCACCGCCGCGACGGACTCGGACTCGGGGGCCGGTTCCTTCGGCGCTTCGAGCCGCGGCAGTTCGACCTCGCGCTTCATGAGAATGCCGCAGATACGCGACAGCGTTTCACGCATCTTCTGACGTGGCACCACCATGTCGATCATGCCGTGGTCGAGCAGATACTCGGCGGTCTGGAAATCGTCGGGGAGCTTCTCACGCACGGTCTGTTCGATCACGCGGCGCCCGGCGAAGCCGATCTGTGCGCCCGGTTCGGCGATATGGACATCTCCCAGCATGGCATAGGAGGCGGACACGCCGCCCGTGGTCGGGTTGGTCAGGACCACCACATAGGGAAGACCTGCCTCGCGCAGCATCTGCACGCCGACGGTGGTCCGCGGCATCTGCATCAGCGACAGGATGCCTTCCTGCATTCGCGCGCCCCCGGACGCGGCAAACATGACAAACGGGGTGTTGTCCTTCACTGCTTTCAGCATGCCGGCAAGAATGGCCTCACCGGCCGCCATGCCGAGCGATCCGGCGATGAAATCGAAGTTCTGTACCGCGACCGTGAAATCCATGCCGCTGACACGGCCCTGCGCGACCAGAACAGCCTCGTCTTCACCCGATTTGGCCCGGGCTTCCTTGAGGCGGTCCGAATACCGCTTGGAATCCCGAAACTTGTGCGGATCGGCCTGAACGTCCGGCGTCTTGACGTTGGTGTAGTTGCCCCCGTCAAACAGCGCTTCCAGGCGTTTGCGGGCCGGCATGCGCATGTGATGGCCGGAATTCGGGATCACCCAGAGATTGGCCTCCAGATCCCGATGGAACACCATTTCGCCGGTTTCCGGGCACTTGATCCAGAGATTTTCCGGAACCTCGCGCTTTTTCCAGAGATCGCGAATCTTGGGGCGTACGATAGAGTTGATCCAGTTCACGTCAGACGCGTCCCGTTCCTTGAGAGCACAAGACGTGCTCGGGTTGTTCATGGGCAGAGATATGGGGTCCGCCCGCTTTCCATCAATTCCGGTTGCCGAACAAATCGGGGCCGGCGTTTCAGGCAGATCTGGCCCGGGCACACCCGGCAGCCAGGTCGGAAACGACGTTTGCGACCGCCTGAACGGTCCCGCCGGTTGCCTTGCCGGCATCGTCCAGACTGTCGCGAATGGCATTCACGAGCACGGAACCGACGACGACACCGTCCGCATCCTGACCGATCACGGCCGCCTGCTCGGCGGTCTTGACGCCAAATCCGACAGCCACGGGCAATTGCGTGTGTCCCTTGATGCGGTTCACCGCGGTCGCGACCCTGCCCGTATCGGCAATGTCGGCCCCGGTGATCCCCGTCACTGAGACGTAATAGACGAAACCGGAGGTGTTGGCCAGAACGGCGGGCAGGCGCTTGTCGTCCGTCGTCGGTGTCGCCAGGCGGATGAAGTTCAGACCTGCCTGAAGCGCGGGAATGCACAATTCGTCATCCGCCTCTGCGGGAATATCGACGATAATGAAGCCGTCGACCCCGGCCTCCTTGGCGACATCGACGAACTTGACCGGATCCCGCACATAGATCGGATTGTAGTAGCCCATCAGAATAATCGGCGTGTCCTGATCCGTTTCCCGGAATTCGCGCACCATGTCCAGCGTGTCGTTCATGGTGTGGCCCGCAGCCAGAGCGCGCTGGTTGGCAAGCTGGATCGGAATGCCTTCCGCCATCGGATCGGAAAACGGCATGCCGAGTTCGATGACATCGGCTCCGGCTGCCGGAAGGGCGTTCAGAATGGCGCGGGAGGTTTGAAGATCGGGATCACCCGCCGTGACAAAGGTGACCAGGGCCGGCCGTCCGGCCTCCGCACAGGCCTTAAAACGGCGGTCGATACGCGTTTCCGTCATTCTCTGCTACCCTTTTCGCGCTTGCCGGAAAACCGGGGGCGTTTTCCGCCATTGCGATGTACGGGTGCAGCCGGGCCCGTGTCAATGTTCTGATGGCGTTTGCCGAGAATGCATGGCCGGGATATCCGCCGGCCGTTACCGGCTCGGATAGTCGATCAGGCCGATCGCTCTCAGGTCGGCGTCGGACCGGTAGATGTGTTCGCCGCCGATTGGCCGAGTGCGTCCGGAACGCTGAAACGGGGTTCCCGTGCCGCGAAATACGGTGGTCAGCGGTGCCGCCGAAGGCGCGCTCAGAAAAAGGGCCTGCAAGGTGCTCATCTCAGGAACCATGGATAGGGGGCTTCTGCCGCCAGGAATCACGATGGCTGCAGCTTATGAGTTTTTTGCAGTGCAGCAACCGGGTGCGGCGCAGGTCAGCCCCACGCGAATTGCATGGCTGGATTGTTCGATACGCAGAATTAGCCTCTGGAAAAATGCACTCTGTGCGCCTATGTTGGTCCCATTGCAAACCCTGCATTCCAAGGAGCTGAAAATGGCCCATTCCCTGTTTGAACCTGCCCCCGAGCCCTTCGGCGAACGTGTATGGCGCCGCGTGAAGGATATCGGCCTGACCGCAGGTCACGGTTCACTGCCCCCCGGAGCCGCGCGGACCGACCCGGCTCTTCTGGCGCAGGCCCAGCATCTGGACGCACGCGGACGGCAACAGCTTCTCCAGGCCATGCTGACCGCCCGCCCGATCAAAAAATAGGGCCGCGCGGTTGTGCCGCGCAGCCCTCGAAATTGCGAATGCCCCGGTGTTTAAGGGTTTTCAGAGATCGAACCCCAGCATCTCGCCGACGGCAAAAACGTCCTTGTCGCCGCGACCGCACAGGTTCATGACGATGATCTTGTCCTTGCCCATCTGCGGCGCCAGCTTGGCCACATGCGCCAGCGCATGGGACGGCTCCAGGGCCGGGATGATGCCTTCGACCCGCGTCAGCATCTGGAAGGCTTCCAGGGCTTCTGTGTCCATGATCGGCACATAGTTCACGCGGCCGATCTCCTTCAGCCAGGAGTGCTCCGGCCCGATTCCGGGATAGTCGAGGCCGGCGGAGATCGAGTGGCCCTCAAGGATCTGGCCGTCGTCGTCCTGAAGCAGATAGGTGCGGTTGCCGTGAAGAACGCCGGGCTTACCGGCCGTCAGCGACGCGCAATGCTCCTCGCCCTCGAGCCCATGGCCACCGGCTTCGACGCCGTAGATCTCGACGCCCTTGTCATCGAGGAACGGATGGAACATGCCGATGGCATTGGAGCCGCCGCCAACGGCGGCCACCAGGGCGTCCGGCAGCCGGCCTTCGGCTGCCATGATCTGCTCGCGCAGTTCCCGGCCGATCACCGACTGGAAGTCACGCACCATTTCCGGATAGGGATGCGGGCCCGCCGCCGTGCCGATCAGGTAGTAGGTGTCGTCGACATTGGTCACCCAGTCCCGCAGCGCCTCGTTCATGGCGTCCTTCAGGGTCCCCGCGCCTGCGGTGACCGGCACGATCTCGGCGCCCAGAAGCTTCATGCGGAAGACATTCGGCTTCTGCCGTTCCACGTCGGTCTTGCCCATGTAGACAACGCAGGGCAGGCCGAAGCGCGCGCAGACCGTGGCGGTCGCCACCCCATGCTGGCCGGCGCCGGTCTCCGCGATGATGCGGGTCTTGCCCATGCGCTTGGCCAGCAGGATCTGACCCAGGCAATTGTTGATCTTGTGGGATCCGGTGTGGTTGAGCTCGTCACGCTTGAAATAGATCTTCGCGCCGCCCAGTTCCTCCGTCAGCCGCTCGGCAAAATAGAGCGGCGAGGGACGGCCCGTGTAATGGGTGTTGAGCGACTCGATCTCCGCATGGAAGGCCGGGTCGTTCTTGGCGTCCTTGTAGTGCTGTTCCAGTTCAAGGATCAGCGGCATCAGGGTCTCGGCGACGTAGCGGCCGCCGAAAATGCCGAAATGCCCACGATCGTCCGGACCGGTCCGGATGCTGTTCGCCATATCGTTCACGCGTAAACTCCTTGCCGCAGAGCGGTTTTCTTCCCGATATCAGGCACCTTTGGCCGCCGCCAGAAAAGCGCGAATGAGGTCGGCGTCCTTGACGCCCTTGTCCCGCTCGACACCCGAGGAAACATCGACCTCGGACACGCCGCTGACGCGAATGGCCTCGGCCACGTTCGACGGGTCCAGGCCTCCCGAAAGCATATAGGGCTTGCCGAGGTCAAGGCCCTTCAGGAGAGCCCAGTCATACGCGACGCCATTGCCGCCCGGGAGGTCGGCCCCGGCCGGCGGTTTGGCATCGAACAGGATCCGGTCCGCGACGATCGCATAGTATTGCGCCTGTTCCAGATCGGCGGCTTCGGAAACCGCCACGGCCTTCATGATCGCGGTGCCGTGCATGACCTTCACCGCGGCGAGGGATTCCGGCGCTTCGGAGCCGTGAAACTGGATGGTGTCGGGAGCGACCAGCTCCTTGATCCGCGACAGGCCGTCCAGATCCATGTTGACCGTCACCGCGACGATCTCGGCCTTGCCCCTGGCCATGTCGGCCAGCCGGCACGCCTGGCTGAGGGACACATGGCGGGGGCTCTTGGGATAGAACATCAGCCCGACCATGTCCGCACCGGCCTCCAGCGCGGCTTCCATGGTGTCCTCGGTCGACAGACCGCAGATTTTGACTTTTATATCCGACATGGGTTCGAGGTATCACCGGTGACGATGGGTTTGTCAAAGAGGAAACATCATACGATCCTATAGCGCATCGAAAAGACTCACTTCAATGTGACAGTCCCTCTTACGCACCTTGAGATACAAGCTACACGATTTTTCAAACGGCAGGGCAAGAAGCAAGCGATGCTGCATTCCACTCAAACAAACATCGGGCAGCCGACGCTTGTTCTACTTCATCCAGCCGGATTCGACGGCCGCATATGGCAGAAGGCCACAGAATTGCTGCCCGATTTCAATTGTGTGTGTATTGATCTGCCTGGTCATGGCCTGTCCAAAGGACATACGGTTACAGATTTCGAGGAGGCCAGTGACGCTGTCGCCAGGGTCGTGGAGAAACTGGGCACGTCCCCGGTCCACATCGCCGGCATTTCAATGGGGTCCTACATCGGGTTTTACCTGATGCTGAGGCACTCTGCCCTCGTGCAAAGCGCCATCCTGAGCGGTTTTCAATGCGAACCTATCCCCGCTCCCGCATTGATGCGCGCCATGATGCACGTTTCATCCTGGATGATCAATTCCCGGCGCACACGCGAAAAAATGGCGCGTTCCATGGGGGTCGCAAATGTCGACCTGATCAGCAGGAAGGGCCGCCCCAACGCATCGGCCTCGACAATGCGAAAAGTCGGGCGGCTTGCACTGGAGTTCGATGTCCTCGATGCCTTGAGACACATTTCGGTGCCCACGCTTGTCTTGGCCGGGGAGAAGGAACATCCAGCCATCAAGGCATCCCTGCCCGTTTTTCAAACACGGATGTCCAGGTGCAAGGCGCGCACAATTCCGAATCTCGGTCATGGCTGGATTGCCCAGTCACCGGAACTCTTTGCGGAAACAGTGCGTGCCTGGATCCTTGACCTCACCTTGCCTGAAGAACTGGAGCCAGTGTCAAAAGCTGACTGACCCTTCAGGTGTCCTCCGGGAAGGGCAAATGCGCAATGCCCCTCTCACGTCACGTTGAACGCCGCGATAGCGGCCATGTTGACGATGTCGCTGTCCTTGGCGCCGATGGGCAAGATCTGGATCGGCTTGTCGAAACCGACGAGCAGGGGGCCGATGACGGTGGCACCGCCCAGTTCCTGCAGCATCTTGGTGGCGATGGAAGCGGAGTGGAAAGCCGGCATCACCAGAACGTTCGCCGGGCCGGACAGGCGGCAGAAAGGGTAGGAGGCCATGCGGTCCATGTTGAGGGCGACGTCCGCCGCCATTTCCCCGTCATACTCGAAGTCGGCGCGGCGCCGGTCGAGGATCTTGACGGCCTCGATGACCTTTTCTGAGCGTTCGCCCTTCGGGTGGCCGAAGGTGGAATAGGCCAGCATGGCAACACGCGGCTCATAACCGAGCTTGCGGGCGACATGGGCCGCCTCCTCGGCAATGTCGGCCAATTCCTCCGATGTCGGCATGTCGATCACCGCCGTGTCGGCAATCAGCACGGTCCGGCCCCGGGCAAGCGCCAGGGAAACACCGATGATCCGGTGACCCGGCTTCGGATCGATGGTCGCCTTGACGGTGTCGAGGGCCACGGAGTAGTTCCGGGTCAGGCCGGTGACCATGGCGTCGGCATCGCCGCGCGCAACCATGATCGCGCCCCAGTAATTGCGGTCGTTGTTGACCATGCGCTGGCAGTCGCGCAGCAGGTAGCCCCGGCGCTGCAGGCGGCCATAGAGATATTGGGCGTAGTCGCTGTTGCGATCCGAAAGCCGCGCGTTCTGGATGGAAATGCCGGTCTTGCCGAGATCAACCCCGGCGTGTTCGGCCATCTTTCGAATTTCGTCCTCGCGGCCGATCAGGATGGCCTCGCCCAGCCCTTGCGAGGCGAAGCTTGCCGCCGCGCGGATCACCGGTTCCTCCTCGCCCTCGGCAAAGACGACCCGTTTCGGCTGCTGCCGCACCTTGGAGAAGATCCGCTGCAAGGTGCCGGCGACCGGGTCGCGGCGCGCGGACAGCTGATGCTTGTAGGCCTCCATGTCGACGATCGGACGCCTGGCAACGCCTGAATCCATCGCCGCCTGGGCAACCGCCGGCGGGATTGCATGGATCAGGCGGGGGTCGAATGGCACCGGAATGATGTATTCCGGCCCGAACTTCGGCCGGTTGCCACGATAGGCGGCGGCGACCTCGTCGGGCACTTCCTCGCGCGCCAGTTCCGCCAGCGCGTGGGCGCAGGCCACCTTCATGTCGTCGTTGATGGTGGTCGCCTGGACATCCAGTGCGCCCCGGAAAATATAGGGAAACCCGAGCACGTTGTTGACCTGGTTCGGATAGTCCGAACGGCCGGTGGCGACAATGGCGTCGTCCCTGACGGCAGCGGCCTCTTCCGGTGTGATTTCCGGATCCGGGTTGGCCATCGCGAAGATGATCGGATTCGGCGCCATTACCCTCAGCATGTCTGCCGTCAAGGCCCCCTTGACCGACACGCCCAGGAAGACATCCGCGCCTTTCAACGCGTCATAGAGCGAGCGCGCGCCGGTTTCGATGGCATGCGCCGATTTCCACTGGTTCATGCCCTCCTCGCGGCCCTTGTAGATCACCCCCTTGGTGTCGCAGAGCGTGACATTCTGGTGGGGAACACCCATCGCCTTGACGAGCTCGATACAGGCGATGCCCGCCGCGCCCGCGCCGTTGCAGACAATCTTTGCATCCTTCATGTCCCGGCCGGTCATGTGCAATGCATTGATCAGACCCGCCGCAGCGATGATGGCCGTACCGTGCTGGTCGTCGTGAAAGACCGGAATATCCATCAGTTCGCGCAGGCGCTGCTCGATGATGAAGCAGTCCGGCGCCTTGATGTCCTCAAGGTTGATGCCGCCGAAGGACGGCCCGAGGTAGCGCACCGAATTGATGAATTCCTCGACGTCCTGGGTGTCGACTTCCAGATCGATGGAATCGACATCGGCGAAACGCTTGAACAGGACCGACTTGCCCTCCATCACCGGCTTGGAGGCCAGTGCACCGAGATTGCCCATCCCCAGGATCGCGGAGCCGTTGGAGATCACGGCGACCATATTGCCCTTGGTCGTATAGTCGTATGCCCTGCTCGGATCGTCCGCGATCGCCTGCACCGGAACGGCTACGCCGGGCGAATAGGCCAGTGACAGATCGCGCTGGGTCGCCATCGGTTTGGTCGGGTTGATTTCCAGCTTTCCGGGGCGGCCTTCCTGGTGGAACTGCAGCGCCTCCTGATCGGTAAAGCTGACATTGGTCTTGGACGATTTGGTTTCATCAGACATGGCGCGGACGTTTCCTCTAGAGAACCTGCTCTTGGCGGCGGGCGCCCGACCTTATCCGCTGGATATTGAAGCCTCAACCCGCCAGATCCCGGACCAAACGCGCATGGACGGAAAAAAGCGTCGGCGCCGTCTTTCTCCGCCGGCGGACAAACGCGAGGCCTTTCTCCTTTGGATCGATCCGCTCAACCGCAATCAAGCGCTTTCCCTTGAAAGCCGGTTGATCTACGTATCAGACATGAGTGGACAGAACGCGCAAAACCCGGTTCCGGCGGACACCAAGGTCACGCCGATGATGGCCCAGTTCCTGGAGATCAAGGCTGCCAATCCCGACAGCCTGCTGTTCTACCGGATGGGCGATTTCTACGAAATGTTCTTCGAGGATGCGGAAGTGGCCTCGGCGGCGCTGGGCATCACGCTGACCAAGCGGGGCAAGCACCAGGGCGACGACATTCCCATGTGCGGGGTGCCTGTGCATGCAGCGGACGATTACCTGCAAAAGCTGATCGCCAAGGGCATTCGCGTTTCGGTCTGCGAACAGACCGAAGACCCGGCGGCGGCCAAGAAACGCGGCTCCAAGTCGGTGGTCCGCCGTGATGTGGTCCGTCTCGTCACCCCGGGCACCCTGACCGAGGAACGGCTTCTGGACGCAACGTCCAACAATTACCTGATGGCGCTGACACGCCTGAAGGGCGGGTCTCTTCAGGGCGACGCCGTCTACGGACTGGCCTGGATCGACATGTCCACCGGATCCTTCCAGGTGTCCGAAACCGACCACCAGCGCGTCGCCGCGGACCTGGCCCAGGTCGCGCCGCGCGAACTGATCCTCGCCGATCACCTGCTGCAGGAAAGCGACTTGCGTCTGCTGGCCGAACAGTCCGGCGGCTCGTTGTCGCCGGTGCCGCGTGCCTTTTTCGACAGCTCGACGGCCACCGACCGGCTGGCGCATTATTTCGGCGTCAAGACCCTGGACGGCTTCGGCACCTTCAGCCGGGCCGAACTGTCGGCCGCCGCCGGCATCCTTGCCTATGTGGAGAAAACCCAGCTCGGCGAACGCCCGCCCCTCGACCCCCCGGTTCGCGAGGCCGGTGCCGGCAGAATGCTGATCGATCCGGCAACCCGCGCCAATCTGGAATTGTCCCGGACACTCTCGGGTGAAAGACAGGGCTCGCTGCTGGCCACCATCGACCGTACGGTCACGGGCGGCGGGTCCCGGCTGCTCGCCAGCAGGTTGGCCGGTCCGCTGTTCGATGTCGATGAAATTCAGCAGCGCCATGACGCCGTCGGCTTTTTTCTCGAACACGAACTGATGCGCGAAGGTCTGCGCCAGACCCTGAAGGGCGCACCGGACATGGCCCGCGCGCTGTCACGCATCGCCCTGAACCGGGGCGGCCCGCGGGACATTCTCGCCCTTGCCCTGGGACTATCGGCGGCACGGGCCGTGCTTGACCAGACAGGATCGAGCCCGGTGGCAATCCCGGCGGAAATTTCCGCCGCCCGCACCAGCCTCGAGCGGGCGCCCCACGACCTCGGGGAGGAACTGACGCGCGCCATCCGGCAGGATCCGCCCCTGCTGAAACGGGACGGCGGTTTCATCGCAACCGGCTACAACGGCGACCTCGACGAATTGCGCTCGCTGCGCGACGAGAGCCGAAAGGTGATCGCGAAACTGCAGGCGCAATATGCCGAAGAGCTCGGTCTCCGGTCGCTGAAGATCAAGCACAACAACGTGCTCGGCTGGTTCATCGAGACCCCCACCGCCCAGGCGGACAGGCTCACCGGCGATCCCGCCCGGTTCATCCACCGCCAGACAATGGCCGGAGCCATGCGGTTCACCACGACCGAACTGGCCGAACTGGAATCGAAGATCGCCAGCGCCGGCGAACGTGCGCTGGCCATCGAGATGGAGATTTTCGACCGCCTGGCAAATGCGGTCATCGATGCGGGTGAGACCATCAAGGCAGCGGCACAGGGCCTCAGCGCCCTGGACGTGTCGGCGGCGCTGGCCAAACTCGCCCAGGAAGAGGCCCATGTGCGGCCGACCGTGGACGACAGCCGGGCCTTCGACATCAGGGGCGGGCGGCATCCGGTTGTCGAAAGCGCCCTGAAAAAAGGCGGCGGCGACAGTTTTGTTGCCAATGATGCCAATCTTGGCCCGGACTCGGACGAGGACATCGGTCATATCTGGCTGATCACCGGTCCCAACATGGCCGGTAAATCGACGTTCCTGCGCCAGAATGCCCTGATCGCGGTGCTGGCCCAGATGGGGGCGTTCGTGCCCGCCATGTCCGCGCATATCGGTGTGGTCGACCGTCTGTTCTCGCGCGTCGGCGCGGCGGATGACCTGGCACGCGGACGCTCGACCTTCATGGTGGAAATGGTCGAGACGGCCGCCATCCTCAACCAGGCGGGCGACCGGTCCCTGGTCATTCTCGATGAAATCGGCCGGGGCACAGCCACGTTCGACGGCTTGTCGATCGCCTGGGCGACCATCGAGCACCTGCACGAGGTCAACAGGTCCCGCGCGCTGTTCGCTACCCACTACCACGAGCTGACGGCGCTTTCGGCCAAGCTCGACCGCCTGTCGAACGCCACGGTGTCGGTCAAGGAATGGAATGGCGAGGTGATTTTCCTGCACGAGATCGTGCCGGGCGCCGCCGACCGGTCCTACGGCATTCAGGTCGCCAAGCTCGCCGGACTGCCGGCAACGGTGGTCGAACGCTCCAAACAGGTGCTCAGCCAGCTGGAAGAGCAGGACCGCAGGTCCCCGTCCGAGAGCCTGATCGACGAACTGCCGCTGTTTGCCAGCATCGCACCGCCCGTGCCCAGCGCCACAAGCGCGGAGCCAGACCCAGTGACGGGCGCTCTTGAGGACATCGACCCGGACGACATGACCCCGCGCGAGGCACTCGAGGCACTCTACCGGCTGAAGTCGCTGCGGGCGGAACGCACCGGCTGAAACTGCGGTCCGGAACTGACACCGATCCTTCGGCACGCGCGTGTCGGGTCTGTTGCCTCGGTGAAAAAGACCGTGACGGCGGCGTGTTGCAGGACTAGGCTGGTGGTCCCACCCGATATTCCAGTCCGGCCATTCGCTCCATGACGTTCTTCCTCCAGCTCCCCCGTCAGGCGGTGCTGATCCTGCTGCTTCAGTTCACCAACAGCCTGGGCGTGTCCTCGCTGGTGCCGCTGATGAGTTTTTTCATCGTCGACGGCCTCAAGGCCGAACCGTGGCAGGTGGGACTTTACACGGCGCTGTTGATGCCGCTGACCCTCCTGTCCAACAGATGGGCCGGCGAGCGGCTCGATCACGGGTTTGCGGTCAGGAAATTGCTGCTGATACCCGTGTCCGCCTTTGTGCTGCTGTCCGCCTTGCTGACGCAGGTTTCGAGCCTGTTGATGCTGATCGTGCTGATCGCGCCCCTGATGAGCCTGTCGAACATGGGATCGGGCACCATCTTCACCTTCGGCAGGCTCTACGCGGAACGGCAGGCGCTCGATATCGGCCGCATCAACTCCTGGCTGCGCATGACCGTGTCGCTCGCATGGATGATCGGTCCGGCCCTGTCATTCACATTGGTGGCGTCCTTCGGTTTTCCGGTGGCCTTCACCTGCGCCTTCGCCATCGGGCTCGTGTATCTGGTGCTGTGGCATGTCGTGGTTCCCGCTGACTTCAGGGCCAAACCGCGCATCCGGCCGGAAAAGGGCCGGGAGCCCGTCAACCTGGGTCTTCTGATCGGAGGAATGTCCTGCATCGGCTTCGTGATCACCAATTCCCTGTTCGTTTCCGCGATGCCGCTTTATTTCGTCAACGAGACCGGCCTGCCCGGTTCGACCCCCGGATTGTCGCTGTCGGTCAAGTGCCTGGTGGAGATCTTCGTGATCTTCGCGTCCGTCCGGCTTGCCGAACGCATCGGCACGCGGCAGGTGCTGATGCTCGCGGCCTGCCTGGCCGCTGTCAGCATGCTTTTGTTCACGCAAGTGTCCGCGCTCTGGCAGGTCCTGACGATCTCGGTTCTGGAAGGCACGTATTACGGCCTCTTCGCCGGCGTGGCGATCAGCTTCGTGCAGAGCTTCGCACCGGACAGGCCGGGGCGGGCCACCGCCGTCTACATGAACAGCTTGTTCCTGGGCAGCATGATCGGCAGCGTCTCCATGGGTTTCATCGCCAGCGCCGCGGATTTCAGAACGGTGCTGTTCGTGGCGGCAGTGAGTTCGATGGCCGCCCTCGCCACGCTGGTCGTCACCTTCCGGGTCCAGCCGGAAACCTCACAAACCTAGAAACTCCGGAAGCCGGGACCTAGATTCCGCCGGCCTTGGCCACGGACAATGCGTTTGTGATCGCGCCGGCGAAACTGGCCCGGTCGTCCGGATTGAGAAAATTGCCGAGATCGACGGTTTCTCCCCGTCCGGTCAGGGAAACGCGCACGACGCCCTCATCTTCGATCCGCTCGATCTTCAGCCGGACCCACACCGGATTGAAGCGGTATTCCTGGTGGTGCCCGCCGGGTCCGACCTTGCGAATGGCAATCTCGCTGCGGGAAACGACGATTTCCTCGAAAGCCCGCGCGGCCCGGTAGTTCATGCGAAAGGCAAACCAGAGCAAGACAACATCCAGGCCGAAAAACCCGAAGACCGGCCAGGCGCCGAGGCGCAGGAACACCAGTCCCGAGACAAAACAGACAAGGCCGAAACAGCCCATCAGGATCAGGAACCCGTTCGGTCCGAGAGACCTGTAGGGTGTCAGCACGGCTGTGAAGAACGGCCGGTCACGTTCGTCGCGTTCGTCGCCGGCGTCGGGTTTCGGATTGTTCTTGCTCATGAGGATTGATTATAGAGGGAACATGACACAAGCAAAGAGCCCAACTTCCTCAAAGGCACGCGGCCCGTCCCCTGCAAAGGCGAAGACCCGGCGGAAAGCGCCCTCCGTCGACAATCCCGGCAAGATCCTGAAGCGGTCCCGCTACAGCAAGGCGGAAGTCTACAGGATCTTTCAGCGCTTTCACGCCGACAATCCGGAACCCGAGGGCGAACTGAATTACGTGAATGCCTTCACGCTCCTGGTCGCCGTCGTCCTGTCCGCCCAGGCGACGGATGTCGGCGTCAACCGGGCCACAGGGCACCTGTTCCAGATCGCGGACACGCCGGAAAAAATGATCGCTCTGGGTGAAGACAGGGTGCGAGAGGAAATCAGGACGATCGGACTTTACAAGACCAAGGCCAAAAACGTCATTCGCCTGTCGGAACAACTGGTGCGCGACCATGGCGGTGAGGTGCCGGAAGACCGGGACGCCCTTGAAAGCCTTGCCGGTGTCGGCCGCAAAACGGCCAATGTGGTGCTGAACATCTATTTCGGCCATCCGACCATCGCTGTCGACACACACCTGTTCCGGCTTGGCAACCGGATCGGCCTTGCACCCGGCAAGACGCCCCTGGACGTCGAGAAAGCCATGGAAAAGGTGATCCCGCCAGAATTCGCCCTTCATGCCCATCACTGGCTGATCCTGCATGGCCGCTATATCTGCAAGGCACGCAAGCCCGAGTGCCGACGCTGCGTGATCTACGACCTTTGCAAGAGCCCGGAAAAAGAGCCATTCGACGCCATTCCCGAGGTTGCCTTGCGCGCGCGGGCACAGGTTGAACGCGATGAACGGGAGACCGCCGATTGACCTTTCCGCTCGGTCCTTTCCCTGTCTGCCGGCGGCTCCGGTTCCGGGTGCCGACAGTGAACGACGCCGTTTTCTATCAGGAGCTGATGAGCGAGCCGGACTATCTCAGGTTCATCGCCGACTACGGCATCAATAGCCCGGAAGCTGCCGCCGACTACATCAAGTCGAAGTCGCTTGTCCGGTTTGCATCCCAGGGCGTCGGGCTCTGGCTGGTCGAATTGAAGGATACCCGCGAGCCTATCGGTGTCTGCGGCCTGGTGGTCCGCCCTGAACTCAAGTATCCCGATCTCGGTTTTGCGTTTCTGGCGGCCCATCGCGGCCGGGGCTATGGGCGCGAAGCGGGGCAGGCGGTGCTTGAGTTCGCCGAAAGAGCGCTGAAACTGCGTACTTTGTGCGCGATCACCCATCCGGACAACGCACGATCCGCCAACCTGTTGAAGAAAATCGGCTTCGAGGCGCAAGGACAGCGCCACCTTGCGGAAATCGGATCGACCGCCGACTATTATCTCTGGAAACTGCGATATGTGGACGCCGGCCTGGGCTGATGCGCGTCAGCGTTTCTCGCGCACTCTCACGACCACATCCACCCGAACGACTTCCATGCCCGCCGGTGCCTCCGGCAGGCGGCCGATGCCGACGCCTTCACCCGGAATGTCGATGACGCGGTTTTCGCCTTCGATGAAGAAGTGGTGGTGGTCGGACACGTTGGTATCGAAGTAGGTCTTGTTGCCGTCGATCGCGACTTCCCGCAGCAGGCCCGCTTCCGTGAACTGATGCAGAGTGTTGTAGACCGTCGCAAGGGAGACCGGCACGTCGGCGTCGACCGCTTCCTCATGGAGCAGCTCTGCGGAAATGTGACGGTCGCCCCTGGAATAAAGCAGTTCTGCCAGGCAAACACGCTGGCGTGTCGGCCGCAGACCTGCCGTCCTCAGCATATCGGTCACATCCTTGCCGGCGGATTCTGTCGCCATGTGCATCGTCATTCCGGTCCGATCCAGGTCTTCAGTCGCTGTCTCACGAAGGCTTCCCGGTCCAAACGACCGTGTCTGGGGAGGCGCATTGCGTGGGTTCAGGCCTATATCTGCCATTTCTTGTACCCAGGATGCAAGTTTTAAACGCCGTGGCCCGTGGGCCAAAAAGACGCAAACCCTTCACCGGGAAAGAGCATCTGCGGGATAAAGTCCCGAAAAATCGCGGCAACTTCGCTCAACTGACATCTTTCAGTCATGGTTCCCCTGTGTTAGGAAGGCGCCTCAAACGCACCGAAAACGAACCAACCGGCCCGCTCACCCCGGGCAGGGCATTTATACGGATCCTGAATGACCGAGCGCCGCTCCAGCTACGATTACGAAGACCTTCTCGCCTGCGGCCGCGGCGAGCTGTTTGGACCGGGCAATGCGCAATTGCCGCTTCCGCCGATGCTGATGTTCGACCGGATCACGGAGATTTCCGAAACCGGTGGTGAATTCGACAAGGGATATGCCCGCGCCGAATTCGATATCAAGCCGGATCTCTGGTTCTTTCCGTGCCATTTCCAGGGCAACCCGATCATGCCGGGCTGTCTCGGTCTCGATGCGATGTGGCAGTTGACCGGTTTCTTCCTCGGCTGGCTTGGGCTCGAAGGCAAGGGCATGGCCCTGTCGACCGGCGAAATCAAGTTCAAGGGCATGGTAACGCCGGACGTGAAACTGGTTGAATACGGTATCGATTTCAAACGCATCATGAAGGGCCGCCTTGTGCTCGGCACCGCCGACGGCTGGCTGAAGGCCGACGGCGAAGTGATCTACAGGGCAACCGACCTGCGCGTGGGCCTGGCAAAGACCTGACCCCTTTCAAGCAGGATTGACCATCGGGCCGGCGCTTCTTTGTTCTCGGGGGCGCCGGTTTGCATATTATCTATGAGCCGGTGGGCTGCCGGGGACCCTCGAAGCCTCGCCGACCAGAGCAGGAACTTAGGAGACCGCAATGAGACGCGTTGTCGTCACCGGTATGGGAATCGTATCCTCCATCGGATCAAACGTACAGGAAGTGCTGATCAGCCTGCGCGAAGGCAAGTCCGGGATCAGTTTCGCACCGGATTACGCCGAACATGGCTTCCGCAGCCAGGTTCACGGCAAACCGGATGTCGATATCCCCTCGCTGATCGACAAGCGCCAGCTTCGCTTCATGGGCGACGGCGCGGCCTACAACTTCATTGCCATGCAACAGGCGATTGCCGACAGCGGACTGGAAGAGACCGATGTCTCCAACGTGCGTACGGGCCTGATCATGGGCTCGGGCGGTCCGTCCACCAAGAACCTGTTCCAGGCGCATCAGATCGTTCTGGAAAAAGGCGCCCCGAAACGCATGGGTCCGTTCATGGTGACCCGGGGCATGAGCTCGACCAACTCGGCCTGCCTGGCAACGCCGTTCAAGATCAAGGGCATCAACTATTCGATCACCTCGGCCTGCTCCACATCGGCGCATTGCATCGGCGCCGCGACCGAACAGATCCAGTTCGGCAAGCAGGACGTGATGTTCGCCGGTGGCGGCGAGGAACTCGACTGGACCCTGTCCTGCCTGTTCGACGCCATGGGAGCCATGTCCTCCAAGTACAACGACACACCGCAGACCGCGGCCCGTGCCTATGACGCCACCCGGGACGGGTTCGTCATCGCCGGCGGCGGCGGGGTTGTCGTTCTTGAAGAACTGGAGCACGCCAAGGCCCGCGGCGCCAAGATCTACGCCGAAGTGACCGGTTATGCCGCAAACTCCGACGGCTACGACATGGTCGCACCGTCCGGCGAAGGCGGGGAGCGCTGCATGCGCCTTGCCATCGAAACCCTCGGCGAGCGCAAGGTGGACTACATCAACGCGCACGGCACCTCGACCCCGGTGGGCGACATCGGCGAGATCGAGGCGGTCCGCAAGGTCTTCGGTGAGAACCAGCCCCCCGTGTCCTCGACCAAGTCCCTGACCGGCCACAGCCTCGGCGCGACCGGCGTTCAGGAAGCCATCTACTGTCTGCTCATGCTGCAGCACGATTTCATCACGGCCTCGGCGAACATCACCGAGCTCGACCCGGCCCTGAAGCCGGAAGAAATCGCCATGGAGCGTGTCGACAATGCAGGCCTTGATACGGTTCTTTCCAACAGCTTCGGCTTCGGCGGCACCAATGCCTCCCTTGCGCTGTCGCGTTTCCACGGCTGAGGAGTTTTGAATGTCTGAACTGATGAAGGGCAAGCGTGGCCTGATCATGGGCGTTGCCAATGACCATTCGATCGCGTGGGGCATTGCCAAAGCGCTTTCCGACCAGGGTGCGGAGATTGCCTTCACCTACCAGGGCGAAGCCTTCGGCCGGCGTACCAGGCCGCTGGCGGATTCCATCGGCTCGAAGATCCTGTTGCCGTGCGATGTCGAGGACATTGCCTCGGTCGACGCCGTGTTCGACGCCCTGCGTGAAGAATGGGGCAGCATCGACTTTCTGGTGCATGCGATCGCCTTTTCCGACAAGACGGAATTGCGCGGCAAATATGCGGACACGACCCGGGAGAACTTCTCCCGCACCATGATGATCTCCTGCTTTTCCTTCACCGAGATCGCCAAGCGCGCCGCCGCCCTGATGACCAGCGGCGGCTCCATGGTCACGCTTACTTATGGCGGCTCCACCAAGGTGATGCCGAACTACAACGTGATGGGTGTCGCCAAGGCCGCTCTGGAATCGTCCGTGCGCTATCTGGCCGTCGACTATGGCGAACAGAACATCCGCGTGAATGCGATTTCCGCCGGTCCGGTGCGCACGCTTGCCGGCTCCGGTGTGTCTGATGCGCGCCTGATGTTCAATTTCCAGAAGCGCAACTCGCCGCTCCGCCGGACCGTGTCGCTCGAGGAAATCGGCGGAACCGGGCTCTACCTGCTGTCGGACCTGTCCGGCGGCGTGACCGGGGAAGTGCATTTTGTCGACAGCGGCTACAACATCATGTCGATGCCGCGCCTGAACGAATTGAAGGAACAGGAAGTCAAGGTCGACTGAAGCTCAAGGTGATTTTGTCAGCAGTCTGAGGCGGCCGTTTGGCCGCCTTTTTCGTTTGATTCAACACCCGGCACCTGTTGCCTGCCCGGCTGAAACGAAACGTTCGGCGCGCCCAGGGTCCGGCTGCTCAGTCGCTGACCACTTCGTCCGGATAGACCCCGAACAGCCGTGTCTGGTCCAGCCAGCCGTCGTAGCTGTCGCCATTGACCCGGCACCAGCCGCCGGAGCACTCCGAAACCGATGTCAACACAAAGGGTTCCAGCTCGGCGACAATATCCGCGTCCGAGCGCGAGCGTGCCCGCAGCGGTGTGCGGTCGTTCTTTTCCCAGGGGGTGATCAGGGCGGTGCGGCGGCCGGACAGGAGCGAATGGAAAACCCAGCCCTGTTTGCCTTCCCAGTCGCGGATCTGGCGCCAGTTCTCGAATTCCTGGATGATCTCGACAGGAAGTCCGGACTGAACGAATGTCCAGGCGATCTTGTGCTCCCGGGAGGGACCGACACGGACATTGACCCTGTCCGATTTCAGGCTGACGAATCGCGGCAGCGGCAGGTCGGTCGGTCTTGTTGCCGTTCCTTGCGCGCGCGCTGCTCCGGTCATGGCAATCAGCCCGACCACAATTGCGGTCACGCATAAAAAGAGCCGGGAGTTAGGAAACGAACGTGCCATATTGTCCGGATGTCCAATTGTTATTGATCGCTTTTCCGAGGAAAAGCTGTACCGAAAAATGCGCGCGAAAACCAGAGTCCCGAGCACGGCGCCCTGGTTATCAGCGGCGAATTCAACCGATCCCTTGTTTCTGCCGGACCATCTGGTAAGGAATGAGAGTGGTCTTTTCCGCTTGCGCAACGCGCAGGGTCAAGGTGGTACCGTTGGGGTTAACAAGTCCTCAATGAAGCGCGGAAGGCAGTTGGTATGACGAAAAAGAAGCCTGTCGTTGTTGTCACCCGGAAGCTTCCGGAAGTGGTCGAAACGCGGATGCGCGAACTTTTCGAAACGCGACTCAATGAAAATGACAGGCCCTACAGCCAGGCAGAGCTGGTCGAAGCTGTCAGAACAGCCGATGTTCTGGTGCCGACCGTGACCGACCGGATCGATTCCTCGGTGCTGTCGCAGGCGGGCGAGAACCTGAAGCTGATCGCGAATTTCGGAAATGGTGTCGACAATATCGATGTTGTCAGCGCCAACAACCGCGGCATCAACGTCACCAACACGCCCGGCGTTCTGACCGAGGACACTGCCGACATGACCATGGCGCTGATGCTGGCCGTGCCGCGTCGTCTTGCCACAGGCATCAAGGCCCTGGAAAGCGGCGACTGGGCAGGCTGGTCGCCGACCTGGATGCTCGGCCACCGGATCTGGGGAAAGCGGCTCGGCATCGTCGGCATGGGCCGAATCGGCCAGGCCGTCGCACGCCGCGCCAAGGCCTTCGGCATGTCGATCCATTATCACAATCGCCGCCGATTGCCCGACAGCGTCGAGGAAGACCTCGAAGCGACATACTGGGAAAGCCTCGACCAGATGCTGGCACGGATGGACGTGGTGTCGATCCATTGCCCGCACACGCCCGGCACCTTCCACCTTCTGTCCGCGCGAAGGCTGAAACTCCTGAAGAAGGACGCCTATGTGGTCAACACCGCGCGGGGCGAGGTGATCGACGAGAACGCCCTCATCCGGATGCTGGAAGCCGGAGACCTGGCCGGCGCCGGCCTCGACGTCTTCGAGCACGAACCGGCCGTCAATCCGAAACTGGCCAAACTTTCGAATGTCGTGCTGCTGCCGCATATGGGCTCGGCAACCATCGAAGGCCGAATCGAGATGGGCGAAAAGGTCATCATCAACATCAAGACCTTCATGGACGGCCATCGTCCGCCGGACCGTGTGCTGCCGTCGATGTTGTGACCGGGTTCCGGGATCGCTTTCGTGGCTGAGCCGTCTTGCGGGCCTTCGTTTCGCGCCCCGGAGGCGCTCACCTGGCTGAACACATCGGAAGCCGGCAGAGCCTGGCTTGAGGCGCTTCCCGGTCTTCTTGACGCGGCCCGATCCCGGTTCGGTCTCGACACCCTAGGTACGCCGTTTTCCGGCGGCAACGTGTCATATGTCGTGCCGGCGGTGCGCCAGGGCCGGGACGTCGTCCTGAAACTCAGGTTCATCGATCGGACATCACGCCATGAGCCCGAAGCCCTGGCCTTCTGGAACGGCAACGGCGCCATCCATCTGCTCGACCATGCCCCGGACCTCGGCGCGCTGCTGCTGGAGCGCTGCCGGCCGGGCCGCTTTCTCGCAGACGATCCGGACGCTGACCATCTGGGTGTTCTGGGTGATCTGCTCCGCAAACTCCTGGTGCCGGCCGGAGAGCCCTTCGGCTCCCTGAAGGCAGAGGCGGCGATCTGGCTGGACACGCTGTACAGCGACTGGCGCGCGGCCGGAAAACCCTGTGAGCAGCGTCTGGTGGACGCGGCGGCTGCCTCACTGACAGACCTGAGCGCGGACGAGACGGAGCAGATACTGCTCAATCAGGACCTTCACGGCCACAATGTCCTGTCAGCCGACCGCCTGCCCTGGCTGATGATCGATCCGAAACCACTGGTCGGTGACCCTGCCTTCTGCCTGAGCCCTGTCGTCAGAAGTTTTGAATTCGGACATTCAAGACAGGCGGCCCTGTACCGCCTGGACAGGCTGTCGGCCGAACTCGGCCTTGACCGGGAGAGGGCGCGCCTGTGGACCATCGGACAGACCATGTCCTGGTCCTTCGACAGCCCGTTCGGTGCGCGCCACTTCGACACAGCGCGCTGGTTGCTCGGCTGATACCCGGAACCTGCCATCCATCGGCACAGACCTCCGGTGACGCTGGGTACTAGCTGCCGTATTTGGCCCAGATCGCATCTTCGCCCATGCCTTCGATGAAGGCCTTGTGGGCCTCGACTTCACCGGCGCCGACCGGACGTTCGATTGGCGCCGGCCGCGGGCGGGCGTTGAAGGAGCCGAGTTCGCCGGGTTCGCTGGAGACGGACTGTGACGCAGTTTCTTCTTCCTCCGGCATCAGGCCGAGGCCCTTTTGCCGGCCGCCGATCAGTTCCAGATAGACTTCGGCCAGAATCTCCGCATCGAGAAGCGCGCCATGTTTGACGCGCCTGGAATTGTCGATGCCGTAGCGTGAACAAAGCGCGTCGAGCGAATTCGGTCCGGAGGGATGCTTGCGGCGGGCGATTTCGAGCGTATCGAGAACCTGGGTCTGGGCAATCAATCTGCGTCCGGCCCGTTCCAGCTCCATGTTGATGAAGCCCATGTCGAAGGCCGCGTTGTGGATGACCAGGGTGGCATCGCCGACAAATTCCAGAAACTCGTCGGCCACATGCGCGAACAGCGGCTTGTCCGACAGGAATTCCTGCGACAGGCCGTGGACCCGGAATGCCCCTTCCGGCATGTCGCGCTGCGGGTTGATATAGACGTGATAGGAATTTCCGGTCGGGATGTGGTTGATCAGTTCCACGCCGCCGATTTCCACAAGCCGATCGCCGTCTCTCGGGTTCAGACCGGTGGTTTCGGTATCGAACGAGATTTCCCGCATGTCTTTGCCCTTTTTCTTCTGCATCCACTGTGCAGCTTGGCCCCGGCGAGACAAGAGGATCGGCCGGTTTTCCCCGGCGTTGTGCGACGCCCGGAAGTTTTCGAAAAGGTGTCAGGCTTTCCCCCTAGGTCAGCCGCACCCCGCGATTGCCTTCAGGATGGCTTCTACGCTGCGGCGTGCCGGATCCATGCCGAGGCCGGTGTCGATCAGAAAATGCGCGCGGCGGCGTTTTTCCAGGTCAGGCAGTTGCTTGGAAAGAAGCGCCTGAAATCGGTCTTCGTCCATGCCGGGCCGGGAAAGCACCCGCTGCCGCTGGACATCGGCATTGGCGGTGACAATCACGGCGATATCAACGCGTGTGTCGCCGCCGGTTTCAAACAGAAGCGGAATGTCCATCATGACGATGCGGCGGCCGTCGGACCGCGCCCGCTCTAGAAACAACTGCTCTTCCTCACGCACAAGCGGATGCACGATCGCCTCGAGCCGTTTCATGGCGTCCGGATTGCCGAGCACATGCGGTGACAGCAAGGTCCGGTCGACCTTGCCTTTGCTCACTGTACCCGGAAAGGCGGCCTCGATGAGCGGCGCGGCACGACCGGCGTAAAGTCCATGAACGCTGGCGTCAGCATCGTGCACCGGAACGCCCCTTGCCGCGAACATTCTCGCGGTGGTCGACTTGCCCATGCCGATGGAGCCGGTGAGGCCGAGCCTGATCACACCGCGGCTCCCAGATCGTCCAGAACCAGCTTTCGAAGCGTTTCATCGACCTCCGGACGCACCCCGAACCAGCGTTCGAACCCCGGCACGGCCTGGTGCAGCAGCATGCCGAGACCGTCCACTGTCCGGTTGCCCCGATGCGCCGCCTGACGCAGCAGATCCGTTTCGAGCGGAACATAGACCGCGTCCGTAACGAGCGCAGACTGCGGCAATGGGGCAAGATCGATGTCAAGCGGTGCCTTGCCCGTCATGCCGAGGGAGGTCGTGTTGACCAGAAGGTCGGCTTGTTCCAGAACTGTCCCCAGCTTGTCCCAGCCGTGGGCAACCGTTCCGGCTCCAAATTCGTTCGCGATGGCCCTGGCTTTTTCGAAGGTCCGGTTGACGATATGCACTCTTGTGAATTTTCTGGACAAAAGTGCCCACACCACCGCCCGGGCCGCGCCGCCCGCGCCCAGCACCACTGCGGATTCACGTGAAACGTCCCAGCCAGGCGCCTGCTGATCAAGATTTCCGAGAAATCCGAGCGCATCGGTATTGGCTCCGCAAAGCTGTCCCGTATCATCCAGCCACAACGTGTTGGCCGCGCCCATGGCTTGCGCCGCCGCGTCCAGATGCGCGCATGCGGCGGCGGCGACTTCCTTGTGCGGCACGGTGACATTGGCGCCGGCAAGTCCGGAATTTGCGAAATTCCGGTAGAATTCCGGCGCGGTTTCAGGCGACACGTCCAGGCGGCTGTAGTCTCCGTCGATGCCGTGCTTGTTCAGCCAGTAGCCGTGCACCAGCGGAGACCGGGACTGGGCCACCGGATGGCCGGTAACTGCGGCCTTTTTCGTCGCACCGCTCATGTCTCGATCACCTTCAGCCTGCGCAGCTCGTCCAGAAGCGGCAGCATCGGCAGTCCGAGGATGGTGAAATAGTCGCCTTCAATCCTGTCGAACAGCTGCAATCCAAGGCTTTCCAGCTGATAGGCCCCGACGCTGGACAGAACCGCGTCGCCGGCCGCCGCCAGATAATGACCGATGAATTGCGGAGAAAGCGCGCGCATCGTCAGGCGCGCCGTGGAGACATGGCGCCAGATCGCTTCGCCGTTTCGGGAAATCACGACGGCGGAGTGAAGTTCATGGGTCTGGCCGGAAAAGGCCAGCAGTTGCCGGCGGGCGGCTTCCATGTCCTGCGGTTTTGTCCGCCGTTCTCCCTCGAAGGCCAGGATCTGGTCGGCGCCGACCACCAGATCCGCGGAACGGCGGTTGCTGACGTCGTTGGCCTTGGCCTCGGCCAGCACACTTGCCAGGTCCTCGGGCGTGAAACCGGCCTCCAGAAGCGGGGCTTCCACTGCCCGCTCATCGACATCGGACGGATCGATCTCGATTGCCAGACCGGCGTTTTTCATAAGCTCTGCCCGGATCCGGCTGCCGCTCGCCAAGACAAGTGCCATTTTCAGTCCTCGTTTTTCGTATTCGCGGATCAGGTGTCAGCGTCCCGCGTCTTCCTGCCCTGATTTGTAGTCCTTGAAAAGGGTCAGGATTTCGGCAGCCGTTTCCTCGACGGACCGGCGCGTCACATCTATCAGCGGCCAGCGGTTATCGGAACACAGCCGCCGGGTCATGTTGATTTCCTGAGAAATTTCCTTCCGGTCGACATAGGTGTCGTTGTAGCCGTCCGAATTCAAGGATAACACCCGGTTCCGGCGGATCTGCTGGATGCGTTCGGCGGAAGCGATCAGGCCCACGATCATCGGGGCCTTCAGGTTCTTCACGTGATCCGGCAGGGGAATTCCGGGAACCAGCGGCACATTCGCCGCCTTGATGCCGCGGTTCGCCAGATAGATGCAGGTCGGGGTCTTTGACGTCCGGGAAATGCCGATCAGCACGATGTCCGCGGATTCCAGGTCGTTCCAGACCTGTCCGTCGTCATGCAGCATCGTGTAGTTGAGGGCCTCCATCCGGCGGAAATATTCGGCGTCCAATTCATGCTGACCGCCGATCCGGTGGGTCTGGGTGACATTCAGATAGGACTGGAACACCGCAAAGACCGGGTCGAGAATATTGACGAAAGGCACGCCGAGTTCCCGGCATTTGTTCTCCAGCCGCCTGGATATTTCCAGGTCCACGAGGGTGTAAAGCACGATGCCCGGCGCCTTCTCGACTTCGCTGATCACCCGGTCGAGCTGCTTTTGCGAGCGCACCAGGGGATAGACATGCTCGATTTCCTGAACATTCTCGTATTGAACCGTGGCCGCGCGGGCCACTGTCATCAGCGTTTCGCCGGTGGAGTCGGACACCAGATGGAGATGGAAGTAGTGTCTCGACTTGTTCACGATGTCATCCCCAGGGCTGTTGATGATTTGGGCAATTCGGTTCGGTCCTCGTGCCTAGCACGAAGTTTATGCCCGCTCAGCAGGATTCGTTAACAATGTCTGAACGGGCGCGCTTCGAAGCCGAAACGGTTGGAACCGGATGGGGATTCACAACATCGCTGTGACATATCGACAGATTACCCACCAGCGCCCAATTTCTTAACGAAAGGTAAACACTCACGCAGGTATCTGTAATTAATACTCTTTTTTTGTTATCGACTCCTGGGGAAGATTCTTGTCCGGCACTGTGCGGTGTTTTTCCCGAGGAGAAATTGAAGCGCATGGATTGTGGACAGAAAATGATCCCGGTAATCCACGCTCAATAAATAAAAACAGATTCAAGATAAGACTCTTTATTGTTTTGAGATGTGTGAAAGGCGACCTCATGAAATCCGAAGACAGGGCCGTGATGCGGGTACTCCGAGGAGAAAAGCTCTGGCCACCTCCCGTCTGGATGATGCGCCAGGCAGGACGCTATCTGCCGGAGTACCGGGAAACCCGGGCCAAGGCCGCCAATTTTCTCGATCTTTGCTACAATCCGGATCTGGCTACCGAAGTCACTCTCCAGCCGATCCGCCGGTATGGTTTTGATGCGAGCATCCTGTTTTCGGACATCTTCGTCGTGCCGGACGCAATCGGCTATCCGGTTCGTTTTGAAGAAGGACGGGGTCCCGTGCTGGAACCGCTGTCTTCCGATCTCATCGACCGTCTGGAACAGGACAGGGCCGAGGATCATCTGAAACCGGTCATAGAAACGGTTGCCCGCCTGAGAGCGGAGCTGCCAGAGGAGACGACGCTGTTGGGCTTCTGTGGAGCTCCCTGGACCGTGGCGTGCTATTCCGTCGCCGGCCATACCACCCAGGACCAGGTGGCGGCGCGCGTGGGCGCGTACCGGGACCCGGACCTGATGCAACGCTTCGTCGATCAGCTTGTGGAAGCATCGATCAGGTATCTCGTCCGCCAGCTCGATGCGGGCGCCGACGCGGTTCAGATCTTCGACACCTGGGCAGGTGTCCTGGACGATGCGGGCTTCAGGCGCTGGTCGATCGAACCGACACGGAAGATCGTCGCCGGCGTCCGGGCGGTGCGTCCGGGAGCGAAGATCATCGGTTTTCCGAAAGCGTCCTCGGCCCGGATGCAGTCCTTTGTCGAAGGCACCGGTGTCGATGCGGTCGGGTTTGACTGGACGGCGCCCGATCACCTCGCGCTGGAGATCCAGAAACGTGTTCCGATCCAGGGCAATCTGGATCCGATGCGGCTGGTGGCCGGCGGCAAGGCACTGGAAGAGGGCGTCGCACATATCCTGCGAACCTTCGACAAGGGTCCGCTCGTGTTCAATCTCGGCCACGGGGTCACGCCGGATGCGGATCCGGACAATGTTGCGCGGATGGTCGAGCAGGTCAGAAAGGGTTAGCAGATGGATCTTTTTCTCTGGATCAAGGCATTGCACGTCATTGCGATCATCGCCTGGATGGCGGGAATGCTCTATCTGCCGCGCCTCTTCGTCTATCACACCGATGCGGAACCCGGATCGGTGCAATCGGAAACCTTCAAGGTCATGGAACGGCGCCTGCTCAAGGCGATCATCAATCCTGCGATGATCGTGGCCTGGGTGCTGGGCCTGTGGATGGCCTGGGAGCTGGAGGCCTGGCGGGATGGCTGGTTTCACGCCAAGTTTGCCCTGGTGCTGGCCATGTCCGCTGTGCACGGTCATCTGACCGGCTGCGTGAAGAGGTTCGCCAAGGATGAAAACACCAGGTCGGCGCGGTACTACCGGATCCTGAACGAAGTCCCTACGGTGCTCATGATCGGCATCGTGATATTCGTGATCGTCAAGCCTTTCTGAGGCAGGACGCGGTGTGAAATTTCCTGCGGCGGCCGGATCATCCCGGCCGTCGTTTTCATGTCCGGATGATGCCTTTGAAAGCTCAAAAACCCGGCAGATTTGCAGTCTTGCGCTTTACCATAAAACAACGTATCTTCCGCCAATCTTCAAACGGCATAGCGAACGTTTTCAGTCGTTCCGCAGTTGCCGTGCAATCTGGATACGTCTTTAAAGTCTCTCAGATATCCTTCGGCCGACCCATCACTTCCGGCCCGGAGTGACCTTCCAAACCAATATCCCATAACAACATTAAGAACCCCAACTCGATGCGGGAAATGAAACTCAAAGACCTAAAAGCAAAAACACCGACAGAGCTCCTTCAAGTTGCCGAAGAGCACGAAGTCGAAAACGCCAGCACCATGCGCAAGCAGGAGCTGATGTTCGCCATCCTCAAGAACGTTGCTGCGCAGGATGTGGATATTATCGGCGAAGGCGTTGTGGAGGTGCTCCAGGACGGCTTCGGCTTCCTGCGGTCCCCCGACGCCAACTACCTGCCGGGACCGGATGACATTTATGTCTCTCCCTCGCAGATCCGCCGATTTTCCCTGAGGACCGGAGACACCGTCGAGGGCCAGATCCGGAGCCCCAAGGAAGGCGAACGTTACTTCGCTCTTCTCAAGGTCAACACGATCAACTTCGAGGATCCGGACAAGGCGCGTCACAAGGTTCACTTCGATAACCTCACACCGCTGTATCCCGACGAGCGGTTCCGGATGGAAATCGAAGATCCGACGATCAAGGACCTGTCGTCCCGGATTATCGATCTGGTCGCACCGCTCGGCAAGGGCCAGCGCGCGCTGATCACGGCGCCGCCGCGGACCGGCAAGACCGTGTTCCTGCAGAACATCGCGAAATCGATTACCCACAATCACCCGGAATGCTACCTGATCGTTCTTCTGATTGACGAGCGTCCGGAAGAAGTGACCGACATGCAGCGGACGGTGGACGGCGAAGTTGTCTCCTCCACCTTCGACGAACCGGCAACCCGTCACGTGCAGGTCGCCGAAATGGTGATCGAAAAGGCCAAGCGCCTGACCGAGCATGGCCGTGATGTCGTCATCCTGCTGGATTCGATCACGCGTCTCGGCCGCGCCTACAACACGGTTGTGCCGTCTTCGGGCAAGGTTCTGACCGGTGGCGTCGATGCCAATGCGCTGCAGCGTCCGAAGCGCTTCTTCGGTGCCGCCCGTAACATCGAAGAGGGCGGATCGCTGACGATCATCGCGACGGCCCTGATCGATACGGGCAGCCGCATGGATGAAGTCATCTTCGAAGAGTTCAAGGGTACGGGTAACTCCGAAATCATCCTCGACCGGAAGATCTCCGACAAACGTGTTTACCCGGCGATCGACATCCAGCGTTCGGGAACGCGCAAGGAAGAACTTCTGGTTCCGCACGAGCGGCTCAAGAAGACATTCGTGCTGCGCCGGATCCTCAATCCGATGGGCACTGTCGATGCGATCGAGTTCCTGCTCGACAAGCTGAAGCAGACCAAGTCGAACGACGATTTCTTCGACAGCATGAACACTTGATCCCAAACGGATCGTTCTCTATTCAAAGGCGCGAACCCGAAGGGGTTCGCGCCTTTACTTTTTGTTAACACCTGTTTCACGTGAATCAGCTTCTTTGATTCGGATCCGTTGCGATGACCAAGACCGTCTTTCTGGAAACAGAGCGATTGCTGCTGCGCGCCTGGTGCGCTGAAGATGTGGATCCGTTCTGTGACCTATGCGCGGACCCTCACGTGATGCGGTATTTCCCCGAGACGTTAACCCGCGAGAAAAGCGAATCGCTGGTTTCAAGGTGTATCGAAAAGCAGAAGAAGTACGGGTTCTGCATGGCACCTGTGGAAGTGAAAGCCACGGGCGCGTTCCTGGGTTTTGTCGGTTTGAACCGTCCTGACTATGGCGTACCTCTGCCTTTCGACCCATGTGTTGAAATCGGCTGGCGGTTAAAGCAGTCGGGGTGGGGAAAGGGCTATGCGAGCGAAGCAGCAAGCGCCTGGCTTCGATTCGGCTTTGAAACAGTCGGCCTGGAAGAAATCGTTGCCTTCACCATTCCGGACAATCTTCCCTCGCAAAAGGTCATGACCCGGATCGGCATGACACGTGACGAGAACGGAGATTTCCTGCATCCGCTGTTACCGGAAGATCATCCCGTCGCCCCGCATGTGCTGTATCGGTTGACGCGGACCGGCTGGGAACAGGGGCCGAACCGCGCCGCTCCATTCTGACAGCACCTTGGGTAACACATTGATTCACGTGAAACGGACCGGACGTGCACATGTGCGGTTTTGATGTTTCACGTGAATCCGTTTGATTCGGATCCGGTCCGCCTGCTTCCGGTTCACTGTTGCGCCGGGAGCCCGGTTCACCTGCCATCAAGGTGGCCGGCGAGGTGGCCAATGATTCACGTGAAACAGATTGCGGGTCACTGCCTTGTCTTCGGAATGATCACCGGACCCATTGAATCGGACTCGGAACAATTGTGACTTTCCGATGCGATCTTCCCGGACGTGGCGAGACTTGATAAGGAAGCGGTTCAGACTGAAGGACCGGGCGGAAGGAACCTCGTTGACTGACACGATCTATGCGCTTTCAAGCGGGGCGGTGCCCTCCGGCGTCGCGATCATACGCGTCTCCGGACAACGGACCTTCGACATCGTGGAAACCCTTGCCGGGCGTGTCCCCGAGCCACGCAGGGCGATGCTTGCCAAACTCCGACATCCCCGGACCGGCGATCTGCTCGATGAGGCACTGGTGCTGTGCTTCAGGGCGCCGAAGAGTTTCACCGGAGAGGACGTGGCGGAGTTTCATTGTCATGGCGGACGGGCGGTTGTCAGCGGGCTTCTGGCCGTGCTCGCAGACTTCGACCAGTGCCGCCCGGCGGAGGCGGGAGAGTTTACGCGGCGTGCGTTCGAGCACGGGCGGATGGACCTGACAGAGGTCGAGGGGTTGGCGGATCTGATCGCCTCGGAAACGGAGAGCCAGCGCAAGCAGGCGCTCCGTCAGATGGGGGGCGCGCTCGGTGATCTCTATGATGGCTGGCGCAAGCGGCTCATCCACATGCGCGCAATGATCGAGGCCGACTTCGATTTCGCCGATGAAGAAGATGTTCCCGGCAGCGTGGCGCAGGAAGTGTGGATCGAAGCCGGGACCCTTCACGAGGAGATCGCGGACCACCTGGATCGGTCGACGAGTGGCGAGCGTCTCCGGTCCGGACTTCAGGTGGTGCTGATGGGCGCGCCGAATGCCGGCAAGTCGAGCCTGTTGAATGCCATTGCCGGCCGTGATGTTGCCATCGTGACGGAAGAGGCCGGCACCACGCGGGACGTGATCGAGGTCCATCTCGACCTCGGCGGATATCCGGTCACGCTTGTCGACACGGCGGGCCTGCGCCAGACAGAGGCGGTTGTCGAGCGTGAAGGGATCCGGCGGGCAGAAGAGCGCGGGCGCCAGTCGGATCTGATTCTCTGGCTGGTGGAGCCTGGAGGTGTGGACTGGGACGATCCGGAGGGTGGCCTTCCGGCCGATCTGCGCGCCCATGTTCCGGTCTGGACCGTACGGACCAAGAACGATCTTGAGACTCCTCCGAAACAAGACTCTTCCGGAACGATCAAGGAAATTCCTTGCTCCAGCAAAATTCCAGAGGGTGTCACGGGGTTGTTCGGGCACTTGAGCCGTTTTGCAGAAGAAACCATTTCTGTGGGGGAGGCCCCTCTGGCCACCCGTGCCCGGCATCGACATTACCTGCGGGACTGCCTTTCCGGTCTCAGAACGGCGGTCGAAGCGGCCCATCTGCCCACCGAACTGAGGGCTGAAGATCTGCGCCGGGCGGCGGATGCCCTGGGCAGGATCACCGGACGGATCGATGTGGAAGATCTGCTGGATGTCATCTTCCGGGATTTCTGTATCGGAAAATAGGAATGCATGGGGCTCAATGACCCTGTTTCACGTGAATCATTCCTTGTTCCGAAAGGATCGGTTCATGTCCGGAACGTGTTTCACGTGAATCATCTCAGCCGGGTGCGGCAACGAAACGATGGTCTCTGAGGAGGCCGGCCCGCCTGATGAATTCCGCTTTGACCCATACGCACGCACGGCTTATAAGACCGCAACACGGTGCCGGCCTGTCCAGCCTGTGATAGTCTGACGTGAAGTCGGACCCTGATCCCAATTCCTGAACGGACACTGCCCGGGCCTGATCGTTGCTGACAGGTCGTGCGCACGGTAAAGAACATGAGCGAACTGGAACTGACATTTGACGTCGTGGTGATCGGTGGCGGCCATGCGGGCTGTGAGGCTGCCGCTGCTGCTGCCCGTGCAGGCGCGGCCACCGCCTTGGTCACGCACCGTTTCGATACCATCGGAGTGATGTCCTGCAATCCCGCGATCGGCGGATTGGGGAAGGGTCACCTGGTTCGGGAGATCGATGCGCTCGACGGTCTGATGGGACGGGTCGCGGACCGAGGCGGCATCCAGTTCCGCATGCTGAACCGCCGCAAGGGGCCGGCCGTGCGAGGGCCCAGGGCACAGGCCGACCGGAAACTCTATCGGCAAGCCATGCAGCAAGAAATCTCCGCCATCGACGGTTTGACAGTCGTGGAAGGGGAAGCGCACAAGATCAGGTTCAACGGCGAGGGTGCCGATCGGACGGTTGCCGGCATCGGGCTCGCCGACGGCCGCACGGTTCTGTGCAAGGCCATCGTTCTGACCAGCGGAACATTCTTGCGCGGGCTCATCCATATCGGCGACAGGAAGATCCCAGCGGGGCGTTCGGGCGAAGCGCCCGCGATGGGTCTGTCGGAGTCGCTGGAGGAAATCGGTTTTGATCTGGGTCGCCTGAAAACAGGCACACCGGCGCGGCTTGACGGACGGACCATCCACTGGGACCGGCTGGAAGAACAGCCCGGAGATGCGGACCCGATCCCGTTCTCGACGCTGACAGAGAAGATAACGACACCCCAGATACCCTGCCATATCACCCGCACGACCCCGGAGACCCATGAGATCATCCGGCAGAACCTGTCCCGCTCGGCGATGTACTCCGGTGAGATCAAGGGACGGGGACCGCGCTATTGCCCATCCATCGAGGACAAGATCGTTCGTTTCGGTGACCGGGACGGGCACCAGATCTTTCTTGAGCCTGAAGGCCTGGATGACGACACGGTCTATCCGAACGGCATTTCCACATCCTTGCCGGAAGACGCGCAGCTTGCTTTCCTCAGGACCATTCCGGGTCTGGAGGACGTAAAGGTCCTGCAGCCGGGATATGCAATCGAATACGACCATGTCGATCCGCGTGAGCTGCGGCCCACGCTGGAGGCCAAGCGCTGCGGCGGACTTTATCTCGCGGGCCAGATCAACGGCACGACGGGATATGAGGAAGCGGGCGCGCAGGGTCTTGTCGCCGGTCTCAACGCGGCCCTGAAGGCGGCTGGCCGTGATCCCTTCGTTGTGGATAGGTCCCAGGGCTATATCGGCGTGATGATCGATGACCTGGTGACACGGGGCATTTCCGAGCCCTATCGCATGTTCACCTCCCGGGCCGAGTACCGGCTGTCGCTCAGGGCGGACAATGCGGACCAGCGTCTGACGCCGCTGGGAATTGCCGTCGGCTGTGTTTCAGAGACCCGGCGGGCTGCATTTGAGCAAAAGATGTCCGGGATTGCCGCGGCACGGGATCTGTTCAAGCGTCTGATCGTGACACCGTCGGAGGCGCAGAAGAAGGGCCTGCCGGTCAACCAGGACGGTATCCGCCGGTCCGCGTTCGATCTGCTGTCCTACCCGAATGTCACGCTGGAAGGGTTGATCGGGGTCTGGCCCGAGCTGGCCGAGATCGACCCGGCTGTCACGGAGCAAGTGGCGACGGATGCTCTTTATTCCGTTTATCTGGATCGTCAGCAGGCCGACATCGAGGCGCTGCAGCGCGACGAAGCCTTGGGAATCCCCGATGGTTTCGACTACGAAGCGATTACGGGTCTGTCCAATGAAGTCCGGCAGAAGCTGATCGATCTCAGACCGGCGACCCTCGGCCAGGCAGCGCGCATGGACGGCATGACACCGGCCGCCCTGACCCTGATCCTGTCGCGTCTCAAGCGACAGGACAGCCAGCGAGGCGCTGCCTGATGGCGCGGCCGGTGGTGTTGAACAGTTCTGGACAGGTTGTGCATAAGTTTGGGGATGTTTCACGTGAAACGTTGGAGCGGCTGCAGATCTACGTCGACCTGGTTTTGAAGTGGCAACCCGCACAAAACCTCATTGCACCGTCCACCATTCCGGATATCTGGACCCGGCATGTGGCCGACAGTCTGCAGACCCTGTGGAGTTATCCAGAGGCGCGGATCTGGGTGGACATCGGCAGCGGCGCCGGGTTTCCCGGTGTGGTCACGGCAATCCTGATGGCGGACGACGATGCCGACGGCCATGTCCACATGATCGAGAGCAATCAGCGCAAGGCGGCGTTTCTGAGAACGGCGCTGCGGGAGACCGGCTCGAAGGGCACGGTGCATGCCGGCCGGATCGAATCGGTTGCGAAAGAGTGGACTCTGGGGCCAGTGGATGCGGTTTCCGCCCGCGCCCTGGCCTCGCTCGATCTGTTGATGGCCTTGTCGGAGCCCTTCACACGCCAGGGTGCCCGGGCCGTTTTCCACAAAGGTCAGGATTTTCAGAGAGAAGTTAACGAAGCTACTGCCCGTTGGGACTTCGACATGATAGAAAAGACCAGTCTTGTTGATCCAATGAGCCGGATGCTTCTTTTCTCAAATATTTCTGCCCGGCCGGAGTAACCCAGGAAGGTGTGGTGGCAATGAACATGCTTCCCGATATGCCGCGCGTGCTCTCGCTGGCCAATCAGAAAGGCGGGGTGGGCAAAACCACAACCGCCATCAATCTGGGCACAGCCCTGGCAGCGATCGGCGAAAAGGTTCTGGTGATCGATCTCGATCCCCAGGGGAACGCGTCGACCGGCCTCGGTATCGAGCATCGTGACCGCGATCTGTCGACATACGAGGTTCTCAGCGGTGATTGTTCGCTGGCGGAGGCCGTCCGGGAAACATCGGTGCAGCGGCTCTGGGTTGCCCCGTCGACCATGGACCTGCTCGGCCTTGAGCTTGAAATCGCCTCGACGAGCGACCGGGCCTTCCGGCTGCGCAAGGCGATCGAGGGGCTGACACAGTCGCGGCTGTTCAAGGAGATCGGCTTCACCTATGTGCTGGTCGATTGCCCGCCGTCGCTGAACCTGCTGACCATCAACGCGCTGTCCGCGTCGCATTCCATCCTGGTGCCGTTGCAGTGCGAGTTCTTTGCCCTGGAAGGGCTGAGCCAGTTGCTCAGCACGGTGGAGCAGGTCAAGAACGCGCTCAATTCCGAACTCAGCATTCATGGCATCGTGCTGACCATGTATGACAGCCGAAACAACCTGTCCAGCCAGGTGGTCGCCGATGTGCGTGAGACCATGGGCGACGCGGTGTATGAAACCGTCATTCCGCGCAACGTGCGTATTTCGGAAGCGCCGTCCTATGGCAAACCGGCCTTGCTCTACGATCTGAAATGCTCCGGCAGCCAGGCCTATCTGCGGCTGGCCTCGGAAATCATTCAGCGTGAGCGCGCGTTACGCCACGTGGCGGCCTGACCTGCCGGAGACGGATTCGGATCCGAACTGAAAACTGTTGTCCGCGATGGCTGTCAAAGCCGACTGTCGCGGACTAATTTATTGAAAAGTCAGAAGAAATCAGGTGCGGTATGGCGGAAAAAGAGGTCAAGAACAAAAGATTGGGCCGTGGACTTGCGGCACTGATCGGAGATTCGGCTCAGGAAACCACCGCACCGCCGGAAAAGATCGTCCGGGATACGCGCAGGGTTCCGATCGAGCATCTCGAACCCAATCCGCGCAATCCGCGCAAGACCTTCACCGAGAAGGACCTTGGCGATCTGGCGGAATCGCTCAAGTCGAAGGGCATCGTTCAGCCCATTCTGGTTCGGCCGGCCGCCGGCAAGAGCGAGCGGTTTGAAATCATCGCGGGCGAACGGCGCTGGCGTGCGGCCCAGCGGGCCGGTCTTCACGAAGCCCCGATCATCATCCGGGATGTGACCGACCAGGAAGCGCTTGAACTTGCCATCATCGAGAACGTGCAGCGGGCGGATCTCAATCCGATCGAGGAGGCGATGGGCTACGAACAGCTCACCGCCGAGTTCAGCTACAGCCAGGGCGAGCTGGCAAAGGTGATCGGCAAGAGCCGCAGCCATGTCGCCAACACCATGCGGCTGCTCAAGCTGCCGAACTCGGTCAAGGATTATCTCGCGGAGGGCCTGCTGACGGCAGGGCATGCCCGTGCCCTGATCACGGTCGAGGATCCCGCGGCGCTGGCCGAGCTGATCGTCGAAAAAGGCCTGACGGTGCGGGATGCTGAAAAGATCTCCCAGGATCCGGATGCGCTGGCCAAGCTCAAGGGAGAAAAGACCCCGGGCGCGAAGCCGCAAAAGGATGCCGATACCAAATCGCTGGAAAAACGCCTGACCGACACGCTCGGTCTCAAGGTGACGGTCGGTCACAAGCCGGGCAAGGAAACCGGCGATCTCAAGATCAAGTACACCTCGCTCGAGCAGCTCGACGAATTGTGCAAGAAACTGGGTGTCGAGACGCGGTAGTATTAGTCGACCGCCTCTGCACAAGTTGCTGTTATCAAAGTAGTTTCTTGAAAACTGGTTGTTGTTTTGGGCTTGGTCCGGGCGACCTTGCCGCGGTCCTTCAGGGATTGGATGTCACGACGGGTTCAACGCCGCTGGTTGCGTGCGCGGGCGGCCCGGCCCAGGGTCAGCAGGGCTTCCGACAGGACCGGTACACCGAGCGCGTCGTTCAGGCGCGAGACGCGGGTGGCTTCGCTCAGGATGGACATTGCCTTTTCCAGATCCTTCAGCGCCCAGATCCGCAGCTGCTGCGCGAATTTCGGCTTGCGGCTGAAGAAAACCGGCGGGCGCTGGCTGTCGATGACGGCCTGGGCGCTCTTGCCCTTGTCGACATCGTTGCGCATCCGGTGCAGCTGCTGGAAATGTTTCAGCGTCTGATTGGCGATCACCGATGCCTTCGAACCGGCATCGGCGAGCCGCTCCAGTCCGTGGTCCAGCGTGGCAAGGTCGCCGGTGGCCGCGGCATCGATCAGTTCGGACATCTCGAAAGCCGAGGCGTCGCCGATGACGGCGGTGATGTCCTCGCTTTCGATCTTTCCCTTGTTGAGCGCGTAAAGACACAGCTTCTTGAGTTCACCCCGGCTGGCCATGCGGTCGCCGCCGAGCAGACTGTGCAGGGCGGCGCGCGCCTCGTGGGTGATGGTCAGGCCGGCGTCCCGCGTTTCCGCGTCGATCAGCTGGTCGATACCGCGATCGTTGTCCGCGTAACAGGGCAGCGCAATCGCCCGCTTGTGCGGCTCGACCAGTTTTCTGAGACCCACGCCCTTCTTGATGTCACCGGCTTCCAGGACGACGAGGGTCTGCCAGTCCTGGAGTTTCAGGACCGGATCGAGGGCCGGGGCGAGATTCTTGCCCGAGGCGTCCTTGACCCAGACGATCCGGCGGCCGCCGAACAGGGGGATGGTCAGCACTTCGTCGATCAGCCGGTCCGGATCCGACGAGAGCTCCGAAGCGTCGATCTTGATCAGGTTGAACGGATCGCTTTCGCCTTCCGAGGCCTTGGACACAAGCCGCGTGGCCCGCTCCGAGACAAGGCCGGTGTCGGGGCCGAACACCAGGACCACGCCACCGTCTTCCGGCGGATTGGCAACGAAGCGGTCAATCTCCGCTGCTTTGAGAACGGTCACGGCCCTGCGGCTCCCGGAAACGGTTACGACTGGCTGGCAAAATAGCCGGCAATGCGCGCGGCGATGTCGTCGGCAACAGCCTTTGCGACGCGTTCCTGGGCGTCGCGGTAAGCGCGTGTGTTGGCGAAGCGCTGGTTGGAGAAGTCATAGGACGCGGACTTGAAGGCACGCCCGGTCATGAGCGTTTCGCTGGTTGTCAGGTCGCTGAGGACGAAGGTCGAGTTCATGGTGGTGGTGTAGGCCGAGGGGACGTCGGAAAACTGCTCGACGCCGACTTCGGAACTGCCCACATCCATCAGAACCTTGAGGCGGTATTTCTTGGGGGCGGAGCCGGCGCCACGCTCGAAACGGAAGGTGAGCTCGTTGTAGAGCACCCGCGCAGCGTCATCGTTGGCATACTGGCTGTTGATCGAATCGAGGTCGATCGCGGCAAGTTCCGTTGCCACGGGAGACGGGGTTGCACCGAGTTCACCGGTGCTGGTGCCGTAAAGCGGGCGGACCTGGCAGCCGCTGACCACAAGGGCCGCGGCGAAACCGCTGCAAACGGCAAGGCGCCGCAACGCGCTGCCGGTCTGGAAGAGTTTGTCAAACAACGACATTCACGATCCTTTGCGGTACCACGATGAGCTTTTTCGGCGCACTTCCGTCAAGCGCCTTCCTGACGAAGTCGAGTTCCAAGGTAGCCGCTTCGACCTCCTCTTTGGAAGCCTCTTTCGCAATGGTCAGCTCACCGCGTCTTTTGCCGTTGACCTGAACCGGATAGACGATTGAATCGTCGACCAGGAGATCCGGGTCGGCCTGCGGCCAGCTCGCCTCGGAAATCAGGTTGTCGTGGCCAAGCACCGACCAGCATTCCTCGGCCAGATGGGGCATCATCGGTGCCATCATCTGAACCAGGAAGTCGGCGGCTTCCCGCACCGCGTAGTCCGCGCCGGCATCGGCCATTCCGTCGTTGAAGACCTTGCTGGTGGCGTTGACCAGCTCATAGAGACGGGCAACCGCACGGTTGAAGCCGAGGTTTTCCAGATCACTCGAGACAGCGTCCAGCGTCTTGTGGTTGGTCCGGCGCAGATCGAGCGCCTTGCCGGAAACTTCCGGTGGCCGGCCGCCACGCGGTTCGGTCTTTTCCGCTATGTCTCCGACAAGCCGCCACACGCGCTGCACAAAACGCCAGGCGCCCTGAACACCGTCCTCGGTCCAGATGACATCGCGCTCGGGCGGGCTGTCGGACAGCATGAACCAGCGGGCGGTGTCGGCGCCGTAAGTGTCGATGATATCGGTCGGGTCGACGGTGTTCTTCTTCGATTTCGACATCTTCTCGATGGCGCCGATGCTTACTTCATCGCCGGTTTCCAGAAGCACCGCCCGACGGGTGTTGTCGCCGTCCTCGATCCGGATTTCGGAAGGGGCCACCCAGCGGCCGTTCGCGCCGTCGCCGTCCCGATAGGTCTCGTGCGTGACCATTCCCTGCGTGAACAGGCCCTTGAAGGGTTCCTTCAGATCCAGGGCCCCGACCTTCTGCATGGCCCGGGTGAAGAAGCGGGAATACAACAGGTGCAGGATCGCGTGTTCGACACCGCCGATATACTGATCCACCGGCAGCCAGCCGTTGGCGGCATCCCGGTCCGTCGGCTGGTCGCAGTCCGGCGCGGTGAAGCGGGCAAAATACCAGGAGCTGTCCACGAAGGTGTCCATGGTATCGGTTTCGCGCCGTGCCGGCTTGCCGCAGGACGGGCAGGCCGTCTCGCGCCAGGTCGGATGTCGGTCGAGCGGATTGCCCGGCTTGTCGAAATCAATGTCGTCCGGCAACTGCACCGGCAGGTTGCCGTCCTTTTCCGGCACGACGCCGCAGGCGTCGCAGTGAACGACCGGGATCGGGCAGCCCCAGTAGCGCTGGCGCGAGATGCCCCAGTCGCGCAGGCGGTAATTCACCTGGCGTTCCGCCTGGGGGGCACCGTCGAGCTTGACGGATTCCAGTTTCTTCGCCACTGCTTGCTTGGCATCGGAAATGGAGAGGCCGTCCAGGAAACCTGAATTGAAGATGGTACCGTCGTCCGTGAAGGCTTCGCTGCCGACATCGAAGGACTGCGGGTCGGCATCCTTCGGCAGGACGACCGGCTTCACCGGCATACCGTATTTGCGGGCGAAGTCCAGGTCGCGCTGGTCGTGCGCCGGGCAGGCGAAGATCGCGCCGGTGCCGTAATCCATCAGGATGAAGTTGGCGACATAGACCGGCAGTTCCAGGCTGGCGTCCAGGGGATGCCGGACGCGCAAGCCGGTGTCGATGCCCTTTTTCTCAGCCTTTTCAATGGCTTCTTCGGACGTCCCGACGCGGTGGCACTCCTCGATGAAGCCTTTCAGTTCCGGATTGCTTTCGGCGAGCTTGGCCGAAATCGGATGATCCGGCGACAGGCCCATGAAGGATGCTCCGAACAACGTGTCGGGCCGTGTGGTGAAGATCTCCAGTGCCCGGTCGCCGGTCGGCGCGGTCTCCGTGAACTCGAAGCGCACACGCAGACCCTCGGACTTGCCGATCCAGTTCTTCTGCATCAGCCGCACCTTGTCCGGCCAGCGGTCCAGGGTGTCGATCGCTTCCAGGAGATCTTCCGAATAATCCGAGATCCTGAAGAACCACTGTGTCAGTTCGCGCTGCTCGACCAGGGCGCCGGAGCGCCAGCCGCGGCCGTCGATGACCTGCTCATTGGCGAGAACCGTCATGTCGACCGGATCCCAGTTGACCTTGGCGTTCTTGCGGTAGACGAGGCCGGCCTCGAGGAACTTCAGGAACAGGCGTTGCTGCTGGGTGTAATATCCGACATCACAGGTTGCGAATTCCCGGCTCCAGTCCAGCGACAGTCCCATGATCTTGAGCTGCTCGCGCATGGTGGCGATGTTGTCGTAGGTCCAGTCCTTGGGATGAACCTTGTTCTGCATCGCGGCGTTCTCGGCCGGCATGCCGAAGGCGTCCCATCCCATCGGATGGAGCACGTTGAACCCCTTGGCGCGCTTGAACCGTGCAACCACATCCCCCATGGCGTAGTTGCGCACGTGGCCCATGTGAATGCGGCCGGACGGGTAGGGAAACATTTCAAGGACATAGTATTTGTCGCGGGGATCGTCGTTGTGCGTTACGAAGACATCCTTGTCGTTCCAGATTTTCTGCCAGCGCGCTTCCACTTCGCGCGCGTTGTACCGTTCCGTTGCCATCAAATGTGCCGTTTGTTCTTGCCGCCGGATCCGGCGGATTTCCTTGAATGTCTGACTGCCGGACTGTCACCAGAAATCGTGTCCGCGGTCAACATGCGAGAGGCGAATGTTGGTGCTGCTGCCTGTTTATGTCGCAATGCCGTACTCGTAAAGCTATCGGATCGTGGATCCGGCGGAAGAAACAGGTTCCGGTTCGGCAAAAGCGTCCCAGATGTCCTTCATCCGGGCTCCCGCCGGGTGGGCCTTGCTGAAAAGGATATACAGCGGAAAGATGCGGATCGGCTCCGACATCGCGATGCGGTCCGCCTTGTCTTGCAGCACGGCGCGGCTGTGTGTCAGGCCGACGCGGTTGATTTCAACATAAAGATCCGCCCGTCCGAGCGCGAGCATGTTCCATGCCTGTTCTTCCTGTGGCACCGCCTGAAAGATAACACCGGCCTTTTCCATAGGCGCCTGGTACCAGTAGCCGGGAATACCGACGACCGTCAGTCCGCGCGCCTCGATTCCCTTAAAGGACAGGTCTTGGAGGCCGTCCGGAAACCGGTCCTTGCGGTAAAAATAGACGTAACTGGCCAGATCTATGGGTGTTTCCGGATAGATGAAATCTTCTGTTCTTTCCTTCTCGTGGATCCAGGAAAACGTGGCCGGCAGGCTGCCGTACCGGGTCATTTCCAAAGACCGGAGCCATGGGAAAAACTCGAATTCGACGTCATGTCCGGCAGCCCGGAATGTCTCGGCGACTTTTTGTGCGTGCAGTCCAAAGCCGGGTGCGTCGTGTGACGTGAAGGGCGGCCAGTCGCCAATCGCGAAGGTGAAGGTTTCCGGCTTCGCGACCGTGCTCTGGAGAACGAGTGCGAGAAACACTGCAAATGCACGAAATCCACCCGAGGTCATTCGCAATTCCAGGAAAGATACTGGTCCATGGTTGCGGATCGTGGGCAAAAGAAATGAACAAAAGCGTAAGACCCTTCCGCGAAGGGGCTGATAATCAAGAAGGGTTTGAACGGATTTTCATGAATCTGCTAATAGGTGACGGGATGGATACCCGCGTCACGTCAATGAACCGGTACCGTCCCCGGTTCAATCCCGCCGTCCAACTGGAGCATTTCATGGTGTCTGCAACCGAACGTCTGGAAGAGGTTAAGGCCGATATCCGCAGCTCCGAGACCGTGCATGGCCGTAAAGAGGGCTCTGCTACCCTGATTGCGGTATCGAAGACCTATGACGCGGATGTCATCCGTCCGGTTCTGGCGGCAGGACAGCGCATGTTCGGTGAAAACCGGGTCCAGGAAGCAATGGGCAAATGGCCGGCTTTGCGCGAGGAATTTGACGGGATCGAACTGCATCTGATCGGGCCGCTGCAATCGAACAAGGCCAGGGAGGCGGTCGCCACCTTCGATGTCATCCACACCGTTGACCGGCCGAAAATAGCCGGCGCGCTGAAAGCGGAAATGGACCGGCAGGGCCGGGATCTGCCCTGTTTCGTTCAGGTCAACACCGGCGAGGAACCGCAAAAAGCGGGGATCGCCCCGAACGACGTGGATGAATTCGTCCGTCACTGCCGGGAAGACATCGGCCTTACCATTGTCGGCCTGATGTGCATTCCTCCGGTCGAGGAAGCTCCGGGCGAGCATTTTGCGCTTCTGGAAAAGATCGCCGGACGCAACGGCCTCACTCAGCTCTCCATGGGCATGTCCGCCGACTTTGCGATCGCGGTCGGCTTCGGGGCGACGCACGTGCGGGTCGGCTCGGCGATCTTCGGCACACGGGACTACGGCTGAGAAGCGGTTCGCGCCGTTTCCAAACCGTCGTGGGCTTGTGCCGGGGCCTCGAAGAAGATCCCGGATCGTGCCCACAGGTGCCAACTTGAAGGCTGTTAGGGCAGGCCACGCCCCCGCCGTCACCCCGGACGGAGCGCAAGCGCAGATCCGGGGCCTACTCGTTTCCAGAGTAGCCCGGCGAGAGCACAGCCTGTGCCGAGAGGAAAGGCGAGTGGGCCCCCGGTCGTCGCTGCGCTTCGCCAGGGGTGACACCAAAGGGAACCCAATACGCCTGAACTACAGGACCAACCGCTCTTTCAGCGACGCTCATGTTAGCGCCTGCAGACACAAGGCCGGGACGGCGCTGAATGTTGCCGCGAGTGATCTGCCAGATCCGCCCGCCCGGAACCGTGAAAGCAGGTGCAACAGGTGCGCCGCTGACTGCAAATCTCCAGAAAAATCATTCATAAACAATATCTTGATAGATTTACAGTGTTCTTCCTTCCCGCCGCAGTCCCGCCTGAAACCATTGATGTTGACGGGAATTTGTTCTGCCTGTGACGGATCGTCATACCCGGACACAACAATGCCGCGAAGGTTTCAAGGAGACGCCTTTTGGCTGTCGCGATCGGCCCGCACTGTCCGTCCTGTTCCGGTTCGGCGGGTCGCAGGGACCTTTCGGACGGACGGAACAGCGGGACCGTCCACGGCTGCAGAAAAGCGGCCGGGTGGGGACGGCCCGGCCATGACCAAACCACTGGAGGTCACATCATGTCCAAACGTCTTACCGTTGCTCTTCTCATCGGTGCGTTCACCGCGTCGTCCGCAGCCCTTGCTCAGGGCATGTCGTTTCAGGCGGTCGACAGCGACCAGGACGGTTACGTGAGCTTTGAGGAAATCTCGGCCGCTGTTCCGACCATGTCGGAAGACCTGTTCCAGGCAGCGGATTCCAACCAGGACAGTCTGCTCGACCCGGAAGAATTCGCAACCGTCCTGCCGTAAGGCGAGCTCCGGGCGATCATCCCCCCGTAGGCTGCAAATTCGACGGATGACCGGTTTCATCCGATCGGTCCATCGTTGGCCGCGCAGTTCGATCGCCTGAGAAAGACCACCGCCGGACGGTCACGCCGGCGGTGGTTTTCCATGTCCGTGTCACTTTCGCAACCCTTCAAGTGCAGCCAGATGCATTGCCATCTTGCAAGGTTGGGTTCAGTCGCACCAGAAATCCGGGGTCAGAAGCAGGATTCCTCCGAGGATCTCGAGACGGCCGAGTATCATTTCAATGGCCAGGGACCACTTGGCTGCGTCAGGAAGAGATTGAAACGTTCCTGAAGGCCCGATGGTGTTGCCGACACCGGGCCCGACATTGGCCAGCGCCGTGCCGGACGCGCTCAGCGCGGTTTCCAGATCGAGTCCCAGCATCATGTAGATGAGGGAAAACCCCGCGAACGATCCCGTATAGAGCACCGCGAACACCAGAACGCCTTCCAGCACGTTGTCCGACACCGCCTGGCCCTGATACCGGGGAGCCGCGATGCGGTGCGGGCGGATCATGCGGCGCAGGAGCGCGTGGATGTAGGCGGTCAGGATCGCGATGCGGAACATCTTGAAACCGCCGGCCGTCGAGCCGCTGCAGCCGCCGAAAAACGTCAGCACGAAGAAAATAACAATGACCGCCGGTCCAAACCGCAGATAGTCGTTCGCCGCGTAACCGGTGGTCGTGATGATGGAGACCACGTTGAAGACCGCCAGTGTGAACATGTGAAACGGTGTGTCGTGAACAATGTACCGTTCGAAGAAAAAGACCCCGAAAGAAGCCGAAGTCACGAATGCCAGTAGAAGCACGACCTGGATATCCGGTGTGAACCGCCGGCGCTCAAGGCTTCTGATGAGGTATAAAAACGGCAGGCTGGAGAGCAGCATGAACACGGTGGCGACCCAATAGACCGCAGTTCCCTGAAACTGGCCGAAAGACTGGTCCGAGGTTGAGAAGCCGCCGGTGGATACCGTGGTCATGGTATGGACGACGGCGTTAAAAAAGCTCATGCCGCAGATCAGGTAAAGGATCATGCAGCTCAGTGTCAGCCCTCCGTAAAGGATCAGCAGCCGGTAGACGAAGGGCGTTATGCGGCCATAGGGCCGCGTGGTCTTTTCCGACGATTCCAGCGCGAAAAGCTGGCTGCCGCCCACCCTCAGAGCCGGCAGAAGCCATATGCCGAGAACGATGACACCGATGCCGCCGATCCACTGCAACAGCGCGCGCCAGAGCAGAATACCGGGAGGAAAGCTGTCCAGTCCGGTCAGTACGGTGGATCCGGTGGTGGTCAGGCCCGAGGCGGCTTCGAAAAAGGCATCGGTAAAACCGAGCCCGAGATTGCCGGAATAAAACGGTATCGCACCGGCGATGGAAAACGCGAACCAGGCCGCGGTCACGAACACGATCGCCTCGCGGAATCCGGAGGGCGGTTTTTCGCCCCTGAATGCCAGTGCAATCAGGCCGCCCGTAGTTCCCAGCACCAGCCCCGATACCAGAAAGACCTGCCAGTCCGCGTGCGCGGCAACGGCATCGGCCATCGCGGGGAGGGTCATCAACAGGGAAATCAGGATGAGCAAACGACCGATTGGTAAGGCTATGGCTCGAAAATTCATTGACCGTGCATCCGGGAAGGACGGCTGTCAGGACGGCAGTCGGGTTTGTTTGAAGAAGTCCTTATCCGCCCGCGCCGTGCAAAATGCAAGGAACGGGTTCCTGAAACGGGAACAGGCATCACCGGTTGCAAGGGCTTTCAGGCGTATTGACCCTGAAATGCGCTTTTGCAAGAGTGCCTTCCGGACCCTTTCGTTTTGAAGCGAAAGGTTCTTTTTGGGAGGAATAAAATGAAAGCATTTTCCTGGGCGCTGGGCGCCGCAGTGGCGCTTGGCCTGTCTGCCGGTTCGGCGCAGGCTGCCGACACGACCTTGCGTATATCGCTGCAACTGCCGCTGACGAGCCATCTGGGTCAGAACCTTCAGCTCTTCAAGGAAGAGGTGGAGAAGACCTCGAACGGTGACATCGCTGTCGAAATCTACGATTCCGCGCAGCTTTACAAGGACAAGGAAGTCCCGGCTGCGGTCGGCTCCGGCGCCATCGAGATGGGCGTCGCATCACTGACGCGCTACGTCGGTGACGTGTCCGCGGTCGATATCTTCTATCAGCCGTTCCTTTTCGACACGGAAGCAAAGGTCCGCGCGGCCGTCGCGCCCGGGTCGCCGGTGCGTGGCCCGCTTGACGACGCCATCTCGGAAACCGGATCCACGGTGTTGTGGTGGCAGGCCTACGGCGGGGCGATCATGCTCTCCAAGGACGGTCCGGTGAAAACACCGGCCGAGATGAAGGGCAAGAAAGTCCGGGTCTTCGGCAAGACGCTCGGCGATTTTGTCACGGCCGCCGAAGGCGCACCGACGCTGATCTCCGGCTCCGAACAGTATCTGGCCTATCAGCGCGGTACGGTGGATATCGGCATGACAGGCGTTTCGGGTGTCAAATCCCGCAAGCTGTGGGAGGTGATGGACACGATCACCGTGACCAATCATGCCGACATCGAGTTCATCGTCGTGGTGAACACGGATTTCTGGAACCGGCTGCCGGAAGACCACAGGGCGCTCATCCAGGCCGCGGCGCTGAAGGCGGAAGCGGATGTGCGGGACCGGATGTCCGAGATCGAGGCCGCGGCCTATGCGCAGGCCGAGGAAAACGGCATGACCATCTATACCCCCACGGCGTCGGAACTCGAAGCCTGGAAAGCGGTAAGCCAGCCGGTCTACGACGCTTATGTCGAAAAATCCGGGGACCTTGGCAAGACCGTCATGGATGCAGCGAAAGCTCTCTGACGCGGACTTGACCCGTTGGGCGGCGGCCGGAAAACATCCGGCCGCCGCCGAAATCCTATGTTCTTTCTCTTTTGAACCCTCCGGTGGCTGCAGGTCCCGGTGCCGGGGAATTCCATGAAAACCTTTTCACATCTCCTGAAGGCGCTGGCCTGGATCGCGGCGCTGCTGTTTTTTGTCGCCGGGGGCATGCTGACCTACGAGGTCGCGGCGCGCTACCTGTTCGTGGCGCCGACGATCTGGGCGGCGGAACTGTCCCAGCTCTGCCTCATCTGGGGATCCATGATCGCCATGCCCTGGCTGCTTCAGGCCAACCGCCATATCGCCGTCGATGTGGTGACCGACAGGCTGGGCCCCGCGGGGCGGACTGTCTGCCGGTTGCTGGCAATGACCGCGGTTGCGCTTTTCAGCGCCGTGGTTGCCTGGAAGGGCGGCGGCATCTTCCTTGAGTCCTTCGAGCGCGGACGGACCACCGGCTCGATGCTGGACATGCCGATCTGGGTTTCCGAACTGGCGATCCCGGTCGGCTTTTCCTTGGTGTTCCTGCAGGCGCTGATCGAACTCGCGCGAACGCAGGGTGGTGGTGGCGGCCCGGAAGACAGTCGGGACGGCGAGGTATCCGCATGACGGTCGTGCTCATCCTGATAGCTTTGTTCTCGCTGCTGCTGATCCGGGTGCCGGTGGCTTTCGCGCTGGGCGGGCTTGGCCTGGCGCTGCTGATGCTGGGTGGATTTTCGCCGTTGATGGCGCCCCAGGCGATCCTGTCGACCCTCGACGGCTTCATCCTGCTGGCCGTGCCGCTGTTCCTGCTGATGTCGAACATCCTGCTGAAAGGGGGCGTCGGCAGGGATCTGTTCGCGTCCGTCCACGCCTGGGTCGGCCACTGGCCGGGCGGCCTCGCGGTTGCCACCATCATTTCCTGTGGCATCTTTGCCGCGATTTCCGGGTCTTCCGTCGCCACCGCCGCGACCATCGGCACCGTTGCAATACCGGAAATGATCGGGCGCGGGTATCAGCGTCGGTTCGTCTACGGGCTGCTGGCCGCCGGCGGAACGCTTGGCATCCTGATCCCGCCGTCCATCCCGATGATCGTCTATGCCTTCGTCACCGAACAGTCGGTGCTGGACCTGTTTCTCGCCGGCATCGGGCCGGGACTTCTGCTGGTGGTGCTGTTCATCGCCTTTTCGATGATTTATGCGCGCTGGTTCGGCGGGTTCACGCCGGAGCCGCCGACGGAATGGCCCGAACGGGTCCGGGCAACGCTCCGGGCGTTGCCGGCGGTCCTGCTGGCCGCCTATGTCATCGGGGTGATCTATACCGGCGCGGCGACACCGACCGAGGCAGCCGCGCTTGGTCTTGCCGGCGCGCTTGCGATCACGCTGGCGATGCGCCGGTTGAGCTGGACAGGATTCCGTGAGGCGAGCTTCGAGAGCATGGCGACAACGGTGGCCATTCTTCTGATTGTTGCGGGTGCCAAGGTGTTCGGCAAGGCGATCACGCTTTATCGGATTCCGCAGGAGATTTCGGTCTTCATCGGCCAGAACATTGATACGCAGCTTGGCTTCATCCTGGTGGTTGCGGTCGTGCTGCTGATCATGGGGCTGGTGTTCGAGGCCCTGTCCATGGTCCTGATCATGACGCCGGTGCTGTTGCCCGCGGCGCTGCTGCTCGGCTTCGATCCGATCTGGTTCGGCGTCTTCATGGTGGTGATGGTGGAATGTGCCCTGATCACGCCGCCGGTCGGACTCAATCTCTATGTCATCCAGTCGGTTGCCAAGGCCAGTCTCACGGATGTGTCGCGCGGAGTCCTGCCGTTCCTTCTCCTGTTGCTGTTCTCCGCGGCGATCCTTTATGTATGGACCGATCTGGCGCTCTACATTCCCTTCAAACTCTGAGGTTTCATGATCATGCCGTCTCCGGCCGAAACGCTTCGTGCCCTGCTGGCGCAGGACACGCTCCATGTCATGCCCTGCTGCTACGACGCGCTGTCGGCAAAGCTGATCGAACAGGCGGGATTCGATCTGACTTTCATGTCCGGGTTCGCCGCCTCCGCGTCGCGGATCGGTCAGCCGGACCTCGGATTGATGTCCTATGGCGAGGTGCTCGATCAGGCCCGGAATATCACGGATGCGGTCCGGGTTCCGTTGCTGGCTGACGGCGATACGGGGTACGGCAATGCCATGAATGTGCGCAGGACGGTCACCGGAATGGCCAAGGCCGGTGCGGCGGCGGTGATGATCGAGGATCAGGTCGCCCCGAAACGCTGCGGTCATACGCCGGGCAAGGCGGTGGTGACCCGCGAAGAGGCCTTCGACCGGATCCGCGCGGCGCAGGATGCCAGGGAGGCGGGCGCCGACATCCTGATCCTGGCGCGCACCGATGCCCGCCATGACCACGGACTTGGCGAGGCGATCGCGCGGGCGGCGAAGTTCAAGGAACTGGGGGCCGATATCCTGTTCGTCGAGGCGCCCAAGACCGTTGCCGAGATGGCGGAAGTCTGCCGGGAACTGCCGGGTCCGAAGATGGCCAATATCGTCGAAGGCGGCGAGACACCGGACCTGTCGCACCGGGAGCTTCAGGACATCGGCTATGCGATTGCCGCCTATCCGCTGACCCTGATGGCCAGCGCCATGAAGGCGATGATGACCACACTCGCGCAACTGAAGACGGACCAGGACCGCACGCCCGACCTGATGGACTTCAGGGAATTGCGCGACAGGATCGGTTTCAACGACTACTACCGGATCTCGGCGACCTACGAAACGTCGCGGCGGGATGCCGAATAGTCCGGCTGGTTTGTTTCGAACGGTGGCGGGCACGGCGAATGCCGTTCCGTGACAACGGGGCGTCTTCCTTGACTCTCTGACCGCTTTCAGGCATAGACCGCGAACTCCATATGAGTGAGCAACAACTCGACCCGCCGACCGGGACCCGTCAAGGTCTAAAGAGTTCCCGGAGGTCACCACCCGACAGCGCGATGCGCCCTCGGGTGTCAAACTGCTTTGCGCAGTTCGATCCGGTTGGAATCGAGGCAGGGCTGCCCATATGGTTCGGGAGATTTCCCGAAACCGACGATGTTCAAGGACCCTTTGATGTTTGAAAGCCTGTCCGATCGACTAAGCGGCATTTTCGACAAGCTCACCGGCCGCGGTGCGCTCTCGGAAAACGACGTCAACGAGGCGATGCGCGAAATTCGCCGCGCGCTGATCGAGGCTGATGTCGCGCTGCCGATCGTACGGTCCTTCACCGACAAGGTCCGCAACCGGGCTGTCGGCGCGGAAGTCGTCAAATCGGTGACGCCGGGCCAGATGGTCGTGAAGATCGTTCACGATCAGCTTGTCGAGATGCTCGGCGAAGAGGCCCAGCCGATCGACCTGAACGCACCGGCGCCCGTGGCGATCATGATGGTCGGCCTGCAGGGCTCGGGCAAGACGACGACGACCGCCAAGGTCGCGCGGCGCCTGACCCGGCGCGACAAGCGCAAGGTGCTGATGGCGTCACTGGACACCCGCCGTCCGGCGGCCCAGGAACAGCTCAGGGTTCTGGGCGAACAGAACGAAGTCGACACCCTGCCGATCATCGAGGGTCAGGGCCCTGTCGAGATTGCAAAACGCGCCATGTCCGCCGCCAAGCTGGGCGGCTATGACGTGGTCATGCTGGACACCGCCGGCCGGATCCATATCGACGAGCCGCTGATGGTGGAAATGGCGGATATCAAATCCGCCGCGCAGCCCCATGAAATCCTGCTGGTGGCCGATTCCCTGACCGGTCAGGACGCCGTGAATCTGGCGCGGAACTTCGACGAGCGTGTCGGCATCACCGGCATCGCGCTGACCCGCATGGACGGTGACGGCCGCGGCGGTGCGGCGCTGTCCATGCAGGCGGTCACCGGCAAGCCGGTCAAGCTGATCGGGACGGGCGAAAAAGCCGATGCGCTGGAGGATTTCCATCCCAAGCGGATCGCCGACCGCATTCTGGGCATGGGCGACATCGTCTCGCTGGTGGAAAAGGCCGCCGAGGCCATCGACGCGGAAAAAGCCGCCCAGATGGCGAAAAAGATGCAGAAGGGTCACTTCGACCTGGACGATCTGGCCGAACAGCTGAAACAGATGGAAAAACTGGGCGGCATGTCCGGCATGATGGGCATGCTGCCGGGTGTCGGCAAGATGAAGAAGCAGATCGAGGCGTCCAACATCGACGACAAGATGTTCAAGCGTCAGGTCGCCATCATCCAGTCGATGACGCCGATCGAGCGCCGCAAGCCCGACCTTCTCAAGGCCAGCCGCAAGAAGCGCATCGCCGCCGGATCCGGCGTGCAGGTGGCCGAAGTGAACAAGCTTCTGAAAATGCACCGCCAGATGGCGGACATGATGAAGAAGATGGGCAAGGGCAAGGGCATGCTCGGCAAGCTGATGGGTGGCATGGGCGGCGGCATGCCCGATGTCGATCCCAAGCAGCTTGAAGAAATGGCCAAATCCGGCCAACTGCCCGGTGGCATGGAGCTGCCCAAGGGTCTTCCGGGCGGACTGCCTGGCGGGCTGGGCGGCGCCGGGCTGCCACCTGGAATGCCGGGTCTGCCCGGCCTCGGGGGGCCGAAACTTCCGGGTCTGCCGGGCATGGGAAAAGGCAAGAAACGATGAGCGAAGCGGAAACCCGTCTGGGCCAGAGTGCGGCGCTTGCCGAATTGAAAGCCCTGCGGTCGTCCATCGACAACATCGATGCGGCGCTGATCCACATGCTCGCCGAACGGTTCAGGTGCACCCAGAAAGTGGGCGTGCTGAAAGCCAACAACGACCTGCCGCCGGCCGACCCGGCGCGGGAGAAAATTCAGATCGAGCGGCTGAGGCAACTTGCCGGCGACGCCAATCTCGATCCTGACTTTGCCGAGAAGTTTCTGAACTTCATTGTTCACGAAGTGATCCGGCACCATGAAGCCATTGCCGCAGAAGCCGGCAACTGAAAAAACTGGAGAAATATCATGGCTACGAAAATTCGCCTGGCACGCGGCGGTTCCAAGAAACGCCCGTATTACCGCATCGTCATTGCCGACATCCGCTCCCCGCGCGATGGCCGCTTCATTGAAAAGGTCGGTTCCTACGACCCGATGCTGCCGAAGGATTCCGAAGACCGCGTGCAGTTGAATGTCGAGCGCATTCAGTACTGGCTCGACACCGGTGCCCAGCCGACCGACCGCGTTCACCGTTTCCTGGATGCCGCCGGCCTGAAGAAGCGCGACGCGCGCAACAACCCGAAAAAGGCCGAGCCGGGCGCGAAGGCCAAGGAACGCCTGGAAGCAAAGCGGATCGCTGAAGAAGAAGCGGCTGCCGCCGCCGCCGCTCCGGCTGAAGAGGCTGCTTCCGAAGAAGCTGCCGCCGAATAAGTCCGATGACAGCCGCCGCGCCGGAATTGAGCCAGGGAGCCTTTTGAGATGACGTCATCAGACGATCGGAAGGTGCTGATGGCCAGGATCGGTGCGGCGCACGGCATTCGCGGGGAAGTGCGGGTCAAGCCTTTCGGCAGCGACCCGCTTTCCTTTGCCGACTATGGCACCCTTGTCACCAAGGACGGCTCCCGGTCGTTCGAAGTGGAAAAGGTACGGGTGCAGAAGACGGTTGTGATCACCCGGTTCAAGGGGCTCACGGACCGGAACCAGGCCGAGGAACTGAACGGGGTTGAACTCTATATCAGCCGCGACCAGCTGCCCGAGCCTGAAGAAGACGAATTCTACTATTCGGATCTGACCGGCCTTGCCGTCATCGATCAGGGCGGCGAAACGCTCGGCAAGATCGCGGCGGTGCAGGATTTCGGCGCCGGCGACCTGCTTGAGGTCCGGCCGCAGCGCGGCAACACTTTCTATATCCCGTTCACGAAGGACTTTGTGCCGGAGATCAACCTGGCTGAAGGACAGGTGCGGGTGGACCTGCCCGAGGACTATTTTTCCGAAGGAGCGCCGGAACCGTCCGAGGGTGCGCCCGAGCGGTAACGGGTACGGACCGGTTCCAGACCCATCCGGCCCAGATTGAAATCTTCCTGTTCGTCCTTTACCGCCTGGCGGGTTTCGGAGCGGATCAGGGCGATCAGGGCCACGATCATCGAGACGCCGATGCCGTTGGCAACCGCGTCGGAAAGAGACATTTCGTGGTGGGGCAGGAAGCCCTGCAGCACCTCGCCACCCAGTCCCATGCCGAAAGCGACGACTGCGGAAATCCGCAGCCGGCAGCAGAAGAGAGCGTGGATGGACAGGGTCAGAAGGGCGAAAAAGCCGATATGGATGACCTTGTCATAGGGGTGGCCGACACCGGTGTTGAAGACCAGGCCGACGAGAACGCCAAAGGTCATCAGACAGATCAGCGGCAGAACGCGGCTGATCGAAACATCGAGATAGTGCCGGTCGACACGTGCCTGGATGAACGCGGGAAGTTTGAAACGGTAGACTGGAAACCTTGGCACGGTGAAAGACCCGATTGAATCGCTCTTGTCAGGGTAGGCACCGGGCCTTAATCAGAACTTTCTTTCCGATGATCCGGGTGTTGATATCGCCGGATTTCGGAGAATGCGGTAAACGGCTTCTTAACCGGGGGCGGGTTTTCGGACACGGATCAACGGCCAATCGGGAAAACGGGCAGCGGTCATGGCTTTCAAGGCAACAATCCTGACGCTCTACCCGGACATGTTTCCGGGGCCGCTGGGTCACAGCCTGTCCGGACGGGCACTGGACAAGGGCCTGTGGCAGCTCGAGACCAGCCAGATCCGCGATTTTGCCACGGACAAGCACCGCTCCGTCGACGACACGCCTGCGGGCGGCGGCGCCGGCATGGTGCTCAGGGCCGATATTCTGGCCAGGGCCGTCGATGCGGCCGCGCAGCAGGACGATCCGCGTCCGAATCTGCTGATGAGCCCGCGCGGTCTGCCGTTTACCCAGGACCGCGCCCATGAGCTGGCCGAGGGACCCGGAGCCGTCATCGTCTGCGGCCGCTTCGAGGGGGTCGACCAGCGAGTGATCGAGGCCCGCGGCCTGGAGGAAGTCTCCATCGGCGACTACATCCTGTCCGGCGGGGAAATCGGCGCGATGACGCTGCTGGATGCGGTCATACGGCTCATTCCCGGGGTCATGGGCAACATGGAAAGCGCGGATACGGAAAGTTTCGAGACGGGTCTTCTGGAGCACCCGCATTACACCCGCCCGGCCGCGTTCGAAGGCGCGGTCATTCCCCAGGTGCTGACCTCCGGCAATCACCGCAAGATCCACGAGTGGCGCATGGCGGAAGCCGAACGCCTGACCCGTGAACGCCGCCCGGATCTCTGGGATGCCTATATGGCGGATGAAGACGACGTGGATTGACGAATCCGCATGACATGGGGGGTGTTTTCCTGTATACGCCCGCCGAAGCCGGGTGATCGTGTGTCTTGATTTTGAAGGCATGCCTTGTGGACGGGTCTGGAAAGACCTGAATTCCGCGGCCATCCGGCGGACAAGGAAACATGGCCCAGAGCTGGTGAATTCGTTCCCGGTCCATTCGGAGAACGCTCTGACCGCTTTGTAAATGAAAAGGGAAAAATGCCATGAATATCATCGAACAGATCAATGCCGAGGAAATGGAGAAAATCGAAGGCCAGCGGAAGCTGCCGGAATTTTCTCCAGGTGACACCGTTCGCGTCAACGTGAAGGTCACCGAAGGCACCCGCACCCGTACACAGGCTTACGAAGGTGTCTGCATCGCCCGTTCCGGCGGCGGCATCAACGAGAGCTTCACGGTGCGCAAGATTTCCTACGGTGAAGGTGTCGAACGTGTGTTCCCGATCTTCTCACCGATGCTGGAAGGCGTGGAGGTTGTCCGCCGCGGTAAGGTTCGCCGCGCGAAGCTCTACTACCTGCGCGATCGCCGCGGCAAGTCGGCCCGTATCACCGAGAACACCAATGTCCGCGCCAAGCGTCTGAACGAAGTGGCCCGCTCCGAGGCTGTTGCCGCGAAGGTCGCCAAGGCGGAGGCCAAGCAGGCCGAAAAGGAAGCTGCGGAAAACGCTGCAGAATAAGCCGGCCCGGCTTGAAGAATTTGAAGACGGCGGTCCGGATGGGCCGCCGTTTTTTCGTTTTTGCCGCTGGCGGTCAATCCCAGTTGAATTCAGCTCAACTCGGAACGCTTGACGTTTGAGCAGAGCTGCGTCATTCACTAGCCTTGACAATTGAGGACAGACCCCCGCGGCCGGACCGGCCGAAGGAGGGACCTGCCGGGCTCCTGCAAACTGAAGAGGTTTGAACGACGGTCCGGCGGGACTGAGGAGAGACCCATGGCCAAGGCACGGACGCTTTACGACAAAATCTGGGACGACCACGTGGTCGACATGCAGCCGGACGGTACCGGCCTGCTCTATATCGATCGCCATCTGGTGCATGAAGTCACCAGTCCGCAGGCCTTCGAAGGTCTGCGCATGACCGGCCGGAAAGTGCGTCAGCCACAGAAAACCCTTGCCGTCGTCGACCACAACGTGCCGACCACGGACCGCCGCCATGGCATCGACGATCCTGAATCCGCACTGCAGGTGGATACGCTGGCCAGGAACGCGGCCGAATTCGGGGTCGAGTATTACTCCGAACTGGACATGCGTCAGGGCGTGGTTCACATCATCGGCCCCGAACAGGGCTTCACCCTGCCCGGCATGACCATCGTTTGCGGCGATAGCCACACGTCGACCCACGGGGCCTTCGGCTCCCTGGCGCACGGTATCGGCACGTCGGAAGTCGAACATGTTCTGGCCACGCAGACGCTGATCCAGAAAAAAGCGAAGAACATGCTGGTGAAGGTCGACGGCAAGATCCCGGACGGCGTTACCGCCAAGGACATCGTGCTGGCCATCATCGGCAAGATCGGCACGGCCGGCGGCACCGGCTACGTGATCGAATACGCCGGCGAGGCCATGCGCTCGCTGTCCATGGAAGGCCGCATGACCGTCTGCAACATGTCGATTGAAGCCGGCGCGCGCGCGGGCCTGATCGCGCCGGACGCAGTCACGTTCGACTATATCAAGGGCCGCCCGAAGGCACCCAAGGGCGAGGAGCTGGACAAGGCGCTGGCCTACTGGCAGACGCTGCATACGGATCCGGATGCCTATTTCGACAAGGTTGTCGAGCTGGACGCCGCCAATCTGCCGCCGATCGTCTCCTGGGGATCGTCGCCGGAAGATGTGGTCTCCGTGGAAGGCATCGTCCCGGATCCGTTGGAGATCGAGGACGAGAACCGCCGCGCCTCGAAAATCCGCGCGCTGGAATACATGGGGCTCGAGCCGGGCACGAAGATCACGGATATCAGGATCGACCGGGCCTTCATCGGGTCGTGCACCAACGGCCGGATCGAGGACCTGCGCGCAGCGGCGGCGGTGATCGGAAATCACAAGGTGTCGTCCCATGTCAGCGCCATGGTGGTGCCGGGCTCCGGACTGGTGAAGGAGCAGGCCGAAGAGGAAGGCCTGGACCTGATCTTCAAGGAAGCCGGTTTCGAGTGGCGTGAGCCCGGCTGTTCCATGTGCCTTGCCATGAATGCGGACAAGCTGAGCCCGGGAGAGCGTTGCGCCTCGACGTCGAACCGGAATTTCGAGGGCCGCCAGGGTCACAAGGGCCGGACGCATCTGGTGTCGCCGGCCATGGCTGCGGCGGCCGCGATCGCAGGACATTTTGTCGATATCCGGCAGTGGACCTCAAATTGATTCGATTGAGGAATTCATGATTTCAGGGGGCGCCTTCGGGCGCCCTTTTGCGTTGGAGCCGCCGGTTTGTCACAGTGCCGCAGAGATTTCCGCTTTCACGCAAATAATTCATAGCTTTAAGAAAAATGCTTTGCCGGAAACGGGTCCGGCTTTCTGTTGCGAGAAATGAATTTACCGGGCTTCACAAGACTGTCACCTCGGCACTACAATACTCCCGTCACAAAAGGACGTGATCCGCTGTCCGTTTGACCGGGCACCGGACGATCCGACTAGTCGTGAGGAGCGGAGCGTGACGATAGCGGTTTCGCCGGGGACGCATCCGGCGTTGGTGCTCAATGCGGACTATCGGCCCTTGAGCTACTATCCTTTGTCCCTGTGGAGTTGGCAGGACACCATCAAGGCTGTGTTTCTGGATCGGGTAAACATCGTTTCGGAATATGACGCGGCGGTCCGAAGTCCGAGCTTCGAGTTCCGATTGCCGAGCGTCGTTTCCCTCAAGACCTTTGTCAAACCCAGCCGATATCCCGCCTTTACCCGCTTCAACGTCTTCCTCCGCGACAAATTCCAGTGTCAGTATTGCGGCTCCAGGCATGAGCTGACGTTCGATCACCTCATTCCGCGCTCCAAGGGTGGTCTGACGACCTGGGACAACGTCATCACGGCCTGCTCTCCGTGCAACCTGCGCAAGTCCAACAAGTCCTGCCAGCAGTTGAACATGTGGCCGATGCACATGCCCTTTCAGCCGACCATCCAGGACCTGCACAACAATGGCCGGGGTTTCCCGCCGAACTACCTGCACGAGAGCTGGCTGGATTTCCTCTACTGGGACACCGAACTGGAACCCTGAAAACACGGCCACCTGTTTCGACCCTTCATGGGCTGCCGGGGCTATCAGGGACTGTTGCCGACCGGAGCACGCCGGATCGTGCCGTCTTGCGTTCCGGCCGGTATTGAAGAATTTTAATCAATAAATTTATGTCTTGTTAATAGCTTTCCTAAGGTTCATTTAAGGAAATGGGTACCTTTTTGCATTATTTGTCTCGTTGAAACATGAGGCAACCATGCACAGTCGACGCATTCACTCCGTGAAGTACCTATTGAGACGTTTGATAACCCAGCGTGACGGGGCAATTCTGCCTATTTTCGGACTGATGGTTATTCTCATGATCGTGCTTGCAGGCGCCGCGGCCGATGTTACCCGTGCGGTCAGTGCAAGGGAAAAGCTGTCCTTTGCCCTGGATGCGGCGGCGCTGTCCGTGGCGGCGGACCTGTCCACATCGGTGATGACCGACGCGGAGATCACCGAGGCGATGACCGCGTCCTTCCGGGCCAATCTTCAGGACACCGAATTCGTCGAACAGGCCATCGGCAATCTGGAGTTCAATGTGGACAGCGAAAACGGGGTCATCTCCGTGTCGTCCAGGGCCTCCCTCAACAATTATTTCATCGATCTGGGCGGTTACATGCAGAGCGCGCTGGGTCCCGAAACCTTCGAATTCGGCACGCGCTCGCAGGTCTCCTATTCGAGGTTCGACGTGGAACTGGCCCTTGTGGTGGACGTCACGGGGTCCATGTCCTCGAGCGACATGCGCACCCTGCGCGAGGCTTCCGCCGGCGTGGTGGACATACTGGTGCCCGAAACGGTGGATGAAAGCGACGCGATGGTCCGCATTTCGCTCATTCCCTACAGCCAGGGCGTCAACCTGGGCCCCTATGCGGACAAGGTGAAGGGATCCGATTTCTACAGTGTCAGCGGCGACTGCGTTACCGAGCGTCAGGACTTCGACAGCAACGAAGTGATGTTCACGGATGCCGCCTACGACTATTACACCGATGTCAGCCCGCCGCCGGAGGGAACCTTCTTCGGCGGCGGCAGCACCAGTTGCTCCTCTTCTTCCGAAATGGTGCCGCTGACAAGCGACAGGGACACGCTGCTGCCCGCGATCGATGCACTTACCGATACCGGCGGCACGGCCGGTCAGACCGGGATTGCCTGGGGCTGGTACAGCCTGTCGCCGAATTATTCCTCCCTGTGGCCCTCGGAAAGCACGCCTGCGGCCTATTCGGACGACGAGGTTCTGAAGTTCGCGATCATCATGACCGATGGCGACAACAACCGGTTTTACGAATTTATCGAAGAAGAGGAACAATGCGGCTGGGTCCGCAATCGCGGCCGATGGCGCTGGGAGTGCAGCACCGTGCCCGTCAACGCATGGCGCGAGTCCGGTGAGAGCGAATCCTACAGCAATGTGTCTTCCACACGATCCCGGGACATGTGCGCGGCTATGAAAGCGTCCGACATCGAAATTTTCGGCGTTTATTTCGGTACCAGCAGCACTTCGGCCGGCGCACGCAACATGCAGTCCTGTGCCAGCGACGGCAATTATTATCAGGCATCGTCCGCAGAACAGCTCATCAGTGCCTTCGCGAACATCGCACGCAAGATCCAGTCGATCTATCTGTCCAAATGATCCCGCGGCGCAATCCTTTGCCGGAACCCTGGCCGGAAGGTCGATGGGACGGGGGGTGTAAAAACAATTTCGACAGCAACCTTAAACTTTTAGGTACTTTTGTCGGGTAGGATCCGCCGCATCTCAAGAGGCAGCTATGCGGTATTTTCAGCGTAAGATTTTCCAGACCCTGGCAACCAGATTCATTGGCGACCGCAAGGCGTCGATCCTGCCCCTGTTCGGCCTGATGGTGATCCTGATGCTGGTCATCTCCGGGGCGGCATTCGATGTTTCCCGGAGCATCAACGCGCGTGAGAAACTCTCTTATGCGCTCGACGCCGCGGCCCTCTCCCTGGCCACGGACCTGTCGACGTCGGTGATGACGGACGCTCAGATCAAGGAGGCCCTCACGAAGTCATTCAGGGCGAACCTGGCCGACACGGAGTTCCTTGAAGAAGCCATCGAGAACCTGGATTTCATCGTCGACAGCAACAACGGGACCGTGACGGTCTCCGCTTCGGCGACGCTCCAGAACTATTTCATCGACATGGGTGGCTACATGAAGGAGAGCCTCGGTCCGGCGTTCTTCGCCTTCGGAACGAGCGCCCAGGTTGCCTATTCGCGGTTCGACGTGGAGCTGGCCCTTGTGGTCGATGTTACCGGGTCCATGAGGAGTGACATGGACACGCTGCGGGAGGCCTCGGAAAGCCTCGTGGACATCCTGATCCCGGAAGAAACGCAGGAGGAGGACGTCAAGGTCCGCATTTCCCTGGTGCCGTATAGCCAGGGCGTGAACCTGGGGACCTATGCCGACAAGGTCAAGGGCGACGCCTATGGTTATGCCGATGGCAGCGAATGTGTCACCGAACGCGTTGATTATGACGATGGTACCGATCTTTACGAGGTCAAATACACCGACCAGCCCTACGATTATTACGATGAAACCGATCCGCCGCCCATGAATGTCTTTTACGGCGGTGCCAGCTGGAGCTGCTCGTCGGATTCCGAAATGATCCCGCTGACATCCGATCGGGAAGAGCTGATCGACGCCATCGAGGCGCTGGACGACAATGGCGGCACCGCCGGGCAGACCGGTATCACCTGGGGGTGGAACAGCCTGTCACCCAACTACAAGGACGTCTGGCCTGCGGACAGCGCTCCGGAAGCCTATGACAATGAAGACGTTCTGAAATTCGCGGTCATCATGACCGACGGTGACAACAACCGGTACTACGAGATTGACGAAACGACCCAGTGGGAAGAAACCTGCACGACAAAAATCAAGAAAAACGGTAAGACAAAGGAAGTCTGCACCTGGGAAGAGGTTGTGGCCTATGTGTGGGATGAGGAAGGCGAAGGGGTTTATTACGACAACGAGTCCTCGACATCCTCCCGTGCACTTTGCGAGGGCATGAAGACTTCGGGAATCGAGATTTTCGGCGTCTATTTCGGCAACAACAACAGCTCCACCGGTGCAAAGAACATGGCGTCCTGCGCCAGCGACGGAAATTACTACCAGGCGACATCCTCCTCGGAGCTGATCAACGCCTTCAGCAACATCGCCAAGAAAATCCAGTCGATCTACCTGTCGAAATAGTCCGGGTAAGAAAAAGGCCCGTCGTGTCGACGGGCCTTCAGGTGTGTTGTCGAGCCGCTCAGGCGCGGTTCTGACGGTTGTCGATCAGGTCGTCGACCACGGCCGGATCGGCGAGAGTCGACGTGTCGCCGAGACTGTCGAAACTGTCTTCCGCGATCTTGCGCAGGATCCGGCGCATGATCTTGCCGGAGCGGGTCTTGGGCAGTCCCGGAGAGAACTGGATCAGGTCGGGAGACGCGATCGGACCGATTTCGGACCGGACGTGCTTGACCAGCTCCTTCTTGAGCTCGTCCGTGGGTTCCTCGCCCTCCATCAGCGTGACATAGGCATAGATGCCCTGCCCCTTGATGTCGTGCGGATAGCCGACGACCGCGGCTTCCGAGACCTTGGGATGAGCAACCAGGGCGCTCTCGACTTCGGCCGTGCCCATGCGGTGGCCCGACACGTTGATGACGTCGTCGACACGGCCGGTGATCCAGTAGTAGCCGTCCTCGTCGCGGCGGCAGCCGTCTCCGGTGAAATAAAGACCCTTGTAGGTGGCGAAATAGGTCTGCACGAAGCGTTCATGGTCGCCATAGACCGTGCGCATCTGGCCTGGCCAGCTGTCCTTGATCACCAGATTGCCTTCGGTCGCGCCTTCGAGGAAATTGCCTTCCGCGTCGACAATGGCCGGCTGGACGCCGAAGAACGGCCGCGTGGCCGAGCCCGGCTTGAGGTCGGTCGCGCCCGGAAGAGGCGTGATCAGGATGCCCCCGGTTTCGGTCTGCCACCAGGTGTCCACGATCGGGCAGCGGCCTTCGCCGACCACGTTGTAGTACCAGGTCCAGGCTTCCGGGTTGATCGGCTCGCCCACGGAACCAAGAAGACGCAGCGACTTGCGCGAGGTGCTGGTGACGGGATCGTCGCCCGCCCCCATCAGGGCGCGGATCGCGGTCGGCGCGGTGTAGAAGATGTTGACGTTGTGCTTGTCGCAGACTTCCCAGAACCGGCCGGGCCCGGGATATGTCGGAACGCCTTCGAACATCAAGGTTGTGGCACCATTGGCCAGCGGGCCGTAGACGATGTAGCTGTGGCCGGTCACCCAGCCGACATCGGCCGTGCACCAGTAGATGTCGCCCTCGTGATAGTCGAAGACATATTCGTGGGTCATGGATGCATAGACCAGGTAGCCGCCGGTCGTGTGCATGACGCCTTTCGGGCTGCCCGTCGAACCTGAGGTGTAAAGAATGAACAGCGGATCTTCCGCGTTCATTTCCACCGGGGCGCAATGATCGGACACCCGGTCGGCCTCGTCGTGGTACCAGACGTCCCGTCCCTCCTGCATGGGAACGTCGCCGCCGGTGCGCTTGACGACGATCACGCTCTTGACCGGGGCCTTTTCGATGGCCTTGTCGACATTGACCTTCAGCGGAACCTTGCGGCCGCCGCGCAGACCTTCGTCGGCGGTGATCACGCATTCCGACTTGCAGTCGCCGATGCGCTGGGCAAGGCTGTCCGGTGAAAAGCCGCCGAAAACGATGGAATGAACCGCGCCGACGCGGGCGCAGGCCAGCATCGCGTAGGCAGCCTCGGGGATCATCGGCAGGTAGAGCGTTACGCGGTCACCCTTCTTGACGCCCTGCGCGTGCAGCACGTTCGCGAACTTGTTCACCTCGTGGTGAAGTTCCTTGTAGGTGATGACCTTGTGTTCGCCCGGATCGTCACCTTCCCAGATGATGGCCGGCTGGTCTCCGCGTTTTTCCAGATGCCGGTCGACGCAGTTGGCGGAGACATTGAGCGTGCCGTCCTCGAACCATTTGATCGCGACATTGTGGTAGTCGTAGGACGTGTTCTTGACCTTGGAGTAAGGCTTGATCCAGTCGAGGCGCTTGCCGTGCTCCCCCCAGAAGCCCTCCGGGTCTTCCACGGATCTCTGATACATTTCCTGATATTTGGCGTTGTCGACATGCGCCCGTGCGGCAACCTCCGCGGGAACGGGAAAAACGGAATCGGACATTGAAAACCTCCCAGAAACAACAATAAGGCCCGCGAGTGGCGCTCCGCGCAATCCCCGCAGCCTGTTTTGCCGGGGGCCATTATGCGTATGCCCCCCTGCAGCGTCCAGATCCTAACATTAGTCCTTTAGTCGCCGAGTCCTTGGTCTAATGCGTTCAAATACGTAGATATTTGCGCTTCGGTCAGCTCAGCAAACCGATCAGAACCCCCTGGACCAGAAGAACGCCGAGCCAGTGCCCGCCATCGATCAAGGTCAGGCTCCAGGGCTTGCCCTGGAAGCGGTGATTGACGATCTGCGTGGTCATGACGATGCCGATCCAGATCATCAGGGCCGAGATGATCCCGGCGCGCAGTCCACTGCTGCCGCTGTGGTAGATGATGCCGGCAAAGACGAAGGCCATCACCAGCTGGCAGAAAAAGGCGATCCCCAGGGTGATCGGATCCGGCCTGGTCTGCGCCGCCGTCAACGCGGCCGCCTTCATCCATGGCTTGCCGAGGACGCCGTACCAAAGCGACCCGAAGACAAAAGATCCGATTGCAGCGGCCGCTACCGCGATCAGATTCACACCGTCGAACATCATGATCCACCCTCCGTATTTTCCGGGAACAGCGTGGCCGGGTGGAGCGCAAAGATCAAGCGGCGGTCTTGATCCAGACGCTCAGGCGGCCGCATGTCTGGAAGCCGAGCTGGCCGTAGACGGGCAACAGGCCGTCATCGGCTTCATACGCGCAGACAGGTCTGTGCGCATAGGGGGCGAGCAGTCCGTGCAGGGCGCTGTAGCGCCAGTTCCTGCGGCAGAACAGGTTGGACAGGCCGACCACGTCCTTGCCGTCCAGCCGGGGCCCCGACGAGAACACGGCCCCTGCCCTGATGGCATCTTCCTTCATGATGGCGGCGAAATCTATTGTTGCCGATGCCAGCAGCCTTGGGGAAAAGACCGCCTGAAGCTGTTCGTTGCCGTTCCAGCCCACGGCCCATTTCTTCAAGGCATCGGGATGGGTGATCTTGTGCCAGTCCGGCTGTATCGGCGCTTTTCTCGCTGTCTGGGCCGGCCGGAACAGCCAGGTGCCGGAAAAGAGCTTCCGAAAGCCGAGCGGTCCAAGGCCGAGAGTGTCAAAGCTGTCCTTTACCGTCGCCTCTTTCGGCAAGGCCGCCAGCGCCTGCTTGAAGCCCGCGCCCGGGGCCTCCGACAAGGTGACGATGTTGGGATGGAGCGGCAGCAGACGGTCTTCCGCTTGCCAGAAACCCGGATGGAATCCGGTCTTCGCCCCGGCTGCCTTGAGAACCGCATCGCACCAGATCGCATTGTTGTGCGCGCAGATGCCCTGATTGCCAGCACTCATTCAAAACAACTTTTCAATGGAAGGGGTCACCCCTATGCGTTCAACCCGCCCTTGTGAACAATGAAGTCTACCACAGACTGAAGCCCTTCGCCCGCCCTGGTGTTGGCGAAGACAAATGGCCGGTCCTTGCGCATTTTCTTCGCGTCCCGGTCCATCACGCTCAGATCGGCGCCGACATGCGGGGCCAGGTCCGTCTTGTTGATGATGAGAAGATCGGACCGGGTGATGCCGGGGCCGCCCTTTCGCGGGATTTCCTCGCCGGCGGCGACATCGATGACATAGAGCGTCAGGTCGGCGAGTTCCGGCGAAAAGGTTGCTGCCAGATTGTCGCCGCCCGACTCGATCAGGATCAGGTCCAGATCCGGGATCGCGCGGGTGAGGTCCGCGATGGCGGCCAGATTGATGGAGGCATCCTCGCGGATCGCCGTGTGCGGACATCCGCCGGTCTCGACGCCGCGAATGCGGTCGCTGGTCAGGGCCTGGGAGCGCATCAGCGCCTCGGCATCCTCGCTGGTGTAGATGTCGTTGGTGATGACCGCGATCGACCAGGTGTCGCGCATGGCCTTGCACAGGCGGTCGGTCAGGGTGGTCTTGCCGGATCCGACCGGACCGCCGATGCCGACGCGCAAGGGGCCGTTTTGGGAATTCATGAGCGAAACAGCCTCGAATACTGGGTTTCATGCGCCATTGACGCGATGTCCGCAAGGAATGTGGAGGTGCCGAGATCGTTGAGACCGGAGGCAGCTGCCTCTTCGGCAACGTCGAAGATGACCGGCTCGATGCGTACCAGGACGGTCTGGCTTTCGGTCTGTCCGAGCGGCACGGTACGCATCGCCGCGGAGACGATGTTGGCGGAAAAGGCGTGGAGCCAGGCGATCAGGGCCGCATCGTCGGGAATGTCATGGGCCGCGCAGGCAAGACCCACGGCAACGGGATAGGGCCAGGGATCGTCGTCCGCCGCGAGGATTTCGCGGCACAGGTCCGCGGCGCGGGTCGACCGGCCGGGCAGCCAGCTTCTCGCGATCGCGCCGGCAAAGGCGGTTCCCTGGGCACTTGTTTCCAGATGACGTTCTTTCGACGGCTGCAACGCCAGACCCAGCGCGCGCAGCTCCGCCAGGGCCTCTGCATCGCCGCCGGAAGCGGCTCTCATGGATTCCTTCAGCAGGATGGCATCGCTGCGACCGGCACCGAAGCGCAGCACGTCTTCCAGCCACGGGATCAGCTCGGCGGCGCTGGTGACGTCACCCCGGTCGACCGCCTGCTCCAGCCCGTGGCTGTAGGTGAAGGCACCGACCGGAAAGGCGGGCGACAGGAACGTCTGCAGCCGGTAGAGCGCGGACAGCGACAGGCTTTCAGTCATGGCTGTGCCCGTCATGCCCATGCCCGTGCCCGTGATTGTGTTGGTGATCGTGGGAATGCCCATGCTCGTGGCCATGGGTGCGCCCGTGGCCATAGGCGCCGCCTTCCGGATCGAAGGGGGCCGATACGGGCGTCGGTTTTCCGCCGAGCTTTGCCACCATGTCCTCGATGACATGGTCGCGGCGGATGCGGAGCTTGTCGCCCATCAGTTGCGTCGGCAGGTGCCGGTTGCCGAGATGCCAGGCGATCCTGACCAGATGCGCCGTGTTGTCGGCCTCAATCTCGACCAGGTCTTCCGGCTCGGCGAGGATTTCGACAATCCGGCCGTCTTCCAGTTCGACACCGTCGCCGTGATGGAGATGAACGGCCTGGGGCTCATCCAGCAGGAAGGTGAGCCCGGAAGCGCCGGTCAGCACCGCCCGCCGGCGATACCGGTCGTCCAGGTCGAGCGTGATCCGATCGGCCGGTGCGCCGGACCAGCCGCCCGCGGAATGGATTTTCCGGACGCGGATCATCAGGCGGCTTCCGCCTTCTGTTTCATGGCCTTGAACCCGGGCCGTTCGCGCAGGCGCTTGAAATAGTCATGGACCGGACCTTCCTTGGGCAGGTCAAATTTGGCGACAAAGGCCCAGCCGGAACAGTGGCCGATGATGATGTCGGCAATGGTGAAGGTGTCGCCCATGACGTAAGGCCCGTCACCGAGCCGTGTTTCCAGGCTCTTCAGTCCCTGGGCGAATTCGAACCGGCACGCTTCCTTGACCGCCGGTGCGCGCAGGCCCTCCGGCAGAACGAAACTGTGCTTGGCGGAGGTCCACAGGGCGCCTTCCAGCACATCGACGCCGAACTGGGTGAAACTGTCCTGCCGGGCGCGCTCCAGCGTGCCCGCCGGAAAGGTGAACCTGCCGTGCTTGTCGGCGATATAGGTGCAGATCGCGACCGATTCGGTGATGGCGGTGCCATCCTCGATCAGGATCGGAACCTTGCCGTCCGGCGTCAGGTCGCGAACCGTTTCGGACTGCGGCGGCGCCGGGTCGATCTCGTAGGCCTCGCCCAGTTCTTCCAGGAGCCACATCACCCGCATCGCGCGGGTGCGCGGAAATCCGACGATCTTGTACATGTCCTGCTCCGTGTTTCAGTTTTGCGCGGAGCTTAGAACAGGAAATAGCGCTGCGCCATGGGCAGGACCTCGGCGGGTTCGCAGGTCAGCAATTCGCCGTTGGCGCGGACCTCATAGGTCTCCGGATGGACCTCGATGTCCGGGGTGGCATCGTTGAGCACCATGGATTTCTTGGAGATGCCGCCGCGGGTGTTCCTGACCGGCAGGACCAGGCTGTCGAGGCCAGCCTTGTCCTTGACCCCGTTGGTGTAGGCTGCCTGGGAGACGAAGGTCACGCGGCTCTGGGTCATGGCCTTGCCGAAGGCGCCGAACATCGGCCGGTAGTGGACCGGCTGAGGTGTGGGGATGGAGGCATTGGGATCGCCCATGGGCGCGGCGGCGATGGTGCCGAGCTTGATGACCATGTCCGGCTTGACGCCGAAGAATTTCGGGTCCCACAACACCAGGTCGGCGAGCTTGCCGACCTCGACCGAGCCGATGTGCTCGTCGAGACCGTGGGCGATTGCCGGATTGATGGTGATCTTGGACATGTAGCGCTTGACGCGGAAATTGTCGTTCTCGCCGGCCTCTTCCGAAAGGCGGCCGCGCTGGACCTTCATCTTGTGCGCCGTCTGCAGCGTGCGGATGATGACCTCGCCGACCCGGCCCATGGCCTGGCTGTCGGAAGCGATGATCGAGAAGGCTCCCATGTCGTGCAGGATGTCTTCCGCGGCGATGGTCTCCTTGCGGATGCGGCTTTCCGCGAAGGCGACGTCCTCGGGAATGGACTTGTCCAGGTGATGGCAGACCATGAGCATGTCGAGATGCTCTTCCAGCGTGTTGACGGTGTAGGGCCGGGTCGGATTGGTCGAGGACGGCAGCACGTTGAGCTCGCCGCAGACCTTGATGATGTCCGGCGCATGGCCGCCGCCGGCGCCTTCCGTATGGAAGGCGTGAATGGTGCGGTTCCTGAAGGCGGCCGTGGTGTTTTCCACGAAGCCGCTCTCGTTGAGCGTGTCGGTATGGATCATCACCTGGACGTCGTATTCGTCGGCAACGGAGAGGCAGGTGTCGATCGCGGCGGGCGTGGTGCCCCAGTCCTCGTGCAGCTTCAGGGCCGAGGCACCGGCCAGGATCTGTTCCTCCAGCGCGGCCGGCAGCGAGGCGTTGCCCTTGCCGGCAAAGGCCAGGTTCATCGGGAAACTGTCGGCGGCCTGCAGCATCCGGGTGATGTGCCAGGGCCCGGGCGTGCAGGTGGTGGCGTTCGTGCCGGTGGCCGGGCCGGTGCCGCCGCCGAGCATGGTGGTGACGCCGGACATCAGCGCTTCGTCGATCTGCTGCGGGCAGATGAAATGGATGTGCACATCCAGCGCGCCGGCGGTCAGGATGCGGCCCTCGCCGGCGATCACTTCGGTGCCGGGTCCGACAACGATTTCGACGCCGGGCTGGATATCCGGATTGCCGGCCTTGCCGATTCCGGTGATGCGGCCATCCTTCAGGCCGACATCGGCCTTGACGATGCCCCAGTGGTCGACAATCAGCACATTGGTGATCACGGTGTCGACTGCCCCGGCGGAGCGGGGGGCCTGCGACTGGCCCATGCCGTCGCGTATCACCTTGCCGCCGCCGAATTTCACCTCATCGCCATGGGTGGTGAAATCCTTCTCCACCTCGATCACGAGATCGGTGTCGGCGAGGCGCAGCCTGTCGCCGGTGGTTGGTCCGAACATGTCCGCATAGGCGGCGCGAGGCATCTTAAAGGACATTTTTAGTCTCCAATCGGCGATCAGAAATCCGGTCGATCAATTTGAATAGTCCTCAACCGTGGCGGTGAGGTCGTCGGTGCGTTTGACCGTCAGCACGATCAGGCAATTGCGGTAGGCGTCGCTGCCGCCGGGGCCACCCATGAAGGGAAAGGCGTAGGCCTTGCAGTCCTTGCCGGCATAGGTCTCCCAGGCGGCCTGGGCTTCCTTCAGCGCGGCGGGCGCCCCCTTGAGGGCAGTGGGCAAGGCGGCATCCAGTTCACTCACCCGTGCGGCCAGAAGCTCATAGGCTTCCCGCATTTTCGTGCCGGCATCTTCCAGGGCCTTGTCGGCGCAATAGCTGCGCTGGCTGTCATCGAGCGGATATCCGCAGTCGATGTTCTCCTGCGCCCGGGCGCCGGTGAAGGTGACCGCGGCCAGAACGGTCAGAACGGCCAGAAGGGGAAGTGCTCGGATCATCATCTTCTCCGGTGCGCTCAGAGCGCACCCATGATCTTCTGATTGAACCCGTAGACCGTGCGGTCGCCCTGATAGGGGACAAGGGTTACCGAGCGGGTCTGGCCGGGTTCGAACCGCACAGCCGTTCCGGCCGGGATGTCCAGACGCATGCCGCGTGTCTTCTCGCGGTCGAAGGACAGGCCCTCGTTGGTCTCGTAAAAATGATAGTGGCTGCCGACCTGGATGGGCCGGTCACCGGTGTTGGCCACATCGACAGTGACCGTCTCAAGACCGGCGTTCAGTTCGATGTCGCCTTCGGCCGGGAACAGTTCTCCGGGGATCATGGTCGTCTCCTTCGGGTAAATCAGCGGCGGGTGTCAGCGGATCGGTTCGTGCACGGTGACGAGCTTGGTGCCGTCCGGAAAGGTGGCCTCCACCTGGACGTCGTGGATCATCTCGGCAATGCCTTCCATGACCTGGTCGCGGGTGAGCACATTGGCGCCGGCGGCCATCAGGTCGGCGACACTGCGGCCGTCGCGCGCGCCCTCGACGACAAAATCCGTGATCAGGGCGATCGCTTCGGGATGGTTCAGCTTCACGCCGCGCTCCAGGCGGCGGCGCGCAACCATCGCCGCCATGGAAATCAGCAGCTTGTCCTTCTCGCGGGGGGTCAGGTTCATGAAGTATGCTCCTTCAAATCAGCAATGCCAGACACGCGGCAGTTCCATGCCGCGGTATCCGGTCAGAAAGGTTGTCAGGGCGCTGCGTAGACCGCGCCCATCTTCGGACACAAACCGTGCGATCAGCAACCCGTTCCATGCACTGGCCGCGGCCTGCACGCCTGCGCCGGTCCGATCGGCAAGCAGGTTCCTGGCCCGGTCAAGGCGGTCTTCGGCGTCCAGGGCGCAATCGACCAGCGTGGCGACGGCGACACCGCCCTTTGCCGTTGCCCGACCGCGCAGGCAGAGGGCGGGATCGCCTTTAAGGCGAATGTCGTCGGCAAAGACAAGCCTGCCGTCGCGGCGAAGGCGCCAAGTGTCGGTGAACAGCACCGATCCGACCCGTTCACCCATGGCGGCGCGGCCGACCACCACGGATTCCAGCATCAGCAGCCGGGCGTCGCCCGTCAGGTCCGCGTGCAACTGGCGCTTCAGACGGGAGGCGTCGAAGAGGATGGTTTCCTGGGGCAGCCACTCGACGTCCGCGCCGGCTTCCAGGCAAAAGCGGCCGGTCACCCGCGCCGAGCCGGCGTTGCTGCGATAGGCCCGTTCCGCTGTCTGGCTGGTCACGATTGCGCGTGTCCCAGCGGCTGCATTGACGGCGAAGGACACTCTGTCGCCGCCGGTCAGGCCGCCGGCCGTATTGATCAGGACGGCGGTCACCGGGGTGTCATAGACCTTTGGAAGCCTGATCTTGGCGGATCCGCTCTGATAGAGGTCGGCGAGCCGCGTCCGGCCTCCGGCGGCCTTGAAGCCGATGCGTGCCTCGGCCCTCACACGCTGCATCGCGTGCGGGCTCACCTCGAAGTCCGATGCCTTTGCAGCATCCAGCATGATCGATCCGCCTCCCGGGCCGCCGGCCTCGTGTTTTTATCAATGGGCGCTGCCGCCAGGTTCTCCCGGTGCCGTCCGGACTGCGGCCGGCAGAGCGCCGACGGCAATTCAAGCAAGAGCCGGGCCAGAAACGGGGGCCGCAGCAGACCCTCCTTGTCCGGGAGCGAAACTCTCACTTTATCAACGGCCAAGGAACGTCGCGATTGCAGTTTGCATAAAATTTCAGCAACTGGTGAAAAAAGCGGCTCTGGACAGAAAGCACGAAAGGGTTGCCATTGAGTCTCTCGCGGGGTCATCTGGAGGCAGCCAAGATGCCCGAACACCTTAATGGATCGATCAACTTTTCGGATTATCAATCGATTTCGATTGAAAACCCGTTGATCTGGGCCGCATGTTCCGGTTTTTTAGGGAACATCGGTCGCTGTGCTGCGATTTCGGGTCCTGACGGGATGACAAGCGAGGAATTTCTGTGACTGGAAGCCAGATTGGCCGCCTGACCTCTGTCCTCGTGACAATGCTCGCTCTCGTCCTGCTGCTGCCGGTGGCGCGGGCGCAGGCGGACATCGGCGCCTATGTGCTCGTCGACGCCAAGTCGGGCGCGGTGATCGAGGAAAACAACGCGACCCGCCAATGGTACCCCGCGTCGCTGACCAAGATGATGACCGCCTATGTCACCTTCAAGGCCATTCGCGCAGGTCACATCACGCTCAATTCCGCCGTGGTCCAGTCGAAGAATTCCCTGTCCGAGCCGCCCAGCAAGATGGGTTTCAAGGTCGGCACGCGCTTTACCGTCGACACGGCGCTGAAGATCATCCTGATCAAGTCCGCGAACGACGTTGCCGTTGCGCTGGGCGAAGCCGTCGCCGGGTCCGAAGCCGGGTTCATCGCCATGATGAACGCCGAAGCCGCCCGGCTGGGCATGAGCGGCAGCCGGTTCACCAATCCGCACGGTCTGCCGGACAACCGCCAGGTGACGACCGCCCGCGACATGGCCATCCTGGCCATGGCCTTGCGGCGCGATTTTCCCGAAGCCCGCGAATTCTACAAGCATCCCGGCATCCGCTTCGGCAAGAAGGCCCTGCGCTCGGCCAACCGCGAGTTCCTGCTGCGCGTGCCCGGCGCCAATGGCATGAAAACCGGCTACATCTGCAATTCCGGCTATAATGTCTCGGCCTCGGTGACCCGGGGCGGGCGCACGCTGATCGCGATCATTCTGGGGGCCGGCTCCGGCCTGGAACGCACGGCCTTTGCGCGGCAACTGTTCGATGAAGGCTTCCGAAAGCGGGGCGGCAGGAACATCAAGAGCCTGACCGGCGTTTCGGCCGGGCCGCCCGCCGACGGCTATTGCCGGCGCAACAGGAGCCCGGGCGCGAAGGGTTACATGGCCCGGTTCGACATGGAAAACGAGAAGCAGGGCGGGTTCCTGTTCTTCAAGGCCAACCGGGAAGACGTCAAGGTCGACGAAGCGGGCTTCACGCTTGCCAACGGCAAGCCGGACTGGGCCAAGATCCTCGACCGGACCCTGGGACCGCGCCGTCTCGCCTATCGTCCGCTGCAGGTCGGTCTGGGCAAGCCGGACGCCGCGCCGGCCACCGTCGGCAGCGCCGCGGTCGCCGTGGCAATTCCGGCCGAGGACATTCCCCTGCCGGCGGCCAATCCCGTTCGGCGCGCGCAAATCCAGATCCGCCAGAAGCTTCAGACAACAGCGGCGGCCAATGTCGCCGGGGCCGCCGTTGCCGGAGCCAGTGTCGCGGGGGGCATACCGCAGGCGGAGGTGGCCCGGCCGGGAGCGGCCACGGACACGGCGCAGGCCGTTGCGCCGGGCTCGATTTTCCGCAAGGGGCTGGATTTTACCGTGCCGGTTCCCGCCCCGAGCCCGCGCAGGCAGTGATCCCGATCCCGCAGGTTCCAGTCGAAGCTTATCGGTTGTATTAACCATTTATTTACGCTGCTCCTTAACAGTGTCGTAAGCATTTCTCTGAAAAAGCCGTGGCCCGACCAGAAAATGCCATGACACCCGCAGGGTCATTTCGGGTACAGAACGTGCCGAAACACACAACGCGTGAGATCGCCCCATGATGGAACCGAGATCCACAGCCACTATCCGGGCCCTTGCCAGCCTGGCCGAGCTGTCCGCCAACCAGCTGGAAGACGGGGCGTCCGTCGAAGAGGTGATCGCAACCCTTCGCAAGGCCGCCGAGGCCGTCAAACTGGTGGTCGATGCGGATGAACAGGATCCGGACGAGGCCGACGCCGACGAAGAAGCGTTCGGCGACGAGGCCGAGGTGGTCCAGGACCTGACGCCGATGGACCTGAGCGGAAACGATGTCGACGGCAAGATCGTCGCGCTGGCGGGCCCCGACGTGGCTGCCGAAAAGGACAGCGACAAGGACGACGAAGCGGTGCTGAACGCCGGATAGGCGGGGTCATCGCCTCGGGCCGTTGATGCACACCAAGGCCGTCATCCCGGACAAGTGCAGCAAAACTGCGCGCTGACCCGGGACCCAGCGGATCAGCGCGAGCGACGCGAGCACCTAACCCCTTCAAGTGATTGATCTCATTTATTTTGACGCGCCCGAGGCGCGGCATGTGCGCTGAATTGCGGGTCAGCATGCAGCGAAGCTGCACTTGCCCGGGATGACAGATCGAGAGGGTGTCACCAAACCGGGCAGTCTCCCCACCTGTCCCGATCCGGGGATGCACGGACTGGTTCAGACCATCACGGCAGGCTTGGCCAGATTGCGCTGCCGGTGCTTTCTGCCTATGTGTCTGCAGGCAACCTGCGTGCCGCCGTCCGTGCGGGCGCGGACCACCTGGAGAATATCTCATGGCCTCGCCGTCGCCGTCTTCGCAGCAGCAGCAAAAGGGACCCAAGCCCCCGATCCCCCTGTCGGTCCTGACCGGCTTCCTGGGGTCCGGCAAGACCACCCTGCTCAACCGGATCCTGAAGGATCCCGCCATGGCGGACACGGCGGTGATCATCAACGAATTCGGCGAGATCGGTCTCGATCACCTGTTTGTCGACCAGGCCGGCGACGGCATCGTCGAACTGGCTTCGGGCTGCCTGTGCTGCACCATCCGGGGCGATCTGGTGACCACCCTGGAAAACCTGCTGCGCCGCCTCGACAACGGCCGCATGGACAAGCTCAACCGGGTGGTCATCGAAACCACGGGTCTGGCCGACCCGGCCCCCATCCTGCACACGGTCATGCTGCACCCCTACCTGGTGATGCGCTACCGGCTGGACAGCGTGATCACGCTGGTCGACGCGGTCAACGGGTTGTCGACGCTGGACAACCACGAGGAAGCCCGCAAGCAGGCCGCCGTCGCCGACCGGCTGGTGTTCACCAAGACGGATCTCTTGAGCTCGGAAGACGCACAGGCCGGGTTCAAAGGCCTCAAGAACCGGCTCCGGGAGCTCAATCCCGGTGCACGGCGGCTGGATGCGCAGTCCGGCGAGGCCACCGTGGCCCAGCTGTTCAATGCGGGCCTCTACGATCCCGCCAGCAAGATCCCGGACGTGGCCGCCTGGCTGAATGCCGAAGCCTATGAGGACCCGCACGGGCATCACCATGATCATGGCCACTCGGACGCTCATGGACACGGGGACGGGCATGCCCACAAGCACAGTCATGATCACAGCCATGAGCACGGGCAGAGCCATGATCACGGGCATTCCCATGGCCACGATCATGCGCATGACGTGAACCGGCACAGCGATGCGATCCGGGCGTTCACCCTGTCGACGGACCGGCCGATCCCCGCCTCGGCGCTGGAAATGTTTCTGGATCTGCTGCGCTCGGCGCACGGGCCCAAGCTGCTCCGGGTCAAGGGCATCGTGCAGATCGCCGAGGATCCCGACCGTCCGGTGGTCATTCACGGCGTCCAGCACGTCTTCCATCCGCCCGCGACCCTGGACGCTTGGCCGGACGACGATCACCGCACGCGCATCGTGTTCATCACCAAGGACCTGCCGGAAGGCTTCGTGCGCAAGATGTTCGAGGCCTTTTCAGGCGCCCTCCTGCCCGACACGCCGGACCACCAGGCGCTGACAGATAACCCGCTGGCGGTGTCGGGGTTTACGAATTCGGTGCGGTGAGGGGTGGTGTGAGAGGGTTTGGGCGCGTGGTGGTGACTGGATGAGGTTGTCTGTTTGCGGGCGCTGATTGGGTTCAGCTGACATTCGTCGGCCCTAAATGTGTTAGCGCTCCTGACACATATTGGTTATTACATTCGAAATGCAGTGGATTGTGGCCGCAGCCCCTCCAGTTATCCGTGCCCAACGAATCATGAATTGGCTTATGCCTGCGGAATATGCAGGTTGTTGGCCTTGCAGATGCTGTTCAGTTAGCAACGGCACTTCACTCAACTCTGAATAGCTTTTAGAAGGAGCAAATTTTAACAGTCCTATGGTCCAAGCTATTACAAGTTCAGGTATTTTTTCGATGCGATACATCCAATCAGGACAAAAGGGGAGGTGGATTGATTTGTGAAGTAGATGCGAATGCAGCGATCAGGGGATGTTGCATTGCTCACCTTTAGGTGCAACTCAAAATCACGGCTCTGACCAGCAACGGAAAACTGAAATAGTCCAGAGGCTTTCTTTGTTTCAGATTCACCGCTGCAATCTACGTTTTTATCCTTCATCCAATTTACTACCGTGTTCCCCAGGCTTCCTTTTTCTTGCAACTCCTCGGTTAAAGAGCGGAGTGCAAGAAGGTAGAGATACAGCTTCTGGGGAGGTCCGGCAGTAGGAATGATTGAGTCGAGTTGATCCGCAAGGTCATCTGGGAACGCAATGGATGCGCCAGAATTTTTGCGAAAGAACTCCACAGCTTCCTTAACCGTTTGAAATTCTGGGGTTTCATCTCGCTCATCAAGATCGGCAGAATGTTCTACCAATACTCCGCTGTTCGCGACCATCAGTGCTTGAAGGTTCTCTTCGGCGGTGCGTTTCTCCTGCTGAAGCAGCGCTAGTTTTCTCCTGAGTTCGTCCGCCTCTCTTGCGTATGATTCCGCCAAACTCTGGTAGTCTTTGTTGTCTTCGTGCTCCTGACGCGCCTGTCTGTAGCCAACCTCCAAGCTGTGGGCTTCTACGTCCTCAAACTCCTTTGGAGAGGGTATGTAGCAAGATGCCTCAAACACGCTCCTTAGAATGAGGTCCGATGCATAAATTTTTGGGTTTCGCGAGTGTTCAATTCGGGCGTGGAGCCGATCTGCCATCCATAGTGGATGCTTCTTCGGATGTGAGGAAAGAACTGTTCTCGGCCAAAAAACGCGTATCGCACCGTTGAAGCAGGACCAATCTCTCCCAAGATTTTCCGTCATCTTCCAGGATACATCTTCGTCAATCGTCACCACATGGCAAACGCCAGCGCCTCTCTCTGCCATGGTTTGTGAGAGTCCGGGTATTAGCTGTGAGCCAAAGTCCCTCGAGACAACAATCAGTGGCAGTTGCCTCTCGTCAGCAAGCAAAAGCCTTTCGAACTGAAGGTACGATACTTCATCCACCTCAAACGCCGACGAAAACACACGATCTATTCCGCGTGCGTGTCTCCATGAGATATCCTTGGACAGGATGCTCTTAAGAAAACCTGGAGCGGAGATCGTGATATTTGGACGCATAAAATTACCGGTGGCATCTATGGCCCGAATTTCGCATAAGAGATACGTTTTGTTTTCGAAGAGAAGGGCCTTTGCGACCATTTCAATGGCAGCCTGTCCCGTCGATTGCTTGGACACTATTGCATATGAACTCCAGCTGTCTTGACCGCCGACCTTCTCCTCAAAGTCCGCCTGTCCGCCGAACTTGCGATTTTGCCATACGCCGTCCTCTAAGATGTACTTCTCGTCGCGCCATCTTTGGACTTCATCAAAAACAAGCGAGTATGCTTCTTCTGGCTGATCAGCGGTCGTAAGCTGAAATCTCGCTACAGTTCTCATGCTACCCTCCGACTAAAACTGAGTTGTGAAATGTCATATCCAAATAGTTTGTCTGCATCAGTTCTAGAGTAGGTGTGTTTGAGGTTAGTGCAACTTTTTTGCCACCCACAAGGGTGTCTGCTGATCAAGGATATTCAGGGCGCTTAGATACTCAATGAATGTCTGACGGCTTTTGGTCGAGCACGGCGCTCGATGTGGCTTACAACAGCTGCTTTGCATTGATAGTTTTCTGCGCAATTTGGTTATTCGTGCATAACGCAGCAAACCACCACTTCCCGCCGACAACAGCCTTACGGAAACCTCGCCATGAGGGTAGCATTTCAGGTCGAGCCGAGATCTGCGAGCAATCGAAAAAGGCGCGCAAACTCGCCATTCCTCACCCTGCGGTCCATCTGCTCACGAGTGCAGCAAGTTGCAAAGGCGTATCGTCTCCGGGGATGCCTCCTCACCCTTCCCTGCGCAACCTTATCAACCCCTCCTGCGCCGTCGACGCAATCAGCACACCATCCCTTGTGAACAGCGACCCCCGGTTCATGCCGCGTGAGCCGGATGACGACGTGCTGTCGGTGGCGTAGAGGAGCCAGTCGTCGGCGCGGAAGGGGCGGTGGAACCACATGGCGTGGTCGAGGCTGGCGGCCTGGATCTTCGGGTTGAACACCGATGTGCCGTGGGGAAACAGGGACGTGTCCAGCAAGGTCATGTCGGAGGCATAGGCGAGCACGCAGTGGTGGATGCGTTCGTCGTCGGGCAATGGACCGGTGGCGCGGACCCAGACATATTGCTGCGGTGGCAGCGGCTTGTTCGAGAAATAGTGGGTCATGTCGACCGGACGCATCTCGATCGGCCGTTCCCGCTACCAGTATTTGCAGATGTTTTCCGGTGCCATCGACAGGAACCGGTCCTTCAGCTCCTGTTCGCTGGGCAGGTCGTCCGGCGACGGCACGTCCGGCATGGTGCTCTGGTGCCCGACACGCCGGACCACCAGGCCTTGAGCGACAACCCGCTGGCGGTGTCGGGGTTCACCAGTCCGGTGCGGTAGGGGGGTGGGGACGGGCGTGCGTGGGTCGGGGCGGACTGGCAATTTACGTCACGCTGGGTACCTAAGCGGACATTCGCTGGAAAGTGGACTGCTGCAGGTTTCGACCCCATTCCGACGACCTTTGGTAAGCGTGCGAACGACCCCATTTTCTCGCAGTGACCATGCCAATCAAGGTCGGATGGCGCTGATCCGGTCAACGCGCTATCCTGACTGCTGGGCAACGTTTGGGAGGACGCGATGCTTGATCTCGAACATGTCGACGAAATCGACCGTGTGCTGCGCGGGGTGGAAACCGGGCGCGACAGTCTTGTCGCGGAGAGCTGGAGGCGTTGTGTTCAGAGCTATGGCATGGATCCCTCGCGGCCGGACCCCGCCCATGTCGTTACCGAGTCCGAGCTGCGCGCACACCGCGAGCAGTCGGAAAGACTCATAGCCACGGCCCGCTCGGGTCTCCAAACGCTTTTTCAACAGGTCGCGGGACAGAACTATGTGTTGCTCCTCGCCGATGCAAAGGGTGTTTGCGTCGATTTCTTCGGCGATCCTCGTTTCGAGGACCACTTGCGTCAGGCCGGACTTTATCTCGGTTCGAACTGGACCGAGGACTTGGCCGGCACTTGCGGTGTCGGGTCCTGCATTGTCACCGGGAAAGCCGTCACCATCCACCAGGGTGATCACTTCGGGCTCGCGCATATACCGTTGTCCTGCACAGCGGCGCCGATCTTCGACACCAAGGGTGAGTTGTCTGCGGTGCTCGATATTTCGCTCTTGCGCTCGCCTTCGCCGAAACCCTCGCAGTATCTTGCGATGGGGTTGGTGACCGCCTCGGCACGGCGGGTCGAGATGGCCAACTTGATGGCGACGACCCGGCGAGAATGGGTACTTCGTTTCTCGACCAACCCCGAGTTTCTGGAAGTTGATCCCGAAGCCGCTGTGGCGCTCGACGGCTCGGGCCGAATCGTCGGCATGACATCGGGGGCGCGAACGGCGCTGGATCCCGAAGTGGGCGGCGGCCTGATCGGCTCGCGGATCGACGATTGGCTGGAATTGTCGATGGACAACCTGCCGGACCTCATGCGTGGACGGCCGACCGAAGAGCGGGTGTTGCGGCTGAAGGACGGGCGCTGCCTGTTCGGCCATGCCATAGCGCCTCAGACCCCGCTGACGATCTCCGCGCTCAGGCAGCGTGAACCGGCCCTGCCTGGAGCACTTGGCAGCTTTGCCGGGGGGGATCCGGCGCTGAGGGGTCTTCTGGAGCAGGCTGCGCGTCTGGCGCCAACGCAGGTGCCGCTGCTGATCACCGGCGAGACCGGCACCGGAAAGGAGAGACTGGCCCGTGCCATCCATGTGACCGGTCCCAAGGACCGCAGCTTTCACGCCATTCGCTGCACCGGACCAGGCGCAGTCGAGTTGCTTGCCGATGCGACGCCCGGAACATTGTTTCTGCGTGGAATCGAAGACATGCCGCCGGACGGGCAATCCGCCCTGCTGACGATGCTCGACGGGCGGACCGATCTTCGCATCGTGGCCTCCTGCCGCTGTACGGCCTTTGAACTGTCGCGCATTCTCCGCGACGACCTGTTCTATCGCGTCGCGGGCAACACCCTGGCATTGCCGCCGCTGCGCCTCCGTGCCGACCTGGACTGGCTCATCGACCGTCTGCTTCGCTGGCGCTGCACTGCAAATATACGCTTGTCCTCCGCAGCCAGGGCCGATCTGAAATCGCGCGTTTGGCCCGGGAATATTCGGGAACTGGAGCAGGTTCTGGACGTCGCCGTTGCGATGTCCGAAGGATTGGTCATTGACCTGCCGGACCTGCCCGTTGCGCCGAAGCGGGCCGAGCCAGAACCGGACGGTATCGACGAACTGGAAGCGTTGCTGGCGGCCTGCGGCTGGAATATGGCGCAGGCGGCGCGGCGGTTGGGCGTAAACCGTTCGACCATGCTTCGGCGCATCCGGAAGGCGGGCCTTACGCCACCGGCTTGACGCAACACGGCCGTTGCGCGGCCGTTGCAGGCGCAACGGCCGCGCGATGTGTATTCACAATTACCCTGCGTCAGGACCAGATGCCGTTGCTTGCCAGCGCGTCCGCTTGATAGTCGTGGTGCCGGAGGACCAACACCAAAAACGAAAAGGGAGGAGCACATGCTCGATACGACTGTTGCCGGCCGGACTCAGGCTTTTTTGGACGGTTTCGGCGCCGCGCTGACTCAAAATGACATTGCCAAAGCGCGGGATATGTTTCTGGACGATTGTTATTGGCGCGACCTTGTGACGTTCACATGGAACTTCAAGACGATTGAGGGCAAGGACCAGGTCGAGGACATGCTGAAGCACCAACTGGCCACGACCAGGCCCAGCAACTGGCAACTGGCCGAGGGCGAGATTCCCACCGAAGATGATGGCGTCACTACCGCATGGATCCAGTTCGAGACTGAAATGGCGCAGGGCTATGGTCTTGTGCGATTGAAGGACGGCAAGATCTGGACCCTGCTGACCACGATGGTCGAGTTAAAGGGGCATGAGGAGCCGGCAGGCTTCATGCGCCCGCTCGGCGCCAGGCACGGAGCCGGGAAGAACCGCGAAACCTGGAAGGAAGAACGTGAACGCGAGGCTGCGGAGCTTGGCTACAAAACCCAGCCTTACTGTCTGATCATTGGCGGCGGTCAGGGCGGCATCGCGCTCGGCGCCCGCTTGCGCCAACTCGGCGTGCCGACAATCATCGTCGAGCGCAACGACCGGCCCGGTGACAGTTGGCGCAAGCGATACAAGTCACTCTGCCTGCACGACCCGGTCTGGTACGACCATTTGCCTTACATCAAGTTCCCCGAGAACTGGCCGGTATTTGCCCCAAAGGACAAGATTGGTGACTGGCTGGAAATGTACACCAAGGTAATGGAGCTGAACTACTGGAGCCGCACAACTGCCAAGTCCGCCAGCTTCGACGAGAAGACGGGGGAATGGACTGTCGTGGTGGATCGCGACGGCGAAGAGGTGGTGCTGCGTCCCAAGCAACTTGTCATGGCGACCGGCATGTCCGGCAAGAAGCGGATGCCCGACTTCCCCGGCATGGTCAGGTTCAAGGGTGTGCAGCAGCATTCGTCGGAACACGACGGGCCGGACAAATGGACCGGCAAAAAGGTGGTCGTCATCGGCTCCAACAATTCGGCCCATGACATCTGCGCCGCGCTTTGGGAACACGACGCGGACGTGACCATGGTGCAGCGGTCTTCCACACACATCGTGCGATCGGACACGCTGATGGAGATCGGACTGGGTGCGCTCTACTCCGAGGAAGCGGTCCGCAATGGTGTGACGACAGAAAAGGCCGATCTGATCTTCGCCTCACTGCCCTATCGGATTCTGCACGAGTTCCAGATCCCGGCCTATGCGCAGATGAAAGAACGCGATGCTGCATTCTACGATGGGTTGGAAAAGGCTGGTTTCTGGCTCGACTGGGGGGATGACGAGTCCGGCCTGTTCATGAAATACCTGCGCCGCGGTTCGGGCTATTACATTGACGTGGGCGCGAGCCAGCTCATCATCGACGGCGAGATTAAGCTCAAGCGTGGCCAGGTCGTCTCGCTCGACGAGACCGGGGTCAGTCTTGACGACGGCAGTCATCTCGACGCCGATCTCATTGTCTACGCCACCGGCTATAATTCGATGAACGGCTGGGTGGCGGACCTGATGGGTCAGGAGACGGCGGATACCCTTGGCAAATGCTGGGGCCTCGGCTCAGATACCACCAAGGATCCAGGGCCCTGGGAAGGCGAACAGCGCAACATGTGGAAGCCGACGCAGGTGCCGAACCTCTGGATGCATGGTGGCAACCTGCACCAGTCGCGCCATTACTCGCAGTTCCTGTCGCTGCAGATCAAGGCGCGGATGGAGGGTATCCCGACACCCGTGTACAGACTGCAGGAGGTCCACCACCTGAGCTGACCAATCGGATCGAGTCCAGGTTTTTGAGGCCGGGCACGCTCCTTCACTGCCTTCGGTGAACCAGCGTGCCCGATCATTCGATACTGCAATGTCGTATTGCGGAATGAAGCTGACATTTGTTGCCAAGCGACCGATCTCCCAACTGGTGCGCCGAGTCGCGTCGGATCTCCCGTGCGTCCTAACCCTCACCCCTCCTTCCGCAACCTAATCAACCCCTCCTGCGCCGTCGACGCAATCAGCACACCATCCCTCGTAAACAACGATCCCCGGTTCATGCCGCGCGAGCCGGAGGAGGAGGTGCTGTCGGTGGCGTAGAGGAGCCAGTCGTCGGCGCGGAAGGGGCGGTGGAACCACATGGCGTGGTCGAGGCTGGCGGCCTGGATCTTCGGGTTGAACACCGAGGTGCCGTGCGGGAACAGGGACGTGTCCAGCAAGGTCATGTCCGAGGAATAGGCCAGCACGCACTGATGGATGCGCTCGTCGTCCGGCAAGGGACCGGTGGCCCGCACCCAGACATATTGCTGCGGCGGCAGCGGCTTGGTGCTGAAATAATGGGTCATGTCGACCGGCCGCATCTCGATCGGCCGTTCCCGCTCCCAGTATTTGCGGATGTTTTCCGGTGCCATCGACAGGAACCGGTCCTTCAGCTCCTGTTCGCTGGGCAGGTCGTCCGGCGACGGCACGTCCGGCATGGCGCTCTGGTGCTCAAGGCCGTCTTCGCGCAGCTGGAACGACGCGGACATGGAAAAGATCGCCTCGCCATGCTGGATCGCGACCACGCGCCGCGTGGTGAAGCTGCCGCCGTCGCGGATGCGGTCGACCTCGTAGATGATCGGAACCGCCGGGTCGCCGGGTCTGAGAAAATAGCCGTGCAGCGAATGGACATGCCGGTCCTCGACAACGGTGCGGGAGGCGGCCACAAGGGCCTGGCCGATCACCTGGCCGCCGAACACGCGCTGCCAGCCGACCTGGGGGCTGCGACCACGGAACAGGTTGCGTTCCAGCGGTTCCAGGTCAAGAATCCCGAGGAGGTTGTCAATGGCCGTGTTCATCGGCGTGATCCCTGTTAAAGCGTTATACGGTCAAATGGTTCAATTCGAGCGCAAAGCGCTCTAGATAAGGTCCGAAAGATGCCGGAGCAGTGGCCGGGGGCGGCGGCCTGCCGAGACCACTCTTGGACGGCAGGTGACGTTAAAGTCAAGATGTCTTTGGGGAAGCCGAAGACGAGGAGCGGAAGACAATGGCCAGGAAAAAGAACGCCGTGGACATGTTCGATGTGGTGATCGCGGGAGGCGGCTATGTGGGCCTGTCGCTGGCGGTCGCGCTGAAACAGGGCGATCCGGGCCTGGCCTGCGCCGTGGTCGATCCAAAGCCGATGGCGGATCTGCACAAGGATCCGCGCGCCTCGGCCATCGCGGCGGCGGCCTCGCGCATGCTGGGCCAGCTCGGCATCTGGGACAAGATTGCGGCCAAGGCCCAGCCGATCAACGACATGATCGTCACCGACAGCAAGCTGCGGGATGCGGTCCGGCCGGTCTTTCTGACCTTCGGCGGCGAGACCGCCGACGGCGAGCCCTTCGCGCACATGATGCCCAACGGCGTGATGATGCCCGCGCTTTACAAGGAGGCAAAGGCGCTGGGCGTGTCGTTTTTCGCGCCGGGCATGGCGGAGACATTCCGCACCCACACCGACCATGTCGAGCTGGCGCTTGAGGACGGCACGCTTTTGAAGAGCCGGCTGCTGGTGGCGGCCGACGGCGTGCGCTCCAGGCTTCGGGATCTCGCCGGGATCCGCACGGTCGACTGGGACTACGGCCAGTCCGGCATCGTGACGACGGTGAAGCACGAACGGCCGCATGAGGGCCGGGCGGAGGAACATTTCCTGCCGGCGGGCCCGTTCGCGATCCTGCCCCTGCCGGGCAACAGGTCGTCGCTGGTGTGGACGGAAAAGACCGCGGATGCGGACCGGCTGGTCAGGTCCGACGACTTCACCTTCGAGCTGGAGCTGGAACGCCGCTTCGGCCATCACCTGGGCACCCTGGAGCTGGACGGACCGCGCCGGGCCTATCCGCTCGGGCTGAAGCTGGCGCGGGACTTCGTCAAGCCGCGCTTCGCGCTGATCGGCGATGCCGCCCACGGCATTCACCCGATCGCGGGCCAGGGGCTCAATCTGGGCTTCAAGGATGTCGCTGCGCTGGCCGAAGTCGTGATCGACGCGCGCCGGCTCGGACAGGATCCGGGCGGCTTCGATGTGCTGGAACGCTATCAGCGCTGGCGCCGGTTCGACACCTTCCAGATGGGGGTCGTGACCGATGTGCTCAACAGGCTGTTTTCCAACGACAGCGACGTTCTGCGCGCGGTGCGGGATTTCGGTCTGGGCGTGGTCGACCGCATGCCCGGCCTGAAATCCCGCTTCATCAAGGAAGCCGCGGGCTTTGCCGGACCTGTTCCGAAATTGCTTTCCGGTGAGCCAATCTGATAGGACTTCGGACCGACAATCCTTTTCGCCGGGTGCCATTTGCCGGAATTCCCCTGAATGAATGATTATCCCGAGAGTTTTCCCAGGCCGCGCTCGATCCTGATCACGGGCAGTTCCTCCGGCATCGGCGCCTCGGCGGCCCACATCCTGCGCGGCCGGGACTGGCGGGTTTTCCCGGCGGCGCGGCGGCAGGAGGATGTCGACCGGCTGACGGACATGGGCTTCGAGGCGATCCGCCTCGACTATGAGGACGCGGCCAGCATCCGGGCCGGCGCCGAAGCCGTGCTGGAGCGGACCGACGGCCGGCTTGATGCGGTTTTCAACAATGGGGCCTATGCCATTCCGGGCGCTCTGGAAGACATGCCCACAGAGGCGCTGCGCGCGCTGTTCGAGGCCAATTTCATCGGCTGGCACGACCTCACGCGGCAATTGATCCCCGCGATGCGCGCCCACGGGTCGGGCCGGATCGTGCAATGTTCCTCGGTGCTCGGGTTTGTCGCGCTGAAATACCGGGGCGCCTATACGGCATCGAAATTCGCTCTTGAGGGCTATTCGGACACGCTGCGCCAGGAACTCAGAGGGTCCGGCATTCACGTCAGCCTGATCGAACCCGGTCCGATCGAGACCCGGTTCACCGAAAACGCGCTTGCCAATTTCGACCGCTGGATCGGCGCGGACGGCATGAAGGCCTCCCGGTTCCACAAGACCTATGAAAAGCGCCGGCAGCGCATGGAAGCGGGCGAACAGGGCCCGTTCAAGCTGCCGCCGGAAGCGGTGGTCAAGAAGCTGGTGCATGCGCTCGAGGCGAAGCGGCCGAAGGCGCGTTATCATGTCACGGTTCCGACGACGATCATGGCCGTGGCAAAAAGGGTGCTGCCGACCGGACTTCTCGACCGTTTCTGCATCCGGGCGGCCGACGGCGAGAAATAGACTTCCGGTCGTGCCGCGCCAGATAACAGGCTTCCACCGGCCATATGAGGTAACACCATGGCAGAGCTTTTCAACATTCTTGTCCCCATCGGAATGGCGGCGGTTGCCATCGTGCTTCTGCTGGGGATCTGGAACATGTTCCGCAACGGGCCGGCCAACCGGTCGCAGATGCTGATGCGCTGGCGGGTCGGGCTGCAGTTCCTGGTCCTTGTGCTGGTGATGGGCGGGCTCTACTTTTTCGGCGCAGGGCGCTGACGAAAAACAGGCACGCTCTGGTGCAGACCTGCCAAAACAGGTTCTAATTCTGCCGGATGGCAAAACGGGGGGACGGGATCGATGGTTGTCCTGAACAAGATCTACACAAAAACCGGCGACGACGGCACGACCGCGCTCGGCTCCGGGGAGCGCCGGCCGAAGAACGATCTCAGGATCGAGGCCTATGGCACCGTCGACGAAACCAACGCGGTGGTCGGCCTGACCCGGCTGCATACCGGCGCGGCCGCTCCGGAAGTGGATGCCGTGCTCAACCGGATCCAGAACGACCTGTTCGATCTGGGGGCGGACCTGGCAACACCGGAGACCGATGAGGACCTGGGCTACGAGCCGCTGCGCATCACGGACGCCCAGGTGGAGGCGATCGAGGCGGCCATCGACACGCTGAATGCCGACATCAGTCCCCTGAGATCATTCGTTCTGCCGGGCGGCAGCGCGGCATCGGCCCATCTGCACCTGGCCCGGACCGTGTCCCGCCGTGCGGAGCGTCTGATGGTCGACCTTGCCGCGCGCGAGCGGATCAATCCCGCCGCCGTGCGCTACATGAACCGGCTGTCCGATTATTTCTTCGTCGCCTCGCGCCACATGAACGGCAAGGGCGAGGAAGACGTTCTCTGGGTTCCCGGCAAGAATCGTTAGGCGCCCAGTGTTCCTTCCCCTCCACGATCAAAACGGGCTGGCGCATGTCCGGCGCCCCTACGTGAACCTGACGATCATTGCCGCCAATATCCTCATCTTCCTGGTGTTCCAGGGTGCTGGAGACGATCAGGCCATCGGCGCGTCGTCCTATTCCTTCGGCCTCATCCCGGTCGTGTTCTTCGAAATGCGCGAACTGGCGGAAGCGCTGCGCATGCAGCCGGACTGGATGTCGCTGGTGACCTATTCCTTCCTGCATGGCGGCTTCATGCATCTTCTGGGAAACATGCTGTTCCTGTGGGTGTTCGGCGACAATGTCGAGGATGCCATGGGCCATGTGCGCTATCTGGTGTTCTATCTGGCCTGTGCCGCCGCGGCCGGCCTTGCCTATGCGATGATGGACACACGGTCCGAAGTCCCCTTGATCGGAGCCTCCGGCGCGGTCTCGGGGGTGGTGGCGGCCTATCTGATGCTGCATCCAAGGGTGAAGGTCTGGGTGCTGTTCCTGGGCCGCATTCCACTGCGGCTGACCGCATTCTGGCTGCTGGGGGCCTGGGTCCTCTACCAGATCTTCAATGCGGTCACGGCCGCCGACAGCAATGTTGCCTGGATCGCCCATGTCGGCGGTCTGGCTGCAGGCGCCGTGCTGGTGCTGGTCCTCCGGCGCCGGGGCGTGCCGCTGTTCGACAAAAACCTGACCTGAACGTTCCGGGGACGGCCGGCGGGACAATCCGGCGCAGGCCTGTCGTGTTTTCGGGCCCGGTTTTCCCGCAAATGCTGCATTGCCGAACTGTCGCCGTTGCGACGCGTGTTTTTCCAGTCCCGGCAAATTGCCGCCTTAGACCTTTTACCGCGATTGACAGCCGCCGTGCGGGTCAGTACCGTCCCCCGCCATGCGCCACGATTGGCTCTTTTCCGCCATTTGTAACCTAACGTCATTCTGGTGGACGGGCCTGAGTAAGCGGTGCGGTGAAAGCCGGCCCAGCAAGAGGTTGAGACCAAATGAAGATCCTCGTACCCGTGAAGCGGGTCATCGACTACAACGTCAAAGTCCGTGTCAAATCCGACGGTTCCGGCGTCGATCTTGCCAACGTCAAGATGTCGATGAACCCGTTTGACGAAATTTCCGTCGAAGAGGCCTTGCGGCTGAAGGAAGCCGGCAAGGCAACGGAAGTCGTTGTCGTCTCCGTCGGTCCGCAACAGGCGACCGAAACGCTCCGCACCGGCCTGGCCATGGGCGCCGACCGCGGCATTCTGGTCAAGACGGACGAAACCACCGAGCCGCTGGCCGTTGCCAAGATCCTGAAAGCCATCGTCGAGGCCGAGGAGCCGGGCCTGGTGATCCTCGGAAAACAGGCGATCGACGACGACTGCAACCAGACCGGCCAGATGCTGGCCGCGCTGCTCGGCTGGAGCCAGGGCACATTCGCCTCCAAGGTGGATCTGGGCGACGGCACCGTCGACGTCACGCGTGAAGTCGATGGCGGCCTGCAGACCGTCAAGCTGAAGCTGCCGGCGATCGTGACCACCGACCTGCGCCTCAACGAGCCGCGCTATGCGTCGCTGCCGAATATCATGAAGGCCAAGAAAAAACCGATCGACGAGAAGACACCGGCCGATTTCGGCGTTGATGCCGCTCCGCGTCTCACCGTCGTGTCGACCGCGGAACCGGCAACCCGTCAGGCAGGTGTCAAGGTCGGCTCCATCAGCGAGCTGGTCGACAAACTCAAGAACGAAGCCGGTGTCCTTTAGGGCCCGTCGCAGGAGGAAAACACAATGACAACACTTCTTGTGGCTGAACATGCCGGTGGTTCGCTGAACGATGCCACGGCCAAGGCCCTCACCGCTGCTGTCGCCCTGGGCGGCGACGTGCATATTCTGGTGGCCGGCAAGGGCGTCCAGGGCGTTGCCGAGGAAGCCGCGAAGCTGACCGGCGCCGCCAAGATCCTGGTTGCCGAAAGCGATGCGCTGGAACACCAGCTTGCCGAACCGACCGCCGACCTGATCGTGGGCCTGGCCGGCGATTACGACGCCATCCTGGCCCCGGCGACCGCCAACGGCAAGAACACGCTGCCGCGTGTCGCCGCCCTGCTCGACGTGATGCAGATTTCCGACATCACGGCCGTTATCGACGCGGATACCTTCGAACGCCCGATCTATGCGGGCAATGCGATCCAGACCGTCAAGTCGGGCGATCCGAAGAAGGTCATCACGGTGCGCACCTCGACTTTCGCCGCGGCGGAAGACGGCGGTTCGGCCGCGATCGAGACCGTTGCGGGCACAGACGGCGCGGGTCTGTCCGAATTCGTCGGCGAGGAACTCTCCAAGTCCGACCGTCCGGAACTGACCTCCGCCAAGATCATCATTTCCGGCGGCCGCGCGCTCGGGTCGGAAGAGAAGTTCCAGGAAGTCATCATGCCGGTGGCCGATGCGCTGGGCGCCGCCGTTGGTGCGTCGCGGGCCGCAGTGGATGCCGGCTACGCGCCGAACGACTGGCAGGTCGGCCAGACCGGCAAGGTCGTCGCCCCGGATCTCTACATCGCCTGCGGCATCTCCGGCGCGATCCAGCATCTGGCCGGCATGAAGGATTCCAAGGTGATCGTGGCGATCAACAAGGACGAGGAAGCGCCGATCTTCCAGGTCGCGGACTACGGACTGGTCGCGGATCTGTTCGACGTCCTTCCCGAACTGAAGGCCGCCGTCGAGTAGGACCTGCGACAAAATGATCACGGACCCCGGGGTGAATGACAGTTTTCGCTCCGGGGTTCTTGCTGTTCGGCGCAAGACTTGCCAAAAATAGCCGCAACCCGGCCAGACGGGATGTTTCTCTAGCAATCTGCGTTCCAATGAGCGCGGGTCGCTCCAATGGGGTAGAATCGATCAACTCTTGGATGTCCGCCCGCTTCGGGCGGGATATCCGTTGATCCAGCGATCGGATTTTCAGGATGGCAGTCGAAATCAAGAAAGTCGGCGTGATCGGCGCCGGTCAGATGGGCAGCGGTATCGCGCATGTGTGTGCACTCGCGGGCTTCGACGTGGGCCTGAGCGACATTTCCACGGAGCGGATCGAATCCGGCCTTGCCTCGATCAACGGCAACATGGCCCGTCAGGTCCAGAAATCCCTGATTACCGAAGAAGAGCGCGCCGCCGCCCGTGACCGGATCACGCCGGCCGGGGATCTCGACCTTCTGCGTGACGCGGATCTGGTGATCGAATCGGCCGTCGAAAACGAGCAGGTCAAGCGCAAGATCTTTGCCCAGGTGTGTCCGATCCTGAAGCCGGAAGCCATCCTGGCAACAAACACCTCCTCCATCTCCATCACGCGTCTGGCGGCGACGACGGACCGTCCGGAGCGTTTCATCGGCATTCACTTCATGAATCCGGTGCCGCTGATGGAGCTGATCGAGCTGGTGCGCGGCATTGCCACGGAAGACGAGACCTTCGAGGCGTCCAAGGCCTTCTGCGTCAGGCTGGGCAAGCAGGTCGCGGTGGCCGAGGATTTCCCGGCCTTCATGGTCAACCGGATCCTGCTGCCGATGATCAACGAGGCGATCTACGTGCTTTACGAAGGTGTCGGGTCCGTCGAATCGATCGACAAGGCCATGCGGCTCGGCGCGAACCACCCGATGGGCCCGCTGCAGCTGGCCGATTTCATCGGCCTGGACACCTGCCTGTCGATCATGCAGGTGCTCTATGAAGGCCTGGCGGATACAAAATACCGTCCGTGTCCGCTGCTGGTGAAATACGTGGAGGCCGGCTGGCTCGGCCGCAAGACCCAGCGCGGCTTCTACGATTACCGCGGCGAGGAACCGGTTCCGACCCGCTAAGATCCGAATTTGATGAATCTTGCCCGCTACTGTCTGACCGCTGCGGTGCCGGATCCCGAGAAGACGGCGCTGGAAGTGATCGGCACGGGCGGCACCGTTCTGGAACAATGGCGCTACGGTGCGCTCACCGACGCGGTGCTTTCGGTTGCCGCAGGACTGTCCGCCACCGGGCTCGACCGGGGCGACCGGGTTCTGTTGCGGATCGGCCATTCCAGCGATTTTCCGCTGCTGTTCTTCGGCGCCATCGCCGGCGGCTATGTGCCGGTGCCGACGTCGCCCCAGCTAACATCCACGGAAACATCCGCGATTCTTGCCGACAGCGGTGCCCGGCTGGTGCTGCATGACGGCAAGACGGGCGTTCCGGAGACGGCCGGGGCCCGGCTTCTGGGTCCGGCGGATATCAGCGGCCTGAAACAGGCCACCCCCGCTTCCTTTGCCGATACGGACAGGGAAGATCCCGCCTTTCTGATCTACACGTCAGGCACCAGCGGAACACCAAAGGGTGTTCTTCACGCGCACCGGGCGGCTGCCGCGCGCAAACCCATGTACCAGGGCTGGTACGGGATGCGGGCGCGGGACAGGCTGCTGCATGCGGGCGCCTTCAACTGGACCTACACGCTGGGCGTCGGCCTGATGGACCCGTGGGCGAACGGGGCGACCAGCATCGTCTATGACGGCCCGCGCGATCCGGAGCTGTGGCCGGACGTGATCACGGCCAGCCGGGCGACGCTTTTTGCCGCCGTGCCGAGCCTTTACCGCCGGATCCTGAAATACGGCACAGTGAGCCCGCAGTCGTTTCCTGATCTGCGCCATGGGCTGACCGCCGGCGAGGCCCTGTCTGCAGGTCTTCATGAGGACTGGAAGGAACGCAGCGGCCGGGAGCTTTACGAGGCCCTCGGCATGAGCGAAATCTCGACTTATCTGTCCAGCGGCCCGGAGACGCCGGTGAGGCCCGGATCACCAGGCAAGCCGCAAGCGGGCCGCAAGGTTGCGATCCTGCGCGAGACCGGTGACGAGGCCGGGTTCGCTGCCACCAACGAGGCCGGCCTGCTTGCCGTTCATCGGGACGAGCCCGGGCTGATGCTGGGCTACTGGAACAGACCGCAGGAGACCAACGCCGCCTTTCGCGGCGACTGGTTCCTGACCGGCGACCGCGCCCGGCGGGACGATGACGGCTACTACTGGTACGAGGGCCGTGCGGACGATCTGATGAACGCCTTCGGCTACCGGGTTGCGCCGGAAGAGGTGGAACGGGTGCTGGCGGGCGATCCGCAGATTCAGGAGGTCGCGGTGACCGCGGTTCCCGCGAGGGACGGTGTCAGCCTGATCACGGCCTTTGTCGTGCCGGTGGATCCAACTGCGTTCGATGCCGATCGGCTGGCCGCGCACGCCGCCGCCAATCTGGCGGAATACAAGCGTCCGAAGGACTACAAGGTCCTCAAGGAACTGCCGCGCACCCCGTCCGGGAAGCTGCGCCGGACGGCTCTGCGCCGGCGCCCGGGCCCGTGACCCGGCTGAAGGCGTTTACGCACTTTTAACAGCCGGGCGCTAGGGTGATTCGCAACTAGGGAGTTTCTGATGGACAGCGTCGGCATCGCCAACACGTTCGTTGCGCAGAGCCAGGCCGAGACGGCTCAGGCGCTGCAGTCAAAAATGCTGAAAATGTCCGCGCAGCAGGATGCCAATCTGGTGGCGCTGCTGCAGCAGGGTGCTGAAAACCTGCAGTCGGCCCAGGCCGCTCCCGGGGCCGGTCTCGGTGCCCAGGTCGACGTGACTGCCTGAACGCCTTTCCCGACTTTCTGTCCCGAATTCTTAACACGACGGTCTGAATCGCCTCGCGTCGCGCGTGAATTCGACCTGATTCGCGCGATGCTTCACGGGCTTTCCCCTGCGTTGCTCCCAGGTGTGGATGCCGGCGCCTGTCACTGATTTCAGTATCTTGCCGGGCTTCTCATAAAATTTTAAGTAAATCTTCGGAAGCGCATGGACGCTCCGGTAAGGAACCTGCCGGGTAATTCCTGGTGTTTACCTTTGAACCCGCCTGTATCTGCCAATATGTGTCAGCAAGATCGTATCCAGAGATTGGAACCCCGATGCCTGACGCAATACAGGGATCATATGCAGCATTTCAACCGTCCTTCGCCTCCGCGCAACCGGACCAGGTCGCACAAAAGGCAAAGGCGATCAATGCCGGTCAGTCCGAGGTGGTTGCGCAAACCGTGCAGCGCCAGGCGGATTTCAGCAGCAGCCGCGCGGAATTCCTGAGCCGTCAGGCTGAACAACTGGAAAACCGTGCGGAGACGCGCAACCCGGAAAACGGTCTCGGAAGTCAGGTCGACATTCTGGTCTAGAAACCGGTTTCAACAGTACGCCAAGGAGTATCTGATTATGGCGAGTGTATCCGACAGCACTTCTTCCTCGGCCGCCTACAGCGCGGCCAGCGTTCGAAACGAGCTGTCTGCGAATGCGGTCAAGGACCAGAACGATCAGGAACGTCAGGTTGCCGAGCGCCTTGACGAGGCCCAGGCGACCCAGGAACAGGACCGCCGCGAACAGCGCCAGATCCCGGGTCTTGGAAATGCGGTCGACATCACGGTCTGATTATCCGACCGCCGGACACACGGGTTTGTGGGTCCGGTTTCAGGGAGCTTCAGGGGTGGTCACGAGAGCGGACTTTCAATCGGCATCGATTGAAGGTCCGTAAGTCGTTCTGCGCCACAAATCCTGTCGCCCCGCAAGCCGTCCGCTCCCAAAGAGTTCGGGCCAAAGAGTTCGAGCTGCCGGCGCGGTCACCGGGACGCAGGGTGTTTCACGTTCCAGCAGCCTTCATGGCGCTCTCGATAAGCGCCTTTGCCTCGCCGGAGGCCCATTCGGCGGGGCCGTACATGGTGCCGACTTCGCAGCCCTCCGGTCCGACCAGGATCGTTGTCGGCAGTCCGGTGGCGCGGGCGACCTTCCTGAGATCCTTCAAAAGCCGGTTCGAACTGTCCTGGTAGAAGGCGAGATTTCCGACGCCGATTTCGTCCAGGAAAGCTTTGGGCTTGTCCGGCCCTCCCCGGTCGAGGTTGACCGCAACCACCTCGAATTCACCGTTTCCGAGATCGGCCTGGAGCTGATCCAGTGCCGGCATTTCCTTCCGGCAGGGCGCGCACCAGGTTGCCCAGAGATTGAGAAGCACCGTTCTGTCGGCGAAATCGGCCAGCGTCACCGGTGCGCCGTCGTCTCCCAGAAACGCAAGGTCGCGCAGATCCAGCGGCTGGCTCGCGGGCAGGAACGCGGCCACCTCTCCGGTTGCATGGGGCTTGACGGCACCGGCAGCCGCCAGCGCGGCCGTACAGCTTTGCGTGCCGGCGATATTGCCATTCGGACCAACGATCACGTATAGAGCCGCTACGGCGGCCACTGCACCAGCGAGCCCGGCGGCGATGATGCCGCGTCTGGAGGCTTTTGCGGGTTCGGTAGGCTTGGTCATTCGTTCACACCCCGACGGGGCGCCTTCTAAAGGACAGGACATGAGCAATCGCATGTGGGGAGGCCGGTTCGCCGAGGGACCGGACGCCATCATGGAGGAGATCAACGCCTCCATCGACTACGACCGGAAGCTTTATAGGCAAGACATCGACGGCTCGAAAGCCCATGTGCGCATGCTCGCTGAAAAAGACATCGTGACGCGGGACGATGCCGACAAGATCGTTCAAGGTCTAGACACAATCCTGTCAGAAATTGAAAACGGTACATTCACCTTCTCCCGGGCTCTGGAAGACATTCACATGAATGTGGAGGCCCGCCTTGCCGAGTTGATCGGTCCGGCCGCGGGCCGGCTTCACACGGGGCGCTCCCGCAACGACCAGGTGGCAACCGATTTCCGCCTCTGGGTTCGGGACACCCTCGACACGCTCGAAGCCCAGCTGAGCGAATTGATGCAGGTTCTGGCCGAAAAGGCGGAAACGCATGCTGCCGTCGTCATGCCCGGTTTCACGCACCTGCAGTCGGCGCAGCCGGTCACCTTCGGCCATCATCTGCTGGCTTATGTGGAAATGTTCGGCCGCGACCGCAGCCGGATGCGCGATGCCCGCGCCCGCATGAACGAATGCCCGCTCGGCGCGGCGGCGCTGGCCGGCACGTCCTTTCCGATCGACCGTGCGATGACGGCCGAGGCGCTTGGCTTCGACCGCCCCTGCGCGAACTCCCTGGACGCCGTGTCGGACCGGGATTTCGTGATCGAGGCGCTGGCCGCGGCGTCGCTGACGGCGATGCACCTGTCCCGTCTGGCCGAGGAAATCGTGATCTGGTGTTCGGCGCAATTCGGCTTCGTCAAACTGTCCGACAAGTTCTCGACCGGGTCGTCGATCATGCCGCAGAAGAAAAACCCGGACGCGGCCGAACTGGTGCGGGCCAAGTCGGGCCGCATCTACGGATCGCTTCAGGCACTGCTGGTGATGATGAAGGGATTGCCGCTGGCCTATTCCAAGGACATGCAGGAAGACAAGGAACAGGCCTTTGACGGCCTGGCCAGCATTTCCCTGGCGCTTGCGGCGATGACCGGCATGATGCGGGATCTGGAGCCTGCGGTGAAAACCATGAAAAAGGCTGCCGGGTCGGGGTATTCGACCGCAACGGACCTGGCCGACTGGCTGGTTCGCGTGCTCGGCCTGCCGTTCCGGGACGCCCATCATGTCACCGGCAGGATCGTTGCGCTTGCGGTTGAAACCAATGTCGAGCTGCACAAGGTGCCGCTGGAGGACATGCAGGCGGTGGAACCGAAAATCACGGCGGAGATCTATTCGGTCCTGTCCGTTGACAAGTCGGTGCGCAGCCGCGTCAGCTACGGCGGCACCTCGCCGGTCAACGTGCGCAAGCAGGCGCGGCGCTGGCTCAAGGATCTGGCGCGGGGCTGAGGGTCTTGCCGAATGCGCCGTGTCATGCGAGGACAGGAACCGGCGCATGGCGTCAAGACACGGTCCGGGTCCGCGCGGGAGCGGATCAACCGTTACAAAGGGGCACAATGGCGATGACAACCCGGCTCAAACTCCTGGCTTTGCTCGGCCTTTGCCTGGGCCTGATCCTGACCGGGTGCGGCCGAAAGGGCAGCCTGGACGACCCGGGGGCGCCGGTGCCCGAGGCAGGCGAAGCCCTGGATCCGGCCGTGGCCGCGCCTGCGCCTGCGGTCCCGCCGGAAAACGACCGGTCCTTTCCGCTCGATTTCCTGATCCGGTAAGAGACCGGCGCAGCGGGCGACCGGGTCGCCCGTCAGGCAAGTGAAGATTGACCCTGGAGCTCCCGCGTTCGGCGGAAAACGGACACGGTGCCCGACAGTTTGAACACGATCGACCTTCCTGATGCCGTGCCCGCAGCGTGGCATCCGGCGGTCCAGCCGCACGAGGCATTCCTTGCACCATTTTGATTACAAGAACGGCGAACTATACGCCGAGGATGTCGCGATCGCGCGGATCGCGCAGGAGGTCGGTACGCCGTTCTACTGCTATTCGACCGCCACGCTGTCCCGCCACTACCAGGTGTTTTCGTCCGCGTTCGACGATATCCCGTCCCTGGTCTGCTACGCCATGAAGGCGAATTCGAACCAGGCGGTGCTGAAGACACTGGCTCAGCTGGGCGCGGGCATGGATGTGGTCTCCGAGGGCGAGCTGCGCCGGGCGCGGGCCGCCGGCGTTCCGGCCGACAGGATCGTCTTTTCCGGCGTCGGCAAGACCGAAGCCGAACAGACACTTGCGCTGGAAGAGGACATTCTGTGCTTCAACGTGGAGTCCGAGCCCGAACTCCGGCAATTGTCGCGGGTCGCCTCCGCGATGTGCCGAACCGCGCGGGTGTCCATGCGCATCAACCCGGATGTGGATGCCAGGACCCATGCCAAGATTGCCACCGGGAAGGCGGAGAACAAGTTCGGCATTCCGTGGCAGAGGGCCCGGGAAGTCTATGCCGAAGCCGCCGCACTGCCCGGAATCGAGGTTTCCGGAATCGACATGCATATCGGCTCGCAGATCACCGAGCTGGAACCCTTCGACAATGCCTTTGCCCGCCTGGGCGACCTGATCTCGGACCTGCGTTCCCAGGGCCACAGGATCGATCACGTCGATCTCGGCGGCGGGCTCGGCATTCCCTATGTCACGGACAACAATCCGCCACCGCATCCGGATGCCTACGCCCAGGTCGTCAAGAAGCACGTGCGCGAACTCGACTGCAGGGTGATGTTCGAGCCGGGCCGCATGATCGCCGGCAACGCGGGGATCCTCGTGACCGAAGTCATCTACATGAAGGAAGGCGCGGACAAGACCTTCGTGATCGTCGATGGAGGCATGAACGACCTGATCCGACCAACACTCTATGAGGCCTATCACGAGGTCCGTCCGGTCCGTGAAACGGTGGATGGCACGGAGCGAATCAAGGCGGATATTGTCGGGCCGGTCTGCGAAACCGGCGATTATCTGGCCCAGAACCGGGATATGCCCAGGGTCGTTGCGGGCGAGTTGCTGGCGATCTATTCCGCGGGCGCATACGGCGCGGTTCAGTCCAGTACCTATAATTCGCGTCTTCTGGTCCCGGAAGTGCTGGTAAACGCTGATCAATTCGCGGTGGTTCGGCCACGGCCGAGCTACGAGGACCTGATCGCCCTGGACCGTATTCCGGACTGGTTCAACGGTTCGTGACACAATCTTCCGGCAATTAGTTGTTCCGACAGGTTGCCGGACGGCTTCCTTTGCCTCACTTTATTGGGGGTGGGCAGGTTCCGCAGGCTGATTTATCCGGGTCGACATATCCGGAATGACTGCCGGTTTGCGGGGCTGGTGTGGAGATCTTGAAATGGAGTTCGTTCGGCTGCAGCCGCCGGAATGCGTTCCAGGATCGTGATCCACGCCGACAATACCAACTTGCCAGTCACCCTTCGGGCCTGAAGTCCGTTCAAGGCATGCCGGGAATCGGGACAAACTTCAGATCCGGGTGACAGGAACCGGAGGTGCCATTGAGCCCGACTGACAGCAATCGAGATCCCGCCCGGCCGACGCTGCCCGAGGCTGCCGGATGGCGGGCCTTTGTCAGATCCCGCCTCGACCGTATCGTCCGGCACAGCCGCTGGGCCTTGTTTGTGGAACGCCTCTGGCGTGCCGCGCTCCCCGTTCTCGTTGTCATCGGCGCTTTTGTCGGCCTGTCCTGGCTCGGCCTGTGGCTGGTTCTGCCGGTCTGGGCTGGCCCGCTGGGCGTTGTCGCCTTTGCCGGCGCCGCGTTCTATGCCGGGAAGGATCTCCGACACCTGTCCTGGCCCACGCGCGAAGAGGCTCTTGGCCGGGTCGAGCAGGCCTCGGATCTTTCGCACCGTCCGCTGACCGCGCTCGAGGACGAGCTGTCGATCGGCACCGACAATTCGGAAAGCCAGGCCATCTGGGCGCTGCATCAGCGCCGGACAGCGGCGGCCATCGCGGCGGTCCGCTCCGGAGCACCCGACCCCCAGGCCTACCGGAAAGACCCCTGGGCGCTGCGTGTTCTCGCCGCCTGTCTGCTTGTCATCGGATTTTCGACCGCCAGCGGCGATCATGCCGGACGTCTGGCCTCCGCCTTCCAGAACCCGTTCAAGACTGTGGAGCCCCCCAGCCGGCTGGACGCCTGGGTGACGCCGCCGGTTTATACCAACGAACCGCCGATCTATCTGAGCGGGGAAAGCGCCCGGTTGCGCGAGCCCGGTGCGCCGGTCTCGGTTCCGGAGGGGTCTGTTCTGGTCGTCAGAAGCCAGGGTGCCCGCGAACTTGCCATGACCTTCGCCACGGCGGACGATGACGAGCCGCAGGTGATCGAACCGGATGTTCTGACCGAAAACCCCGACGAGGAGCTGGCGCACCTGCTGCCGGTCGAGCGGCGCCTCGAGCTGGAGACCGCCGGAGTGGTCGAGCTTCTGATGGGTGATGAGCGGCTGCACAGTTACGTCTTCGCGGTCCGCCCGGACGATTCACCGGAGATCCGTCTGACCGACGATCCGGAGCCACAGCTTAGCGGTGCCCTGAAATTCTCCTACCTGGTCAAGGACGATTACGGCGTGGTCGCGGCCGAAGCCCGCGTCGCTCCGTTGCCCGATCCCGATGACGGCGACCGGGTTCCCAGGCCGCTGGTGGACGCACCGCAGTTTCCGTTGTCGCTCCCGCCCCGGGCGGGAACCGCCAAAACGGCTGAAACGATCCGCGACCTGACGTCTCATCCCTGGGCGGGATCGGAGGTCGACCTCATCTTGAGCGCGCGCGATCAGGCCGGTCAGGAAGGCGTGTCGCCCGCCTACCGGATCGCCCTGCCGCAGCGCCGGTTCGGCAAGCCGCTGGCGCGGGCAGTCGTCGAGCAGCGCCGGAACCTGGCGCTGGACGCCCAGAACCAGGTGGAAATCATCACCGCTTTCGATGCCCTCATGCTGGCGCCGCAGGCCTTCGACTTCAAGGCACGCAATTACCTGGGCATGCGGTTTGCCTATGGACAGCTTGTTGCCGCGACAACGGACGAGGAGCTCAGGGAGCTGCTGCCGCTGTTGTGGGATCTTGCCCTGTCGATCGAGGATGGCGACCTGTCGGCCGCCGAGCGCAAGTTGCGCGAGGCTCAGGAGGCGCTGCGCAAGGCACTGGAAGAAGGCGCCAGCGAGGAAGAGATCGCCAAGCTGACGCAGCAGCTTCGGGAGGCCTTGAACGAGTACATGCAGGCGCTGGCCGAGCAGATGCGGCAGAACCCGCAGGCGATGCAGCCGTTTGACGGCAACCAGCAGACCCTCGATCAGCAGGACCTGAGCGAAATGCTCGACCGGATCGAGGAGCTGGCCCGGACGGGATCGCGGGACGCCGCGCGCGAACTGCTCGCGCAGATGCAGCAGATGCTGGAGAATCTGCAGGCCGGACGGCCGCAGATGATGCCCAACAGCATGAGCAGCGAAATGATGGAAATGCTCAACCAGCTTGGGGAAATGATCCAGCAGCAGCAGCAACTGATGGACGAGACGCACAAGTTCAATCAGGACCAGCAGCAGCAGCGCCAGGGGCAGCAACAGCAGGGTCAGCAACAACAGGGACAGGGCCAGCAGCTTACCCAGGAACAGTTGCAGCAGATGCTTGAGCAGCTTCAGCAGGGACAGGGCGATTTGGCACAGCAGCTGCAGCAGCTCATGGAGCAGCTCAATCAGAACGGCATGGGCCAGAACGAAGCGCTTGGCGAAGCCGGTGAGTCCATGGGCCAGGCGGAGCAGTCCCTGGATGGCGCCCAGGGTCAGCAGGCGCTCGGTCAGCAGGGCGACGCTCTCGATGCCCTTCGGCGCGGCGCGCAAGGCATGACCGAACAGATGATGGGCCAGGGAGAAGGTCCGGGGTCACCGGGCGGTCTGTCTCCGCAGGACGAGGACCCGCTGGGGCGGCCGCGCCGGGCGGAAGGTCCCGATTTCAACAACCGTGTGCGCATTCCCGATGAAATCGACGTGCAACGGGCGCGCCGGATCCTTGAGGAATTGCGCCGCCGCTTCTCCGATCCGTCCCGGCCGAAGCTGGAACTGGATTACCTGGAAAGGTTGCTGAAGCGGTATTGACGGCGAGGCACGGGCCTGGTCCGGAGTCTGACCGGTCTTTGGTCAGAACCGGTGCAGAATCCGGGTTGGCATCGGAACTGCTGCGCTGTTGTCCAACCGGAGAATTTCGCGGGATCGGCGCCGTCTTCAGGCGTAGCGGCGGGTGGTGGCCTGCGGCAGTTCGCCATTGATGGCGTCACGCACCGCCTTGCGGATGTCGGCAAGGGAAAACGGTTTGGTGATCACGTCATGCACCAGGGCGTCAAGGCCATTGGCACGTTCGCGTTGATCGGCGAAACCGGTCATCAGCAGGATCGGGAGCGTCGGATAGTCGCGCGCGGCGTGCAGGGCCAGGGCTATTCCGTCCATGACCGGCATCTTGATGTCGGAGAGAAGCAGATCGTAGGCACCTTTTTCCCGGCCCAGCTTTTCCACAGCTTCACCGCCGTCTTCCGACGCATCGACGGAATGTCCGTCCAGTTCAAGTGCGCGCTTAACGAAACTGCGGACAGCTTCATCGTCTTCGGTAAGAAGAATGCGAGCCATGCTCACTCTCCTGTTGTGCCGTCCGTTGCACCCTCCTCCGGTGCAACAACGTATCCAATATAGGGCAACTGCCGCCAGGCGTGGCCCATATCCATCCCATATCCGACGACAAACTTATCAGGACAGGCAAACCCGACATAATCGGCAGATATGGCAGCTTTGCGGCGCTCCGGTTTGTCCAGCAAGGTTGCGACCTTGACCGAACGGGCGCCCCGGTTTTTCAGCCTCTCTCTCGCAAAGGTCAGCGTGCGGCCCGATTCAAGGATATCATCCACCAAAATGATATCGCGGTCGTTAACGTCACTTTCGACATCGCGCAATATCCGGATGGTGTCGGAGCCTTCGGTCCCTGCACCGTAGGAAGACAGGTGCATGAACTCCATTTCCGGCTGCAGGCCCGCGCGGTGCATGGCGCGCACCAGGTCGGCGGCGAAGATGAAACTTCCCTTCAGCACCGCGACCACCAGAAGGTCATGCGGTTTTCCTTCCGCGATTTCCTCCGCAAGCGCGCCGACGCGCAGGGAAATGGCGTCTTCATCGAACAATGTACGAATATGTGCGGTCATGATCACTCGAGAACTATCTGGCGTTTGCCGCGCTCGACAAACCGGACCTGGATATCGGTGGCGCTGCTGGGAGGGTCGGCTAATATCGTCCTGAACCGGGTCTCGTCCAGTGCATTCAGCGATTTTGTTCTCGGTTCCACCGTCCAGGCGTAAACTTCCTGCTGATCGGCGCTGCGGATGGACAGGCGGACCGCGGGGACGGTGTTGCTTTCTTCGAGCAGATTGCGGATCGATCCTTCGACAACGAGAACCCGCTTGCCGTCCTCAACTTCATTGAAGACCCGCAAATTGCGGAATTCGAGCCCGCGCAGGTTGACCTCCAGACCGATCAGCTGAAACAGGCTGGCCAGGTCGGGAGACTGTTTCACGATATTGTCGCGCATCAGGACGAGCACGGCACAGACGGCCAGGACGCCGCCGAAGAGCATCACGCCTCCAAGCCGCCGGAAATTGCGCCGGAACAGCCAGCGCAGCAGGGCGCCGATATGGTTTCTGCGAAACTTGTTCGGATTGACGATGATCTTCGGACGTTTCGCAAGGGACTCGATATCGGTCGAATTGCCGTCCTCTTCCTCTTCGTCCCGGAGATCCTCGGCAAACTTCGACTCGTCGGTGCTGGCCGGGGCCGGCGCCGGCCCCGGGGCTGGAGCCGGGTCCGGGGTTGCGGCAGCGGCCGTGTCGGGCGTAAATCCGTCTTCATCGCCCGTGTCGTCGTCTTCGCCGTCAACCGGGGCGGTTTCGGTGCTGTCGTCTTCGGCATCCTGAGCCCAGCCGGCCTCGTCCTCGTCCTCGTCCTCGGCTTCCGCCTCGGTGGGTCCGGCGGCGGGGGTGGCAGCGGCGGCGCTGCCGGCATTTCCGGCGCTCTCGTCCACAGAACCGAAGGCGACGTCAGCCTCTTCTTCGTCATTCGGCGAGACGAACCAGCGGTTGCCGCATTTGGCGCATTTGACACTGCGGCCTTCCGGGCCAAGTGCCTCTGCCTTGATTTCATAGGACGTACTGCAGTCCGGACATTTGATCTTCATGCGCGAAGACCTTTCGTCATGGCATGCTCAAACGGCTCGATCTGGAACCGACGGGGCGAAATCCGGCATGAAATATTGGACAAAGGCCACCAAATACAATGTCGGGCTTTCAGGTCTCTAATGGACCTTTATATGATTAATGCAACGTTAACAGGCTGGCTATAGAGCGATAGCCGAACAGGGCCTTCCTCAGTAAGTTGTTTGTAATGGCGCAACCAGGGATGACAAGGTACACGGACAGGCGGGCAAGACGGCTGGCCCCCGGGTCGCGGCCTGTCGCTGAAGTGCGGGGCTATTGCCAATTCTTGGCCAATTGCGGGCCGCTGTACCCGGGCGCCGCTACAGGAGTATGTTCGTGATCCGCTTTGAAAATGTCGGATTGAGATACGGTATGGGCCCTGAAATCCTTCGGGACCTGTCCTTCGCCATCGAGCCGCAGTCGTTCCAGTTCCTGACCGGGCCATCGGGCGCGGGCAAGACAAGTCTGATCAGACTCCTGTTCATGTCGCTCCGGCCGACGCGGGGTCTCATCAAGGTGTTCAATCGCGATCTGAGCGTGATCGACAAGCAGGAGCTGCCGAGGCTCAGACGCAAGATCGGCGTGGTGTTTCAGGATTTCAGACTGCTGGATCACCTGACCACCTATGAAAACGTCGCCCTGCCGCTGCGGGTGGTCGGCAAGGAGGAAGCGGAATACAGGTCCGACGTGATCGATCTTCTGAAATGGGTCGGGCTCGGTGAACGCATGCATGTGCTGCCACCCGTGCTTTCAGGTGGCGAGAAACAACGCGCGGCGATCGCGCGGGCGCTGATCACCCGTCCGGAAGTGCTGCTGGCGGACGAGCCGACGGGCAATGTCGATCCGCCCCTCGCCCGGCGGCTGTTGCGCTTGTTCATCGAATTGAACAAACTCGGCACCTCCGTCGTCATCGCGACCCATGACATCGCGCTGCTGGAACAGGTGGACGCACGTCGCATGGTTCTTGCCGATGGGCGCATTTCAATATTCGAGTAGGATCCAGGGGGAGACCGGATTTGACCGGGGTACGGACGAACAGCGTGCCAGTTTACCGCAGCAACCGGCAGACGGGGGCGTCCCGTCCGGGACTCCTGCGCACCGCTCCGTTCGGCGATCGTCAGGCCTGTGCGAAAAGCCGTGACGGGCGACCCCACCCTCTTCAGCGCAACTAGGCGGCACAATGGCCCAGTCCGACGACACCGAAAAGAACAAGGGTTCGACCGCCAAGGTCAGTCCGCCGCGGCGGTCTGGACGGTCCAAGGGCCCGAGGCAGGCCAAGGGTCCGGGGCGCCCCGCCAAAAAGGCGGCGGCGAGGCCGAACAGCGAAGACCAGGGCGACGACGCCAAGCTGCGGCCGGTCGCGGCGATCGTGCCGCCGCAATCGGTGGCCGGCCGGGCACTGACCCTGGTCGTCGCCATCATGAGCTTTCTGGCCTGTCTGACTGTCGGGGCGGTGTCGGTGGTCTGGGATGCCGCCGATGCCTGGCAGAACGATCTGGTCCGCGAGATCACGATCCAGATCCGCCCGACCGAGGGCGTGAACATGCTGCGCGAGATCGACAAGGCGGTTGCGCTGGCCCAGGAGTTCCCGGGCATCGACTCGGTCCGGGCGCTGTCGGATGCGGAGACCAAGGCCCTGCTGGAGCCCTGGCTGGGCGAAGGGTTGCAGCTGGAAGGCCTGCCGGTGCCCCGGCTTATCCAGATCACCGTCGGCGACCCGGCGCTTTTGAACCTCGATCAGCTCAGCGCGGTGGTGTCGGACACCGTGACCGGCGCCAGTGTCGACGACCATTCCGTCTGGACATCGCGGCTGTCGGCCATGGCGGGGGCGGTGGTGGTCGGAGGTTTCGCCATCATGATCCTGGTGATGGCGTCCATGGTCCTGAGCGTCGTGTTTGCCACGCAATCGGCGATGGCCGGCAACAAGGACGTTGTCTCGGTGCTGCATTTCGTCGGCGCTGAAGACAGTTTCATCGCACGGGAATTCCAGAGGCATTTTCTGGTGCTCGGCCTGAAGGGAGGGGTCTCGGGCGGCGTGGCGGCGATCCTGTCTTTCGTGGTTCTCGACATGCTGACCCGCCAGGGGTCGGGTCAGGCCGGGTCCGATCAGCTGTCCGCCCTGTTCGGCAGCGTGTCGGTCAGTCTGCCGGGATATCTCGGTGTTTTCGGCGTCGTCTTCCTGGTTGCCATCCTCACGGCTCTCACATCCGGCCTGGCGGTCAAGGCCCATCTGGCGAAAGTGGATTGATTTTTCTGACAGATTGCCGCGAAAATGGCCGAATCACTTATCATAGTTTCACCATGACGCACGCGGACACTGTCATAGATCAGGCTTTGAAGGACAACGCTTCGGACACCACGGAACGGGTCGCGGGTCGCCCGGTGCCGGTTCGCAGGAAGCGATTCGGCCTGCGGGTCGTCCTTGTCGCCGTCGTTACGGCCCTGGTTGCGGGCACGTTTGGCCAGTTCGCCCTGTTCGCGCACAAGATTGCGACCGCAACGGTGCCTACAGCCTCGAACGCGGACGCCATCGTCGTGCTGACCGGTGGTCACGCGCGTGTCAGCGAGGCGGTCCGGCTTCTGGAAGAAGGCCGCGCGAACAGGCTGCTGATTTCCGGTGTTCATCCGGGCACGACACGCGAGCAACTGGCCAAGGTCACCGCATCGTCGATGCCGCTCAAAAAAAGCAGCGTCGATCTGGACCGGGTTGCCCTGAACACGGCCGAGAATGCCACTGAAACGGCGAGCTGGGCCAGAAAGAACGGCTTCTCCTCGCTGCTGCTGGTCACCAGCGCCTATCACCTGCCCAGGGCGCGCGCGGAACTGTCCGGAGCGCTGCCGTCCGTCGACCTGATTGCCTACCCGGTTTTCTCCAAGGAACTCAAACTGGACACCTGGTACATGGAGCCGGCCACAATCCGGCTTCTCATGCGTGAATATGTGAAGTATATCCTCGCCCGACTTCGAATTACCGTGAAGGGTGTGCGCTGACGCGTTCAGACCACGACCGCGCGGTGGCAATTTTCCTGATCAGCGTTCACGGTGCCATGACCTTATTGCGATCTACCCTGTTTCAGGTCCTGTTCTATTTGCTCAATTTGGTCGTGATGATCCTGTTTTCCCCGATGCTGCTGCTGCCGCGCAGCTGGAGTTGGTGGGTGATGCCTGCCTGGGCGAAGGTGCTGCTGTTGCTGATGCGGGTCGTTGCCGGTATCCGGATGGAGGTTCGCGGTCGGGAAAACCTGCCCGATGGCGGTTTCATGGCCGCGATGAAGCACCAGTCCGCCTGGGAGACGGTGGCGCTGATCCCGCTTTTTTCGAGCCCCACCTTCATCCTGAAGCGCGAATTGCGCTGGATTCCGATCTTCGGATGGTACACGGCCAAATTCAGGCAGATCCCGGTCAACCGGGGCAAACGGACGAAAGCGCTGGCCGCGATGGTTGTGGCGGCCAAGCAAGCCATCTCCGAAAAGCGCCAGATCCTGATCTTTCCGGAAGGCACGCGCAGGCCCGCCGGGGCCGAGCCGAAGTATAAATTCGGCGTCGCCCATCTTTACCGGGACCTGAATTGTCCCGTGGCCCCCATCGCCCACAATGCCGGCCTTTACTGGCCGCGGGCTTCCTGGAACGTTTATCCGGGAACCGTGATTGTCGAGATTCTGCCGCCGATTCCGCCGGGACTGGCCACGGATATCTTTCACGCGCGCATGGTCACGGCGATCGAAACCACCAGTGACCGGCTGATCGAGGAGGCCCGTCAGGCGCCAAACCCGTCGCCTGTGCTCAAGCAGGTTGATGCGCGGCGCGCCTCGGGCAGTTCCGCGCAATAAGGATCTCCGTCTGTTCACGCGGAACCTCATGCCGACGCCATCAGGTGGATATAGTTCACCGGCGCGGTGTGCCGCCTTGCGCGTCGGCAGATGTCTTTTCATGTGCCATCCGGCTGGCAACGACAGTCGCCACACGGAGGGAATTGGCCAGAATGGTGTGGGAGGAATTTGTTCCTCCCGATCCGGGCATGAAGCTCGCGTCGACGACGAACACCCCCGGAGCGGCCCGGACTTCGCAGTCCCGCGTCAGGAGACTGGTTCGGGGATCGGTTCCAAGGACCGCGCCACCATGAAGATGCGCGGAGCTGACGTCCGCGCCACGGACATTGTCGGACAGTCCCAGCAACCTTGCTCCCGGAAGATTTTCCGCCAGCCCGCGCACCTGCCGCTCGACGTATTCAATCAGCGCCTCGTCCTGACCGGTCGGTTTGTAGTGCAGGACCGGCCTGCCTGTCGGATCCGTCTCGATGAACTTGTTCTCGCTCGGCTCCGACGTTCCCTTGAAGCTCACTTTCAATGTGACCCTGTCTGGTGAGAGCGTTCCAATCGACCTGTCCAGCCGGCGCAACCGGCGGAGTTTTTCCGCATGGCGCGCATCGCCTTCGAAGCTGCGTGCATCGTAGAGGGATATCTTACCGCCCAGATGCGGGTGAAAGTCGCTGGGTGCATAAAGCCGCCTTGAGGATACATTGGCAAAGCGTCCGATCTGCTGGTCGGGAACGCTGTCTCTGGGAATGTCCGTGTCGATGTAGGCGGTGAGCTCGTTTGTCAGCGTGAACTTGCGGCCCAGCAGTGTCCTGTCGATATCCGGGATTGTGGCGAGCAGCGGAACCGTCGAGGTGACCCCGCTGGCCAGGACAATCCGGTTAGAAAAAAAGTCCGACCTGCAGCCTGACCTGTTGATGCATTCAAGGCGATAACCACCGGGCGCCGGAATGATTTTCTCAACACTCCGGTCTTCGAAATACGAGACATTGTCCATCGCACGCACCGTCGCCGCCGTGCGGAAAACCCAGTTTTTCATGTGACTGTTCGCGGAGGCCGGATCACGGCCATGCAAGGTCACCGGGTCCACGGGAGCGGAAGACCAGCCGTGTCCACCGAGACAGGTGGCGCCGCAATAAGGGTCCCAACCCTGGGTCCGCAGAAGGTCGAACGTCATCTTTTCGAACGTGGACACCCTGTTGCGGGGCGTTACAAGGCCCGCGTCGGCCGGCGCGTTGCGGCCTCTCAGCAGATGATCGGCACAATAAGGCCGCAGCCGCCGCTCGATGCTATCGTAATAGGGCGTCAGTTCCGGCTGACCGATTGGCCAGAATTCAGTCGGCCCGTTCCGGTCTTCCGGCAGTTCAAGGAAGTCCGGCCCCTGGAAGCGCGACAGTTGCCCGTACCACAGATTTGCCGCGCCTCCGGGAAGTCCGCAGGTCCACCACTGGTCCGCCTCGCGGAATGTCCCCTCGCGGGCGAACCTGATGCTGCGCCTTTCGCGCAAGTTTTCCCGGACCCCCCGGTCGAGGATCGCAATCCGGGTCTCCGGAGCCACTGTTGCGAAGTGCTCGATCACCGGCCCCGCGGACATTCCCGCGCCGACGATCAGGATATCAAACTGCATCGATTTCGCTCGGGCCTGACCCGGCGGGTGGAAGCAGGCGGTCTACGGCGACCCAGTCATGGCCGCCGTAGCCGTTGAAATCCGTCGCGGATGCGTTCGAATAAGCGCCCATGCCATGGAACAGCAGATAATCGCCTTCGCGGCAGTCTTCCGGCAACGCGACCGGTTCGGGCAGCTTGTCGACGGAATCGCAGGTCGGTCCGAAGACCCTGAAGAGCCCGGCCGTCCCCTGACGGCGCTCTCCCGCCGGCGTGAGGATCTCGGTGCGCCCGGCGAGGCCGACCAGAGGAAACTCGTTCAGCCGGCCATAGATGCCGTCGTTGAGATAGAGCGTGTCCGCCGGCGAGCGGGCCTTGATCCGGGTGGCGAGCGTCACGGCATCGGCGATGAGGGCGCGGCCGGGTTCGCACAGCAACCGGACCCTGCCCGGATCGAAATGCGCGCGGAATTCGGCGCCGATGATCCGCAGGATGTCACCCAGTCGCGGCTCTTCGGTTGTTCTCCAGCTCGGAAAACCGCCCCCGACATTGATTTCGGCGGGAACCGTACCGGTGTTTCGAGTGATTGCCGCGGCGATGCCAAGGTGGTCCGCCCAGGCTTTCGGGTCATTGCATTGTGTGCCCACGTGAAAATTCAGGCCGGTCCGATATCCGCGCCTGGACGCTGACTGAAGGAGCCGCTCTGCGTCGGCAATTGTGGCCCCGAACTTCGCGCCGAACCCGTAGGCGGAAGACGGGTTTTCATGCTTGAACCTGAGTGAAATCGTTGCCGCTCCAGGTGGCACCAGCGCGAACAGCTTTTCCAGTTCCGAAGGGCGGTCCACCGAAAAGGAAGACACGCCGGCGCGCAAGGCGGTCTCGATCTCGGCCGGGCTTCGAACCGGGTTGTTGTAGTGCAGCACGGCTCCCGGTGCCTTCCTTCTGACCTGCCCGATTTCAGCAGGACTTGCGACATCAAAACTGCAGACGCCGCAATCGAGAACATGGCCGAGGACATTGGGATGATTGTTGGCCTTGATGGCGTAGGACAGGCCTTCGGCAAATGTCTTCTGAAATTGGAACACCTTCGCGCGCAGCACATCGGCGGCGTAGAACATCACCGGTTCGTCCGGGCGGGCCCGCGCCAGATAGGCGCCGATCGAGGAAAAGCTCCCGGACCGGGCGACCTCAAGGTGATGCAATTTCATGTCCAGCCTCCCCGCAGGATGATTTGTATGTGGCCTGCCCGCACACCACCCGAGCCAGCCAGTCCGCGAATACTGTGCGGCAGGCGCGTTCGATTGCCGGGCCCAGATCGCGGACTTCGTCGTGAAGCGTTTGCAGCCGGCCTTCGATACGGGGCAGGTTTTCCAGCATCCAGCCTTCAAAGATCTCGCGGGTTGCCTCGATATGAAACTGGGTCGCCAGAACCCGGTTCCGGAACCCGAAGGCCGCGCACATTCCGTCCGGACCGAAGGCCAGCGGGGTTGCGCCGGGCGGGCACTCGAAGCCGTATTGGTGCCATTGAAAAACATGAAAGCGGCTGGCCTCCAATGCTTCAAGAGCACCGTCCGGTCCGGCCGGACGAACCGGAAACGGCCCGATTTCCGGTTGTGTCAGCGGCCTGGGCGAAGCGCCAAGCATCATGGCGATCAGTTGCGCTCCAAGGCAGATTGCGAGGACGGGGACGCCATGCGCGATTGCCTGTTCCAGGAAGCCGATCTCGCGCTGCTGCCAGTGACGGGTGCCCGAGGCCCCCGGATGGGCGGCTCCGCCGAGCACGATCAGGAGATCCCAGGTCTCCGCCGGTCGGGGCGGCGTGATCTGAAGCACCGGGTTCCAGTAGCTGCAGACAAAGCGCCGGTCCAGCAGGCCGCCGGTCAGATTGCCGAGCGTGTCGCCGAAATCGTGAATGAGGACCAGAGCCTGGCGCATGTCAGAGTTCGGCTCCCGTTCGCGCGGGTGTGCTCATCATGTGGTAGGCGGCGATACACATGGACGCAAACACGGCAGCTGCGGCACTGAACCGGATCAGGGTGCCGGGTCCGGCGCCATGGTCGATCAGGCTGCCGATTCCGATGGCGACGACCGCGCCCGCCGAGGCCGCCGTGAAACCCCGCAGGACAACCGCCCTGGCGAAATCCAGAGGTTTGAACTCGCCGGACCACAAGTAGACGGCCGCATAGTTCGACATGGCTATGCTGCCGCCGAGACCGAGAAAGAAGCCGATGTGGCCGATGCCGGGCAGCAGGGCCAGGCTGGCAATGCCGGCAGACAGAACCAGAAGATGGCACCAAAGGAACATCGGTCCCGAAATGCGCGGTGCGAGAAACGTGGCAAGGCCGGTGCCCGCTATTTGCGCGAGGGCATAAAGCGTCAGGATGTTGACCGAGTTGATCCCCTCGAACAGGGTCTTGTGAAACAGCAGGGCCGCCGTATCGAGACCGAATGTCACGCAATAGATAGCCGTCAGCAGCAGAAAGCGCGGGTCAAGCAGCAGTTGGAAAGTGTTGGATCCTGCGGATCTGTCCTTGCTGACGGCAGGTGTGCCGAAGCGCATCGCCATCAGGAAGGCAGCGCCCCCGACCACGAACGCGTAGGCCGCCGCGATCGTGAAGAAATTCGCCAGGTCCGAAACGGCCAGCACAAGCACGACAACGGGTGGCACCACAAACAGCGACAGGGGATAGGCGGCTGACATCAGCATTGCGCCAAACCGGCCCAGATCGGTGCGGTTTGCCGAAATCGTCATCTCGGCGGCGTGATACAGCATGTGCCGGGACGACAGCCTCAGCAGCACGAAGGCGATCACAAGTCCCGTCCAGGATACCGATGCGGGCATGAAACCCAGCAGAACGATGCCGGTCAGGATCAGGGAGGCCGTCAGCAGGCGTTCCGGCCGGATCCTGGCAGCATACAGGCCGGCGAACAGGTAAAGCGTGGAGGCGGCCAGGCCGCCAATGCTGATTGCCGCCGCGAATTCCGCATTGCCGAGCCCGGTTGCGGCGAGAATATCGGGTGCCAGGATACCCCAGACAAAGGTTTGTCCGAAGGTTCCCGCTCCGAAAACGGACAGCAGCAGCACGAGGCCGGTCGCGAGCGTCCGCGGCCGGACCCGTCCCGTCAGGGGGTGCTCCGCGCTCATGGTTTCAGGGAGGTCATGATGTAGTGAGGCCGCTCGGCTTCGGGAAAGGCGGGCGCATCCAGGATGCCGGCCGCCTTCTCAAGGTCACCGGTCCCAAGCCGCGCCGTTCCGGCACCGGTCAGCACAAGGAGGCTGTGATACCCTTTCAGCTTCGCTCCCGCTATGTCCGATCCGGTCTGGTCGCCGATCGCCAGCACCCTCGCCGGTGCCGGACAGTCGGTCAGGGACCGCACCACCTCGTAGATGGAGGAAGACGGCTTGCCGAAATTCACGAAGCTGCCACCGCCCCGGGCATAGGCGGAGACAACCGACTCCAGTCCGTTGACCAGGCCCTTGACCGAGACCGAGTGCAGATCCGCACTCGGGCAGACGAGCGGCAATCCGCGCCTGATCGCGTCCGGTATCCAGTGTTCGTGATCCGCGCTTCCTTCTCCGGGCGGGACGCTGAGCAGCAGGACATAGTCCGCTTCGGCGATGCCCGGGGCGCAGGCAAGACCGCTTTCCTCAACGATGGCGATGTCCCTGCCGTCGGCAAGGACAAAGGCCCTGGGAGAAGAGCCCGCGAAGCCGGGCCAGACCGAGGCCGGATTGCGGACGAGCGCTTCGATGAGATAATGCGCCGAACTGACAATGTGGTCGTAGCAGTCGGACCCGATGCCGAATTGCCGTTCGAGCCGGTCGGCGTTCACCAGGTTGGATTTGCTGGAATTGGTCAGGATGAGCGTGGTCTTGCCCGCTTGCTTGATTTCACGCAAGGCCTCGTGCGCACCCGGATAAACCGCGTGGCCTTCATGGAGAACGCCCCATTGATCGATGAGAAACACATCGTAGTCCGGAAGCACATCCAGAATGGATGTCAGTGCCGTTACAGAGTCAGAATTCAAGAAATCCACCCTCCTGGAGGTATCTGCGGTAGTCGGCTTGGAAACCGAAATAAGAGCAGCCGGGCACATCGTTGAGGCACATGAAGCCTCCCATGCGGATGCGCCAGAACCGTTTGAAGACGTCGATGATTTTCATGGCCTCATCCGGTGAGGCGGAAATCCTGCGGGTCGCGAGATAGTGCGAGAGGAATTCGGTCCCCGCGCCTTTGTGCCGGATCAGATTGAGGTCCAGGATCTGCACCAGGTCATAGCCGGGCGACCGGAAGCGGGCCGCCTCCCAATCGATCAGGTTCGGTTCGCCGGTGCTGTCGATGATGATGTTGCGAGCATGGAAATCCCCGTGAACCAGTGCCGGCGCGACCAGGCCGGGTGGCGCTTCGCGGAGGCGGGCGAGCCATTCCGGAATACGGGATCTCAGGTTTTCCGCGGATGCCGGGTAAAGCCTGGCAAGGGTCGCTGCTTCGGCTTCGAACAGGGATTGCCAGAACGCCCCGGTTTCCTCCGGTCCATGGGTTGTCGCGGACAACGTCCCGTAGCCGGGTGCGGCGACCTCGTGAACATGGCCAATCGCGATGGCAAGCGCGCGCAGCAGCCTTGAAGACGGACGGTCTTCCAACAGGTCGTCCAGACGGGTGCCGTCAATGAAACCGAATACTGCAAGAGGGTTTCCTGAAAGCGTGCCGCTTTCGTCCGCGCCCAGAAACGCGGGCACCCTTGGCCGGTCTCGGGAAAGCAGGGGATAGGCCAGCCGTTCCGCGGCGAAAAACTGTCCGTATTCAGGATCGGTAAAGTGGCGCTCCCGGACAACGATGTCGCAGGGCGGGTCACTCAATTGCGCCCGATACACATGGTTCAACATGCCGCTGGCGAGGGGCCTGATCGCCGAAACGCTTGCCGAGCGGTACTGCGGCTCCATCGCACCCCGGACCTGGCGGGCGCTGATCATTGCGCCACTTTCCACCTGGTGAGGTTGCCCGACACTTCTTCGGCCGTCGTCAGGATCGGCTCGGCATCGACGGTCTTCAGCCAGACAAGGTCGTTCTCGAGCGGATGGGTCCCGGTGAGATCCGTGTCGAGTGGATCGCCAAGGGCGAGTTTGACGAACTGGGCCGGGAAATTGAGACCGGCGCGGGCGAGAAAGTAGATCGACGTGTAGAAGCGGGACGCTTGGATCTCCGTTGGGTTGGGCACGTCGTCATTGTCATAGGTCAGGTCGACCGCGACGACCCCGTTGGGCACATGGGCGGCCGCCTCGATGGTGGCGAGCGCGACCTCGTGGATCTTCGGGTCGTCCGTGGTGGCCTGTGCGGCGGTGATGCCGCTTACGCCCGACGGGCTGAGATGGGCATATTCCCAGTGCAGACGCTTGCGCGCCTGGCATGTGACCAGCCTGCCCGCGTCCCACAGTCCGATCCAGGTGGCCATCTTCCGGCCGAGCCGCTGCGAGGCGCTGAATCGGTTCCAGCCGGAATTCCGTTCGACCCAGGCGCAGGCCAGCACGGGATCGGACGTCGGCAGAGAGCCAGAACCGCCGCTGCCATGGGTTGCCCTGATCCAGATTTCGCCGAAGTCCGCAATCGCCCTGTCCACATCGGCAGGCTCACGGAGCATGATGGTCTCGGGAACGGTGATGCCGGCCTCACGGCAGGCAAGATAGGTCTCGAACTTGTTTTCGTAGGACGTGACCGCCGCGGGCGGAGGCATGAACACACGCGCATTGATCCGATCCCGGTTTTCAGAGACGAAGATCAGTTCGGCGTTGGTATCGGCGGCATAGAGCAGATCGGGCTCGACTTCCTCGATCAGCCGGTTCAGGGCCGCAAGATAATTTTCGTCGCCGGGCGGGGGCAGCAGATGCCGGCTGTCGGCACAGGCCAGATGCAGGCGATAGATGTCGGTGTCCGCTCCTTGGATCTGGAAACGGTCCGGTTGCAGGGCCAGAGACTTGCAGAAATTGATGCCGGCAGGATCGCCAGCGCTCAGGACCAATACTTTTCTTTTCATGATTTTGCACCGTCCATATTCGGGAGCCCGACAGGATCGGACCCGGTCACCACGGGTTCAAACTGCCGTATCGATCGGCTCCAGGCCGAAGGCGACCGAACGCTCGACACAGGCGGCCGCCAGATCCGTATCCTGGCCCGACGGGCCCGATTTCCATGGGGCCGGTGCTTCCTTCAGGCATGGATTGACGAAGAACATCATGGATGCACGGTTCTGTTGGGCGTTGGTGTTGCGCACCCGGTGCCACAAGGCCGGAATCTCTCCTCCCGTCATGATGGAAAGCAGGCTTCCCGGCATGAGCAGGATCTCGTTCCTTTCCAGAACGACCGGTTCAAACCGGTCGTCCGGCCTGATTTCCAGGCCCGGTTCGAGTGCCTTGACCACGGTCAAAAGGTGCCCGTCCTCGTGATGGTCCTGCAGAAAATCGCGGGTTTCCGCCGAGGGGCGGTAATAATTGACCTGCAGATACGAGGTGTCTCCAACTTCCAGCACCGCCCCGTCCGGATTGATTTCCTGGCGAAGGGCCTCGAACAGTGCGTTTATCGTCGGCTGGTAGACCTTCGAAACGTCCAGCAGAGATTTGAAAAGCACATTTCCGGTTGCCCAGCCACGGGCCTGTGTCGAAGGGATATTGCCCAGCACGACCCCATAGGCCTCGTTCAGATCCGGCCTGTCTTCGGAGATTGAGAATTCCGCGCCGATTTCGCGATAGCCTTCAACATCGCTCTTGAATCTGAAGGCGGCTTTCTCGGCCTTGTCCTGGTTGAAGAACCGGTCGGCCGAGCCGAACACCGAAAGGAGGGTATCAACGTCTTCGGCGTTCAGCCTGATCTTGGCGTGACCCTTGCTGATGAGCTCCCGGGCGATTCGTTGCATAGTTAGCCTCCTCACAAATTTTGGAGGGATTTGCTACCTATAGTACGTAACAGTTTTATGACGCATCTTTTGAGGGTGTCGCCGGGTGTGACGGCCGGATGGTCCGGTCGCATCTGCCCGGGATCAGTCCGGAGTGTCCGAAACCCTAGGTTTTCAGCCGATCCGCGAGCCAGGACAGACCGGTGTCGCGGATGCCCATGTCTTCGAGATGGGCTGCGGTGTTGATGACATATTCCGGATTTTCGCCCGACTGGCCGACCGCGCCCTGAACGATTTCGAGCTGTTTTTCCAGGGGCAATGCCCCGGCATATTGCGCATGGCCGTGGTCGACCATATAGACCAGCGCCTCGATCTTGCCGCCGTCATCCAGTTCGATGTGATGATGGTGTTCGCGATAGACCATCGTGGTCTGTTCCCGGGCGCGCAGGTAGTCCAGCGTCTGCGGCCATGTCTCCTCGGCGACCTGATAGGCGATGCCGCGGCAGGCGCCGCCATTGTCCAGACCGAAGACAAGTCCGGGCCGTTCCCGGGTGCCGCGGTGTACCCAGGAATAGACGCAAAGAGACCGGTGGGCGCCGGTGAGCAGCGCTCGTTCGGACCGCAGGAAGGCAAATCCCGGGTTCCACATCAGGGAGCCGTAGCCAAAGACCCAAAAATCGCTCATATCGACCTGTATTCTGTTGCAGAGCCTTTTTAAGAAACACGGGAACAGGTGCCCCGCTTGGATCAAATGGTTCCGTGTTTCTTGAAAGTGCTTTGGCAAGTGCGGAGATACCAAGCCGCGCCCGCCAATTCAATGCCGCTTCGGTGCTGCGGTTTCGCGCCGGACACGGTAGACAGGGTCCCTGTGGCCCCCCGGAGAGGAAGTTCAATCCCGTGACGGATACCGAAATCAAGGCGCCGACGCCCCCGAAATCGCCGAAGCGTTCCAGGCGCGGCTATATTCTGCTGCTCGTCGCGGTTGTCGTGGTGGTCGCGGGATGGTCGGCGGCCTGGGCCTACGGCCGGTCCGTGCTGGCCGAACAGCTGGACCTGCAGCTTGACCGCATGGCCGGTCAGGGCCTGGAGCTTGCCTGTGCCGATCTGTCCATCGCCGGCTATCCGTTCCGTTACGAGGTCGCCTGCCGTGAGATGCGCACGGCGGACCGGTCCGGAACGACCGGATCGCTCGGCGGGCTGGACGCCGTGGCGCTGATCTACAATCCCCGGCATGCGATTTTCGAGGCACACTCCCCGGCGTCCCTGTCGGTGCCGCTCTCAGGCCTGGCCGGAGAGATCACATGGGACACTGCCCGCGCCAGCATGAAATTTGGACAAGATTCTCTCGGAGCCCTCGATGCCGTGATCGCCAAGCCTGGGATCACCCTTGCGGGCGACGTGCCGGACGGGCTGGTTTCGGCGGACAAAGCGGAACTGCATGTGCGCGAAGCGCCGGGAACGGCAGGCATACTGGAAGGGTTCGTGACCGTCGACAGTCTTTCTCTGGCTGCCCTGCCGGAGTTGAGTCAGGCGATCATGCTGCGCGGTCATGCCCGAATCGACGGCGGCATGGGTCTCCTCGGGGGGGCGGACCTCATCTCGCTGGTGCGGGCCAGTGGCGACGGCCTGCCGATAGACCTGGTTCTGGGGGAAGCCGTGCTCGGCACGGGCCGGGCAACCGCGCGCGGCAACCTGGTTCTTGCGGGCGACGGCACGATATCCGGCGCGCTCGACCTGACACTCGGCAATGCGGGCGCTCTGGTGCGGGCCTTGAAACCGCTGTTTCCCGCGCAAGACCGGACTTACCCGCTGCTTGAAGGCGTGGTGAACAGCCTGGAACCGGCAGCAACGGAGATTGACGGTGTCCGGTCCATCACGATTCCCGTCACAATCACCAACGGGCTGGTCCAGCTTGGCCTTTTGCCCGTTGGCCGGATCCCGCCGCTGTTTCAGGCGGGGACCTAGGATAGAGAACGGCAGCAGAAGTGCCTGTTTCGCTCAGTCGCCGGCGATCCGGTCGATCGGGATGACGTAGCTCTTGCGGTGGTCGGGTTCGGCGATCTTCTCGTATAGAGCGACGGCCGGGGCATTCTTGCCCGGAACGAGCCAGCGCAGGTGCAGCCAGCCGCGCGTCTGCCCCTCTGAAACCAGGGTTTCGATCATCCGGCGGCCGATGCCCTTGTTGCGGTGATCGGGATGCACGTAGATATCGTCGAGCTGGCCGATCCGGAGGCCGGTGATGAGTTCCGGCAGGTCGAAGAACACCGCGAAACCGACCAGCTCGCCGCCGTCCAGCGCACCGATCACTTCGGCGCTCTTGTCTCCCAGAATCCGTTCTGCGTAATATTCGTCGGGGCGCCGTGGCGCGCCGCGTTTCAGCGCCTGAGCGTTTTCGGCAATGAGTGGCGCAAGCTGATGGGCATCGTCCGGCCCGAGAGCCCTGATCTGCGGTGTCGTCATGTAGTCCCCGGAAAAGAAAATCGACTTAGGTGAGGCACACAATGTCCCGAAAACCGATCCGGGATCAAGGACCTCGATCAAATATGCTTTGCGGCGGGTTTGCCGGGGCAGATCCGGCAACGCTCTTTCGCGGGCCTCCCATTCATGCCATGAGCGTGACAACCGAAACGACGGAAAGACGGCATGGCGAACGCGGACAGGCTCAAGGCGACACTCATCGGAATGAGCGCGGTGCTGATGTGGGCAACACTTGGTCTGTTCGGCGCGGGGTCCGGCCAGGTGCCGCCGTTCCTGCTGAACACGCTCTGTTTCGGCTTTTCCGGTGCGATCGCCCTGGTGTGGCTCGTGGTGACGGGCAGGACACGCCTGCTGCGCCAGCCCATCGGCGTCTGGGCCTTCGGCACCTTCGGCCTGTTCGGCTTCCATTTCTTCTATTTCACCGCGATCCGAAACGCACCGCCGGTAGAGGCGAACCTCATCAACTACACCTGGCCGCTGCTGATCGTCTTGTTTTCCGCGCTTCTGCCGGGCGAACACCTGCGGTTGCACCATGTCATCGGCGCGGTTCTGGGTCTTGCCGGCGCGGTCCTGCTGATCACCGGCGGTGAGGGCGTGCAGTTTTCCGGGGGATCGATGCTCGGCTACGGCGCGGCGGTGGCGTCCTGCCTGTTCTGGTCGAGTTATTCGGTGCTGTCGCGCCGGCTCGGCTCCGTGCCGACGGAAGCCGTCGCCGGCTTCTGCCTGATGACGGCGCTGCTCTCCGGCCTGTGTCATCTGGCGCTTGAGGAAACCGTCTGGCCGGCGGTGCCGCTGGAATGGGCGTCCGTTCTGGCCCTGGCCGCGTTCCCCGTCGGACTTGCCTTTTTCACCTGGGATATCGGCGTCAAACGCGGCGACATCCAGGTGTTGGGTGCGGCCGCCTATTCCGCACCGCTGCTGTCGACCCTGCTCCTGATCGCCTTCGGGTTCGGTCCGCTGACGATGGCCGTCGGCATCGCCTGTGTGGCGATCACGCTTGGCGCCGTCATCGCGGCCAAGGACATGATTTTCAGGTCAGCCTCGAAAGGGGGACCGGCGACGCCGTCAGATGGGTCATGATCACCACTCTTTGGCATGACAGGCTGTTCCCCCTTCGGCGGATGGTATTACTGGCCCGATCCACTAGGTTATTCCGAATTCCGCGTTCCCTTTGATCAGAGACCAACCGATGACCACTTCGTTCAAACCCCGTCGCTCCGCCCTCTACATGCCCGGCTCGAATGCGCGGGCGCTGGAAAAGGCCAAAACCCTGGATGTGGACTGTCTGTTGCTCGACCTGGAGGATGCGGTCACACCGGACGCCAAGGACCTCGCCCGCAGCCAGATCGTCGCGGCGGTTTCCGAAGGCGGCTATGGCGAGCGCGAGGTCGTCATCCGGATCAACGCTCTGGAGACCCCCTGGGGCGACGATGATCTCGCCGCCGCAGTCAAGGCCAACCCGGATGCGATCCTGGTGCCCAAGGTCAACGCGCCTGCCGACCTGCAGATGATCGCCCACAAGCTTTCGGTCCTGGGTGCGTCCAGCGATCTGAAACTCTGGGCGATGATGGAAACGCCGCAGGCGATGCTCAATGCCGGCGCGATCGGTGCCTGCGGCCGGGACGGGCAGGTGCGGCTGTCCTGCTTCGTCATGGGCACCAATGATCTGGCCAAGGAAACCCGCGCGCGCCTGTCGCCCGGACGGGCGGCGATGACGCCATGGCTGATGACCTGCGTCGCCGCGGCGCGGGCCGGCGGCATCGACATTCTCGACGGGGTCTACAACGCCTTTCAGGACGAGGAGGGTTTTGCCGCGGAATGCGCGCAAGGCGTGGACATGGGCATGGACGGCAAGACGCTGATCCACCCGAAACAGATCGGGCCCTGCCATGACGCCTTCAGCCCGTCGAAGGAAGAGATCGCCTGGGCCCGCAGGATCAACGAAGTGTTCGCGCTGCCGGAAAATGCGTCCAAGGGCGCGATCCAGGTGGACGGCAAGATGGTCGAGCGGCTACATGCGGAGATGGGCCGGCGGGTGATCGCCATCGCCGATGCCATCGCCGCCCGTGCCTGACAGAAAGCACGTATCCTGACAGCAACGAGAGACTCTTCATGAAACTGTACCGCTTCATCACCGGCGTCGACGACAGCGAATTCTGCCACCGGGTCACCCAGGCGCTCAACAAGGGCTGGTCGCTGTCCGGCTCTCCGTCGCTGACCTTCGACGCCGCCCGCGGCGCGACCATCTGCGGCCAGGCCGTGACCAAGGATGCCCCGGGAGACTACTCACCGGACATGAAGCTCGGCGATTATTGAGGGTCAGGCGCCCGAGGCTATGACATTCGAGGGCTCCGGGCACGCCCAAGGCACGCTCTTGCCGGCGACTGCCGGGTTTCAGCCTCGACGGCACCCGAAAGGCCTTACCGCATCAGCAGGATCGGGACCTTGCAGGTGCGGATCATCTCGGAGGTGGTCGACCCGATGATCAGATGGCGGATGCGGGAATGGCCGTAGGCGCCCATGACGACCAGATCGTAATTCCCGTCTTCCACCAGCTTGCCGAGGGCGGCATCGGCCTTGCCTGCCTGAATGAGGATCTGCGCGTCGAAGCCGCCGGCGGCCAGGGTCGCCCGGGCGTCTTCGAGGGACTTGCGGATGTCGGTGGTATCGCTGCCCGCGAAGGCGAGCGTGACGGGCAGGCCTGCCAGAAGCGGGTTCCGGGCGAGGTAGTCGACCGCCTTCATGGAGGACTGGCCGCCGTCGAAGGCGATCAGGACACTGGTGACCGGCTTGAATTCGCGGTTGGCGACAAAGACCGGCTTGCTGCTTGAGCGGATGACCCGTTCCAGGTTGGAGCCCAGATGCAGCTTGGCGAAATCCGCCGCCTCGCCGCGCTTGCCGATCACGATCATGTCGCCGGTGTCTTCTTTGGCAAGGACCGTCTCGACCAGATCGCCCTGCCGCAGCCGCGTTTCGACGGTGACACCATCGGCTTCGATAATCGCCTGGGCGTCTTCCAGGATCGCGCGGCCCCTGGCCTGGGTGAGCTTGGCGCGCCGCGCGTCGAGTTCGCTCAGCTCGTCCAGAATGTGGGTCCGGGCGCCGAGCTCGATCGCTCCGCTGAGATCCTGCCTGTCGGCACCTTCACGGCGTCCGAGCACGTGATAGATCTTGATCGTGCTCTTCGTCCGCTTTGCGATCCAGGCTGCGTAGTGGCAGACGCTTTCGGAGTATTTCGAACCGTCCACCAGGGCGATCAGCGTTCCCTTGGTCATGTGTGCCTCCCTAAACCCTAATGCCCCAGCAGTTTTTCCATGGCGCCCGGCTTGTCGTGAATTGCAAGCCTGTCGACGATGGTTTCCGTTGCCGCGTTCATGCCGACGATGTCGACCTCGGCGCCCTCTCTTCGGAATTTCACCACCGCCATGTCGAGGGCGGCGACGGAGGAAATGTCCCAGATATGGGCGCGGCTGACGTCGAGCGTTACCTTTTCGGCCGCTTCCTTGAAGTCGAGGGCCTTCATGAAGTCCTCGGAGGAAGCGAAGAACAGCTGGCCCTCGACCTTGTAGGTCCGGTGCCGCCCGTCCGGGCTGACGGACGTTGTCACGCGGAAGATCTGCGAGATCTTCCAGGCGAAGAACAGGCCCGACAGCAGCACGCCGACAAGCACGCCGATGGCAAGGTTGTGGGTGTAGACCACGAAGAAGACCGTCGCCAGCATGACGATGGAGGACGAGCGCGGATGTTCCCTGATGTTCCTGATCGAACTCCAGGAAAACGTTCCGATCGACACCATGATCATGATCGACACCAGGGCCGCCATGGGAATCTGGCCGACGAGATCGCCCAGAACCACCACCATGAACAGGAGAAACACACCGGCGGCAAAGCAGGACAGGCGCCCGCGTCCGCCGGATTTCACGTTGATCATCGACTGGCCGATCATGGCGCAGCCGGCCATGCCGCCGATGAAGCCGGTCGCGGTGTTGGCGATGCCCTGGCCGATGCATTCCTGGTTGCGGTCGGAGGATGTGTCGGTGAGATCGTCGACGATCTGCTGGGTCATCAGGCTTTCCAGCAGGCCGACGACGGCGACGGCAAGCGAATAGGGGAAGATGATCTGCAGGGTCTCGAAGGTCAGCGGGATGTCCGGGATCAGGAAGATGGGCAGCGTGTTCGGCAGCTCACCCATGTCACCGACGGTGCGCACGTCCCAGCCGAACGCAATGGTGAGGACGGTCAGCACGAGGATCGTGACCAGCGGCGAGGGAATGACCCTGGTCACGCGCGGGAACAGATAGATGATCGCGAGGCCCGCGGCGACAAGCGCGAAGGTCAGCAGCGGAACGCGCGAGGGATCGAGTTCCGGCAATTGCGCCATGAAGATCAGGATGGCGAGCGCGTTGACGAAGCCGGTCATGACGGAGCGGGAGACGAAGCGCATCACGTAGCCGAGCTTCAGCACGCCCGCGCCGATCTGCAACAGGCCGGCGAGCACGGTGGTCGCGAGCAGATATTGCAGCCCGTAATCCTTGACCAGCGTGACCATGAGCACCGCCGTTGCGGCGGTCGCGGCCGAGATCATGCCCGGACGGCCCCCGGTGATCGCGACCAGCACCGCTATGGAAAAGGACGCGTAGAGGCCGACCTTCGGGTCGACACCGGCAATGATGGAAAACGCGATTGCTTCCGGGATCAGGGCGAGCGCAACCACGAGACCCGACAGCAGGTCGGCCCGGATGTTGCCCGTCCACTGGTTCTTGTATTGAGAGAATGAAATCATATACAGCCCAAAGTTCTGTCTGCCGAAGCGGTTGGCGCTGCGGTGTGCCAGATCATTCGTATCGGGTTGTCCGGCGGATCGGCGGCCGGAAGAGCCACCCGGGAATCGCACCCGGGTCCTTGTGGTCCGGCATTCATACCGCGCTGCAACCGGGAAGCCAAGTCCCGGCAGGTGGTGGTTGCCGTTTTATCATGTGGCACGCGCCGGACCGCGTCATGCCGTGAACAGGGCGCTGAACACCTTGTCGTAGACTTCTTTCACCAGCGCGGATTCCGCTTCGCCCTGCCGGGACAGTCTGCCCAGCCCCGGTGCGGCGTTGACCTCCAGGACGATCGCGGCCGTGCCGGGGACCGGCCGTTCCGGCAGGATCAGATCCACTGCGGCGTAGCGCAACGCCAGAGTCCGGGCGGCATGACGGGCGAGAGCGGCAAGGCCGGCGGACAGGGGGCCGGTGACGATGCGGGCGGTGCCGCCTGCCGACAGGTTGGCGACGGGCAGCACGGTCACCGTCTGGCCGTCCGCCGGGACGGTTTCCAGCATCAGGCCTTGCTGGGACAGGTTGAAATCGATCCGACCGTCGGTGGCGTCGACAAGCGGGTCGGCGTCGATGAGTTCGGCGAGGCTGCGCGCGCCGTCTCCGGTCACCTTTGGCGGGTGGCGTTCGATGGCACACAGGATACCGCCGTCCAGCACCAGAATGCGCAGTTCCTGGCCCCGGATCTCCTCCTGAACAAGAAGTTGCTGGTGGCGTTTGGCGAGAATTTGCAAACCGTTCTGGAGGGTGTGGTAGGTGTCCACCCGCATCACGTCCAGGCCTTCGCGGCCGCAATTGGGCTTGATGAACAGGGGAAATCCCCGGTCTTCCGCGAAATCCAGGACCTCTTCGGGCGGGCGCTTGCCGTCCCGGATGTCATCGGCCGGAACAAAATGGCCGGCGGGGACGGCGATCCCGGCTGCTTTCAGAAACGAGGCGGCATAGGCCTTGTCACCGGCAATTTCAGACGCGCCGAGCGGATTGAGATCGAAGCGGGTGCCCTTGAAGAACCAGCGTTTGCCGGCCGGGCTCTCGACCAGGCCCGCGTGGCCGTGCGGATCGGCGGTGGTCAGCCGCAGATCGTTGCGGGCGCAGAACGCTTCCAGCAGTTCGAAGACGGCGGCGCGGGATCCGGACGTCTCTGCCGCGCTCACGGGTGGTCCGCCGGACCGGCCGTCAATTCCTGCCCTGGCGGGCATTGGCCAGATAGTCGATCTTGAACAGGTCCGGATTGGTCGGGCCGTTGGAGACGACGTTATAGACCGCCACGGACGTGTCGTAGCCCTGCTGGTCGGTCACGGTCCACTGCTTCAGGGCGTAGTCCTTGGCATCGAAGATCAAGGTCAGCGTGCCGGAGTTGAACTTGGTCTTGTCGAAGATGGTCACCGTGACAAGGTCCTCTTCCACCAGCACATTGGTGACGTTGGTGTCCTTCTGCAGGTCGATGTCGTCGGACAGGAGAAAGCGCAACGGGGTCTGCCCCAGCGGCCAGATGTCCTGGGTGTTAAGCTTGCGGTCCTTGACCGAGACGGACTTGCCGTCGGCGACAATGTCGAGAACGGACGGCTTGGCATAGTAGAACCGGACCTTGCCGGGACGCGCCATGTAGAACTTGCCGTCCGACTGGCTGCCGTCGGGACCGAACTGGATGAAGTCTCCGTGCATGGTCTTCACGGAGTTGAAATAGACATTGAGATCCTGAAGGGTCTTCTGCTCGTGCTCGGTCAGGGCCATGGCCGGCACAAGCGCCGACAGGGCAAGGCCCGCAGCCAAACCTGTCGCCGCGAAAGACTTGAACAGACGGTGAGCGAGGCATTTCAGCATGTTGCAGGATCCTGGATCGTTGTCTTCGGTACACGTTTCCTAGAGTTAAGGGCCGTGTGTGGCAAAGCTTTGGCACCACCTGACATAAAATCACAAAAAGCGGGAAAACAATGGGTCAGAAGTCTTCCTCGAGGCCGTTCTGCACCAGAATCTCCCGCTTGCCGGCGTGATTGGCCGCGCTGATCAGGCCTTCCTGTTCCATGCGCTCGATCAGCGAGGCGGCGCGGTTGTAGCCGATCGACAGGCGCCGCTGGACGTAGGAGGTCGAAGCCTTCTTGTCCTTGAGCACGATGGCGACAGCTCTGTCGTAAAGATCGTTGCCGTCGCCGCCGCCTGAGGCGCCGTCGCCGCCGTCATAGGGGCTGTCGCCGCCGTCTTCCTCTTCGGTGACGGCTTCCAGATACTGGGGCGTGCCCTGAACCTTGAGATGCTTGACGATGTCTTCCACCTCCTCATCGGCAACGAACGGGCCGTGGACACGCTGGATGCGGCCGCCGCCGGCCATGAACAGCATGTCGCCCATGCCGAGCAGCTGTTCGGCGCCCATTTCACCCAGGATGGTGCGGCTGTCGATCTTCGACGTCACCTGGAACGAGATCCGGGTCGGGAAGTTCGCCTTGATGGTGCCGGTGATGACATCCACCGACGGGCGCTGGGTTGCCATGATCAGGTGGATGCCGGCGGCCCGGGCCATCTGGGCAAGCCGCTGGATCGCGCCTTCGATGTCCTTGCCGGCGACCATCATCAGGTCGGCCATCTCGTCGACGACAACAACGATATAAGGCATTGCCTCGAGCGGCAGGTCCTCTTCCTCGTAGATCGGCTGGCCGGTGTCGCGCTCGAAGCCGGTCTGGACGGTGCGGGTGAAGCTCTCGCCTTTTTCCAGGGCCTGCTTGATGCGGGTGTTGTAGCCGTCGATGTTGCGGACGCCCATCTTGGACATCTTCTTGTAGCGGTCCTCCATCTCGCGGACCGTCCACTTCAGCGCCACGACGGCCTTCTTCGGATCGGTCACGACGGGCGTCAGCAGGTGCGGAATGCCGTCATAGATGGACAGTTCCAGCATCTTCGGGTCGATCATGATCATCTTGCACTGCTCGGGTGTCAGCCGGTAGAGCAGGGACAGGATCATGGTGTTGATCGACACGGACTTGCCCGAACCGGTGGTCCCGGCAACCAGAAGGTGGGGCATGCGGGCCAGGTCGGCGACGACACTCTCGCCATTGATGGTCTTGCCGAGGGCCAGCGCCAGCTTGGACTTCGATTTCTCGAAGTCCTGGGCGGCCAGCAATTCACGCAGGTAGACGGTTTCCCTGCGGGCGTTCGGCAATTCGATGCCGATGGCGTTCTTGCCCGGGATCACCGCGACACGGGCGGAGATCGCGCTCATGGATCGGGCGATGTCGTCGGCAAGCCCGATGACGCGTGAGGACTTGATGCCCGGTGCCGGTTCCAGCTCGTAAAGGGTCACGACGGGGCCCGGACGGACCTCGATGATTTCACCGCGGACGCCGAAATCCTCCAGCACCCCTTCCAGAATGCGGGCATTCTGTTCCAGCGCGTCGGCTGACAGGCCCGGCACCTTGCCGGCCGTCTTGGGCTCGGCGAGCAGGTGCAGCGGCGGCAGTTCATACGCCTCGGGCGCGCCGAGAAACGACGGCTGCGCCTCCGCGATGGCGCGTTTGCTCTGTTTCGGACGCGGTGCCGCCGGGATCACCCGGCCGGCCGTCGCGGACTGCTGGGTGGCCGCCTCGCCGACGGATGCCGGCGCGGCAATGCCGACAGGAACGACCGGCCTTCCGGTGACCGGTCCCTTGTCGATCAGCAGCTCATCGGGCGCAAAGGTGTCGCCATCGCCATGGTCGTCGTAGTCGCCACCGACGTGGCCAGTTTGGTGGCCAGCATCGTGGAACGCATGACCGAAGCCGCCGGTATCGGTATCCTCGTCGTTGTCGTCGCGGTCGTAGAATTCGTCGAGACCGTCATCGTCCTCCGGGACCAGACGGCCGGTGAGCGCTCTGCGGAACGCCTTCAACCGGCTGTCCTGACGGCTGTCTTCGGGTTCGTAGTCGGATTCGGTGTCGTCCTCGTCCCAGTCGTCCTCGTCGCGCGGGCGGCTGCGCTGCAGGCCGGTAACCCGGCGCAACTGGGTCGCGGCCTGCAGGCCCCAGTGTTCCATCTGGCCGACGAATGCGCTGGCGATCATTCCAACACGGGATTCGGCCTCGTCATCGTCCAGGCCGAGATCGTCCTCGAGAGACTTTCCGTGGCCTTTCGGGGCAGCGGCCGGTTCGACCCGGGTGACGGGCTCACCGGCGGAACCAAGCCATCCGGCGGCGGCCAGCAGGAACAGAACGGAGGGCACACCCAGCCCCAGGCCGCCGACAATGGTTGCCGCGCCGCTTGTCATGTTGCCGGTGATCAGGGCCGGAGCCCAGTGAACGGTGTCGCCAAGGAACCCGCCGAGGCCGGTGGGCAGAGGCCAGCTGTCGGGAACGGGCAGTGCGGCCAGGGCGCCGGCCGCGAGGCTGGAGCCGATGAGCCAGTAGGCAAGCCGGCGGCGGCCGATGCCGAGCGTGTGTCCGGTCAGGAGGCGCCAGCCCCACAGAACCAGAGGGATCAGGAAAACGGCGGTCGCGAGGCCGATGGTCTGCATCAGGATATCGGCGAGGATCGCGCCCGGTGCCCCAAGAGCGTTGCGAACCTGGCCGCCGGTCGCGTGGTTGAGGCTCGGGTCGCTGACCGACCATGTGGCCAGGCTGGCCGCCATCATAGCCGCCAGGGCGATGATGGCGAGTCCGGCGGCGCCGGCCAGATTGCGCCGGGCAAACCGTTTGAGCGGGCTTTCGGTGTCCAGAAGGTCAACCGAGCCCCTGCGGCCGTTGCCGCGAACTGCGCTGGCCCGCCTCATGCTGTTTCTCCCATCCAGTTTGCCAATCGATCAAGGGCGGTTTCCACCTGCTCCAGCGGTGCGGTCAGGCTGATGCGGATATAGTTCCTGCCCGGATTGCCGCCGTCCGCCTGATCCGAGGCCAGATAACCGCCCGGCAGGACCTTGATCCCGATGTCGCTCCAGAGCGCCCGGGCCACGGAGACGCCGTCGCCCCAGCGGCTCACGTCGAGCCACAGAAAGAACCCGGCCTCAGGTGTCACCGGCCCGAGGATCGGACCGAGGATCCGTTCCGCGGCCTCGAACTTTTCGTTGTAGAGCCGGCGGTTCTCCGCGACATGGTTTTCGTCCTGGTAGGCGCACACTGCCAGGGCCTGGGCCGGCAGCGGCACCTGGGGTGCGGCGAGACCGCGAAACTTTGCCCATCTTCGCAGGAAATCCGGGTCTCCGGCTGCAAAACCGCAGCGCAGACCGGCCAGATTGGATCGTTTCGACAGCGAGTTCAGGACGATGATGTTCGAAAAGCCGCCGCCCATCGCCTTGGCGGCTTCAAGGATGCCGGGAGGCGGCGTTTCGCGGTAGATTTCCGAATAACATTCATCGGCGAAAATGAAGAAACGGTGCTTGCGGGCAAGTTCGATCAGGCGCTGCCAATAGGCGATATCAACGACATGGCCTTCCGGATTGGTGGGTGAGGCGATGTAGAAGGCGACAGTTCCTTGCAGAAGATCCGGATCGAGACTGTCAAGATCGGGCAGGAAGCCGTTGGCGGCGACCGCATCCAGCAGGACAGCTTCGGCATCCGCCACATGGGCCGCGGCGGCATAGGTCTGGTAGAAGGGGTTGGGCAGGATCACCACCGGATGATCCAGACCCTTGTCGAGCTGGTCGCGGGCGGCAATGGCGCCGAAGGACAGACCCTCGCGGGAGCCGTTGAGCGGCAGCACGCCGTGGTCCGCATCGACGGTGCCGTCAAGCGCGTAGCGCCGGTCCAGCCAGGAGGCGATGGCCTGCCGGAATTCCGGTGTGCCGTTGATGGGCGGATAGCGCCGGAAATCGCCCATGTTTTCCGCCAGAACATCCGCCGCGAAGTCCGGTATCGCGTGCTGCGGCTCGCCAATGGTCATGATGATCGGATCACGGCCCGGCGTCGCGCCGTCCAGAAGGTCGGCGAGCCGCTGGAACGGATTGGAACTCGGCAGGCACTTGCCGCGCTGATAGGGCTTTGGGCTGGCAATCATCAGGGATCCGAAAGTCGTTACGCATAACTCTGGACCGACTCTATCGCCTCTCTGGTAAATCCCTTATTAACCAACCGGCACCGGAACAGACTTTCGTCCGTAGACCTCCGATGTGCCGGCGACCGGATTTCCCGCGACCGGGTGTCCCGCAAGGATTTCGGCGGCGTTGGTCGGCAGGCGCCTGCCGAACCCGTACTGGGTGCCCGTCATGCCGAGGGCATTGACCGCCGTCTTCATGTTGAGGCTGTAGCCGGTGACCGCACCGGCATTCTTGTTCTCGCGATTGAGAGGCGGTAATCGTTGAAATCTGAAATTCGAACTCGTTTTAACAGGTTTTACAATGGCTGTGACGGTTAAAGATCCGATTTCCGTTGTCTGCTTCGGAGATTCGCTCACATGGGGGTTCAATCCGGTCGACAAATCCCGATACGGACACGACGTCCGCTGGACGCGGCTGCTGCAGAAGGAACTCGGCGGCGGCTTCCATGTGATTGAGGAGGGCGTCAACGGACGCACGACCGTATTCGAGGATCCGGTCAAGGGCGACAAGAACGGGCTTCGGCATCTGGAGATCGTGCGCAAGACCCACATGCCGATCGACATCCTGATCATGATGCTCGGGACAAATGACCTGCAGGCGCGTTTTGCGATGAACGCGGACACGATCGCGGTGGCGATGGGGCGGTTGCTGGATTTCGCGCGGCGGCCGACGGACGACGTCGAGGGTCGGGCGCCCAGGGTGCTGCTAATGGCGCCGCCGCCTCTGGGACCGATGGCAGGCACACCGTTCGCGGCGCAATTCAGCGAGCAGAGCGTCGTGGAATCACACCGGCTTGCCAAATGCTATTCTGACAAGGCGGCAGACTACGGTGCGGCCTTCTTCGATACCGGCTCGGTGATATCGGCCAGCGCCGTCGATGCGATCCATCTGGACGCGGAACCGCAGGCCGGCCTCGCCGTGGCCGTTGCCGCAGAAGTGAGAAAACTCACCTGACGTTCGGCTGTCGGTCTGGCCTCAGAACCGACTTCAACACGGATGTGGACCGCGATCAGAAATCCACGGTCAGGCCCTTGATTTCCCAATCTTCGTAACGGGTTGGCTCCAGCCCGCCACGGCCGTTTTTCTCTTCCGGCAGAGCCTTTTCGCGCGCGTCGATTTCACTTCGGCGGGCTTCGGCCTCCCGCAGGGCGCGCTGGGCCGCGGGCGGCAGATCCTCGAACCGTTTCGCGGGAGCCGCCTGCGGTTCGGTCTTCAGTGAGGGCGCCGCGCTGTGGCTGTAGGCGGCGGTCGGGGTGTCCGGCTTGTCCGTCATGGGCCCTGTTCGTCCAGATTACGATCCTGTCATGAACATATAGGGCATTCTTGCCAAGATTGGCAGCACTCCCCATCTTTCTGGAAGAACCGGTCCCTGACGGGGCCATCAGACACTTCAGGATCAGAAAGCGAAACGGAAACCAGCGGCGATGAACTATATCCGCACAGCAATGCTTCTGGCGGCGATGACCGCCCTGTTCATGGGGATCGGATTCATGATCGGCGGTCAGTCGGGCATGATGATCGCACTTGCCGTTGCGGCGGCCATGAACCTGTTCAGCTACTGGAACGCTGACAAGATGGTGCTGCGCATGCACCATGCCAGGGAGGTCGACGAGCGCAGCGCGCCCGACTTCTACCACATGGTGCGGGGGCTTGCACAAAACGCCGGCTTGCCGATGCCCAAGGTCTACCTGATCGACAATCCTCAGCCGAATGCCTTCGCGACCGGACGAAACCCGCAGAATGCGGCCGTTGCGGCGACGACCGGACTGCTCAACATGCTGTCACCGGAGGAAGTCGCCGGCGTGATGGCGCATGAACTCGCCCACGTGAAGAACCACGACACCCTGATCATGACCATCACCGCGACGATTGCCGGTGCCATTTCGATGCTGGCCAATTTCGCGTTCTTCTTCGGCGGGAACCGCAACAATCCGCTCGGGTTCGTCGGCATGCTCCTGATGATGATTGTCGCGCCCATGGCGGCGATGGTCGTGCAGATGGCGATTTCGAGAACACGGGAATACGCGGCCGACCGCATGGGCGCCGAAATCTGCGGTGAACCGATGTGGCTCGCTTCCGCGCTCGGCAAGATCGCCGGCGGCGTGGAGCGGATCCACAATCCGGACGCGGAGGCAAATCCGGCAACAGCGCATATGTTCATCATGAACCCGCTGTCCGGCGAGCGCATGGACAACCTGTTCTCGACGCATCCGAACACCCAGAACCGCATCGACGCGTTGCGCAAGCTGGCCGATAGCGGCCCGCTTGGCGGAGACCGTGCCGCGTTCGGCCGTGCCGCGCCGCGGGCCTCCGGGCCCTGGGGCGGGACAGGGCGGCGGGCTCCCTCCGGCGGATCGCGTCCCAGCAAGGGCCCCTGGGGCTAGTCGCAAGCCGGGACAAAACGGGCGTACCCGGAAAAATGCTTTGCCGGAACAGCGACCGGACCTAGAATGGGGTCCTGCGCCGCGACCGGTCACCCGGTCTGCGGCGCTTGATTTTGATGCAGGCCGTATGTCACCGGCCGACACGCGATTGGAAATTCCTTGACCAAACGGCCGAACAGCAATCCGAAACCCGAAGCCGGCACGGCGGCGGAAAGGTTCGACAAACCAGGTTTTGCCGCCCGCAAGGTAGCGGCGGATCTGCTCGGCAACGTGGTTTTCAAGAAGCGGCCGCTTGACGGGGAGCTGGACACGGTCTCGGGCCATTCCGGATTTCGTGTGCTGGCCGCCAACGACCGCGCGCTGGTGCGGGCGATCGTCGGCACCGCCCTGAGGCGCCGCGGCGAAATCGCCGCGGTTCTGGAGCGTCTGCTCGACAGGCCGATTCCGGAAAAAACCGGCAGAATTCTGGACATTCTGCATGTGGCCATCGCGCAGATGCTGTTCATGGAGGTTCCGGACCGCGCCGCCGTCTCGCTGGCGGTAGACCATGCCGGCCTGGACCGGCGGGCGCGGCCCTACAAGGGGCTGGTCAATGGAGTGCTCCGGCGCCTCGGTCGTGAGAAGGAAGAGATCACCGGCGGCCTCGAGCCCGATCTCCTGAACACACCGGACTGGCTTCTGGAGAGCTGGCGGGAGACTTTCGGCGAAGACACGGCCCGGATGATCGCGAAAGCGCACCAGAGCGAAGCGGCGCTGGATCTTTCGGTGAAGGCGGATCCGGAAGACTGGGCGCGCAGATTGGGCGGAGAAACCGTCGGCACAGGCAGCGTCCGGCTGACGAAAAAAGGCGCCGTCGAGGCACTGGAAGGCTTCGAAGACGGTCAGTGGTGGGTTCAGGACGCCGCGGCGGCGCTGCCGGCCCGGCTTCTGGGAGAGGTCACCGGTCTGGAGGTCGCGGATCTGTGCGCGGCGCCTGGCGGCAAGACGGCGCAACTGGCTGCGGCCGGGGCGAACGTGACCGCCATCGATATTTCGAGCGCGCGGCTGAAGCGCCTTGAAGGCAACATGGCCCGGCTCGGCTTGAATGTGCGGACGGTTGCCGCCGACCTGCGAAAATTCGAACCGGACGCGCCGTTCGATGCGGTCCTGCTGGATGCCCCCTGCAGTGCCACCGGAACGATCCGCAGGCACCCGGACGTTCCCTGGATCAAGCAGCCCTACGACGTCGAGAAACTGACCGAAATTCAGCGGACCCTGCTGGACCGTGTCGTCGGCTGGGTCAAGCCCGGCGGACTGATCGTCTATTGCACGTGCTCGCTCGAAACATCCGAGGGCGAGGCCCAGGCGGCTGCCTTTCTGGAGCGCCAGAAAGGCCGTGTGACACGGGTGGACGTGGTGCCCGACGAGGTCGGCGGGCTTGCCCATCTGGTCACAAATGACGGATATTTGCGCTGCCTGCCCTGCCACAATGCGGCGGCAACCGGTGAGTCCAAGGGCATGGACGGGTTTTTCGCAGCCAGATTCAAGCGTCTTTAACGCGGCATAAACTGTTCATTTGCAATGATTCTCTAAATGAAATGCTAACCTTAACGGTGTCTTTTTCCGTTTTCGCAGCCGGAGAGTTCCCATAGACGGGTTTGAACCATCAGTATCGGGGATGGTTTGGTGAATATCGCAAGCCTGAATGAAAGAGGCCTGGTCTGGCGTCTTGTGGCCCTGCATGTTTGGCAACGCTCCCTGAAGTGGATGCATGGTGGACCGCTGTTCCGCATGCAGCCGTTTTCGGCTGTGCCGGCGCGCCTTCTGATCGCGCCGCAGGACCTGCGCACGGCGGATGCGACCAACGCCGCCGACATCTATGGCGGCCGTTTTCTGTTTTCCGGCCACCTCGTCGAGACACAAGGCCGCTCCCCGTTCGAACTCAAGGCCGTGCACGAGGACTGGCAGCGCGAGTTGCACAGTTTCGGCTGGCTCCGCGACCTGCGCGCATCCGACAGCCAGATTTCCCGGCAGAACGCCCGGGCGCTCGTCGAGGACTGGATCCGCTATAGCGGCCGCTGGCACGACATCGGCTGGGAAGCGTCCGTCGTCACGCGGCGGATCCTCTCGTGGCTGGCGCATTCGCCGTTCATTCTCCAGGACGGCGATCACGACTTCTACCGGAGTTTCGTCAAGTCGCTGGCGCGGCAGGTGCGCTTTCTGCGCCAGACCATCAACGAGACCGAAGACGGCGTCGAGCGGCTTCACGGAACGCTGGCCATCGCGTCGGCCTGCATCTCCATGGCCGGCCAGGGCCGGTTCGCGCGCCAGAGCATCCGTCGTCTTGACCAGGAACTCACCCGCCAGATCCTGCCTGACGGGGGGCATATTTCGCGCAATCCGAAGGCGCTGATCGACATCCTGGCCGATCTCCTGCCGATTCGGCAGGCATTCGTCGCCCAAGGCCTGGAAGTGCCCCCTGCGATGCTGCAGTCGGTGGACCGGATGATGCCCCTTTTGCGTTTCTTCCGTCATGGCGACGGCGCGCTGGCCCATTTCAACGGCATGGGCTCGACGCCGGGCGATCTGGTGGCGACCATCCTGGCCTATGACGATGCGCGCGGAGCGCCGCCCCTGAACGCGCCCCATTCCGGGTATCAGCGCCTGAGCGGTGGACAATCCGTCGCGATAATCGACACGGGCCCCTCCCCGGCAGTCAATGTCTCGGGCGATGCCCATGCCGGCTGCCTGTCTTTCGAATTTTCCTCGGGAAGCAACCGCATCGTGGTGAATTGCGGCGTGTCGCCGAAGTCGAACCCGTTGTGGCGCCGGGTCAGCCGGTCGACGGCGGCCCATTCGACCGCCGTCATCGAGGACACATCCTCCTGCCGGTTCCTGTCCGACAAGCCCTTCGGCCAAATTCTCGGGGCTCCCATTCTGTCCGGCCCGGCCACCGTTCCGGTCGAGCGGGAGGACGACGCCACCGGCAGCAGGGTCACGGCCTCGCATGACGGATATGTGGCCGAGTTCAATGTCGTCCACGAGCGGGATCTGAGGATTGCGGCCGACGGGACGGTTCTGGACGGTGTCGACACATTCGGCGCCGTGGGGCCGGTCGATCCGGACCAACACTATGCGATCCGCTTTCATCTCCACCCGGGCCTGCGCTCGTCGCTTGTTCGCGGCGGCTCGGCGGTGCTGCTGGTGTGCAGGGACGGAGAAGCCTGGGAGTTCGAGGCGCCGGGCACCGAGGTGGGCCTTGAAGAAAGCATCTATCTTTCGGATGTCTATGGACACCGCAAGACCGACCAGATCGTGGTGAGCGGATCGCTGCTGGAATCGCCGTCCGTGGGCTGGCAATTCCGCAAGACGGTGGCGGCCAAACTCAGCCGGCGCGGCACCAGCGATTTCGACGACGTGGAAGAATTGCCGCTCGAGGAATAGGCGCCACGAACCTGAAGTGACCTTCCGATTTGCCTGAAGACGTGCTAGGGGCAGCCGCAACTCTCCCAAGGCGTCCCTTACCGCGAGGCAAATTCATGGCCATTGTGTCCAAAGCCGTTCCCGTTCCCGAACTTGTGCCCGTCAAACGCGCGCTGCTGTCCGTCTTCGACAAGGCCGGTCTGGTCGATTTCGCCAGGGCACTGAGCGAGCGCGGCGTCGAACTGGTGTCGACCGGGGGGTCCTACAAGGCCCTGAAAGAGGCCGGGCTGACCGTTCTGGACATTTCCGAAGTCACCGGCTTTCCGGAAATCATGGACGGGCGGGTCAAGACGCTGCATCCGATGGTTCATGGTGGCCTGCTGTCGATCCGGGACGACGCCGATCATGCGGCCGCCATGCGCGATCATGGCATTGCCGGGATCGATCTCTTCTGCGGCAATCTCTATCCGTTCGAACAGGTGGTTGCCTCCGGTGCGGATTACGCCACCGGGATCGAGAACATCGACATCGGCGGACCGGCCATGACCCGCGCGGCAGCCAAGAACCACGCGTACGTGACCGTGGTCACCGACCCGGCCGATTACGGCACGGTGGTTGCCGAACTCGACGCCAACGGCGGCCAGTCCCCGATCGGGCTGCGCAAGACACTGGCGCTGAAAGCGTTTGCCCGCACGGCGGCCTATGACGCGGCGGTGTCCAACTGGATGGCCGATCAGCTCGGCGAGGCGACCCCGGCGCACCGGGCTGTCGGCGGCGAACTCGCCGAAGTCATGCGCTACGGCGAAAACCCGCATCAGACCGCGGGTTTCTACAAGACCGGCGAAAGCCGGCCCGGGGTTGCCACCGCGAAGCAGGTCCAGGGCAAGACGTTGTCCTACAACAACATCAACGACACGGATGCGGCCTTCGAGCTGGTCAGCGAATTCGATCCCGACCGCACCAGTGCGGTGGCCATCATCAAACACGCCAATCCTTGCGGCGTGGCGGAAGGGGCGACCCTGAAAGAGGCCTATGAAAAGGCCCTGCGCTGCGATCCGGTGTCGGCATTCGGCGGCATCGTCGCGCTGAACCGGCCGCTGGACGCGGCCGCCGCCGAGGAAATCGTCAAGGTTTTCACCGAAGTGATCATCGCGCCCGATGCGGATGACGCCGCGCGCGAAATCATCGCGGCGAAAAAGAACCTGCGCCTGCTGGTCACCGGCGGTCTCGCCGACGCCCGCACGAAAGGGCTGTTCGTCAAATCCGTTGCCGGCGGCCTGCTGGTCCAGTCCCGCGACAACGGTGTCGTCGACGATCTCGACCTGAAGGTGGTGACGAAGCGCGCGCCGAGCGATCAGGAGCTGGCCGATCTGAAATTCGCCTTCCGGATCGCCAAGCACGTCAAGTCGAATGCCATCGTCTATGCGAAGGACGGCGCCACAGTCGGGGTCGGCGCGGGTCAGATGAGCCGTGTCGATTCCGCCCGGATCGCTGCCCGCAAGGCGCTTGACGCAACCGAAGCCGCGGGATTAAGCACGCCGCTGACGAAGGGCTGTGTGGTCGCATCGGACGCCTTCTTCCCCTTCGCCGACGGCTTGCTGTCAGCAGCGGAAGCAGGGGCGACGGCCGTCATTCAGCCGGGGGGCTCGATGCGCGACGACGACGTGATCGCGGCGGCCGACGAGGCGGGTCTGGCCATGGTCATGACCGGGATGCGCCACTTCCGCCACTGATCGGGCATCGGGAGAACGACACCCGCCCTTCTGACGTCATCCCGGGCCGGAGCGCGAGCCGGGATGGCGCAAGAGACTATCACCCTTTATCGGCTCTTCAGTCCCGTTCCTCCCGCACCTTCAACAGCAGAGCCAGACCCAGGGCAAAGAAGACCAGAATGACGGACATGCCGGCCGGCTGGCTGTTGGTGAGGGCCGTGACGACGCCGACGGTGAGCGGTGCCAGGAAGCTGGTGACCTTGCCGGACAACGCCAGCAGACCGAAATACTGGGTCATGTTCCCGGCAGGAGCGAGGCGGATGAGCAGGCTGCGGCAGGCCGCCTGAAGGGGCCCGGAGACCGCGCCGATCACGGCGCCGAGCACGATGAATGTCCGTTCGGGCAGGGACGCCAGCAGCGCTCCGTCCGGGGCGGCCTGGGTCTTGATGACAAAGAAGATGGTGGTCCGGTCGACGGATATCATGCCAAGCCCGCAGATCATCAGGACGATCAGCGAAAACACGATGACGGACTTTGCTCCGAACCTGTCGTCCATCGGTCCGCCGAGCAGCAGTCCGAGCGTGCCGGTGACGGTCAGGATGATGCCGAAGGTGCCGATTTCAAGAGCGCCCCAGCCGAGCTGACCGGCCGCGTAAATGCCACCGAAGGCGAACAGGGCCACCAGGCCGTCCTTGAAGATCATGTTGGCCAGAAGAAACAGGAATATGTTCCGGTTCTCGCGTGCCTCGGACACGCTCACCGCAAGATTTTTCAGACCCGCACGGATGGCCGGACCGATTTTCGCCTGATGAGGCATGTCCGGAACAAACAGAAACATCGGCAACACGAACACGAGATACCAGAGCGCGGACAGAGGCCCGACCGCCCTGTCGCCGCCGCCGGTCGCGGCATTCAGACCGAACGCCGGCTCAAGTCCGAAAAGCGTCCTGCCGGTGTCCGGGTTCGCGGCAAGGAAACCGAGGGCGATCACCAGCGAGACCAGCCCGCTCGCATACCCCATTGCCCAGCCGAAACTCGACAGCCGCCCGATGCGGGACGGCGGCACCAGCCCGGGCATCATGGCATTGTTGAACACCGTCGCGACCTCGATCGAAAAGGTGCCGATCGCGAATGCGGCGAGCGCGATCGCAATCGCGTACGGGCTGCCCGGGACGGCATACCAGAACGCCCAGCAGCACAGCACAAAGGGTAGCGAAAACATCAGGATCCAGCGTTTGCGCCGGCCGGTGGCGTCCGCGACGGATCCCAGCACAGGTGCGGTGAGCGCGATGGCCAGACCGGCGGCGGCGGTGGCATACCCCCAGAGCGACTGGCCCTGTTCCGGCGTTTCCGTCAAGGCGGAGGCAAAATAGGGGGCAAACACGAAGGTCGTCACGAGCGTGAAGAACGGCTGTGCCGCCCAGTCGAACAACGCCCAGGAAAGAACAGCGCGCCTGCCGGCGTGGCCGGCGGAAAGGTCGGTAGTGACGGTCATTGTCGAGCGGTCCTTGCCGGTGCCCATGGCCGGGTGCAGGGTTCTGAGGAGAAGATGGCGCTTCCGTTCGGCCGGACCTTGTCAGGATGAGGCGCCGGTGCGTGGCGAGCGGCCGGAAACCGGAAGTCATGATCACGGACCGGCGGGGCTTCCGCCGGTCCGGTCTGTCCGCGCAAGGCGTCAGGCGGTGCCGCAGATCTCCGCGAGCAGGCTTGCCGCGACCGAGAATTTCGACACGCTCAGGCTGCCGTCGAGAATTTCGGTGACGGACTGATTGGTGCGGCTGACCTTGGATTCGTGTTTTTCCAGCCAGCCGGCAAAGCCACCGTCGCCGACGGCCTCGATCGCGAGTGCCCGGTGTGCGCCGAACAGGGTCGCCCGGGCCCGGTCGAGCGCCAGGCCGTCGTAATAATCCCGCACGTCCAGATCGTTGGCGCGCTCGTGCATGGCGCCGATATGGAAGTGGTGGGCGACTTCGTAATAGGCGGTCGCGGCCGTATCCAGATCCGAAGCCGTCTCTTCGGAGACGATCACGATATCGGGAATGGCGTGTTCCGCCGGAAGCCAGGCGATCCGGCGGGCAAGTGCTTCCGGGACCCCCCTGGAGACGTAGTCCGCCGCCCGCGCGTTCAAGGTGGCAGCCGGTTCTTCGGGAAGAACCGTTTCCAGCCGTCTGCGCAGCGCGGCAACGCCTGAACGGAACCGTTCGACAACCGCGAACAGGCCCTTGTCGAAGGACACGTTGCGCTTGAACCAGACCACCCTTTCGAGCAGCAGGCTCTGGATTTCGGAATAGAGTTCAAGCTGGAGGTTGCCGTCGATCACAGTGTCGAGGGCGTCGATTTCGGCGTTGAGCTCGGTCAGGTCGTAGCTGTTGCGGACCGCGACAAATCCCTGGGCAATTTCCGTCGGTGTCGCGCCGGTCTGGTCGATCAGCCGGGTCAGGAAAGTCGGTCCGCCCCGGTTGATCATGGAGTTCGCGAGCATGGTCGCAATGATCTCGCGGCGCAGCCGGTGGCTGCTGATCTCGTCCTGATGGGACGTTGCCATCTGGTCAGGGAAATACCGGAACAGCTCCCGGGCGAGATAATCGTCGTCCGGTACGGAGCTCTCCAGGAGCGAATCGTAGAGCGTGAGTTTGGCGTAGGCCAGAAGCACGCCCAGTTCGGCGCGTGTCAGGGTCTGGCCGGCCTTGCGCATTTCGTCCAGCGTGGCCTCGTCCGGCAGTTCCTCGACAACCCTGTCCAGCAAGCCGGCCGTTTCCAGCTGGCGCATCATGCGCACCTGGTAGCCGAAATCCTCCATGCCGCGCAGTTGGGTCATGGAAATCGCCAGGGTCTGCAGATAGTTGTTTCTCAGAACCAGTTCGGCGACCTCGTCGGTCATTTCCGCGAGCAGTTCGTTGCGCTGTTCCAGGGTCAGCTTGCCGGACTTCACCGCCGCGCCGAGGGCGATCTTGATGTTGACTTCCATGTCCGAGGAATTCACCCCGGCGGAATTGTCGATCGCATCGGAGTTGCAGCGCCCGCCCTTCTTGCAGAACTCGATCCGGGCCAGCTGGGTCAGGCCGAGATTGGCCCCCTCGCCGATCACTCTGGCGCCGACATCGGGCGCGGTGATGCGGATCGGGTCATTGGCCCGGTCGCCCGCATCGGCGTCGGTTTCCGTGGTGGCGCGGATATAGGTGCCGATGCCGCCGAACCACAGCAGGTCGACCTCCATTTTGAGGATCGCCGTCATGACTTCCTGCGGCGGCGCGCTGGACTTGCGCAGATTGAGGAGGTTCTGGATCTCCGGGGACAGGGGAATGGACTTCAGCTGCCGGGAAAACACGCCGCCGCCCTTGGAGATCAGCTCGGTGTTGTAATCCTTCCAGGACGAGCGGCCCAAGTCGAACAGGCGTTTGCGCTCCTCGAAGGTGGTGGCGGCGTCCGGATCCGGATCGATGAAGATGTCGCGGTGGTCGAAGGCGGCAACCAGCCTGGTCGCCTTCGACAGCAGCATGCCGTTGCCGAAAACGTCTCCGGACATGTCGCCGACGCCGGCCGCGGTAAACGGCTCGCTCTGGATGTCGCGGTTCATCTCGCGGAAATGACGTTTGACGGCTTCCCAGGCACCGCGCGCGGTGATGCCCATTTTCTTGTGGTCGTATCCGGCCGATCCACCGGAGGCAAAGGCGTCGCCCAGCCAGAAATTCCGGCTTTCCGATATGCCGTTGGCGGTATCGGAGAACGTCGCGGTGCCCTTGTCTGCGGCAACGACCAGATAGGGGTCGTCCGAGTCGAACCGCTGGACCCTTTCCGGCGGCAGAACCTTGTCCTCGTCCAGGTTGTCGGTCACGTCGAGCAGTGCGTTGATGAAGATCTTGTAGCTTTCCGTGCCTTCCTTGAACCAGGCGTCGCGATCGCTCATGGGCGGCAGGTTCTTGGGAACAAAGCCGCCCTTGGCACCCACCGGCACGATCACGGCGTTCTTGACCTGCTGGGCCTTGACGAGGCCGAGCACCTCGGTGCGGAAGTCCTGCGGCCGGTCGGACCAGCGCAAGCCGCCGCGGGCGACCATGCCGAAGCGCAGATGCACGCCTTCCACGCGCGGGCTGTAGACAAAAATCTCCCTGAAGGGGCGCGGCCGGGGCAGGTCGTCGATCTCACGGCTGTTTATCTTGAAGGCGAACACCGGCTTCGGCTGGCCATTGCTATCCAGCTGATAGAAATTGGTGCGGAGCACGCTTTCGATCGTGTTCTGGAACCGGCGCAGGATGCGGTCGTCGTCGAGACTGGCGACATCTTCCAGGTTGGCGATGAGTTCGCCTTCGAGCCGCTCGGTGCCCAGGTCCCGGTCCTTTTCGGTCAGGTCGGGATTGAAGCGCAGGTGAAACAGTTCAACAAGCTTGGCGGCGATGGCCGGGTAGTTGTTCAGTGTCGACCACATGTAGTCTTCGGAGAAGCGGATGCCTGCCTGGCGCAGATATTTCGACAGCGCCCGGATGACCGCGACGTCGCGCCAGGCGAGATCCGCGGTCAGGACAAGGCGGTTGTAGCCGTCATCCTCGGCCTGTCCGGTCCAGACCGCCATGAACATGCTTTCAAGGCGGGTCTTGAGCTGATCGCTGACGACGAAGTCCTCACCGCCGCGCGCCTCGAGGGTCATCTCGTGAAGATAGGACAGCGGCGCGTCCGCCGGCGTTATCCGGTAGGTCCGCTCGTTGATCACCCGGAAACCCATGTTTTCCAGCATCGGCACGCGGGCGGACAGCGGGATCGGTGCGCCGCGGTGATAGACCTTGAGGGACAGGCGGTTTTCCTTCGCGCCGTCCAGCCGGTGGAAGGTGATGGTGGTGTCGCTCGGACCTGTCAGGGTTTCCAGCTTGGAAATGTCGGAAACCGCCGACTGGGCGTTGTAGACTTCCTTGTAACCGCCGTGGAAGGACAGGGCATAGCGGTCCGCCAGCTTGCGGGCCTGCGGTGGCGACAGCTTTTTCCTCAAGGCATCGCGCACGCTGTCGGACCAGGTGCGCACCATTTCGGCGACGGCGGCTTCCAGTTCCTCCTGCCCCGGCTGGGGCGTCTCGCCCTTGTCGCGGCCGATGATGTAATGCACCCGCGCCAGCGGTCCTTCGGGATAGGTCACGTACCAGGCGGACACGCGGCCCTCGTAGATGGCTGCCAGATAGGTCCCGACATTCAGGCGGACTTCGGTGGAATAGCGATCGCGCGGCACGAACACGAGGATCGAGACGTAACGGTCGAACTTGTCCGGCCGTGACAGCACGCGGATGCGCGGGCGTTCGTCGAGTTGCAGGATGGCAATGGCAAAATCGTAGAGCCGGTCCCGGTCGATCTGGATCAGCTCATCGCGCGGGAAGGCTTCCAGCACGTTGCGCAGGGCCCGTCCGGAATGGCTTTCGGAGCCGTAGCCCGCGCGGGCGAGGACGCTTGCGACCTTGCGGCGCAGAAACGGGATCGTGCTCGTCGGTTCGGTATAGGCGGTCGAGGCGAACAGGCCGACAATGCGCAATTCGCCGATCAGGTTGCCGTTGTCGTCGTAAAGCTTGGCGCCGACGTAATCCATATGCACCCGGCGGTGCACGGTGCTCTTCACATTGGCCTTGGCGATGATCAGCGGTTCGGGTTTTTTCAGGAACTCGCGGATCTCGGGCGTGATCTGCACGAATTCCGAACCGCGCCGGAGCACCCGTACATCCGGGTCCGTGAGCAGACCGAGGCCGGTGCCCGCGTGCGGGGAGAGCTCGCCTTCCTCGATGCCGCCGTCGAACGTGTATTCGCGCATGCCGAGGAAAATGAAGTTGTCGTTCTCCATCCACTCCAGAAAATGGATCGCTTCCCACAATTCGTCGCTGCTGTCGGGGATCTGGGTCGTCTTGTAGGTGTCGATGGCTTCGGCCAGCCGTTCCTGCATCGGCTTGAAATCGGTCACCACGGCGCGGACGTCGTCGAGGACCTTGTCCAGCTTGGCCTTCAGCGCCGTGCGCTCTTCTTCCGAATCGATCCTGGTCACGTGGATGTGGATCAGGCTTTCCTGGCGGTCTGTGCGTTTCGGCGGTTTCTTGTGCGCGGTGGCGGCGATCAGCTTGCCGTCTTTCTGGCGCTCGACGATGAAGATCGGGTGGAGGACCAGATGCACCTCGTACTTGCTGCCCTGCAGTTCATCCATGACGGAGTCGACCAGGAAGGGCATGTTGTCATTGACGACCTCTATGACCGTCAGCCCGTTGACCTTCTTGCCCTCGGCCTGAAAGGACGGTTCTCCGATGCTGACGCGGTGCGTGCCGAGATCGTGGTCCTGGAAGTCCTGCCAGGCATGCCGCGCGAAGCCGATCAGTTCCTCGGCCGAATAGGTCACCAGGTCTTCCGCGGCGCCCCGGTCATAAAAGGCGCGGGAGAATTCGGCGAGGGCCGGATCTTCCTGTTCCAAGAGCGCTTGGACCGCGTCGATGAGTTTCTTTTTCTCGACGTCGTGTTTGTCCGGCATTTTCCATCCCCCTGGGCGGTCGTATGGTTTGGCTCTGTCGCGATCTGGTTTTTAGACTTATGGTCATATGTCGCCGACATAAAAGGTTTCATGACGGGAGGAACAAATTGTCAAGTAAAGTCACGGCCTTGCAAATCGATTCAATTGAAACATTAAGTGAAAAAACACAGGCGTATTTCGATGTGTGCGAGGAGAAGCTGGGTCTGGTGCCCAACGTTCTCAAAGCCTACTCCTTCGATGAAACGAAACTGCGTGCCTTCACGGACATGTATAACGACCTCATGCTGGCCGATAGCGGGCTTGACAAACTCGAGAGGGAGATGATTGCCGTTGCGGTATCTGCGGTCAACCGCTGTTTTTATTGTCTGACCGCCCATGGCGCCGCGGTGCGCGAACTTTCCGGCGATCCGGTGCTCGGCGAATTGATGGTGATGAACTACCGCGTGGCGGATTTGTCCGGCCGGCAGCGGGCCATGCTCGATTTCGCCGTCAAGCTGACGGAGAGACCGGCGGAAATCGTGGAAAGCGACCGGCAGGCGCTGCGGGACGCGGGTTTCACCGACCGCGACATCTGGGACATTGCCTCGGTGGCAGCCTTCTTCAACATGACCAACAGGGTCGCCGCCGCATCCGACATGCGTCCGAATGATGAGTATCACTCAAGGGCCCGTTGAGGTCTTGGTGGCGGACAATGCGGTGACAAGCCCGCTGTTTGGGTGTATGACGCTTGCGTTTTGACAAGGAGAGGAGCGGGCCATGGCCGCGCGCGTATTCATAGATGGTGAAGCCGGAACGACGGGTCTGCAGATCCGCGAACGCCTCGCCATGCGCCGCGACCTGGAGCTGATCTCCATCCCGGAGGAAAGCCGCAAGGACCCGGCCGCCCGCGCCGACTATCTCAACAGGGCCGACGTCGCCATCCTGTGCCTGCCCGACGCGGCGGCCAGGGAAAGTGTCGCCCTGATCGAGAATGACACCACCCGGGTGATCGATGCGTCCAGCGCGCACCGGATCGCCGAGGGCTGGGCCTACGGATTCGCCGAGATGGACGTCGACCAGGGCGACATCATCGCCGCCGCCATGCGGGTGGCCAATCCGGGGTGCTGGCCCCAGGGGCTGATCGCCTCCGTGCGTCCGCTGATCGCGGCAGGTCTGCTGCCGGCAGATGTCAACGTGAGCTATCACGGCATTTCCGGGTATTCCGGAGGCGGCAAGGGCATGATCGCCGACTACGAGGCCGCGGGAAACGCCGCCAACGTGTTCGCGCCCTACGCACTCGGCTTCAATCACAAGCATCTGCCGGAAATGACCGAATACACGCTGCTCGAGGCAGCGCCGCTGTTCACGCCGACCGTCGGGAATTACTACAAGGGCATGCTGACGGTGGTGCCGCTGAATCTGGCCGGTCTTGCGAGCGTGCCGACCGGCGCGCAGTTGCATGCGGCGATCGCCGATCATTTCGCGGCCAGCAGCGACAGTTTCGTCGAGGTCGCACCGCTGCAGGATCTGGAACGCGCGGACGAGCTCGATCCGCAGGCGCTCAACGACACCAACAAGCTGCGCCTGCATGTCTTTGCCAACGATGCGCGCGCGCAAGCCGCGATCCTTGCGGTCTACGACAACCTGGGCAAGGGCGCATCGGGCGCTGCGGTCCAGAACCTCAATCTGATGCTCGGTGTCGACCAGACGACCAGCCTTGCGGCTTGAGAAAACGCTTTCAGGAGAAAAAAATGGAAAAATTCGAAACCCTGACCGGCGTCGCGGCGCCGCTGCCGATCGTGAACATCGACACGGACATGATCATTCCCAAGCAGTTCCTGAAGACGATCAAGCGGACCGGTCTGGGATCGGCCCTGTTCCACGAGATGCGCACCAATGACGACGGCTCGGAAAACACGGATTTCATCCTGAACAAGCCGGCTTACCGGAATGCGAAGATTGTGATCGCGGGCGACAATTTCGGCTGTGGATCCTCCCGCGAGCATGCCCCCTGGGCGTTGCTCGACTTCGGCATCCGTTGTGTGATCTCGACCTCATTCGCCGACATCTTCTACAACAACTGTTTCAAGAACGGCATCCTGCCGATCCAGGTGTCCGAGGACGAGCTGGACACGCTGATGCATGCGTCCGAGCGCGGCGCCAACTTCACGCTGACCATCGATCTGGAAAAGCAGGAAATCCAGGGCCTGGAAAGCGGCGACATCGCCTTCAAGATCGATGCGTTCCGCAAGCACTGCCTGATGAACGGTCTCGACGACATCGGCCTGACCATGGCCAAGGAAGGCCAGATCGATACCTTCGAGGGCAAGATGGGTGAAAGCCGTCCCTGGGTCTGAGACGGGATCTATCGCTTGAACAGACTGGGCTGCCCGGTATCTGAACCGGGCGCTTGCGCCCGGCGGTGCCGATCCGGATTGACGTCATCATTTCAGGACTTGTCGTCGTTCCGGACCCGTCGTTCGGCGTTGATCTGTTCCAGTTCCGCCATTTTGTCGCCGATGGGCTTGAGCGCCGCGACCGTGTTGCGGAAATTGCTGGCGCGCTGGTCGAGGAGGCGTTGGGCGAGCTCCGGATATTCCTGGATCATGCGCTTGAAGAGCGCGCGGCGGATGCGGATGATGCGCACGGCTTCCGTCGCCTCGGCCCGGCAGGGCCGCCTGTTTTCGGCCAGAAGGGCGGTCTCGCCCAGCAGCGTGCCCGGGCCGACCCGGTCGACTTCGACAAATCCGTCAGCGCTCCTGGTCTGAAGGCTGACCATGCCACTGGTGATGACGAGACCGCCGTCGGCACGGTCGTCCTGATCGAACAGGCGTTGTCCGCGGCTGTAATCCATGCTTTCGGCGCTGAAGGCGAGCAGCCGGAGCTGATCGTCCTGGAAGTCCGAAAGCATCGGGATTTGATTGAGAATCGCAATGTCTTGGGCAAGGCTCATGCCGAAGATTTACGCCGATTACCCGTTACGGCACAAGCTTATATCCACCGGCTTCCGTGACAAGAAGCTCCGCGTTGGACGGGTCCCGCTCGATTTTCTGCCGCAGGCGGTAGATGTGAGTTTCCAGCGTGTGCGTGGTGACACCGGAATTGTAGCCCCAGACCTCGTGCAGCAGCACGTCGCGGGTGACCGGTTTTTCGCCGGCGCGATAAAGAAACTTCAGGATTGAGGTTTCCTTCTCCGTCAGGCGCACCTTGGCCCCGGCATCGTCCTGCATCACCTTGGCGGCCGGACGGAAGGAATAGCGGCCGATGGCGAAGGTGGCGTCCTCGCTCTGTTCATGCTGGCGCAGATGCGCACGCACGCGGGCAAGCAGCACGGCGAACTTGAACGGCTTGGTGACATAATCATTGGCGCCGGCTTCCAGCCCCAGGATCGTGTCGCTGTCGCCGTCATGACCGGTCAGCATGATGATCGGTGCCTTGAACCCGGCCTTGCGCAGCAGCTTCACCGCTTCGCGGCCGTCGATGTCCGGCAGTCCCACATCCATGAGCAGAAGGTCGACATGCTCGTCCTTGGCCATGGCGATGCCTGTGGTCGCGCTGTCGGCCTGGATGGTTTCGAACTCGTCGTACAACGAGAGTTGTTCCACCAGTGCTTCGCGCAGTTCGCTATCGTCGTCGACAATCAAGATCGTGCGGGCGGTCATCGTCGCGGTCCTTGCCAGAATCTTCAAAAACAATCACGTCAACTTGTGCAAATGACACAAGAGTGTTCCTTTCCCCTATGTGCGCGTGAAATTGTCGCCATACAAGCTGCGTTGCGTCAATTCTTCTTCACGCGCGGGTCAGGGCCGGTTTATCAGGACCTTCAGCGCAGTGCAGGGCAAGGATCGGGGCCGTCATGGGACATGTCAGAAAAACGGCGGAGACGCTCGACGTTCGCGCATTGGTCCGTGACCGGACAAAGGGCATTTTGCGGCTTGGACCGATCACGGTTCCGTGTGCGCTGGGGAGGTCGGGCATCGTCGTCCGCAAGCGCGAAGGCGACGGCGGCACGCCGGCGGGCCGTTTCCGGCTGCTGAATGTCTGCTATCGCCCGGACCGGGGGTTGCCGCCGGCCACACTGCTGCCGGTCAAACCGCTCACGGAACGCTCCGGCTGGTGCGACGATCCGGCAAGTCCCCGCTACAACCGGCCTGTCGAACGTCCTTTCGGTGCCAGCCATGAAACAATGTGGCGGGACGACCGGTTGTACGATGTTGTTGTCATTCTCGACTGCAACATGGCTCCGGCGGTGAAGGGCAGAGGCAGCGCAATCTTCTTTCACATCGCCCGCGAGGACTACCGCCCGACCGAAGGCTGCGTCGCCGTTGCGCCGGCGCACATGCGGCTGATCCTGTCCCGGATCGGTGCCGCCGCCGACATGGTGATCAGCGCCTGACGGGTCTTGCGCTCGGTCTATTCGGCGGCCTGCGGCCGGTAGATGATGAAGGAGCCGCTTGTCCGCACGGTTGTGCGCGTACCGCCGTCCTCGTTGATGTCCGCTGTCCTGACATGGAACCTGTTGCGCTGGACATTGTGCGCGTCGTCCTGGGGGTTGAGGGCGTCGTTGACATTGCATTCCAGAAAGGTCGCGTGCCCGTTGGCATCGATGCTTTCCAGAATGGCCGTGTGGCGCGGAGCGCCCCGGCTGCCTTCGAACCAGCTGCCGTCGGAATGCTCGACGCGATAGGTGAACCGGCTGAACTGGAAAACGTCGCCGGGCCTGGCACTGCCGAGCTGGTCGATCACGCGGCCCCAGGCGTAGATTGCCGCCGGCTTGTGGAAGCCGAGATGCTGGAAACCGTTGTTGACGAGGGTCCAGCATTCGCCATTGCCTTCGACCCGGCCGAGCCGCGCAGTGGCATAGGAAATCAGGCGTTGCGCCTGTTGTTCACTGATATCGGGCACATTCAAGATCCTTCTGTGCTGAATCACGCGGCTGAAGATAGGCGCGGTTTCGACCGGGCGATGTAACCGGCATCACATTCTTGTGATATTCCGTTTCGCGATGGCGCCGCGCGCGTTCACTCCAATGATCATCGCAGGATTGGGCCTTGCGGTCGCCGTCTGCTAAGAGATGCAATCGAAGCCCGGCAGGGCGGAACCAATGAAGCGGAGAAGACCATGCGCTGGAAAGGCCGCCGCGGCAGCAGCAATATCGATGACAGACGTTCGAGGGGCGGGCGCATGCGGATCCCTTCAGGACGCCGTGCCCGTGCCGGCGGCGGTCTCGGTCTGGCCGGAATTGTGGTGGTGCTCGGCATCGCCTGGCTGACGGGTGTCAATCCGCTGACCCTGCTGAGCCAGCTTGATGGCGGTGGAAGCTACCAGACTGTGCCTTCCCGGAGCCAGGCGCCGCAAACGGCGGCCGATGACGAGACCTCCCGGTTCGTGTCCGTGGTCCTGGCCGACACCGAAAACACCTGGGGCGAGATCTTCCGGCAGGGCGGGGGCAGCTATCCCGAGCCGACGCTGGTGCTGTTTTCCGGGTCCGTCTCCTCGGCCTGTGGCCACGCAAGTGCCGCCACCGGACCGTTCTACTGCGGTGCCGACAGCAAGCTCTACATTGATCTCAGTTTCTATCAGCAGCTGGCCTCGCAGCTGAACGCGCCCGGCGACTTCGCCCAGGCTTATGTGCTGGCCCATGAGGTCGGTCACCATATTCAGAACGTGCTGGGCATCCTGCCGGAATTTCACAAGGCCAGGCGATCCATGAGCAAGGCGGAGGGCAATGCCCTGTCCGTGCGCGTCGAACTGCAGGCGGACTGTTTTGCGGGCATCTGGGCGCATTACGCGGCCCGCCAGCGCGGCTTCGTCGAAGACGGTGACATCGAGGAAGCGCTCAACGCCGCCAGCAAGATCGGCGATGACACGTTGCAGCGGCAGGCGCAGGGCTATGTTGTGCCGGAAAGCTTCAACCACGGCACCTCCGCGCAGCGGGCAAGATGGTTCCGGGAGGGCTTCCGGTCCGGCAGCATGGATGCGTGTGACACGTTCAATGCCCGGGACCTGTGAGCCGGATGCCTGCTTTCAGGCTGGGTTCGCGGGATCATGAATGAGTCTGGGAGCGCCGGCTCGTTTACGCAGATCTGACGAAAACGCCTGTCCCACTGGTAATTAACAGCATTTTCCGCCATATAGTGCCAATGTCCGCAAGATGGCGGACCTGTTTTCTCAAGCTTGAAAAAAGTGCATTCGGCATGGCGTCTGAAACCAGACCCTTTTTGAAGATGAACGGCCTTGGCAACGATTTCGTGGTCTGGGACGCGCGGGAGAAACCGCTGCGTCTGACAGGCGAGGTCATCGCGACCCTCGGCGACCGGACGACCGGCATCGGCTTCGATCAGATGATCACCGTGGAACGGTCTTCTCTCGGCGTCGACGCCTTCATGCGCATTCACAATCAGAATGGCGGCGAGGTCGATGCCTGCGGCAACGCCACGCGCTGCGTCGGCCGCCTGCTGATGGAAGAAGTCGGCAAGGATCTGGTGACCATCGAGACCGGCGCGGGGCTTCTTCATGCTTTCGCGGCGGACGGCGCACGCACCGTCACGGTCGACATGGGCGCACCGAAGCTGGACTGGCAGGACATTCCGCTTGCCGAGGAATTCGCCGACACGCGGGCGATCGAGTTGCAGATCGGGCCGATCGACGATCCGATCCTGCACACGCCTGCCGCGGTCAGCATGGGCAATCCGCATGCGATCTTCTGGGTCGACGACATCGAGGCCTATGACCTGGAACGCGTGGGCCCGCTGCTGGAACACCATCCGGTGTTTCCGGAAGGCGCCAATATCTCGCTTGCGCATGTGTTCGACGGGAACCAGATCCGGTTGAAGGTCTGGGAACGCGGGGTCGGTCTGACGCTGGCCTGTGGTACAGCGGCCTGTGCGGTCGGCGTGGCCGCGGCACGGGATGGCAAGACCAGCCGCAAGACGACCATTCATCTGCCCGGCGGGCCGCTCGCCATCGAGTGGCGCGAAAGCGACGGGCATGTGCTGATGACCGGCCCCACCGAAATCGAATTCGAGGGCGAGGTCGATCTGGACACGCTGGACTGGCGCAGGACCAATACCGGCGACATGGCGCCGGAGGCAGAGGCCGCTTCATGAGCGTCGATGTGGTGACCTTCGGTTGCCGGCTCAACTCCTACGAGTCGGAGGTGATGAAACGCGAGGCGGAGGCCGCGGGTCTTCAGGACGCGATCCTGATCAACACCTGCGCGGTGACCAATGAGGCCGTGCGCCAGGCACGCCAGGCGGTGCGGAAAGCCAAGCGCGACAATCCGGATGCCCGCGTGATCGTCACCGGCTGCGCCGCCCAGACCGAGGCCGAAACGTTTTCGGCGATGGACGAGGTCGACCTGGTGCTCGGCAACACGGAGAAACTGGAGCGCAAATCCTATTCCGACGTCGCTGCCTTCGGCCTTTCCGACACCGAGAAGGTGCGGGTCAACGACATCATGAGTGTCGAGGAGACGGCCGGCCATCTGATCGACGGGCTGACCGGTCGCGCGCGGGCGTTCGTCCAGGTCCAGAACGGCTGCGACCACCGCTGCACCTTCTGCATCATCCCCTACGGCCGCGGGAATTCCCGGTCCGTGCCGATGGGGGTGGTGATCGACCAGATCAAGCGGCTCACCGCCAACGGCTACAACGAAATCGTCCTGACCGGCGTTGACATCACCTCCTACGGGGCGGATCTGCCGGGGGCGCCGAAGCTCGGCACCCTGAGCGCGAAGATCCTGAAAATGGTGCCCGACCTGAAGCGGCTGCGCCTGTCTTCCATCGATTCCATCGAGGCCGACGACGACCTGATGCGGGTCATCGCCGAAGACGAACGGCTGATGCCGCATTTCCATCTGTCTCTGCAGGCCGGTGACGACATGATCCTGAAGCGGATGAAACGGCGGCACCTGAGGGCCGACACGATCCAATTCTGCGAGGAGGTCCGGCGGATGCGGCCGGAGGTGGTTTTCGGCGCGGACATCATCGCCGGATTCCCGACCGAGACCGAAGAGATGTTCGAAAATTCTCTGAAGATCATCGACGAATGCGGCCTCACCCATCTGCATGTCTTTCCGTTTTCGCCGCGCCCGGGCACCCCGGCGGCACGCATGCCGCAATTGCCGCGTGCCCTGATCAAGGAACGCGGGGCCCGGCTTCGCGCCAAGGGACAGGACGCCCTGGTCCGGCACCTGGCGGCGGAGGCCGGCAAGACCCGGCCCGTGCTGATCGAAAAGGAAGGTCTCGGCCGGACGGAGCAGTTCACCCAGGTCGAACTGGACGGCGGCGTTGCCGGAGAGATTGTCGAAACCAGAATTATCGGCCATACCGGCCGGCACCTTCTGGGCGAAGCGCTTTCACGGGTGGCTTGAGGGGATCCGGATCGGTCGGTGAATGGCGCCGGACAGATCCGGATGCTATCACAGGCTGTGGCCGGGTCTGGTGCCTCTTCGTTTCGGCGGATCGGACAGATGATGTCAGACAGAAATTCTAGGGCGGGTTCATGAGCGAAAAAAAACGCGGGTTTCTCGGACGGCTGTTCGGGGGCAAGGACGCGCCGGAGCACCAGCCGGATCCTGCGGAGCAGGCTGACACGCAATCCGCTGCGCCCGATGCCGAAGCCTTGTCGGGCGACGAGGCTCCGGGCATCGAGATGGAGGTCGAGCCGGTTGCGGCCATGAGCGCGACGGTGCAGCCGCTGGAAGCTGCCAGCGGCCCCGATCTCGTTGACGGGTTCGCACCGCCGCGGATGCCGGACGTGCCCTTTGACGAGATGTCGACGGATCTTGCTCCGGAACCGGAGATCGCGGAGCAGCCCCGGCCGGAATCTGCGGTTTCGCCGGATCCTTTGCCCGAGCCGGTCCCCGCTGCCGATGAACCGAAGGCGAGCTGGTTTCAGCGGCTCAAACACGGCTTGTCGCGATCCTCGGCCTCGCTGACCGAGGGCATTTCCTCGATCTTCACCAAGCGCAAGCTGGACGCCTCCATGCTGGAAGAGCTGGAGGATATCCTGATCCAGGCGGATCTCGGCGTCGACACGGCGATGGCGATCACCGAGCGCCTGTCCGACGGCCGCTACAACAAGGAAATTTCGCCGGAGGAAGTCCGGGCGATCCTGTCCGAAGAGGTCGAAAAGGTGCTGGAACCGGTTGCCAGACCGCTCGACCTCGATACCGGCAACAAGCCGCATGTGGTGCTGATGATCGGTGTCAACGGCACCGGAAAGACCACCACCATCGGCAAGCTGTCCCAGAAGCTGCATTCGGAAGGCAAGACCGTCATGCTTGCCGCCGGAGATACCTTCAGGGCCGCGGCCGTCGAGCAGTTGAAGATCTGGGGTGAGCGCACCGGTGCCGAAGTCATCGCAGGGGACACGGGCGCGGATGCCGCCGGCCTGACCTTCGATGCCATGAAGGCCGCGAAGGACAAGGCGGTTGACGTCCTCCTGATCGACACGGCCGGCAGGCTTCAGAACAAGGCCGAGCTGATGGACGAGCTGGAAAAGGTCATCCGCGTGATCAGGAAACACGATCCGGACGCGCCGCACACGGTTCTCCTGACCCTGGACGCCACCACCGGCCAGAATGCGCTCAACCAGGTGGAAATTTTCGGCAAGGTCGCCGGGGTCACCGGTCTGGTGATGACAAAGCTGGACGGCACCGCGCGGGGCGGCATTCTGGTCGCGATTGCCGCCAAACACGGTCTGCCGGTGCATTTCATCGGTGTCGGCGAAGGGGTTGCCGACCTGGAACCGTTCTCGGCCGGCGACTTCGCCAGGGCAATCGCGGGACTGGCCTGACATCAGCCCCGTTAATCGGTGTTGCCATAGCAATCAGACAGCATGGTCTTTCTGCCGATTGCAAATGCACTGCGCGCGAGAGACTTGCTCCTGGGTCGCGAGTTGGCGTGGTCTTGACTGGTCGGACTGTCGGATTTTCCCGTGATCTGGCATGACCGTCGGTCGTGCTGGTCAGGTCTTTACCTGCCGTTCCCGGAAAGCGGCTGCCTTGGCGCGGTTGCCGCAGATTTTCATGTCACACCAACGCCGTTTCTTGTTCTTGGTCAGATCGACGAACCACATCGTGCAGGTCTCGCCCGCACAGTTTCGGGTGTCGTTCAGGCGGGCAACCGAAACGAATTCCGCGATATTCAGGGCGAGCAGGGCGAGCAGATCCTCGGGACTATCGAAGGCGAAAGAACCCGAGAGTTCGGGGCGGTTTTTGCGTTCATCATCGCCGGGCGATGCCGGGTGGAGCCGGAATACGTGAACCGCCTTGCCCAGGAAACCGTTTATCCGGTTGAAATCGTCGTCGTCCAGTGACCACTCATTGAATTCGCTTTGCCGTATCAGGAATGTACGGAACCATTCGCGCAGTGCAATGGCCTGCCGGGCAACCGTGTCGAGATCTGTTCGAGCGAAGTTTTTCCGGCATTTGTCCGCTTGATCTTGCGCCATCAATCCGGATGCCGCCAACCAGTCGAGCAGACATTCCCCAGTGGCGAGCCATTCGATTTCCTCGCCAAACGGTGCTCCGACCGAATTCAGGAAATCGAGCGCCGGATGATCGGCAATCAGCATTGGTGGAAGGGTTTGAACTGTCGTCATCCGCTGTTCCTGGGGGCGCTCACAGGAATTTGAAACCGTTATTATTCTAATTTGATGGTTACTGCAATTGCATGTAACCGTCAAAAATAATATTTGATGGTTATCGGGGCGATTTCTCGAGCCCTTGAACCGGAGATCAGTGAATTGACGAAACTATTGCACATCAATGCGTCGCCGCGCGGTGACAAATCCCAGTCCGCCCAGCTCGCCAACGCCCATATTCAGCAGCGCAGGGGGAGCAACGCCCGGATTCAGGTCGATGTACTCAATCTCTGGACCGAGACGCTACCGGAGTTCGACGGGGACAAGAATGCGGCGAAACTGTCATTCTTCGGCGTCGGAGAAATGACTGCGGCCGGGCAAGGCGCCTGGGACCAGATCGCCGCAATCACCCGGCGTTTCATTGAAGCCGACGAATATGTCTTCAACATACCCATGTGGAACGGCGGGGTCCCCTACAAGTTGAAACACTATATCGATGTCATCACCCAACCCGGCCTGCTGTTCGGTTTTGATCCTGAACGTGGCTATTTCGGGCTTTTGGAAAACAAGACGGCACATGTCTTCTACACGTCAGGGGTTTTTTCGCCGGGCGCAGATACGAAATACGGTGCTGATTTTCACTCTACCTATATGGACTGGTGGTTTGGGCTCGTCGGGATTGACGCAGTAGTCACTGACCGCCACCAGCCGAGCATCCTGACCGCCGATCCGACCGGAGATTTCGAAAAGGTGTTCGAACGGGTCAAAGCTGCCGCGTAACTGACAGCCACGCCCTTGAACCGTCCCGGATCTGACCGCGCACAGATCCGCTCCTTGGTGTCGGCCCCGGCACATGGCCGGGGCGGCCAAGATGGTGTTGTCAACACAAGGTGTGACGACCGACCGGCGCATGCCGGGATACTGTTGCCTGAAAGGTGGACGTTTTCAACTTCACCGTCGTGGTGAGTCAGCCGGTACTCCTGATACAGGTGCGTCCAGGGTCACACCCGGCTCCCAGCCCTCTGGTGCCATGACAAATCCATCAAACTGAAATCCCGGCGCCACGGTGCAGCCGACAAGGGTCCAGGCGCCCAGGGACCTTGCCTGCTGCCAGCCGTCGCGCGGCACGATGCCTTGCGGGCGCTGGCCGGCAAGAAGATTGTTTCCCACAGTGAGGACTTCCCTGGTTCTTCCGTCCGTGCTGATCGACAGCTCCAGCGGCGCGCCCGCGTACCAGTGCCAGGTCTCGACCGCGTCGACCTTGTGCCAGCGCGACAGCACGCCTTCGGGCAGCAGGAAATAGATCAGCGTCGAGGCGGCCCGGCCGTCATCATCCGTCACTTCGTCGCGAAAGGTTTCGGCGTAGAAGCCGCCCTCGGGATGGGGCTGCATGTTGAGCAGCGCGACGACGTCATCAGCGGTCATTTTTGAATACATAGTCATCGAGGGTTCCGGAAGCGGTCGGGAAAAGCCGGAAGGAAACCGGTCAGGACGCATTCGGTCCGGAGCAGAAGGCCAGATCATCGATGGTTTCGCGCAGGGCCGCAACCACTTCCTCGTACAGGACCTGCATGTCCAGCTTGTGACCGCCGCCCTGCTGCAGCGGGATCGCTTCCGCCTGGTGGACGATCCGGTGGACCACGTCCCTGGCGCGCTGCTCGGCGCTGCGTGCCAGATGAGCTTCGGAACTGTCAGGTGTCATGGCAAGTGCCCCTTCATGATCACGATGACGTGCATATGGGGGCAAAACTCAATCGTTTTAAGTCATCCGGCGCAGAAAGCTCAAAAAAGCGCCGGATGCGCTCCCGTCACCCAGGCGGTATCAGGCGTTGTCCTTGCGGGTGCGGATCTCGGCGAAGATCTCTTCCGCGGACTTGCCGTCCATGCCGAGGGCGGCGGCGACCGAGGCCTCGCCGGCGCGCAGAAACGGATTGGTGGCCTTTTCCCGTTTCATTGTGGTCGGCAGGGTCGCCTCGCCCCCTGCCCTGAGCGCGGTGACTTCCGCCGCGCGTGCCTGCAGGTCCGTGTTGTCCGGCTCGATGGTCAGCGCGAAGTTGGCATTGGCCTCGGTGTATTCATGACCGCAATAGATCACCGTGTCGTCGGGAAGCTGGCGCATCAGCTTGGAAAGGGACGACCACATCATTTCCATGTCGCCTTCGAACACCCGGCCGCAGCCGAGCGAGAACAGGGTGTCGCCGGTATGGGCCATGCCGATCGCCGGGAAATACCAGGAGATCTGGTCCAGCGTGTGCCCGGGTGTGGAGATTGCCGCGATTTCGTAAGGTCCGCAGAGCACGTCGTCGCCGTCTTCGACGGTCCGGTCCAGTTCGGCGATCTTCTGGCGTGAGCGCTCGGGTCCGATCACGGTGGCGCCGGTGGCCCGTTTCAGGTCGCCCAGGCCCTGGACGTGGTCCCAGTGATGATGGGTGATCAGGATGTGGCTGAGTGTCCAGCCGGTCTGCTCCAGCGCCTGCTCGTAGGCGGCCGCGTGCGGCACGTCGATCGCAACGGTGGTGCCGCTGTCACGATCGTGCACGAGCACGCCGAAATTGTTGTCGAGACAGGTGAACTGGTGGATTTCGGTGGTTTCACTCAAGGCCATGCCGGGCTCCTTGCAGGAAGGGTCTGTTTGATGCGCACAGTGTCAAAGAGCGGCGACAAGGGCAAGGCATGAGATCTTGCACTTGGCCCCGGTTCCATGTTCAATCGCGCCGACCCTGTTCATTGAGCCAGCCTGAATGTATCTCGACGTCGTCCATCTGCGCGCCTTCTACGATTTACCGCTCGGGCGGCTGTTGCGGAGCCTTGTCGGTGCGCCGGTCCGCAAGATGTGGCCGGACATGACCGGGAAAAGCCTGCTGGGCGTCGGCTATGCCGGTCCGTTCATGCGGCCCTATCTGGAGACCGCCGAACGGGCGATCGCAGCCATGCCCGCACCACAGGGGGCGGTTCCCTGGCCGCGCGAACGCGCCAGTACCTGCACGCTGGTCGAGGACACCGACCTGCCGTTTCCCGACGCCTTTTTCGACCGGGTCCTGCTGGTTCATGCGCTGGACCATTGTTCCGACCCTGCGGCGGTGCTGAGGGAAGCCTGGCGCGTGCTTGCACCCGGCGGGCGGCTGATTGCCGTCGTGCCGAACCGGCGCGGATTGTGGGCCCGTTCCGAACTTTCGCCGTTCGGCTATGGCCGGCCCTATTCGGGTGGCCAGTTGAAGGATCTCCTGAAAAGCTGCCAGTTCAAGGTGGTGGACGACAGGGAGGCGGTGTTCATGCCGCCTTCGAGGACGCGCACGATCCAGAGCGCGGCCCGGACCTGGGAGGGCATCGGCCGGAGAATCTGGCCGGCCTTCGGCGGTGTTCTGGTCACGGAAGCCGAGAAAGTCATCTTCCAGAGCCTGCCAGCCGGAGGGCAAAAGAGCCGGTTCCGGGTTCTGCGCCCGGTGTTCATCCCCGAAGGCGTTGCCTCCGGTCTGAAACCGGTGCGGGCGGTGCATCGAAGGTCCGGGGTGAGACAGGTCTGACCTGTCCGGCCCGCTTCAGCGTTTCAGAAGAAACACGGCCTGTTCGGCGACGATGTTCCAGACCCACCAGGGCGCATTGATCGGGATCTTGTTGCCCCGTCCACTCAGGGCGATCGCCTTCTCGACGTCGGCGTCAAGTTCGTGGCACAGCTCGACGAAATCGCGCAGCGAGCAGAAATGGATGTTCGGCGTGTCGTACCACTCGTAGGGAAGGTATTTCGTCACCGGCATGCGGCCGCGGAAAAGCAGCTGTGCCCGGTTGCGCCAATGGGCGAAATTCGGCAGGGAAACCACAACATGCCTGCCGATGCGCAGCAGCTCGCTCATGACCTTCTTCGGTTCCCGGGTGGCCTGCAGTGTCTGGCTGAGAATGGCGATGTCGAAGGCCCGGTCCGGGTAATCGGACAGGTCCGTGTCCGCATCTCCCTGAATGACCGACAGGCCCCGGGCGACGCAGCGGTTCACGCCGGCCTGGGACAATTCGATGCCGCGTCCATCCACATTGCGTTCATGCATCAGGAGATCGAGCAGGGCGCCGTCTTCCGAGCCGATGTCGAGGACACGGGCGCCTTCCGGTACCAGAGAGGCGACGACCTTGTGGTCGCCGCGGACATGACCGGGACCGGTCTGTGTCGGTGCGAGGTTCATGGCGTCAGATCTCCTCGCCTGGAACCGGAATGCCGCGGGCGCGGGCCGATCCGGTGACGAATCCACGGATGGTGGCGAACATTTCCGGGACATTCAGAAGGAAAGAGTCATGTCCCCAGTCCGCTTCGATCTCGACGAAGGAAACATTCGCGGCAGCGGCATTCAGGGCCTTGACCACACGGCGGCTTTCCGTCGTCGGGAACAGCCAGTCCGACGTGAAGGACATGACGCAGAACCGGGTTTTCGTGTCCTTGAAGGCATTGGGCAGGGCGCCGCCGAATTCCTCGGCCAGATCGAAATAGTCCATGGCGCGGGTGACATACAGATAGGAATTGGCGTCAAACCTGTCGACGAAGGTCATGCCCTGGTGGCGCAGGTAGCTTTCGATCTGGAAATCGGCGTCGAATCCGAAGGTCAGGCTGTCCCGGTCCTGCAGGTTGCGGCCGAATTTCCGGTGCAGCGATTCATCGGACATGTAGGTGACATGGGCGGCCATGCGCGCCACCGCCAGACCCTTGGTCGGCCGGACGCCTTCGGCGATGTAACTGCCGCCGCGCCAGTTCGGGTCGGCCATGATCGCCTGCCGGCCGACTTCGTGGAAGGCGATGTTCTGGGACGTGTGCCGCGCCGCCGCCGCGATCGGAATGGCCGCGAAGACCCGCTCCGGATAGCTGACTGCCCATTGCAGCACTTGCATGCCGCCCATCGAGCCGCCGATCACGGCGAACAGCGTGTCGATGCCCAGGTGATCGAGCAGCCGTGCCTGGGCACGGACCATGTCGCGAATGGTGACCACGGGAAGGTCCAGCCCGTAGGCGTTGCCGGTCTCGGGATTGATCGTCGCCGGTCCGGTGGTGCCCAGGCAGCCGCCCAGGACATTGGCGCAGATCACGAAGTAGTGGTTGGTGTCGATCGGCTTGCCCGGACCGACCATCAGGCTCCACCAGCCGGGTTTGCCGGTCACCGGGTTGGTCGAGGCAACATACTGGTCGCCGGTCAGGGCGTGGCAGACCACGACCGCATTGGTCCTGTCCGCATTGAGCTCGCCATAGGTTTCATAGGCGATCTGCCAGGGACCGAGCCGGACATCCGAATCCAGTTCAAGCGGCTCTTCGGCCGGAAACCGGGCGAGCTTGCTGGAGGGCGCAACGGCTTCATTCGGTTTCGCATCCGGTGATGTGGCGGAATTTGGTGTGTCTGCGGACATGGCTCTCGGGTTTGGTGTTTGTTCCCGATCGGGCCCGGGCGGGAAGCTCCGGCCGACCGCCTGCTGCGTCGGCCCGTGCCGGACGGGACGGGCGCGCGGCCACGCGATGGCCAGACTGGCGACCTAGCCGCGCCGCGCGCGCCGAGTCAATGTTTTCTTTTGCGTTTGCGCATTCGGGTGCCTATGACTATGCGCCGCTGACCCTTTGACGAAAACCGGAAAAAGTCATGTCTCAATTGCCGGACAGCGGAATGTCGCTGCATGATCTGAGGGCGCGGGTCGACGAGATCGACGCGCGCATTCACGAGGCTTTGATGGAGCGCGCGCAGGCGGAAGCCGGCATCCAGGCGGCCCGGCGCGCGGCCGGCGAAAGCCCCACGCTGTTTCATCCCGAGCGGGACGCGGACATGATGCGCCGCATGGTGGAACGCCATCAGGGCGACCTGCCGCTGTCAACCGTTGAACATCTCTGGCGCGATCTGATCTGCGCCTGCACCAGTCCGCAAACGGACATTGCGGTTCATCTTGACGGCAGCGCGGACGTTATCGAAATGCTCGATCTCGCGCGCTTCTATTTCGGATTTTCCGTGGAACTGGTGCCGGGCGCGGATGCGGCCGACATTGTCGGGGCGGTGACTGCTTCCGCGGGCGATCTCGGCCTCGTCGCCCTGACCGACCGGGCGGAACTGCCCTGGTGGCGCGGGTTGAGCGAGACGGGGGCCCTTGTCCGGGCGCGGTTGCCGTTCGTGGTTCTCGACGAACGGCCCGCGGATCTGCCGGCGCTGGTTCTGGCCAGGGCGGACAGCATGATCGACAATGCGGACATTGCGGTCTATGACGCCCGCTGGTCTGATCTCCTGCCGGTCAGGCTGATGGATCAGGGCATAGAGGTGCTCAGTTTCTTCCGGTCCGCGAGCGGCGTCGACGCGCTGCTGGCGATTTCGGGAGACCTGAGCGAGGAAGAGGTCATGACGGCCTGCGCAGGTGCCGAGCCGGACGTCTTGAGACGTGTCGGCGGATACGCTGCTCCGATAGACGGCGATCCGGAAGATATTTTTGCCGCCGAGGGCGAGGAGCCTCAGGCCGGGGAGCCTCAGGAATGAACGAGATGAGCACAGTGAGTGAGACCGGTAAAACAGCTGGCGAGATGCCGTCGGCGCGTCCGCAACCGAAGCCGGGCGTTCTGGATATCGCCCCTTATGTCCCCGGCAAGTCGAAGGGGTCGCATGGCAAGACCATTCACAAACTCTCCTCGAACGAAACGCCGCTTGGCACAAGCGCTGACGCCAGAGCGGCCATCGAAGCCGTGGCCGGGGCGCTGGAGCTTTATCCAGACGGGGCGGCAACGGACCTCAGGGCGGCGATCGGCGAGGTTTACGGTCTCAATCCTGACAGGATCATCTGCGGAGCCGGCTCCGACGAGGTCCTGAGCCTGATCGCCTATGGCTATCTCGGTCCAGGCGACGAGGCGATCTATTCCGAGCACGGGTTCCTGGTCTACGACATTGCCATCCGCGCCGCCGGGGCAACGCCCGTGATCGCGCCCGAAAAAGACCTGACGACGGATGTGGATGCGATCCTGGCCAGGGTCACCGACCGGACCAAGGTGGTCTTCATCGCCAACCCGAACAACCCGACAGGAACCTACCTGCCCTTCGAGGAGGTCCGGCGCCTGCACGAAGGCCTGCCGGATCACGTGCTGCTGGTGCTGGATGCCGCCTATGCGGAATATGTTCGCCGCAATGACTATGAGAGCGGGCTTGAACTCGCGGCCACGTCCGAGAACGTGATCATGACGCGGACCTTCTCGAAGATCTACGGCCTTGCCAGTCTGCGCCTCGGCTGGGGGTTCGGCCCCGCACATGTGATTGACGCCCTCAACCGCATTCGCGGGCCATTCAACGTATCCGCCATGGCCATTGCCGCGGGCATGGCCGCCGTCCGCGACCGGGCGTTCGTCACAAGATCCGTGGAGCACAATGAAAAATGGCTGCCGGTGGTGACGGGTGAACTGGAAAAGCTCGGTCTGAAGGTGACCCCGAGCGTCGGCAACTTCATTCTGGTGCATTTTCCGGACGCGGCCGGCAAGCGCGCCCCGGATGCCGATGCCTATCTGCTGGAACGCGGCTGCGTGCTGCGGCTGGTCGGCAATTACGGGCTGCCGAATGCCCTTCGCATGAGCATCGGTTCCGAAGAGGCCAACCGGACCGTGATTGCGCATCTGAAAGATTTTCTGGGACAGAAGTAAAGATCACCATGACCGCTGCCCCCCTTTTCGAGCGCATGGCCCTGATCGGCATCGGCCTGATCGGGTCCTCCCTGGCCCAGGCCGCCCGCCAGCGCGGCCTGGTGAACAGCATATCGATTTCGACCCGCTCGGAGGAAACCCTGAAACGGGCCGAGGAACTCGGTCTGGGCGACCGCTACGAGGCCGACGCCGCCGTTGCCGTGGAAGGCGCCGATCTGGTCATCATGTGCGCGCCGGTGGGCGCCAACGAGGCGATTGCCAAGTGGATCGCGCCTGCCTTGAAAAAAGGCGCGATCCTGACCGATGTCGGCTCGACCAAGGGATCGGTCGTCGATCAGGTGAGCCCGCATGTGCCCGACGGTGTGCATTTCATACCCGGACACCCGATCGCCGGCACAGAACAGTCCGGTCCGGATGCGGGTTTTCCGACGCTGTTCGATGACCGCTGGTGCATCCTGACGCCGCCGGAGGATGTCGATCCGGACGCGCTTGAAAAGCTGAGCGCCTTCTGGCGGGGCTGCGGATCGGACGTCGACCGGATGGATCCGAAGCATCATGATCTGGTGCTGGCGATGGTGTCGCATCTGCCGCATCTGATCGCCTACAACATCGTCGGCACCGCCGACGACCTCGAGACCGTGACCAAATCCGAAGTCATCAAGTATTCGGCCTCGGGTTTTCGCGACTTCACGCGTCTGGCGGCGTCCGATCCGGTGATGTGGCGCGATGTCTGCCTCAACAACAAGGATGCGATCCTGGAGATGCTGTCGCGGTTCTCCGAGGACCTGTCCGCTCTCCAGAGGGCGATCCGCTGGGGCGACGGCCAGATGCTGTTCGACCTGTTCACCAGAACCCGGGGCATCCGCCGGTCGATCATCGAGGCGGGCCAGGAAACCGACGCGCCGGATTTCGGGCGGCACGGCAAGGGACAGCCCGAGGGGCCGGCGGAATAATCCTCTCCCTCTGGGGACGCGCCTGGGCGCCGTCTCCGGGCAGGGCCCACAGCGCGGCGCGGGCTGTCAGCTGGTCCGGCTGACGATGAACCCTGCGAGCGCGCCCAGGATGTCCGCCCTGTCGCCGTAGGGTGCCAGCAAGGCGGCGGCCTCCTCCCGCAGACGGGCCAGTTCCCCACGGGTTTTTTCAACGCCCCAAAGGCCGACAAGCGTTGCCTTGCCGGCGTCGGCATCCTTGCCCGTCGCCTTGCCCGCAGCTTCCGGGCTTGCCTCGACATCGAGCAGATCGTCGGCCAGCTGAAATGCGAGCCCGATGACCTCGCCGAAGCGCGTCAGGCGGTCGACATCGGCGGTCGGCGCGTCGGCGAGCAGGGCGCCGGCGCGGCAGGCATAGCGCAGCAGGGCGCCGGTTTTCATCGATTGCAGCAGGCGAATGTCCGCTTCGGTTCGCGGCCGGTGTTCCGATTCCAGATCGAGCATCTGTCCGCCGGCCATGCCGCCGACGCCGGCGGCGCGCGCGAGGTCCCGGGACAGGCGCAGGCGGATGGCGGCATCATGGTGGACGGCGTCCTCCGCGATGACGTCGAAAGCCAGCGTCAGCAGGGCGTCACCGGCCAGGATGGCGGTTGCCTCGTCGAAGGCCTTGTGCACCGTCGGCTGGCCCCGGCGCAGGTCATCGTCGTCCATGGCCGGCAGGTCGTCATGGACCAGCGAATAACAATGGATCAGTTCCAGCGCGCAGGCGGCCCTGACGACGCCGTCATCGGAGCGCCCGAACAGGCTTGCCGTCTCCCAGACCAGGATCGGGCGCAGCCGCTTGCCGCCGTTGAGGGCACCGTGGCGCATTGCCGCAACCAGCCGCGGCGGGCGCGCGGTCTCTCCGCGAGAGGCGGTGCCGCTCAGTGCGCGATCCAGAACCGCTTCGACACTCTCGGTCCGCGCTGCCAGATGCTGTTTCAGGTCAAAGGTCACCATGTGCTCCAGGACGATCGATCAATAACTCTTGCAAGGACCGGGTTTCCCTGAAACCAATTGGCTGTATCGTCAAGGCTCGAATTTGAAAAAGGCCCTTCAACCGGCCGATTGACACTTTCAAACCAAACAATTTGGAGACTTTCCTCATGAAACTGCTGTCGAGCCTGCTGCGATCCTTCATCAAGCGCGGGCGCATGCGCGTTATCGACCTTGCCGGGAGGGTGCATGAATTCGGGTCCGGCGAGGACGGGCCGACGGTGACCATCCGTCTGCACGACAAGGCTCTTTACCGGTCGCTGTTCCTCAATCCCGAGCTCGCGGCAGGCGAAGCCTACATGGATGGCACGCTGACCATGGAAGAAGGGTCGACCTGTTACGATTTCATGTTCCTTTTCTCCATCAACCGGGCACCGCTCGGGGCGAACCCGGTCCAGGGCCTGCTGCGCAAGGGCTGGAAGCTCTTCAGACGCCACCAGCAGAAGAACAGCGTGGAGCGCGCCAAGACCCAGGCCCGGCACCACTATGACCTGTCGACGGATCTCTACAGGCTGTTTCTGGACGAAGGGTTCAACTACAGCTGCGCCTATTACACGGATCCGGACGATTCGCTGGAAACGGCCCAGGCGGCGAAACTGACCCATCTGGTCGCCAAGCTCGATCTGGAGCCGGACATGGAGGTGCTCGAGATCGGCGGCGGCTGGGGGTCCCTGGCGATCCGCATGGCCCAGGCCGGCGCGCGCGTGACCTCGCTGAACGTGTCCCCCGAGCAGGTCAAAATCGCGGAGGAGCGCGTCCGTGCCGCCGGGCTTGAGGACCGGGTGACCTTCGTCCTGAAAGACTACAGGGAGTTCGAGGGCCGGTTCGACCGCATCGTTTCGGTCGGCATGATGGAACATGTCGGGATCGGCCATCTGGACGCCTATTTCAGCCAGATCCGCGACTGCCTGACGCCGAACGGGTATGCGGTTGTTCATTCCATCGGGCGCATGACGCCGCCGGGAACGACCGGACCGTTCATCCGCAAACACATTTTTCCCGGGGGCTACGTGCCGGCGTTGTCGGAAGTCTTTGCCTCGACCGAACGGCTTGGATTATGGGTCTGCGATGCGGAAATCCTGCGGCTGCACTATTATTACACCATCCGGGACTGGCGCCGGCGGTTCGAGGAGAACCGTGCGGCGGCTGCCAGTCTCTATGACGAGGCTTTCTGCCGGATGTGGGAATTCTACCTGTGTGCCGTCGAACTGGGGTTCCTGCACGGGTCCAACATGGTCTTCCAGCTTCTCCTGTCGAAGGAACGGGATGCCGTGCCGATCGTCCGGGACTTCATTATCGACAACGAACGGGAATTGAATGGCAAGAGTTAAGCCGGCGAAGGGCGGCGGATCAGGATCGGGACGGACACCCGCCCGGAAGACGGGATTGTGGCCTACCGTCCGCAAGCGGATGCTTCAACTGCTGCTCGTCCTGCTCCTGCTGCCGCCGGTTCTGACGGTGATCTACTCTGTGGTGCCCCCGGTCAGCACGCTCATGATCGGCCGCTATGTCCAGTTCCTGTGGGTCGACCGGCAATGGGAGCCGCTCGAGCGGATCTCTCCGCATCTTGTCAGGTCGGTGATCGCCTCGGAAGACAGCGGGTTCTGCGAGAACGACGGCGTGGAATGGGGAGCCTTGCAGGAGCAGGTCGAGGCCCTCAGCGAAGGGGAACGGCCGCGCGGGGCCAGTACCCTCACCATGCAGACCGCCAAGAACCTGTTCCTGTGGGGAGACCGGTCCTATCTGCGTAAGGGAATGGAACTTCCCCTGGCGCTGATGCTGGACGCGATCCTGTCGAAAAAGCGCATCATGGAAATCTATCTGAACATTGCCGAATGGGGTGAGGGCATCTTCGGTGCGGAGGCCGCCGCGCAGGCCTGGTTCGGCAAACCGGCCAGCGACCTGACACGGACCGAGGCCGCCCGGCTGGCGACGGCGCTGCCCAATCCGCGCGGCCGCAACCCGGCGAAACCGTCTCCGGGCCACCGCCGGCTGGCGGCGACCAACCTGGCCCGGGTCAAGGGTGCGGGCGCCATTTTCGGGTGCGTTCTGGAGAATTGAACCTGGCGGGAGACCCGTGCGGGAGCGCTTTCGCCGGCCGTGCCAAGAAAATTTTCGCTATGGGGTGGCAAAACGCCGGTGTTGCCTGTATAACGCCGCGCATTCAAACACGTTGCGTGACGCCACGCCCCGGGCGAACCCGGTCCGGGCCGCGCGGTTATGGACCACGGAGAAAAAGATAAAATGGCCGTTCCAAAGAGAAAAACTTCGCGCATGAAGCGCGGTTTTCGCCGTTCCACGGACGCCCTGAAGCAGCCGACCTACGTCGAGGACAAGGATTCGGGCGAACTTCGCCGCCCGCATCACGTTGACCTGAAGACCGGCATGTACCGGGGCCGTCAGATCCTGTCCCCGAAGGAAGACGCCTGAGACCGGCTTGCTTTCACCTTCTGAAAGCGGACCCGTGACCTGGCTCTGATTCTCTTCGGGCGGATCGCCGAATGGCAAATCAGGATTGAGGCCGGCCCTGTTTCGACAGGCCGGCCTTTTTCTTTTGGCCCGCCTTGAATTGGCTCTCAAGATCGTGTCAGCTCGCCGCATTCGGCCCGCTTCGGGCAAGAGTCATACGGGAGCCGCTTCATGCGCCTATTTTCCGCCATTCCCTTCACGTTGTTTTCTCTCCTGATCTACAACGCGCTTGCGTTTACGGCCGGTGCCTCCGATGCCGGCTTCTGGGCGCAGCCCCTGATCACGATCGCCATGGTCTCGGGCGCGACGTTCCAGCTCCTGACCAGCGACGTTCTGATCACGGTCGGCCTGTTCTTCCTGTTCATCGAGATCCTGAAGGCGACGCGCATCGGCACGACGGCGCTGCTCGACCACATGTTCTCGGTGCTGGTCTTTGTTGTCTATCTGGTGGAGTTTCTGGTGGTGCAACAGGCGGCCACGTCGCTGTTCTTCATTCTGATGGCGATCTCGCTGATCGATGTGATCGCGGGCTTTTCGATCTCCATCACAGGCGCCCGCCGTGACGTGTCCTTCGGACACGGACAGGTGCACTGAGGGCATTGCCGGGGCTGGTGCGGCCTTCGCAGAATAGCACTGCTGTCATCCCGGGAGCCGCGAAGCGGAAACCCGGGACCCGGGACCCAGGAGTCCCGGGCCTTGCGGTGTCAGTACGGCCGATTATGAGGAGTCCGGGGTTCCCGCTTTCGCGGGAATGACACCCTGGAGGGTCGGACCGGTCAAAAATGTGGCCCGTCAGCGGGCGCGCGCGCGCCTCACGCCTCACCATCCTCGACAATGTCTTCTGTCTCAGCTCTCGCCAAATTAGATGGCGGAGCGGATTGCGCGTCCCGCGCGCCGCGCTCAGGTGTCGCCGTCTTCCACGAGCGCGTGTTTCTGAATCAGCGGAAGCTGGGACAGCGTGAACAGGATCGTGATCGGCATGATGCCGAAGACCTTGAAACTGACCCAGAAATCGGTCGAGAAGCTGCGCCAGACGACTTCGTTGACAATCGCCAGGACGAAGAAGAACACACCCCAGCGGAACGTCAGCTTGCGCCATCCTTCGTCGGTCAGCCGAAAGGCGCTGTCGAACACATAGCCGAGCAGGGCCTTGCCGAACAGGAGGCCGCCGAGCAGGATCGAGCCGAACAGGCAATTGACGATGGTCGGTTTCAGCTTGATGAAAAGCTCGTCATGCAGCCACAGCGTCAGGGCGCCGAACACAAGAACGACAACGCCGGACACCAGCGGCATGATCGGCAGCCGTCGTGTCAGCCACAGGGATACCACCAGCGAGATCGTGATGGCCACCATGAAGGCCGCGGTGGCGAGAAAGATCGGCTTGCCGACGGCTTCCAGCACGGGAAACGACGCGGTGATCTGTTCGCCCCTGGCGTTGAACAGGAAAAACACGCCGAGGGGCCCGAGTTCCAGCGCCAGCTTCAGAAGCGGCGACAATTCCTTGCGGGTCGGATCGTTGGGGGCGTGTTCGAATTCCATGTTGTGCTGCTCCGCGGTTGGTTACCGGGAGATAGGGGCACAGAACCGGACGGGTCAAGTGGGAGGGCTGTCTTATGCGGCCAAAGATGCTAAATGCTCTGGACGGAGCTGGGGGAACAATGCGTGTGGAGGCTGCCCCGTGAGACGTGTCATTGTCTTTCTTCTGACGAATTTTCTGGCGATGCAGATCTGCCATGCGGCGACGCCTGTCATCTGGGAAAACCTGAAGGATCCGAAAGCAGCGGAATTCATCGATCCGTTTGCTGCCCTTGGCATCCAGGACCTCAGGTCGCTCGGGACAGTGCTGCGGCTGCGCCAGCGTCTTGAAGACGCCAGCCTGGCGGATGAGGCAAGACGCCGGATCGAGGGCAGGCTGCGGAGCGAGGAAGCCGGATTGGCGGCGGCAGGCGTGCGCACGGACTGGCTGTTGTCGCAGCGGGTGGAAATCGGCAGGAAACGGGCCGCCGCGGCGCTGGCGGGCAATCCCGCACTGGCGGGCAAGGAAATTGCAATCACCGGCTACGTGATCCCTGTCCAGGACCCTGGCGGTGGAGGGGTGACCGGCGGCTACCTGGTGCCGGAACAAGGCATGTGCAGCCACATGCCTGCACCCGATCCCAACCAGATGATCCGCTACCGTGTGTCGAGCGGATGGGAGGCGCAATACATCTATGAACCTGTCCTGCTGACCGGCAAGCTGTCCATTGAAACCGTGCGCCAGCAGATCACGCTGCTGGATGGTCAGGTCGACATGATTGCCGCCTTCCACATGGATGTCACGGAGGTGCGCAGTCTCGATGAAAAGACGCGCCCCAATCCGGAAAACCGGCTCTGGAAGAACTTCCTGAACTTCGGAAAGCCGGCGGCGGAAAGCGGCCAATAAAAAAGCGCCCCCGGGGACGCTTTTTCACCGAATGAAACCTGTTGTCTCAACCGTTGGCGATGTACTGGCCGCCATTGATGGTCATGACGGCACCGGTCATGAAGGCAGCAGCGTCGGAAGCCAGGTAGACCACTGTCTGGGCGATCTCCTCAGGATGGCCGAGACGGCCGACCGGGATGTTGGAGACGATCGATTCCAGCACCTTCTCAGGCATGGCGGCGACCATGTCGGTGTTGATGTAGCCCGGGCAGATGCAGTTGACGGTGATGCCCTTGAAGGCATTTTCCTGCGCCAGCGCCTTGGTGAAACCGATCACGCCGGCCTTGGCGGCGGAGTAATTGGTCTGCCCCATCTGACCTTTCTGGCCGTTGATGGAGGAAATGTTGATGATCCGGCCCGAGCTGCGTCCGCGCATACCGTTGATGACCGGTTTGGTCATCGTGAACATCGAGTCGAGGTTGGTGGACATCACCGCGCGCCAATGGTCGAAGTCCATCTTGTGGAACATGCCGTCGCGCGTAATGCCGGCATTGTTGACCAGCACCTCGACCGGACCGAGGTCGCTTTCCACCTGGGCAATGCCCGCGGCGCATTCATCGGGATTGGCAACGTCCCATTTGTAGACGTGAATGCCGGTTTCGGCCTTGAAGGCTTCCGCTTTCTCTACATTGCCGTGATACGTGGCCGCCACAGTGTAGCCTGCGTCTTTCAATCCCCGAGAAATCGCCTCTCCGATTCCGCGTGTGCCACCTGTGACCAATGCGACCTTGCTCATTCCGCTTCCTCCTGCCTTCCCGCTCCGGGTCCTTCGGACCTCATGGGTTCCTGAGTGGTTCAGGAACCGTCTTTTTCCAATCATGGCCAGTGGTGGCTGGCCATGATCTCCGTCAAATGATCTTCGAGATCAGCGTTCCAGGCACATGGCAACGCCCATGCCGCCGCCGATGCACAATGTGGCCAGACCCTTCTTGCCGTCGCGGCGGCCCATTTCATGGAGCAGCGTCGTCAGGACGCGCGCGCCGGACGCGCCGATCGGGTGGCCGATGGCGATCGCGCCGCCGTTGACGTTGACGATGTCGGGGTTCCAGCCCATGTCCTTGTTGACCGCGCAGGCCTGGGCGGCGAAGGCCTCGTTGGCCTCGACAAGATCGAGATCGGCGGCGTTCCAGCCGGCTTTTTCCAGCGCCTTGCGCGACGCCGGGATAGGACCGGAGCCCATGACGGCCGGGTCGACACCTGCAGTCGCCCAGGATGCGATGCGGGCGAGCGGCGTAAGACCGCGCTTTTCGGCTTCTGCGGCGCTCATGACCAGGATGGCGGCGGCGCCGTCATTCAGGCCCGATGCGTTGCCCGCGGTGACCGAGCCTTCCTTGGTGAAGGCCGGGCGCAGTTTGGCGAGGCTTTCCAGGGTCGCGCCGTGGCGGATGTACTCGTCATCCTCGACAACACGCTCGGCCCGGCGCTCCTTGACCGTCACCGGGGTGATCTCGTCCTTGAACCTGCCGGCCTTCTGGGCAGCTTCCGCCTTGTTCTGGGAGGCGACGGCGAATTCGTCCTGCTGGTCGCGGTTGATCTGCCATTTCTCGGCGACGTTCTCGGCGGTCTGGCCCATGTGATAACCGTTGAAGGCGTCCCAGAGGCCGTCCTTGATCATGGTGTCGATCATCTTGAAGTCGCCCATCTTGTAGCCGGCGCGCATATGCGCGCAATGCGGTGCAAGAGACATGCTCTCCTGGCCGCCGGCCATCATGATGGTGGCATCTCCGGTGAGGATCTGCTGCGCTGCGATGGCAACGGTGCGCAGGCCCGAACCGCAGACCTGATTGAGGGTCCAGGCGGTGGCCTTGTCCGGAATGCCGGCATTGATGGCGGCCTGGCGCGCGGTGTTCTGGCCCTGTCCGGCGGTCAACACCTGGCCGAACACGACTTCGTCGATGTCACCGCCGTCGACGCCGGCCTTTTCCATCGCGGCCTTCATGACGATCGTACCAAGGTCATGCGCCGGTGTGTTGGCGAAAGACCCATTGAAAGACCCGACAGGCGTGCGGGTCGCACTGACAATAACGATATCGTTGAAAGCGCTCATTCTACTCTCCAGGACTCGTGGCCGGACGGCCGTAGCAGTTTGGTGCCACCAGGGCACGGACCCATGAATGAGGTTGTAACGGTGTTCACGGCGGAGGCAGCGCGCCTGACCGGGCAGGGGCCCCCGTCAGTGCGTGCGTCCGCGATTTCTCGTGCCGTTCCATCCCTGTCCAAGGGTTCGTACCCCAAGGGCACTCTGATCCTTGTTTATGCCGGAACTAGAAACCTCACCCGCAGTCGTGTCAACCGTAACACTCCTAATTGAAGCCCTGTTTTCGCAATTGCGGCATCATCCTTTCGTCGGCGCACATAAAAAGGGTGGCACGATCCGATACGATTGGCTTAGTCTCATTGTCGGAGGTGATGGCAGGCTCGCGAAGGCCTTGTCGTCAAATGGAAAACGGGAGCGGGGAGTACTCCCCCTCGAGCGCACCCCGTGTTCTCCAGAACACGGACGAGAGGCTCGGATCCCTGAGGATGGATCGGATTTCTGCATTCATTGGAATTTATGTGAATGCAGGCCGATCTAGCCGTGAGGCAGATAGGCGGAAGTGACGAATGGCCAAGACAAACGAGCCGACAATCATCAAGAAATACGCCAATCGGCGGCTCTACAACACGGGCACCAGCACCTATGTCACCCTTGAGGACCTGGCGGTGATGGTGAAGGGGGAAGAGGACTTCGTCGTTTTTGATGCAAAGAGCGGTGACGAGATTACCCGGTCCGTCCTGACCCAGATCATTTTCGAGCAGGAAGGCAAGGGGCAGAACCTGCTTCCCGTCACATTCCTGCGGCAGTTGATCCGCTTCTACGGCGACAGCATGCAGGGGATTGTTCCGAGTTTTCTGGAATACTCGATGACATCCCTCACCAAGGAGCAGGAAAAGCTGCGCTCGCAAATGGGCGGTGCCTTCGGCGCGACGGCCTTCGATGCCATCGAGGACCAGGTCAAGCGCAACACGGAAATGTTCGAGCGCGCCATGAAGATGTTCATGCCGTTCCCGGCCGGCGAAGGCGGGTCGGCCCAGACCGAGGCGACTGACGACAAGGCGGGCGGGTCGGATCTGGACGACATGAAGCGCCAGCTTGAGGAAATGCAGAAAAAGATCAACCAGCTTGGCGAGAAATCCTGAATCCGGATTTCATGTCCTGTCGATCAGCCCGAAGGCTTGCGCATTTCCGGATCCTGGAATTTCGCAAGCGGCGGGTTGCGGATCGCTGAGCAGTGGATTGCCGGACAGTGGATTGCAGGAGCACGACATCCCTCCTGAGGGAGAGTCTCCGCGCCTTTGCAGGATGAGAGCGGTGTGGGGACCACACCGCTCGGGAAGGCCTGTCCTCAACCCGGCAAGCGGCGCAGGCGGCGTCCCGCAGGATCGCCTGCCTGCTCCGCTTCGACCGTGATGCTCAGCCGCAATCGGCCGTGAGGCTGGCGGCTTCGATGCCGGCAACGGCACAGGCCTCGTCATTGTCCGATGTGTCGCCGGTGATGCCGACGGCGCCGAGCGTCTGCCCATCCGCACCCCTGATCAGCACACCGCCGGGCACCGGAACAATGGCGCCGCCGGAAACGCCATTGAGGGCGTTGACGAAATGCGGACGCGATTCGGCATTGGCGTTGAGCCACCTTGTGCCGGTGCCCACCGCGAGGGCGCCGACCGCCTTGCCCGTGGCGATCTGGGGCCGCATGATCGAGGACCCGTCCTGGCGCTTGAGCAGGACCGTGTGACCGCCCGCATCCAGGACCGCGACCGTCAGCGGCTTGAGCTTCAGCTCGGCTGCCTTTTCGAATGCGGCGGAAGTGATGGTCTCTGCGATTGAAAGTCCGATACCGATTGTCATTGATTGGCACCCTTCTGGTGGTTCATATCTTCGACCTGAAACGGGAACGTCTCAGCGCCGGGCGATCCTGTCGGGAGACTGCCTTGAAACGGCAATGAGCAGAGGTTTGCGCATTTCGCCGGTTCTCCTTAAGGTGCTGCCCGCGAATTGAATTTGCTATCAGAACAGAAGCTTGCGGAATAGTCGGTATTCCCGAGAAGCTTCTGGAACATATCGGAAAGAATGCGGTTTCCCGCAGGAGGATTTCAGTGAAGCGTGATTTTCAGGCACCTGGCCGGTCTCCGGTATTCGCCAGGGAAGCCGCCGTGGCAACCTCGCATCCCCTTGCGACCAGTGCGGCGCTTGAAACACTTCAGGCTGGCGGCAATGCGGTCGATGCGGCCATCGCTGCGGTCGCCGTGCAATGTGTTGTCGAACCCCACATGACGGGAATCGGCGGCGACTGTTTCGCGATCGTGATGGAGCCTGACGGCCGCCTGACCGGGTTCAACGGCTCGGGCGCCGCACCGCGCGCGGCAACACCGCAGAAGCTGGCGGAGCTCGGGGTCGAAGAGATCACGGACACCTCGCCGCATTCGGTTACCGTTCCCGGTGCCGTGCGCGCCTGGGAGACGCTGCTCAAGGCTCACGGCACGCGTGGGTTCCAGTCTCTCTTCACGCGCGCCATACGATACGCCCACGAGGGATTTCCGGTGGCGCCGCGTGTCGCGCGCGACTGGGCGGGTGACGTGGACAAATTGCGGGCCGATCCGGTTACCGCGGCCCACTATCTGGTCAAGGGCGAGGCCCCGAAGGCCGGGACGATCCTGAAATACCCGCATCTGGCCGAAACGCTGGAAAAGATCGCCGAAGGCGGGGCCGATGCCTTTTATTCCGGCGACATTGCCGAGGACATCGTCGCAGCACTGCGCTCCCGGGGCGGGCTGATGACCCTGGACGATCTTGCTGCCTGCCACACCACGGCGGTCTCACCGGTGATGCGGGACTACAAGGGTCACACGGTGGCGGAGCTGCCGCCGAACGGCCAGGGCATCATCGCCCTGGTCATGCTCGGGATTCTCGAGCGGTTCGATCTTGAAAATCTCGATCCGCTGGGCGCGGAACGCTTTCATCTGGAAATGGAGGCGGCGCGGCTTGCCTATGCGGTCCGCGACCGGTTCGTGGCCGATCCGGGCCATATGGATGTGTGTCATTCCCACCTGATCGGCTCGGCCTATCTGGACCGGCTTGCCGCGCAAGTCTCGCCGGAAAAGCGCCTTGCCGCGATTCCCCAAAGCGGACTGGCGCCTCAGACCGACACGGTCTACCTGTCCGTGGTCGACAAGGACGGCCTGGCGGTGTCCTTCATCAATTCCCTGTTCACCGATTTCGGCAGCGGCATCGTCGCGCCGGAAAGCGGCGTTCTGCTGCACAGCCGCGGCAAGTCTTTCCGGGCGGCTCCCGGACATCCCAATTCGATCGATGGCGGCAAACGCCCGATGCACACCATCATTCCCGCAATGATGCTGAAGGATGGCGCGCCGTATCTGTCCTTCGGCGTGATGGGAGGTCAGTACCAGGCCTGCGGCCATGCGCATCTGCTCACCAATATCGTCGACTACGGCATGGACGTACAGGCGGCCATCGACTTCCCGCGCATGTTCTTCGACATGGACAGCCACGATTTGCAGGCCGAAAGGCTCGTGCCGGCGTCGACTCTGGACGGCCTGAGGGCACTGGGTCACAAGGTCGTGCCGGCGGACGGGCCAATCGGCGGCGCCCAGGCGATCATGATCGACAGGGCGCGCAAGATGCTGATTGCCGGCTCCGATCCGCGCAAGGACGGGCACGCCGCCGGGTATTGAGGCGGCTGCCATGCGCGTCAATTTGATCCTTGTGGCCGCCGCAAAGCGGGTGTTGAGTGCGCCTGGACGCTCCGACAGATAATCGAGGATTGATCATGGCCGGTATTTCGCGGCGCGAACTTCTGCTTGGAAGCACGGGAACCGTTGCCGCCTTCGCCGCCGGCGGTTTCCTGTCCCGCCAGGCGCAGGCCGCCGCCCATTCGTTGACGCTTGCCAGGATCCGCCATTCCGTTCTGCCCGGCACGATTACCGGAAACATGATGAGCTTTGCCCCGGACGGCCCGCCGCCGGTGCTGCGCTTCAAAAAAGGTCAGGCGACCTCGATCGACGTCCGGAACGGGCTTGACGAGGCCTCGGTTGTGCATTGGCATGGGCTGAGGATTGCCAACGGCATGGACGGGGTGCCCTATCTGACCCAGCTTCCGATCGAGGCGGGGCAGCAATTCCGCTATCAGTTCACGCCGCCGGATGCCGGGACATTCTGGTACCACCCCCATTGCAACACGCTGGAACAGATGGCCCGCGGCCTGACCGGGGTCCTGGTCGTGGAGGAAGACGAGGACCCGGGGTTCGACCAGGACCTGCCGCTGAACATCCGGGACTTCCGTCTGGGTGGCGACGGCCAGTTCATCGATCTGTTCAAGCCCCGCAACGCGGCTCGCGGCGGGACCTACGGCACGGTCTCGACCGTCAACTGGAAGGTCGCGCCGCACTATGAGCTTGCTGCCGGCAGTCTGGTGCGGCTGCGTCTCGCGGTGACCGACGTCACCCGGGTCGGAACGTATGACATCACCGGCGGTGACGCACAGCTGATCGCGCTGGACTCAAATCCATTGCCCAAACCAATTCCCGCAAAAGACGTGGTGCTGTCTCCCGGGCAGCGGGCCGACATCGCCCTGCGCGTCCCGGACAATGATGGCGGGACGGTGCGCCTCCACCTGAAACGCCCCAATGGCGACAAGGAGCTGGCGGTGTTCCTGCCGCGGGGACAGAGCGCCCGCCGCGATCTCCGCGAATTGAAACCGCTTGCGCCGAACCCGGTGCCGGAGCCGGATCTTGCCAATGCGGAGGTGCTGGACTTCGTGTTCGGCTGGTCACCGGAAGGCGGTGCGCCGCAGGCCAGTATCTGCGGATCGCTCGGCTATACATTCTGGTCGATCAACCGCACTGCCTGGGCCGGGGACCTGCCGGGCCCGTTCGATCCGCTGGCAACGCTGCGGCTTGGCAAGTCCTACATCCTGCGGTTCAGGAACGAGACGCCGAACGCGCACCCGATCCATCTGCACGGCGTCTCCTTCCGGCTGCTCAGGTCGAACAAGCGACAGCTGGCGCCGCTGGTGACCGATACGGCCTTGCTGCTGGAGAACGAGACGATGGAGGTGGCCCTGGTGGCCGACAATCCGGGCGACTGGGCATTCCATTGCCATGTCATCGAACACCAGAAGACCGGACTGGCCGGTTTTCTGCGGATTGCGGAATGAGATTATCGCTGTCCGGTACATCCGGTTCGGGCCGGACAGCAGCAGGTGCGCGCTAGCGTTCCGTCTTGAACAAGTGCCCGGCGGCGCGGCGGCGCGGCAGGGAGGCCGTGTCCCGGTAGGTGTTTGCACCGTTGAGCGAGGCGGTCTGTCTGAATGCCCTGGTCTGACTGTCGCCATCGCGGGTGGCGATCAGATGTGCCAGGAAGACCGAGTTCGGCAGGTAGCGTGATGAAAACGCGGTCTGATCGCGCTCCAGAACGGGTTGCTGGGGGGCGGGAAGATGCGCGGAGAAATCGCCGGCCTGACGTTCGGATTCCGTCTCTCCCAGAGAGGGACGCTTGCGCCTCACATTGGAACGGCCTGCCGAAGTTACCGGGTTCACTCGCACAGCTCAACGCCTCACTGTTTCAAAATGGCACGCCAAGGCCTGCCCTGTCTGAAACTTCGCAATCACCATGCCAATATGGGAACGCGTTAACCTTTTGTCCGCAGTTTTGTGCCGATTCCCGGTCACAAAAGTTAACAGGTTGGTGCAAAACCGGACAAATTCAGTGAGAATCGGGGATAGCGGTGGCAACCGACGGGGCGCCCTTGCCATCGCGATGACGTGGACTGTCCTGCCACGAGGCAGCAGCCTGCCCGGTTGTCATGGCCGGGGACCGGTCAGGATCCGGTCATGAATATCGGCGGTTATTGTGGTCCCGCCGCGAGAGCGTGCGGTCGGTCCGTGGGCTGGCGATGGTCAGCCAGACGGCGTTTTCACCGTGAGCGGCAGTTTAAACTCCAGCGGCCAGAGCCTGCCGGTGCGCAGCAGAAGTTGGAGGGTCAAGGCGACGGACATGGCATCGTCGAGGGCGTCGTGCTGGCGCCTCGGCGCGCTTTCGATGTTGAAATAATCCGCCAGTCTGCCGCTGGTCGTGCTTGCAACATCTTCCCGGGGCATGCCGGCGTTGAGCAGAAGGCCGGAGGCATTGCCGAACCGCTGTATCGGCATTTTTGGCGCAAATCCCTCTACATAACAGCTGATGGCAAACAGATTGAGCTCGTCCTTGCCCCACGACCACAAGGTGCCGTCCCCGGCGAATTTGTCGAAAAGGTCGTGCGCCTCGGCCATGCCGATACCGTCCCGGTCGACCGAGGCCTGATCGATCCCGGTCAGTTCCGTGAAAAACGGGTCGAGAACGGCCTTTCGGCCATGCCTGTCCCTGGAGGCAATGAGGACCTGAAACGTATCCAGAATTTCATGGCCGGGGTCGAGGGAGAGCTTTACGGCCCCGATCTGGGCCACGGACGGATCCGGGTCTAGCGGGCCGCCCCAGATACGGTTCATGGCACCGGTGGCGGTCAGAAATTCGCAATCGAAAATGATGGCATGGGTCATGGCGGTCAGATCCAGATGAGGAATACGGTGGCGAGAAACAAGAGCACGGTGGAATAGAATGTCAGCGCGAAGCCGAAGGCGCGCGCGCCGGCGCCGGATGCATAGCCGCGCCAGAACAGGGCGCGCCCGCAGAAGAACAGCAGGGCGGCCACCGGCAGGGCGCCGAGCAGCGGCGCCGGCGCGAGGGCGGCAAAGCTGCCATAGACAAGGACGGCCAGAACGGTCTGCTCAAGCGTGTTCTGCAGCACCGCCTGCAGCCTTTTTGCGTCCGCTGTTCCGGCGGTCAGGCCGCTGCCGTCGATGTCTTCAGGGGTGAAAAAGCGGTGCCGGGCCAGAATGCCGATGGAAAGCAGCAGCCAGGCACAAATGGTCAGAACGGACCGGGCCGCATACGCCAGCCGCCCGGCGGCCGTATCGGCCGGCAACCAGTCCGCCGGCATGAATGCGGCGCCGGCGCTCAGCGCCAGGACGGACACCGCCATGGCGGCGATCATGCCCTTGAGGACAGGGCTCTGTTTGTCGGAAAGCGGCATGTGTCCGGAACCGGTCGGTTGCATCCTGTTCGATGCCCGCAGAGGATCACATGACAGCGCAAAAGAAAAGCGCGGCCCTGAGGGCCGCGCTTGACGAATTTCATCGGGACCCGGCGTTAAGCGGGCAGGGCACCCTGTGCCTTGTCGACCAGAACCTTGAAGGCGTCCGGCTGATTGATGGCCAGGTCGGACAGAACCTTGCGGTCGACTTCGACACCGGCCTTGGTCAGACCGTCGATGAAGCGGCCATAGGTCATGCCGTGCTGGCGGGTTGCCGCGTTGATGCGCTGGATCCAGAGCGAACGGAAGTTGCGCTTCTTGGCCTTGCGGTCGCGGTAGGCGTATTGAGCGGCCTTCTCGACGGCCTGCTTGGCAACGCGGATCGTGCTCTTGCGGCGGCCGTAATAGCCTTTGGCAGCCTTCAGAACTTTTTTATGGCGAGCGTGGGCGGTTACGCCCCGTTTGACGCGTGACATCTAGGTAATCTCCTTCGGGGCTGGCTTTAAGCGTAGGGCAGGAACTGCTTGACGATCTTCGCATCCTGGTCGCACAGCGTGGTGGTGCCACGGGCGTTGCGGATGAATTTCGTCGAGCGTTTGATCATGCCATGACGCTTGCCGGCCTGCGCGGTTTTCACCTTGCCGGACGCAGTCAGTTTGAAGCGCTTCTTGGCGCCGGATTTCGTCTTCAGCTTGGGCATTTTGCATCCTTTCCTTGGTGTGCCTGTCAGAAACAGGCACTTCTTTCTTGGTGCATTCAGAGCCGACACGGCATGCCCTTGGTTGTCGCGGGGGTCTGCATCACGATGCTGGATCAGGATACAGGAAACCAGTCCACGACGAGCCGGACGACTCTGGACCGGGCGCTTATATGGGAGCTTTCGGCCAAATGCAACCGGAATCGGGAGCGCACAAGGGACGTTTATCTGCGCTCCTGCGCCTGCTTCCGGCTACAGACCGCGGCGACATGGAGTGCGCAGCCCTATGCGGCCCGTTTGGCTTCCGCCCTGGCTGCCTCAAGCCTGACAGCAAATGCATCAGGTGTTGCTGTTGCAGTGCCTTGAAGACGGATGAAGTCAACAGTCTCGATGCCGAGGAAAGCGAGCAGAAACTTCAGGTAGGGTTCGAGAAAATTGGCGGCTGCAAAAGGTTCCTCCGGCAAATAGCCCTCGGAGCCATAGGCACAAACAATGACGGCCCGCCGCGCTTTCACAAGTCCCTTGAAACCGGTCTCGTCCATCGAAAACGTGTGACCGATCCGCATGATCTGGTCGATCCACGCCTTGAGAGCCGCAGGAATGGAGAAGTTGTAGATCGGAACCGCGAAGAGCAAGGTGTCGGACCCCTGAATTTCTTCGACAAGCGCATCCGACAGGGCTGTCGCCGCTTTCAAATCATCGGGCAGGTTGTCTTGCGGCGCATAAAACCCTTCGATGGTTTTCTGGGCGATGAACGGGATCGAGCCGTCTGCGACGTTTCGGGTAATGACCCGGCATCCCGGGTGTTTCGCCCGAAATCCGGCTTCGAACGTGTCGGCAATGGCAGCGGAATGGGACCCGTCCAGCCGGGAGCTTGAATTGATGCGGAGCAACTGTGTCATGAACTTGCCTCCTTTTTGCGTGGCAAGCCGGGTTTAGTTTCCTGCGAGATTTCGAAAAACAGATCGAAATGCATTGGATTCGTGCGTATTGTGCATGAATGGATCTGACATCACTCAAGACGGCCTTGCTGGTCCGGGACCTCGGCAGTTTTGCCGCCGTTGCCCGGCTTCAGGACCTGGACGCCTCAAGCGTGTCCCGGGTCATTGCCCAACTGGAACAGGAGGTCGGGTTCCGGCTGTTCCAGCGCAGCACCCGGAGCCTTGCGCCGACCGGAGAAGGGGAGCTTTACCTGAACCGGATCGCACCCCTGGTCGAGGAACTGGAGTCAGCCGGAGAAGAGGCCCGCACAACGGCAGTCTCGCCGCGCGGGACCTTGCGCATGACCGCCAGCATCTCCTTCGTTCAGGAGTGCCTGATGCCGCTGCTTCCCGAATTCCGGGACAGATACCCGGAGGTCGATATCGAGCTGCTGGCATCCGACGCCAATCTGGACCTGCGGGCGGAGGGGATCGATCTGGCGGTGCGATTCGGGTCCATGCCCAAGGGAGACTGGATCGTCACGAGGCTGATGACCACCAGCTATCGCGTTGTTGCCTCGCCGGGATACCTGGAAAAGAACGGTCCGCTTTCGCATCCCGATGACTTGTCGGAGCGCGATTGCATCCGGTTCGCCATTCCGGGTTTCCGGACCTATTGGCAGTTTCTGCGAGAAGGAAAGACCGAGCCCTTCAGCGTCCCGGTCAGTGGCGCGACGGTGATTTCAAATGCCTTGTCGATCCGCTCTGCGGCGCGGTACGGCATGGGGGTTGCGCTTTTGCCGATCATGCTGGTGCAGCGGGACCTTGAAAACGGCACGCTTGTCGATCTCTTCCCGGATCATGCCTGTGCAGCGGCGACTTTCGAGACGGCGGCCTGGATCCTCTATCCGAGCCGGTCCTATCTGCCCCAGAAGGTGCGGGTCATGATCGACTTCCTGAAGGAGAAAATCAGCTAGTGGTTTGATCCCGACTGGCTGCGTTGTTGCCTCGGATGAAGCGCGTTACCAGTCAGAAAAGAAAACAGGCATCGTCCAACGTAGCGTTTTTTGGTCACAACCCGAAAGCTGCAGGAATGAGCTTCCGGAAGTGGCTGGGCTTCGATGGTCCTGGCAATCACGGTGTTCCAACGGTGAACACGCCCTACGAATTGTGGAACGAATACACTGTCATCACCACGGTCCGCGAGCCGCTCGACCGGGCTCTGTCCTGTTAAACCAGCCGCAACAAATAAGACCCTATTTGTTGCGGCTGGCATAAGATACGCCGCAGGTTGGCAGTCTGTGCCTGTCCCGCTAGATCGGGACAGGATGGTCAGGCGTTTACGTCGACAACCACACGCCCCTTGACCTGGCCCTTCAGGATGTCCGCACCGAGTTTCGGCAGGTCTTCCAGGGTGGCCGTCTGAACGATCGCCTCGAGCTTGTCCATCGGCAGGTCCTTCGCCAGCCGCTCCCAGGCCTCTAGGCGGGCGCCATAGGGTTTCAGGACGCTGTCGATGCCCAGAAGATTGACCCCGCGCAGCAGGAACGGAATGACAGTTGCCGGCAGGGCCGCGCCGCCGGCCAGGCCCACGGCGGCAACGGACGCGCCGTATTTCATCTGGCCAAGGACCCGCGCCAGCATTGAACCGCCGACCGCGTCCACGCAGCCTGCCCAGGTTTCGCTTTCCAACGGCCGCTTGACTGTTTCAGCGATATCCTGACGCGGGACAACGCTGCTGGCGCCCAGCGACTTCAGATAATCCCAGGTGCTGTCCCGTCCCGTTACGGCGGCAACTTCATAGCCGAGATTGGCCAGGATGGCGGTCGCAACCGAGCCCACGCCGCCGGCGGCGCCGGTCACCAGGACGGGTCCGTTTTCCGGCTTCAGGCCATGATCTTCCAGCGCCATCACGGCGAGCATGGCGGTGAAACCCGCCGTGCCGATCGCCATCGCGTTGCGGGTTGTCAGGCCTTCAGGCAGCGGCACCAGCCATTCGCCCTTGACGCGGGCCTTCTGGGAATAGCCGCCCCACCAGGCTTCCCCGACCCGCCATCCGGTCAGCACAACCTTGTCGCCGGGCTTGTACCAGTCGTCCGAGGACTCCTCGACGGTGCCGGCAAAGTCGATGCCCGGCACATGCGGATAGGTGCGCACCAGTCCGCCGCCGGGGCCAAGGCAAAGACCGTCCTTGTAGTTCAGGGTCGAATATTCGACAGCGACGGTCACGTCGGCTTCCGGCAGCCGGTTCTCGTCAATTTCCTGGATCGCCGCGTGGGTCTTGCCGTCCTCGTCCTTGTCGACAATCAGCGCCTTGAACGTCATCATGTGGCCTCCAAATTTCCTTTTTTGAATTCTAACGGTTGCGCAGGCGGGATCGCTGCCGATGGGTGGCGTCGTGATTGCCTGCGGAGACCTTGCGGTCCCTGTTTTCGACACGCTGCGCGCACCGCTTTTAAAAGTCAAACATTTAATTGTCCGACATTTAAACATTTTGAATTGACCCCCGTATGCCGCCTCTCTAGTTTTGTCGGCGGGTCAACACGCGCCGGAGAGATCGTTGGCGATCGAATTCAACACGATTCAGAAAGAGGGCCTGTCGGTCCAGATCGCCAATGCCATCCGCGATGCGATTCTGGAAGGCCGACTCGCCGGTGAGGAACGTCTGCCGAGCGAAGCCGAACTCGCCGCCCGGTTCGGTGTTTCCCGATCGACCGTGCGCGAGGCGCTCAAGCGGCTGGCCGCGCAGAACCTGATCCGCAGCGAGCGTGGCTCATCCGGCGGTGCGTTCGTCAACCGCATGACCTGGGCCGAGGCGCAGGGCAATCTGGTGACGGCGACGCGCCTGTTGATCGGCATGAACGATATTCCACTGGAAGATGCGATCGAAGCCCGGTTCGCGCTGGAGACGGCGGCGCTGCCGCTTGCGGCGGAAAAGCGGACCCGGGACCATTTGGCGGACATGCGCCGGGAAATTCAGTGCCAGCGGGATCCGCAAACCTCCGACCAGGACTTTTGCGCCTCCGATGTTGCCTTCCACACGGCGATTGCCGACGCTACCGGCAATCCATTGCTGAATTTTCAGCTTTCGGCGGCCTTTGAAGCCATGCAGCCGCTGATGAACATGCTGGTCTACCGCCTGCGCGACCGCGAGCGGATCGCAGATCTTCACGAGGCGCTGGCCGATGCGCTCCACGCGGCGGATGCCGATGCGGCGCACCGCCAGCTCGAAGCCCTGGCGGCCTATACCAAGGATCTGGCCGCCGAGCGCCGCAGCCCCCGCTCGCCCTGATCCCGCACACCCTGACCCCGCACCCGCCGCGATCCGGAAACGGTCCCGGTTTTCCGTTCCGGACGTCGCCGTGACCCGGGCGTGGGGCCTTTCCAGGGGCGCAGGGTGCCGGACGGGCGAGCAGATGACGCAGCGGCATTGCACAATATCATCCTAAAGTATAATATATACGAAAGTCGAAGACTGAGTCGCGCCTGAATCGTTCGCGACCTGGTTCGCCGGCTGGACTGACGCCGCAATCACCTCCACACAAGGCGGCTATAACCACACGGAGCAGACCCATGAAATTCTGGAGCATCGCAGTTGTCGTGCTGGTTCTCGTCGGCGCTGCCGCCAGCAGGGCTTCCAATCCCAGCCATGTCCTGAGCGATCACCCGGTCAGCACCGGTGTCCCGGTCACGACACTGCATACGCCGGCAACGCCTTAGAACCTCGCCCGTTCTGCGTGTCCGCCGGGTGGCATTGCATCGGTCCGCCGAGGGGCGACGCCCACTGTTTGTGCAGCGCATCTGAGATAGATCAAACGACGGATGGGCGGAAACGGGTAACAAGATCTGGGAGCCATCGGGTCAATCAGGACCGCACCGTTCCGGTGCGCTGATTTCCTGACGAGGCGGTTCAGGTCAGACATGCAGAAAACCCATATCTTCGCGCTTGGTGCCGCCATTCTCCTGGCGGGCGTTGGCTACTACGTTGTCAGCCGCGACGGCAGCTCGCTTCCAGATGACATTGCGTCCGGAAACGGGCGCATCGAGGCCACGCAAGTCGATATTTCGACGAAAATCGCCGGCCGCGTGAAGGAGGTGCTCGCGCGGGAAGGCGATCTTGTCGAACCCGGCGAGACCGTCGCGACGATCGATGTTGCCGAACTGCAAGCCCAGTTGCTGCGCGCCGAGGCCGATGTTGCCAGCGCCCAAAGCGCGGTCGCGGCGGCCCGGGCTTCGATCGAAGAGGCAAAGGCAAGGCTTGTTCTGGCCGAACAGGAGCTTGCCCGCACCGAGGTGCTTGTCGAAAAAGGCCATGACAGCCAGGAAAATCGGGACGTGCGAGTCAGCGAGCGCAATGTCGCCAGGGCCAATGTTGCTTCGGCGGAGGCGACGCTGGTGGCACAGCAGCGCAGCGTCGATGCCGCCCGTGCGGTTGCCACGGAAATCCGGACCCAGATCAATGACGGCGTGCTCAAGTCGACGGTGATCGGCCGGGTGCTGTATCGCCTTGCCGAGCCGGGCGAGGTCCTCGCCAGCGGCGGTGCCGTCATGACGCTGGTCAACTTCCGGGACATCTACATGGAGATCTTCCTGCCCTCATCGCAGGCGCACCGGGTCGCCATCGGCGCAGAGGCGCGTGTCCAGCTCGATATTCTCGATTTCGCGATTCCGGCGACGGTCAGCTTTGTCTCTCCTGAGTCGCAGTTCACGCCAAAGGAAGTGGAAACACCCAGCGAACGCGAGAAACTGATGTTCAGGGTCAAGGTTCGGGTGCCCTCGGACCTGGTTCTCAATCACATTGAAAGTGTCAAGACCGGCATCCGGGGTGTCGCTTACGTACGGCTGACCCGACTGGACGGGGAGCCCTCGGCCTGGCCGGCGATCCTCAAGCCGATGCCTGCGGGGCTCGCGCCGGAAACCGGTGATACCGGCACGCACTAGCGTGCCGGTCCCGGCATCGCCGGCAACGAGGAAGCGGCATGGCTGACCAGGTCCAATCTGTTGCGAGCATCACGGAGGTCACGCATCTCTACGGCAGCAGGCGTGCGCTCGATGACGTGAGCCTCGACATTCCCGCCGGACAGATGGTCGGTCTGCTCGGGCCGGACGGCGTCGGCAAATCGACGTTGCTCGGGCTGATCGCGGGCGCGCGCAAGCTGCAGCAGGGCCGTCTCGAGGTTCTGGACGGCGACATGGCCTCGTCCCGTCATCGCAACGATGTCGGGCCGCGTATCGCCTACATGCCGCAGGGTCTGGGCAAGAATCTCTACGCCGATCTGAGCGTGCGGGAAAACCTGGATTTCTTCGGCAAGCTCTTCGGTCAGGGCACCGCCGAGCGAGACGCGCGCATCCGGCACCTGACGGCAGCAACAGGTCTGGATCCGTTTCTCGAGCGGCCCGCCGGCAAACTGTCGGGCGGCATGAAACAGAAGCTCGGCCTGTGCTGCGCCCTCCTCCACGATCCGGACCTCCTGATCCTCGATGAGCCGACAACGGGTGTCGACCCGCTGTCGCGGCGCCAGTTCTGGCAGTTGATCGCCGCGATCCGCGCCGAGCGGTCCGGAATGAGTGTCATCGTGTCGACGGCGTATATGGACGAGGCCGAGCTGTTCGACTGGCTCGTGGCCATGAACGACGGTTCTGTCCTGGATGCCGGCAGCCCCCGGCAGCTCAAGGAAAAGACCGGTGCCGACGATTTCGATACGGCCTTCATGCGCCTGTTGCCCGAAGGCGCCCGCGGCTCGGTCGATCTGACCATTCCGCCCCTTGAAAAGACCGACCGCGCGCCGGCGATTGCCGCCAGGGGCCTGAGCCGTCGTTTCGGGGACTTCACCGCAGTCGACAATGTCAGTTTCGAGATCGGGCGCGGTGAGATCTTCGGATTTCTCGGATCCAACGGTTGCGGCAAGACCACGACGATGAAAATGCTCACGGGCCTGTTGCCGGCTTCAGAGGGCGAGGCACTCCTGTTCGGCCAGCCGGTCGATGCCAGTGACACGGAGGCCCGCAAGCGCGTCGGTTTCATGACCCAGGCGTTCTCGCTCTATGGAGAACTGACGGTCGAACAGAACCTGACACTGCATGCGCGCCTGTTCCGTTTGAGCGCGGAAAAGACGGCGGAGAGGATCGATGCGCTGGTCACGCGGTTCGGTCTGGCGCCGCACATGTCCGCTCTGGCATCGTCTCTGCCACTTGGCATGCGGCAGCGCCTGTCGCTGGCCGTGGCGGTCATTCACGAGCCGGAAATGCTGATCCTCGACGAGCCGACGTCCGGCGTCGATCCGGTGGCACGTGACGAGTTCTGGGAGTTGCTGGTGGAACTGTCACGGCGCGACAAGGTGACAATCTTCATCTCCACGCACTTCATGAACGAGGCGTTGCGTTGCGATCGCATCTCGCTGATGCATGCCGGCCGGGTCCTTGTCTGCGACGAGCCGGAGCACCTCATTCAGGCCAAGGGCAAGACCACGCTCGAAGAAGCCTTCATCGCCTATATCGAAGAGGCGATTGGCGACAGTGGCACGGACCCGGTGCCTGCGGAGATTCTGGCGCCGGCGACAGCCCGCACAGGCCCATCCAGAGCCGTTGCCGGTGCTGTCCACGGTTTCAGTCTTGCGCGTCTTCTCGCCTACAGCTTTCGCGAAGCGAAGGAGGTCATGCGCGACCCGGTGCGCCTTGCATTCGCCTTCCTGGGCAGCTCGATCCTGCTGATCGTCATTGCCTACGGTATCTCGCTTGATGTCGAGAATCTGCGTTATGCGGCGCTCGACCTCGACAGGACACCCGAAAGCCGGCAGTACCTGCGCAGTTTCGAGGGCTCCCGCTATTTCATCGAGCAGGAGGAACTCGTCAGCCGGGACGACCTCGAACGGCGGCTGCAGTCGAACGACATCACGCTGGCCATTGAAGTACCTCCCGGCTTCGGCCGCGAATTGAAGAACGGCCAGACGCCGTCCATATCCGCCTGGATCGACGGGTCCAACACGATGCGCGCCGGCACGCTTGAAGGCTACGTCGAAGGCGCACACGCCCATTATCTTTCCGATCTGGCAACGGCTGCCGGGGTGGATGCGGACGCTTCTCTGCTCGTCACGCTCGAACCGCGCTACCGTTACAATCCGTCGTTCGAATCCATCTATTCGATCGGTCCGAAGGCTTCGGGCATGCTGTTGCTGATGTTTCCCGCGGTTCTCATGGCAATCAGCATGGCGCGGGAAAAAGAGATCGGAACGATCACCAATTTCTACGTGACGCCGACACGCCGTCTGGAGTTCCTGATCGGCAAGCAATTGCCCTATGTGCTGATCGGAATGATCAATTTTGTCATCCTGACGTTTCTTGTCGTGTTTTTCCTGCAAGTGCCCCTGAAAGGCAGCTTCGCGGCGCTTTTCGTCGGGGCGGTTCTCTACGCTTTCGCGGTCACCGGTTTCGGGCTGATGGTGTCGTCCGTAACCCGCACGCAGGTCGCCGCCGTGTTCGCGACAACGGTGCTTTCCATGCTGCCGACGATCCAGTTCTCCGGCATGATCCAGCCGGTTTCGACACTTGAGGGCGGAGGCCGCCTGATCGGATCGGTCTGGCCGGCCACCTACTACAATCATCTCAGCGTCGGCGCCTATACCAAGGGTCTCGGCTTCGCGGACCTGATGCCGGATCTGGCGGTGCTGTTTCTGTTCGGACCGGTTTTCATCGTGATCGCCGCGGCCTTCCTGAAGAAGCAGGAGGCCTGACGGATGCGGACCTGGATCAGGATCTTCTGGCTCGGCACCAAGGAACTGCGCAGCGTTCTCGGAGACGTCTTCCTGCTCGCGCTCATCGCCTGGTCATTCAGTTTCGCGATCTATTCCCAATCGACCGGGATGAGCGAAACGGTCAACAACGCCTCGATCGCCATTGTCGACGAGGACCGGTCGACCCTGTCGCGCGCGATCGGGAATGCGCTCTATCCGCCCTATTTCCAGACACCCGAACTGATCGAGGCGACGGACATCGACCGGTACATGAACCAGGACCGGTTCATGTTCGTCGTCGTCATTCCACCGGATTTCGAGAAGGATGTGCGCAAGGGGCGCCAGCCGAACGTTCAGATCAACATCGATGCGACGGCCGTCATCCAGGCAAGTCTCGGCAATGGTTACATCCAGAGCATCATCAGCACGGAAGTGGCCCATTTCAAGAACCGTTCCGACGAGGAGACGTCGTATCAGGTGGATCTTGTCGACCGCCGTGCATTCAACCCCAACGGGACCCAGAAGTGGTTCAGCGCCATCGTGGCGCTGCTCGACCAGCTGTCGATGCTGACGATCATCCTGACCGGTGCGGCATTGCTGCGCGAGCGGGAACACGGCACGATCGAGCATCTTCTGGTGATGCCGCTCACCTCGTTCCAGATCGTCATGGCCAAGGTCTGGGCAAACGGCCTGATCATCCTGGCCGCCTTCTCCCTGTCGATGCTGTTCATGGTCGAGGGCGTGCTCGATGTTCCGATCGCCGGTTCCAAGTGGGTGCTGTTGTCCGGCACCGTCGTCTATCTGTTTGCCGCGTCCGCAATCGGAATCTTTCTCGGCACCGTGGCCCGTACAATGGCGCAGTTCTCGCTGCTGATGATGATGACGATCATACCGATGATGATGCTGTCCGGCGGAATGACGCCGATCGAGAGCCAGCCGCAGGAAGTGCAGTATTTCACCTTGCTGCTGCCGTCGCGCCATTACATGGCCTTCGCGCAGTCGGTTGTTTTCCGGGGTGCCGGACTGGATGTCGTCTGGCCGCAATTTCTTGCCGTCGCCGGCCTTGGGGCCGTCTTCTTCGTCTCCAGTCTCGCCTTGTTCCGCCGTTCGATCTCAGTTGCCAGATAAGGACACTCTAGCCATGGTCCCGCATGCCGAAAAGAAGTCTGTTGCCGTTGCCGGGTCATCGGCAAAAGCGAAATCCGGCCGCACCGTCACGATGACGGGTCCCGCCGGCTTCTGGCCGGACGAAAAGCTGTTCCCCAGGCTGCCGTCGCCGGCTTTCCTGGAAAACGATTCCTACACCTCCAACGCCCTTGCCGAGGTGCTCAACCGGGCGACCCACGCGTCCTTCGCCAAGGTGACCAAGGGATTGTCGCCGACGTCGCTGATTGCCGCCTATTTCGACTGGCTCATTCACCTTGCCTGCGCTCCCGGCAAGCAGGTGCAACTGAGCGAAAAGGCGATTCGAAAGCTGGTGCGCCTGCAGCACTTCATGCTCGAATGCGCGGCCAGTCAGGGCCATGCGGATGCCTGCATCGAGCCGTTGCCGCAGGACCGGCGCTTTCAGGCCGAAGCCTGGCAGCAATGGCCGTTCAACGTCCTGTATCAGTCGCACCTGCTGGCGCAGCAATGGTGGCATGTCGCCACCACGGGCGTTCCGGGCGTGTCGTCCCATCACGAGCGGGTTCTCGAATTCACGGCGCGCCAGCTCCTGGATGTGTTCGCGCCGTCGAACTATGTGGCGACCAATCCTGAGATCCTGGCCCGGACCCTGGCCGAAGGCGGCCTGAACTTCGTCCGTGGGTTCCAGAATTTTCTAGAGGACTGGCAAAATGAAGCCGGAGGGAAACCCCCGGCAGGAGCGGAGAAATTCCGGCCGGGCCAGGAAGTGGCGGCGACGCCGGGCAAGGTCGTCTATCGCAACAGGCTGATCGAGCTGATCCAGTACACGCCGACAACGGAGACTGTGCGTCCCGAGCCGGTCCTGATCGTGCCGGCATGGATCAACAAATACTATATTCTCGACCTGTCGCCGCACAATTCGATGATCAGGTACCTGGTCGGCAAGGGCTATACGGTGTTCGCGATTTCCTGGAAAAATCCCGATCCGGGTGACCGCGATCTCGGCATGGACGATTACGGAAATCTCGGCATCATCGCTGCGCTCAATGCGATCGCCGCGATTGTCCCGGATGAGGAGGTGCATGGTGTCGGCTACTGCCTGGGAGGCACGTTGCTGGCCATCGCCGCGTCCGCCATGGCGCGCAAACCGCGCCAGCCGTTCAGGTCGCTCAGCTTTTTCGCGGCCCAGATCGATTTCGAGGACCCGGGCGAATTGCAGCTGTTCATCGACGAGAGCCAGGTGCAGTTCCTGGAGGACATGATGTGGGAGCAGGGCTTCCTCGATTCCAAGCAGATGTCGGGTGCCTTCCAGTTGCTGCGGTCAAGTGACCTTTTCTGGTCAAGCAACATGCGCAAGTATCTGTTGGGCGAACGGCCGGGGATGATCGACCTGATTGCCTGGAACGCTGATTCCACCCGCATGCCCTACCGGATGCATTCGGAATACCTGCGCAGCCTCTACCTCAACAACGACCTTGCCGAAGGCCGCTTCGAGGTCGACGGCCATCCGGTCACCATCAGCGACATCCGCGTACCGCTGTTCTGCGTCGGCACCGACCGCGATCACGTTGCGCCGTGGCGCTCGGTCTACAACTGGAACCGGATGACGGATACCGAGGTGACATTCGTCCTGACGAATGGCGGTCACAACGCGGGTGTCGTGTCTGAGCCGGCCCATCACAACAGGCATTATCAGATCGCCACGCGCCAGCATGACGACCTCTACACCGATCCGGATACGTGGGCGGCGACCACGCCGTCGCGGGAGGGCTCCTGGTGGACCGCCTGGACCGACTGGCTCGATGCGCATTCGGGTGAAGCCGTGGCGCCGCCGCCGATGGGCAACGCCGAGGCAGGCTACGTCCCGATCATCGACGCGCCGGGGACATATGTGTTCCTGAAATAGGCGGCGGCCCGGCCCGGGCTTGCGGGATCAGCCTGGCTGCACGTCCGCCACAAGGTGCGTGTCGCCGACATCGCGGTAGCTGACCCGGCGGACGGATGCCCCGGCCGGGATCACCGGCGAGGGAGGTTCGCCCGGTGGCACATCGAAATGCACCCTGCGCTGTTTCGGGTCGGGGATAGGAACGGCCTCGAGCAGGCTCTGCGTATAGGGATGCTGCGGGTTCTCGAAAATCTGCCGGCGGGTGCCGGTTTCGACGATCTGGCCCAGATACATGACCGCAACCCTGTGACAGACCTGTTCGATCACCGCCATGTCGTGGGAAATGAACAGGTAGGACAGGCCGAGGTCGTCCTGAAGCTCCCGGAGCAGATCCAGGACACGGGCCTGAACCGAGACGTCAAGGGCGGAGACACATTCATCGGCGATGATCGCCTTGGGCGACAGGGCCAGCGCCCGGGCGATGCAGATCCGTTGCCTCTGGCCGCCGGAAAATTCATGGGGATGGCGGGTCATCATCTCCGTGGGCAGGCCAACCCGATCGAACAGGGACGCCACCTGCTGTTCGCGGGCGCTGCCACTGGCCAGACCGTGGATCGCCAGGGGTTCTCCGACGAGATCACCGACGGTCATCCGCGGATCGAGGGACGCGTAGGGATCCTGAAAGATCATCTGAAGGTCCCGGCGGAGTTGCTTTTGCTGCTGCGGGCCGCCGATGCCCGAATGTCTGCCGTTGACCCGGATGGTGCCCTGCCAGGGCACCAGGTTCATCAGGGCCTTGCCGATTGTGGATTTGCCACAGCCGCTTTCGCCGACCAGGCCGAGGGTCTCGCCCTCGTTCAGGTGCAGCGACACGCCTTCCACGGCGTGGACCCGCGAGACGACGCGGTTGAGCACACCGCCGTGCAGATCGAACCGGACGGTCAGGTCCTCGACTTCAAGCACCGGCGCCTCGGGTTTCGTGCCGGTGGCAGTTGGGCCGCCGGTTCCGCGCATGGCCCCCAGCCTGGGGGCCGCGGCCAGAAGCTGCCGCGTATAGGTGTGGGCCGGACGATCGAAGATGTCGCCGACCGGACCCTGCTCGACAATCTCGCCCTGGTTCATGACGATCACCCGGTCGGCCATTTCGGCGACCACGCCCATGTCGTGGGTGATCAGGATCACGGCGGTGTCGAAGTCCTTCTGCAGGTCGCGGATGAGCTGAAGGATCTGTGCCTGGATGGTGACATCGAGCGCCGTCGTCGGCTCGTCCGCGATGAGCACCTTCGGATTGCAGGCCAGCGCCATGGCGATCATGACCCGCTGGCGCATGCCGCCGGACAGTTCGTGCGGATATTGCTTCAACCGTCTGGCGGGTTCCGACAGATGCACCGCCTCGAGCATTTCCAGGGATCGTTTGTCCGCGCCCGTCCGGTTCACCTGCTGATGGGCGAGGATTGCCTCGCGCAACTGGCGGCCGATGGTGAGAACCGGATTGAGAGAGGTCATCGGTTCCTGGAAGATCATGGCGATGTCACCGCCCCGGATCTGCCTGAGACGGCCTTCGCCCAGACTGGCCAGGTCCTGGCCCTGGAACAGGATTTCGCCACCCGAAAGGCGGGCCATGGGTTCGGCCAGCAGGCGCATCACCGACAGGGCCGTCATGGACTTTCCCGAGCCGGATTCTCCTGCGATGCACAGGGTTTCGCCGCGTTTCAGATCGAACGACAGGCTTTTGACAACCGTCTTGCGCCCGCCGGGTGTCGCCACGTCGGTGCTCAGGTTTCTGACGGACAGAACGGTTTCGTCGCCGGCATTGCGATCTGCTGGGAGTCCCGTACCTGGGGTCTGTTCAGAAATGTGTTCCGGGACTGTGAGCACGTCGGTCTCTCGAGCTGGTTTCATTGCGCAGAGAATTGGCGGATGGCAGAGCAGTCACTGCCATCCGCGCACTGTCACTGAAGGACGATTTTCGGGAAGTAGAATGAGACGACCCAGTTCGGGGCATCCACGATTTCGGATATCCGCAGATCGCCACAGACCGAGCACAGCATGTAGGCCTCGACCGGGCTGTATCCATGACGGGCACACAACAGATCGATCATGTTCGACACCGCCGCGCGTGCGCCTTCGAAAAGGTCCGTGCCGATGCCGGTGGTCGCCTCGTAGCCCAGCGTGTCCAGGTGGCCGGTCACGGGTCCCGGCGTTTCGAAGCGCGGCATCTTGAGGTTGGCACCCTTGATCAGGTCCAGCTCGATGACGGTGTTCATCGGGCTTTCGATCGCTGTGCCGCAGACCTCGCCATCGCCCTGGGCCGCATGGGTGTCGCCGATGGAGAACAGCGCCCCGGCGACTTCCACGGGCAGGTAGAGCGTGGTGCCTGCGGCCAGATCCCGGATATCGAGATTTCCGCCAACCCGGCGCGGCGGCACGATCGAATGAAGCCCGGTTTCGGCCGGGGCGACGCCGATGGTCCCGGCAAAGGGCTTCAGCGGAACCTTGCCGAAGGGCGCGAAGGCGGATGTGCCCAGCTTGTCCTTGTCATAGGACCAGACATGCAGCGCGGGATCGGTGAACTGGTCCGCCAGCAGTCCGAAACCCGGAATGTTGGCGGTCCAGCCGAAGCCGGACGGCTTGAACTCGTGGATCTTCACCACGAGTGCATCGCCCGGCTCGGCCCCGTCCACATGGATGGGGCCGTTCACAGGGTTGATCTTGCCGAAATCGAGGGTGGCAACGTCCTCGACGGTGCTGCCGGGCGTCAATTGGCCGGCGGAACTGTCCAGACACTCGAATTCGAGCACGGTTCCAGGCGCAACTCTCTCGACCGGGACAAACGAGTTGTCCCAGCCGAAATGGTGTTGTGCCGCGTGGATCGTATAGCTCGCGGCCTTGCACTTACTGCACATCTTTCGCCCACACGTAGTCGTAGTTGACCGGGATATGAACCGGATCGACAAAGATGGCGTCCGGACCGCCGAGGCGTTCGGACCGCATGGTGAAGCGCTGTTCGTGGAACACCGGTGCCCAGGCCGCGTCGTCCATGACTGAGATGAAGATCTTGCGCCAGGCTTCCTCGCGAGCGGCTTTCTGGGCCGGATCGGTCATGCTGTCGGCCTCGGTCGCCAGCTTGTCGAGCTCCTCGTTGCAGTACCAGGACCAGTTCCAGCCGCCCTGAACGGCACCGGCGCAACCCAGGATCGGACCGTAGAAGTTGGACGGATCCGGGAAATCGGCGATCCAGGCCATGCCGCCCGACCAGATCATCGGCGCCTGGTCCGGCTCGCCGCCGGCCGCGATCACGTTGGCCTGGGCCAGCGCCTTGATCTCGGCCTTGATGCCGATGGCGGCAAGGTCGGCCTGGATGGCCTGGGCGATGCGCGGGTTCGGGTCGGTGTTGTAGACGTAGATCTCGGTTTCGAACCCATCCGCGAGACCGGCTTTTGCGAGAAGTTCCTTCGCGCCGTCCGGATCGAAGGGATAGCCTTCATAGGCGGTGTCATAGCCGGGCATGGTCGGCGGCAGCGGCTGGTTGGCCGGCACGGCGCGGCCGTTGATGATCCGCACAATGCGGTCCTTGTTGATGGCCATGTTGACGGCCTGACGCACTTCCAGCTTGTCGAAAGGCGGCATCTTGACGTTCATCGTGACGTAGCCGGTGTGAAGCTGGCCACCTTCGATGATCAGGTCCTTGTATTGGGGATCGCCGGTCACCTCGAGGAACTTCGCCGGCGGAATGCCGTCACCCGGAATGTCGGCTTCGCCGCGCTGAAGGCGCAGCAGGGCCACGACCGGCTCCTGGCCGACCTCGAAGGTGATCTGGTCGAGCTTGGGAACACCGGCGCGCCAGTAATCCGCGTTGCGCTTGAAGACGAGCTTCTGGCCGAGGGTCCAGTCCTCCAGCGAGAAGGCACCGGTGCCGACCGGATGCTTGCCGAAATCGGCGCCCCATTCCTCGACGGCTTCCTTCGGCACGATCGAGGAAAAGTTGATGGCCATGACATGCAGGAAGGTGGCGTCCGGACGGGACAGCTCGATCTTGACGGTATAGGGATCGACGACCGTGACGCCTTCCAGGGTCTCCGCTTCGCCGGACGAGACCGCATCGAAGCCCTTGATCGAGCCGAAGAACCCGGCGCCCGGGCTCTGGGTTTTCGGATTGGATACGCGGTTGAGCGAATATTTGACGTCTTCCGCCGTCATTTCCCGGCCGTTGTGGAACTTGACGCCCTCGCGCAGCTTGAACGTGAACACCGTGCCGTCGTCGGAAATCGTGTAGTCCTCGGCAAGGTCCTTCATCAGGGTGGTGGTGCCGGGCTCATAGTCCATCAGCCCGTCGAACAGGCTCTTGATCATGGACCAGTTCTGCCAGTCGTAGCCGATGGCCGGGTCCAGCGTGGAAACGTCGTCCTTGTAGGTGACGATCATGCTGCCGCCCTGCTTGATGTCGTCGGCCATGACCGGCGACAGGGATGTCGCCGCGAGCAGCGCCGCGGCGCCTGCCAATACAGTGTATTTCATATTCCAACCTCCGGTTCAGGTCCTGGGTGCCGGACCGCTCTGACGGCGGCTGTCTCCGGCGTGAGGGTTGCGCGTCAGCGCAGCTTGATCCTTGGATCAATCAGGGGGGCGACGAGATCGGCGACGAAATTGCCGATCACGATCGCCATGGCGGATACCAGCGTGACACCCATGATGATGGGAATGTCGACGCGCTGGATGGCCTGCCAGGCGAGCTGGCCGATGCCGGGCCAGCCGAACACGCTTTCAACGACCACGATGCCGCTCATGAACAGGCCGATATCGATGCCGATCATCGCGATGATCGGCAGCATGGCATTGGGGAAGGCGTGCCCGAACAGGACCTGCCAGCGGCGCAGACCCTTGGCGCGCGCGGTGCGGATGAAGTCCTGACGCAACACGTCGATCATCGAGGACCGCATCATGCGCGAGTACCAGCCGGCGCCCAGAAGACCCAGGGTCAGCGAGGGCAGCACCATGTGCCGGAAGGTGCCGTAGCCTCCGATGGGAAACCAGCCGAGCTGGACGGCGAAGACATAGAGCAGCAGGATGCCGATCACGAACTGGGGCGACGACACGCCGATGAAGGACAGCACCATCAAGCTGGTGTCCGTCGCCGTGTTGCGGCGCAGGGCGGCTATCAGACCCATGGTGAGACCGATGACGAGCTCGCACACGATCGCACCGGCCATCAGGAGAAGCGTTGCCGGCAGCCGGGACCAGATCAGGGCACCGACCTCGGTCTTCTGCAGGTAGGACCGGCCCAGGTCACCCTGGACGAGCCCGGCGAGATAGCGACCGTATTGCTGATAGAAGGGCAGGTTGAGGCCGAGCTGTTCGCGGATGTTCTCGACCGTTTGCGCCGTCGCGCTGCGCCCGGCGATCTGCCGTGCCGGATCGGCCGGGATCAGATAGAGCAGCACGAAGGTGACGAAGGAAATCCCGAGCATGATCAAGAGGGACTGGAAGGTGCGTCTGAGGATATATCCGCCCATGGTCAGTGCTTTCCCTTCTGGGTCGGGTCGAGCACTTCACGCAGGGCGTCGCCCAGAAGGTTGAACCCCAGGGCCAGCCCGATGATGGCCAGGCCGGGAAAGAACACCAGCCAGGGCGCGGAAGTGAAATAGGTCTGGTTTTCGTAAACGATGTTGCCCCAGGACGGGGTCGGCGGCTGAACCCCGATGCCCAGGTAGCTGAGCGTTGCCTCCAGCAGCACCGTGGTGGAAATCCCCAGGGTGCCGAACACGACGATGGTCGGCAGCAGATGCGGCAGGACGTGCAGGAACAGGATGCGGCTCCGCCCGGCGCCCATGGCCCGTTCGGCCAGGATGAACTCGCGTTCGGACAGGGACCGTGTCTCCGTGTAGACGACGCGGGCCATCTGCACCCAGTTGACCATGGCGATCACCATGGCGACGATCCACAGGGACGGACGGAACAGCGCCGCCAGCGTGATGGCCAGCAGCAGCGCCGGGAACGCCATCATCAGATCGGTGAACCGCATCAGCACCGTTTCGACCCAGCCGCGGAAATATCCGGCCAGAATGCCGACCAGCGCGCCGAAGGAGGCCGCGATGCCGTTGGCGACAACGCCGATGATCAGCGAGGTCTGGGCGCCGTAGATCAGCCGGGACAACAGGTCCCGTCCCAGAAGATCCGTGCCGAGCCAGAAGACCGGGCCGGGCGGCAGGGGCGCGCCTTCCAGGGTCAATCCGTCGAAAAACTGTTCGGCGGGATCGAATGGCGCCAGCACCGGCGCGAACAGCGCCGCGCCGACAATGATCGCGATCAGGACGAGCGCCAGCACCGCCAGCTTCCGGCGCAGCAGGCGCGACAGGACGCCGTCGGGGGCGGTCAGAGCCGCAACCGGCACCGGTTCAGGCCTTGCGTTTGCCGACATCGGTCCCTCCGGCGCGGGCCAGCAGATCGAGGGCGACGTCCTCAATGGTCTGGCGGCTCGTCATGGCCATGTCCTGCAGGACGCGATAGGCGCCGTCCGCGTCGCCGTCCTGATGCTGCATCAAGAGAAGGATCGCCTCGGCGACCTGGGGCCGCAGGGACAGGCGCTCTTCAAGTTTTGCGATGCGCTCGCTCGACAACCGGCGCATGGCGAAGGTCTGCGTGGCGACAACCAGCGCGCCATAGACGCCGGTGGGCCGGATCGGCTTGTTGAGATGGGCGATGGCCCCCCGGCGGATGGCCCATTCGACCCGGCCCGGCGCCTCGGTGCCCATCAGGGCGATCATCGGCATGGGCTGGGCCTCGACAGGCCAGGGAAACTGGGCGTCATGGCAGACGTCCGCGTCGAAGACGATGAGATCCGCCGTTTCCGCGTTTGCGGGCAGATCCGGCCAGGCGGTGGTGACGCCAACACCAAGACGCTCGAGCTGGCGCGCGGCCGCATCCCGGTCGGCATGGGGTTTGTGCAGGATGATCGCGGACCAGCCACGGAAACTGGGGGTGCGGAACAGGGTGCTCATGACGACACCAGCCTCAGGAGGGGAGGCAGGCGGTCATTGCTGTCCTCTCTTCCCGCGTTCGGACGGGTGTCCGTACCCAGGGGAGCGTAGTCGACAAGATAGGGATCCGGCGCCAGAGGTCCCGGCAGGGTCTCGGTTATCCGGAACCGGGGCGTTGTCGCGTCAGGGGAAGTCTCGACACGTGCGATCAGCGGCTGCAAATGGGCATGGTGGGTGCTTCGGTCGATCCTGATCTGCCGGATGGGGGTCTGGTGCGGCCGGCTGCAGATCTGTTCGAGCACCTCGGAGGGGTCCGCGGAACCGCAGGCCTCGATCGCCCGCGCGAGCAGCCATACGGCCTCATACGGTCCGACAAACATCGACGAGATGGCCCGGTCCGGGTCCCGCAATCCGCGCATCTGCATCAGGAACGCCCGGTTCTCCGCTGTTTCGAGCGTTTCGAAATAGGTGGAGGTCGAGATCAGGCCCTCGGCGGCCGCGCCGAGAACCGGCAACTCGGCTTCGGTCAGGTTGCAGCTCAGGATCGGGCAGCGCCCGGGGCCGAACGAGGCGTCTTCCCGGGCGAGGTCCTTCATGGCGCGCAGGAAAGCATAGCTGCTGACGCCGATCAGGTTGTTCAGGATGAAATCGGGTTTCTTTTCCCGGATCTCGGATATCAGATGCGCGATATTCTCATCGCCGATGGCGATGTAGCGCTCGCCCAGAACATGTCCGCCGCAGTCGGCAAGCAGTTCACGGGCGATGCGGTTGGTTTCCCATCCCCAGATGTAGTTGGAGCCGAGCAGAAAGGCATTGCCGCCGAACTTCGGCACCACGTGCCGGAACAGCGGCACGACCCCCTGGTTGGGGCAGGCGCCGGTATAGACGACCCGGTCGTGGCTTTCGAAGCCCTCATAGGGCGTTGCGTACCAGAGCAGGCCGCGGCCGCGCTCCAGCACCGGCAGGACTTCCTTGCGGCTAGACGAGGTCTGCGTGCCGACGATGTGCTGGCAGCCTTCCTGCCGCATCATGCGATCCGCCTGGCAGGCATAGTTTTCCGCCAGACCCGCCGGATCGCTTTCCACCCGCTCCAGGGTAAAGCCGAACCGGCCCGAGGCGTTGACCTCGTCGATGGCCAGACGGGCGCCCCAATAGGCTTCCCGCCCGATCTCCGAATAGGACCCGGATTGCGAAAAAAGCACGCCAACCGGAATGGTGCGAACGCTCATGTCTTTCCGGCCCTTGCGGGCCGCTCCTTCAGGTCAGGACATTGGTCAGGGCATAAAAAAACCCCGACCCGCAATGTCGAAACTTGCGCAAGATCGGGGCTCGATTGCCGCGCGGCTGACCAGATGCCGCTATATGAGTTTCAGGATTGCCGAAGCATTTGCGCTTGTCAATCGCAATGCCGGTGAAAAAATAAGCGAGCTTAATTTCGCGGCATATCCGGGTGGCGTGCCTGGAACGCCGAACCGGGCCTGCAGGTTCTGCGGTGCCGGTCGTCCGGGGGGCAGCGTATCGGCATGAAGGTTTTGAAATGACCGGTCAAACAAGGCGAGGGCCTTCGGGCGATGGGACCGGGGCCAGTCTGGTTCCTGCCACGCGAATCCTTCCGCCAGAGTCAATTCAGGATTGAACCTGCTCAGGGTTCATACGAGCGCCCAAATTTGAAGCAGGGGCTTCGAGACCGTCGGAATAGCGCTTTCGAGGCAACCCGAGCGGTGACGCGGGAGTTTTTGCACTGCGAAGGTTACGTGGACCAGGAAACGCCTACTCTTCGCGCGTATTTTTCATGTCTTTGCGCTGAAAACAGGAATTTGGTGACCCCGACTGGATTCGAACCAGTGACCCTCAGATTAGGAATCTGATGCTCTATCCTGCTGAGCTACGGGGCCTTATCGCGGTCGATTAGCATGATTTGCCGGGGATGGCGACTCCCGTTTGCGCGGGAGGTGGAAAACGGGCCGCGTTGGAAAACCTGGCGGGGCGCAGGCCCGGAATCGGCTGCCGTGTCTTGGACTTGCCGTATTCGCTGAGTAGCACAAGGCCTGTCGTGACCGCTTTCACAACCTGGCCGGAGCCGTATTGGCCCTGCGTGCCTTGCGAAAGGGGCACTCTGGACAACGGCTGAGAGGATGACCCGTGCCGCGGAGGCTGGTGAAATTCGGTGGGACGGTTCGGGCCGGTCGGCGCTCGCGCGGGTCAGCTCCGGTCCTGCCGGGGCTCGCGATGATCGTGCTTCTTGGCGCCTCCGCCATGGCACAAGAGAGCGCGGGCGGAAGATCCGCTCCGGTGCCTTCGGCCTTGCCGGCCTGTGTCGGCGAGGCGGAGAGCGCCGTCGAGGTCATCCATGAGCCGGACGACAATCTTTTCAGGTCCGCCGACGGCACGCGCTACGTGGCAACGGATCTGCGGAATGAAGTCGATTTGGGGCCGCCGCGGGTCCGGGAGGCCGCGACATCGGATCGGGCCGGTTTTGCAGGCAGGGCCGTGCCGCTCGGGCCGCCGGACCGCTGGAACCGGGTGCCGGCCTGGATTGTCGTTGACCGGGACGGCAAGGACCGGCTGTGGCAGGTGGAGCGCTTTGAACAGGGGCTGGCGGTGTTCGCGCCGGCGCGCGCTCAAGCCGCCTGCGCGGACGCATTGCGCCGGGCGGAAGGCCGGGCGCGGCGGGCCGGTGTGGGTGTCTGGCGGAACAAAGGCGCGGGACTGGCGTTTTCAGCGGCGCGGCCAAAGTCTTTTCAGACCGCGGCCGGGCGCTATGTCATTGTTCGCGGGCGCATAGTTTCCCTTGGAAAAACCGACAGCACCCGCTATCTGAACTTTGGCAGATATTGGAAAACGGATCTGACCGGCACCTTGAAAACCTCCGACGAGGAGGAATTCGACACGGTTCTCGGCCGTTCCGGCCGGTCGCTGGACGATCTGGCCGGCCGTTTCGTGGAATTGCGCGGCACGGTCGAAGATCGGGACGGGCCGCATATCGCGCTCCGGCATCCGGAGCAACTGGTGGTACTGGATGACTGACAGGCAGGGCATGACGGCCAGGGCAATTCCGGATTTCGGCCATCTTTCGGCTTCGGCTCCGGCTGATGCACGCTCGGTGCGCCGTGCCGGCCTGCGCCGCCGGCTGAGAGCACTTGCCGCCGGCAGCGCCGCGCTTCTGACGGCCTCCTGCCAGTTGCTTGGCGACGGGCCGGGAGTGGGAACCGTGACGCCCGGCACCCTCAGGCCGAACCTTGCCGCCGATATCGGCGAGCGGGAGCACCCAAGGGTCGTGGCCACCTATGGCGGTGTCTACAAGGACAGCGGTGCGGAACGGGCGGTCGCCAGTGTCGTCGGCCGGCTGGTTGCTGCATCGGACGATCCGTCCCAGACCTACAAGATCACCATCTTGAACTCGCCGGCGATCAACGCCTTTGCCCTGCCGGGGGGCTATCTTTATGTCACGCGCGGTCTGCTGGCGCTGGCCAACGACACGTCTGAAGTGGCCGCGGTGCTGTCCCATGAAATGGCGCATGTGACCGCCAGCCACGCCATCAAGCGCCAGCAGCGGGCCGAGGCCAAGCAACTGGCGAACCGGATCCTGACTGATGTGGTGCAGGATTCCGAGGAAGCCCGCAAGGCGATCATCTCCTCGCAGCTGTCCTTCGCCCGTTTCAGCCAGGTGCAGGAGCTGGAGGCGGACGCCATCGGCGTCAAGACACTCGCCAAGGCCGGGTTCGATCCCTATGCGGCCGCCCGGTTCCTGCGATCCATGGCGGCCTTCGCCAGCTATCAGTCGGCTGACAAGTCGGGCTCCTCCGCGCCGGACTTCCTGTCCTCGCATCCCTCGACGCCCGAGCGGCTGCAGATCGCGGTGCGGTCCGCCCGTCAGATCGGAGCGCCGGGTATCGGCGAGCGCGACCGGGAACGCTATCTCGGCCAGATCGACGGCATGCTGTTCGGCGACGATCCACTGGAAGGCTTCGTGCGCGGGCGGTCCTTCCTGCACAAGGCGCTGGGCATCGGCTATACGGTTCCGTCCGGATACATCCTGGAGAACACGCCGGAAGCGGTGCTTGCCAGCAATGGCGACGGCACGGCGATCCGGTTCGACGGCGCGGATGTCAGCGGCTATTCCAGCCTGCGCGACTACATGAATTCCGGCTGGATCAACGGATTGCTGCCCGAAAGCGTGCGCGAGACCACCGTCAACGGCCTGGCGGCGGTAACCGGAGCGGCCATCACCCAGGGCTGGTCGTTCCGGATCGCGGTCGTGCGCATCGGCCGCACCGGCTACCGGTTCATTTTCGCAAGCCGGTCGCCGAACGACCGCTTCGATCAGGACTTCCGCGCAACCCTGGACAGTTTCAAGCAGTTGTCGCCGACGGAGCGCGCGCGCCTCAGATCCCTGCGGGTCAAGGTGGTCCAGTCCAAGCCAAGCGACACGGCGCGCAAGCTCGCGATCGGCATGAGCGGGGTCGAACCGTCGCGGCGGCTCGAGTTCTTCTCGATCCTGAACGATCTCAGCCCCGACAAGCCCATCCCGGCCGGCACAGCCATCAAACTCGTGGTGGATTGATTTCCACGCAGATGCCTGCGGGCCGCTGCGCCCGCGCTGCCCCCGGTATTGCCATTACATCAGTTTCGAAAATGACGACGTGCCCACACCCGCAGCAGCCTTTGCGGATAGCGGAAGAGACAAGCGATTCCGTCTGTTTCGAAGTTGGTGACGTGCCTCCGCCCGAAGCGGCTTTCCCGGTCGCCGCGCGGAGATCCAATCCTGCTTGCCGCTTGCCGCCGTGGCGGATCGGTTTTCGCGAACGGACAAGGGATTTTCCCGTCGTGCCGCGTTGAGACCGCTGGATCCCCGATCAAGTCGGGGAAGGCGCCGGGGTGAGGCGGGCCTTCCGGATAGCGGCCCGCGCCCGCCGGCCCTGTCTCAGACGCTGTAGGCGGTCTGGTCGGGCTGGGATGCAAGGAGGGCCGATTTCAGCTTTTCCATGGCACGGCTTTCGATCTGGCGCACGCGTTCCTTTGAAATGCCGAGTTTCGTACCGAGGGACTCCAGCGTGGCGCCATCTTCCGAGAGGCGCCGTTCGCGCACGATCTTCAGTTCGCGCTCACTCAGGACCTTGAGCGCCGAACTGAGCCACCGGCTGCGGCGCTCGGAATCGATGTTGCCCGTGACGATCTCGTCGGGCAGCGGGGCGTCGGATACCAGGAAGTCCTGGCGGTCGGCAGAAGAGCCTTCGCTGTCGGTGATCGGGGCATTCAGGGAGGTGTCCGGACCGGACAGGCGCGCGTTCATGAGCGCGACATCCGACTGTTTGACACCAATTGCGTCGGCGATCTTCTGATGCAGTTCGCTGTCGGTGAGAGGTGTCTGGTTGCCGGAAAGCTTGGCGCGCAGGCGGCGCAAATTGAAGAACAGCGCCTTCTGGGATGACGAGGTGCCGCCGCGCACGATCGACCAGTTGCGCAGGATATAGTCCTGTATCGAGGCCCGGATCCACCAGGTGGCATAGGTCGAAAACCTGACTTCGCGTTCAGGCTCGAAGCGCGCCGCCGCTTCCAGAAGGCCGACATGGCCTTCCTGGATCAGGTCCCCGAGGTTGAGGCCGAAATTCCGGAACCTGGAGGCAACCGCGATCACCAGGCGCATGTGCGACAGCGAGAGTTGTTCCAGAGCCTTCTCGTCCCGCGCGTGCCGCCATCGAAGCGCCAGGTCCATTTCCTGCTCACGGGTGAGGTAGGGGGCTTTCATCGCGGTCTGCACCAGCTGACGTTTTTCGCTCATGGACATGATCGACGCTCCGATGTGTTGTCGGCGGATTAACACCCACCGAACTTGACGACGTGCCATCTGACCGCGGTATCGGTTTCTTCGGCAAGGAGCGGTTCAATGGTCGATGCCCTGCATCGCGCGCCTGACCGGCGAAAAGATAGGGTCCGTCAAATGGGGCCTATTCAACTTCGGCTTGAATTACGTGCCTCCTGGCAGGTTAGATCACTTGAGGATGCCGCTGGGGCAGAATTTGTGCACTTTCCCGTGAACTGGTCGGGACGGCGTCCGTTGAACGCAAAAGGGCCCGGAACGATCCGGGCCCTTGAACTTCATTCAGGAATTGATCCGCGCTGAACTCAGGCGGCTTCTTCCTTGTCTTCGTCGTCATCACCGGCTGCGGCTTCGGCAGCGGCTTTCAGGCGGCTCGGAGATTTCGCCAGGTTCTGTTCGATCTGCTTGACCGCTTCGGTTTCCGAACACTTGTTCACGGCCGCGATTTCGCGCGCCATGCGATCAAGCGCAGCTTCATAGAGCTGGCGTTCGGAATAGGACTGCTCGGGCTGGCTCTCGGACCGGAACAGGTCACGGACCACCTCGGAAATCGAGTTCAGATCGCCGGAGTTGATCTTGGCTTCATATTCCTGCGCGCGGCGGCTCCACATGGTCCGCTTGACGCGCGGACGGCCACGAACGGTTTCCAGAGCCTTCTTGACCGCAGCCGGGTCACCGAGCTTGCGCATGCCCACTGTCGCGATCTTGGCGACGGGAACACGAAGGGTCATCTTGTCCTGTTCGAAAACGATAACGAGCAACTCCAAAGTGTGACCTGCAACGTTCTGTTCTTCAATGGCGGTAATCTGGCCGACGCCGTGTGCCGGATAAACGATAAACTCGCCGGTTTTGAATCCCTGGCGCTGCGCGGTCTTTTTGGTGTTTGTTGCCATTCTGGTATTCTCTCCTGCGCAGTTGATCAGTCCGTGTCGGACCTGTGCTGAACCGCTGCGATGCGGCCCTCTATTTTTATGTGACACGAAGCCCGCCGAGCGATCCGAAGTGGAACGCCTGTTGATATGCGGCGTGTCAGGGCTGGTCAGTCGTTGAATTCCACACTAGAACCTTGATTAGTCATCATGAGCTGCCGGTGCCTTTGTCCGTCCGGTGGTTTAGGCCCGGGACAGGAATTAAAGACTCCGACTTAAGGGGTTGTTCTCGTGGTTGGCGACTGTCCTAAAGATATAACATACTTTTGTGGAAAATTAAAGTGTTGTGCTTTTCAGATGCGCAAACGCAACAGCAGACCTGACCTGTGACCTGAGTCAGGTGCCTGAAATTCCAGAGAGAATCATCGTCCCACCAGATTCGGAAGTGCTTGCGGACGTTCCGATGTGCACAGGCGGGAACGAATCAGGCAGGCGCTTTCGGTGAAAAATACTGTTCCAGCTTGTTCTCTTTGCCGTCAAATTCCTCGGCCTCGGGCAGAGCATCCTTCTTTTCGGTGATGTTCGGCCACTTTTCGGAATATTCGGCGTTGAGCCCGATCCATTTTTCCAGACCCGGCTCGGTGTCGGGCAAGATGGCTTCGGCGGGACATTCCGGTTCACATACGCCGCAGTCGATGCACTCGTCCGGATTGATCACGAGCATGTTCTCGCCCTCGTAGAAACAGTCCACGGGGCAGACTTCAACACAGTCGGTGTATTTGCACTTGATGCAATTGTCTGTGACGACGTAGGTCATCTCTATCCTCATTCGGCACCGGGATCGTTCCTCATGGCGGTTGCCAGAAAAACGCGACCGGCGGTCAGGTTCGTGCCGCGTTTCTGCGAGAAGGCACGATCAGTGTCTCGTGTTGATGTTGGGTATCGCTTTTGTCAACTGCGTGCAAGCGCTCCGGATGACGCAGTCAGGGGCGAAAAGAGAAAGTTTTTCCGTTTTTCCCGCCGAAGCCGGATTCTGCCTCAATCGTCGCTGCGAAAGGCGTCGAGTTTGCGCCTGTCGCGCTTCGTCGGCCTGCCCGCGCCCGCATCCCGGAGGCCCGGAGGCGGCGGTGGCGCTGCCTGTTTTGGCGGGGGCGGGGGCGACAGGTCCTCATAGAGCCGGCGCGCCTCCTCGTAAGGACCGCGCTTGGAGCCGAGCGCCACGACCTTGAGCACCAGAACGCGTCGTTCAAGCACGATTGTCAGCACGTCGCCCGTGCGCAAGGTCTTGCTGGGGGAGGAAATCTTGTCCTTGTTCAGACGGACATGACCGGAGGTCGCCAGCTTCTGGGCAAGCGACCGGGACTTGGTGACCCTGGCGTACCAGAGCCACTTGTCGACACGCAGGCTGGCGCCCTCGGAATGTGCCTCCGGCTGCGGAATTACTTCTTGTCCTTGCTTTCCATGTTCGCCTTGAGCGCCATCAGCGCCGCGAAGGGCGAATTCGGGTCTATGGGCTTGTCTCTTTGCGGCTTGTCGCGGCGGTTGCCGCCGTCAGAGCCCTTGCCGCCGCCTTTGCCGCCCCTGGTGCCGTCCTGGGCGCCGCGATTGCGGCCCGGACCGCCCTTGCCGCCCTTGCCGTGACGTTTCTCACCCTGGGGCCGTTCGCCCTGGTTGCTCTCGCCCTGGCCGGACTTCTGGGGCGCGCCCCGGCGGTTGTCGCCCCGGCGCTGATCGTTGCGGCCACGCGGCCGCCGGTCCGGACGGCCAGGCCGCCAGACCTCGATGGTGACCGTTTCCAGTCCAGTTTCCGTTTCCGATTCCGGTTCGGCGGCGGCATCGGTGTCCGGTACCGCATCGCCGGCAGCAGCCGGCGTGTCGTCCTGTGCAGGTACTGCGGCTGCCGGTTCGGTTGCGGCGGTTTCCGCCGGAGCCTCGTTCGGAGCGGGCTCTTCGGAGATGCCAGTGTGCTCTGCCGCAGCTGCAGTCTCGTCCGCGGCCGGCGCCGTCGCTTCGGCACCGGTTGCTTCCGGGGACTGCTCCTGCGGCGCGGCGTCTGGTCCGGCTTCCGTTTCCGCTCCGGATCCGGCCACGGGGTCCGTTGCCTCAGTTGCAGAGACGTCTGCCGGAGTGCCGGCATCGGTCGCGGCGGTTGCATCCGCAGGGGTCTCGTTCGCGGCGTTCGTTTCGCTCGTGACGGCTTGTTCGCCCGCCGGTCCTGGCAGCGCCGGGCGCTGAACTTCCCTGGTCTCACTGCGGTAGCCGAGCGATTTCAGAACGGCGGAAAAATCCTCGCCGGCACAGCCCAGAAGGCTGGTCATCGCCACGGTGACGGTAAAGGCGCCGCCCTGCGCCGTCGCGCCTTCCGGCGGACTGACTTCCGGGTCCAGCGGTTTCCAGGCGATGAGCGGCCGGATCAGGTCGGCCAGGCGCTCCAGTATGTCGACGCGCACGGCGCGCGGGCCGCAGACACGAAAGCCGACCACCTTGTAGAGCGCCTTGTCGATGGTCTCGTCGACCGGAATGGAGGTCCGGCCGGACGCGGACAATTGCGGCAGCTCGGTCATGCCGTTCATGTCGAGCGCGCCGTGCTTCAGGGCCCAGAGCTGCGCCAGAAGCTGGCTGGGAGCCGGCTTCAGCAACGCGGGAATGAACACGGTATAGGCGCCGAACCGAATGCCGTGCTTGCGCAAGGAGGCGCGCATGTCCTGGTCGAGCTGACGGATTTCGTCGGCAGCTTCCTGGCGCTCGAGAATGCCCAGGCCTTCGACGAGGCGGAACGCGATGCCGCGCGCCAGGCCTTCCAGACCCTCCGACGTTTTCAGGTCCGTAAGCGGCTTCAGCAGGGTTTCGATCTGTGACCTTGCCCAGAGATCGAGACGACCCTGGACGTTGTCACGGGCAGGCCCGTTCAGATGCTCGTCGGCCAGCAGCAGCACGGTCGGTGTCAGAACGTCCTCGCCGGCCATCAGCTTGGCCACCGGCTCACCGCGCCAGCGCACGGTGCCGTCGGCGGTCAGGACAAAATCGGTGTTTTCGGACTTGCCCAGTTTTTCGGCCCGGGATTCGATCTCGGTCGTCAGGGCTTTCTGCGCCGCGGCCCGAACCGTCTTGCCGTCGGGTCCTTCGGCTGCCGCGTCGGGGGCAAACCGGAAGCCAAGCAGATTCCCGATGTGCTGTCCTTCTACGAGCACATCGCCGCTCGATGTAATTTCCGCTTCCAGCATTGCGTTCTCTCTCAAACGTCGCATCAATACACTTGTCCGCCGATCCACGAAGCGCTGTGTGAGCCGCTCGTGAAGGGCGTCGGATAGTCGATCTTCAATGCCGCGGGTCACACCCTGCCAGTGGGCCGGATCGGCCAGCCAGTCGGGGCGATTGGCGACATATGTCCAGGTCCGGATGTGTGCAATCCGGTTGGCGAGTGTGTCGATATCACCATCCGTGCGGTCTGCGAAGGCCAATTGACGCGAGAACCAGTCATCGGCGATGGCATTGTCCTGCATCATATGGGTGTAAATCGTGTTGAGCAGCTCCGCATGGTTTGCCGGGGCGATCTTGCGATAATCGGGAACCTGACACACGTCCCATATCAATTCTACCGCGTTTTGGCCTTTTGCCATGCCGGATATTGCCGGATCGCGCAATAATTGTTCAAGAGCGGTGATGTCGTCACCGGTCGGTGCCCGTGCGAGACCGTCCTCCCTGGGAACGATGTCGAGGCTCTGGCGCAATGCGCCTGCGGATGAAAAATCCAGCGCACTGTTGCGCCATTGCAGCACTTTCAGGCTTTCGAAGCGATGACTTTCGATCTGTTCGACCAGATCGTCGTCCAGAGGATCGACCCGTCCGGTCACGCCGAAGGTGCCGTCGCTTGTGTGCCGCCCGGCGCGTCCGGCGATCTGGCCCATCTCGGAAGGCGTCAATTGACGATACTGGTAGCCGTCGTATTTGCGGTTGCCGGCGAAGGCGATGTGCTGGAGATCCAGGTTCAGACCCATGCCGATGGCGTCGGTGGCCACCAGGTGGTCGACATCGCCGTTCTGGAACAGCTCCACCTGGGCATTGCGGGTGCGCGGGCTCAGGGATCCCAGCACCACCGCCGCGCCGCCGCGCTGGCGGCGGATCAGCTCGGCTATGGAATAGACCTCATCGGCGGAGAAGGCGACCACGGCGGAGCGCGCCGGCAGGCGGGACACTTTTTTCGACCCGGCATATTCCAGAACGGACATGCGCGGCCGTGTGATCACATTCAGCCCGGGCAGCAGCTTTTCCAGAAGCGGCCGTGCGGTGGCCGCCCCCAGGAGCAGGGTCTCGGAACGGCCGCGCAGGTTCAGGATCCGGTCGGTGAAGACATGGCCGCGATCCAGGTTGCCGGCCAGCTGGACCTCGTCGATCGCGACAAATTCGGTGTCGAGGTCGAGCGGCATGGCTTCGACAGTGGACACCCAGAAGCGGGGCCTGTCCGGGATGATCTTCTCTTCGCCGGTGATCAGCGCGACGGAGTCAACGCCCGCGCGCTCGGCCACCCGTCCGTAGACTTCGCGCGCGAGCAGCCGCAGCGGCAGGCCGATCAGTCCGGAGGACTGGGCAAGCATGCGCTCGATGGCAAGATGGGTCTTGCCCGTGTTGGTCGGTCCAAGCACCGCTGTCACTGTGCGGGACCGGGCTGACGTCGGCAGCGGCATGGATTGAAGACGAGGCATGGAAGAGCTGGACGATCGGCTTTCTTCGGCTCGGTGCCAGGGACCTGGCACCTATATCTGGTGCCGGGTGTCTAACACAGGCGGTTGTCCTGTGTCCCCACTCTTTTGGCCCGGAGGCCGGTTATTCGCGCAGAAAACAAAGTGTGGAGAACGACTCTGGAACAAACCGAAACCGAATCGGCGACACCTGGCGATTCAGGGTTTGTTCCATACCACATGTGGATCCGGCGGCGGTCGGCGCCACGAAATCGTGAATCGGGTCAACAAGTTGAATCTTGCCTGCGTGCCCAGGGCGATTTGCGCCGAATCCATGTCAATCAGAATCTCGTCACCTGACGGTGTGGACCGGAACGCGGGCTCCCGTCCTGCCGGACACAGGGTGAACGGAAGCGGGACGAATCGGTGTTTCCACGAGATTCCGGATTTGTTCCTACAAGATGTAGTGGTGTGCAGGCTGATGCCATCTATCGGAAAAATGCTCCGCCCGCTGACGACAAGCCCGGCCCTGAACCCGGCCCTGAACCCCGCTCCGAGCCCGAACCCGAGCGCGTCAGACACCGGGCGCAAATAACCTGGAAGCGCGGCCGGGCTCTGCCGGCGGGCAAGTGAGCCGGCTGAATTGCCGGACCGGTGCCGGTGATGCTCCGGCGGCAGGGTTTGGGCCGAAATTGCTGCGCCGCAAATTTTTTGAAAGTGTCTATGACGTCGAGGCTTAAGCCGATTTTGCTATCTATTTCCATACGTTACCGGCGCAGGCGCAAAAAAATTCGCCAGGCCAGAAAACGGACATGGCGACGGCCTCTTTTCAAGAGCGTCCGACCAAAGTAGAAATCATGCCGAAAGTGGCGCTGCTGTTTGCGCGACATCAGGGGGGTGTGGACGTTTGGCGATAACCAAAATTCTCGTTGCGAACCGGTCCGAAATCGCGATCCGGGTATTCCGGGCGGCCAATGAGCTTGGCCTGAAGACCGTCGCGATCTATGCCGAGCAGGACAAGCTGGCCCTGCATCGCTTCAAGGCGGATGAAGCCTACCAGGTCGGCAAGGGGCTGGGGCCGATCGAGGCCTATCTGTCCATCGACGAGATCATCCGCGTCGCCAGACTGTCCGGTGCCGATGCGATCCATCCCGGCTATGGGCTGTTGTCCGAAAGTCCGGAATTCGTGGATGCATGCGAATCGGCCGACATCACCTTCATCGGCCCGAAATCGGAAACCATGCGCCGGCTCGGGAACAAGGTGGCCGCGCGCAATCTGGCGATCGAGGCGGGTGTTCCGGTGATGCCGGCAACCGATCCGCTGCCGGACGACATTGCCGATATCAAGCTGCAGGCCGCGAAAATCGGTTTCCCCGTGATGCTCAAGGCCTCCTGGGGCGGTGGCGGCCGGGGCATGCGCGTGATCCCGGACGAGGCGACCCTGGAAAAGGAAGTGGTTGCCGCCAAGAGGGAAGCCAAGGCCGCCTTCGGCAAGGATGAAATCTATCTGGAGAAGCTGGTCGAGCGCGCCCGCCATGTGGAAGTGCAGATCCTGGGCGACGGCGAGAACGTGGTTCATCTGTTCGAGCGTGATTGCTCGATCCAGCGCCGCCACCAGAAAGTGGTCGAGCGCGCGCCTGCACCCTATCTCGATGAGGCCAAACGCGCGGAACTGTGCGATTACGGCCTGCAGATCGGCCGCGCAGTGAACTATCGGGGCGCGGGCACGGTCGAATTCCTGATGGATGCCGATACCGGCGCCGTCTATTTCATCGAGGTCAATCCGCGCGTTCAGGTCGAACATACCGTGACCGAGGAAGTCACCGGGATCGACATCGTCCAGGCGCAGATCAAGATCAGCGAAGGCGCGAAGATCGGCACGCCGGAGAGCGGTGTGCCCGCGCAGCCGGATATCCGTCTCAACGGCAACGCCCTGCAATGCCGGATCACGACGGAAGATCCGGATCAGAATTTCATTCCCGACTACGGCCGCATCACCGCCTATCGCGGCGCCACCGGTTTCGGCATCCGGCTGGATGGCGGCACCGCCTATTCGGGCGCGGTCATCACACGGTTCTACGATCCGCTTCTGGAAAAGGTGACCGCCTGGGCGCCGACGGCGGAAGACGCGCGCAAGCGCATGGACCGGGCCCTGCGCGAATTCCGGATCCGGGGTGTGGCCACGAACCTGGTGTTTCTGGAAAACATCATCGGCCACGCGGATTTCAAGGCCAACAACTACACCACCCGTTTCATCGACGACACGCCGGCGCTGTTCCAGCAGACCCGGCGCAAGGACCGGGCGACCAAGCTGCTGACCTATATCGCGGACGTGTCGGTGAACGGCCATCCGGAAACCAAGACCCGGGCCCGGCCGCCGAAGGACGTGGCCGCCCCGGTGGCACCGGAATTCGGCACCACCGCCGCCCCGGAAGGCACGCGGCAGTTGCTCGACCGGCTCGGTCCCGGCGGTTTTGCCGACTGGATGAAGACGCAAAAGCGGGCACTGGTCACCGACACGACCATGCGCGATGCCCATCAGTCCCTGCTCGCGACGCGCATGCGCAGCCACGATATCGTCGGCATCGCGGAGGCCTATGCAAGCGGCCTGCCGACCCTGTTCTCGCTGGAATGCTGGGGCGGAGCGACCTTCGACGTGGCCATGCGTTTCCTGACGGAGAGCCCCTGGGAACGCCTCCACAAGGTGCGCAAGAAAGCGCCCAACATTCTGCTGCAGATGCTGCTGCGCGGCTCCAACGGCGTCGGCTACACCAATTATCCCGACAATGTGGTGAAGTTTTTCGTCGCCCAGGCCGCCGAGAATGGTGTCGATCTCTTCCGGGTGTTCGACTGTCTCAACTGGGTGGAGAACATGCGTGTTTCCATGGACGCGGTCCAGGAGGCGAACAAGCTCTGCGAGGGCGTGCTCTGCTATACCGGCGACATGCTCGACAGTGCCCGGCCGAAATACGACCTGAAATACTATGTCGGTCTTGCAAAGGAACTCGAGGCGGCCGGCGCGCATATCCTCGGCCTCAAGGACATGGCCGGTCTGTTGAAGCCCGAGGCGGCGAAGGTCCTGATCCGGACCCTCAAGGAAGAGGTCGGCCTGCCGATCCACTTCCACACGCACGACACCTCGGGGATCGCGGCGGCCACGGTTCTTGCCGCGGTCGAAGCGGGCGCCGACGCGGTGGACGCCGCGATGGATGCGCTGTCCGGTCTGACCTCACAGCCCTGTCTCGGCTCGATCGTGGAAGCCCTGCGGGGCAGTGACCGCGATACCGGACTGGACGCGAAGACCATCCGCCAGATCTCGTTCTACTGGGAAGCCGTGCGGGCCCAGTACCGGGCGTTCGAGAGCGACCTGCGCTTCGGCGCTTCGGAAGTCTATCTGCACGAGATGCCCGGCGGCCAGTTCACCAACCTGAAGGAACAGGCCCGTTCGCTCGGCCTGGAAACCCGCTGGCACGAAGTGGCGCAGGCCTACGCCGACGTCAACATGATGTTCGGCGACATCGTCAAGGTGACACCGTCCTCCAAGGTGGTCGGCGACATGGCGCTGATGATGGTCAGTCAGGGCCTGAGCGTGGCGGAAGTCGAGGATCCCGCCAAGGATGTCGCCTTCCCGGACAGCGTCGTCCAGATGCTGCATGGGGATCTGGGACAGTCGCCGGGCGGATGGCCCGCGGCGCTGCAGAAAAAGGTGCTCAAGGGCGGCACGCCGATCACGGTCCGCCCGGGCTCCCTGCTGGAAAAAGCCGATCTGGAGGCGGAACGCAAGGCGGCGGCCGAAAAGACCGGTCATGAAGTCAGCGACACGGAACTGGCCTCCTATCTGATGTATCCGAAGGTCTTCACCGATTTCGACAAGGCCCAGCAGCAATACGGACCGACGTCCGTGCTGCCGACACCGGTGTATTTCTACGGGCTCGAGGCAGGTGACGAGATTTTCGTCGAGCTGGAACCCGGCAAGACGCTGGTGGTCCGGTGTCAGGCGATCGGCGAAACGGACGAGAAGGGCGAGAAGAAGGTGTTCTTCGAGCTCAACGGCCAGCCGCGCATCGTAAAGGTGCCGGACCGGGCCCACGGGGCTTCCGGTGCGGCGTCCATGCGCAAGGCCGAAGACGGCAACGCGGCCCATGTCGGTGCGCCGATGCCGGGCGTGATCTCGACGGTCGCGATCGCCGCCGGCCAGGAGGTCACGGCAGGCGACGTGCTGGTCTCCATCGAGGCCATGAAGATGGAAACCGCGCTCCATGCCGAGCGCGACGGCAAGGTCAAGGAAGTCCTGGTGAGCCCGGGGGCCCAGATCGACGCCAAGGACCTTCTGGTGGTGTTCGAAAGCTGATCGAGGGAGCCCGCCGGGAGTGCTTCCGGCGGCTCCTGACCCCTCTACCTACGGGCGGGGAGCGTCAATGCCGGGCAAGCAGCCGTCCATGGGGACCCCGCTTGCGCTTCCTCACGATGAGGGTATCGGGTGGTTCCGTTTGAGCCGAGCTGCATTTTCATCCTCATTCTGAGGAAGGCCGAAAGCCTGTCTCGAAGGATGGTCCGCTTGCCCGAAAAACACACCGGCAGTGCTGTGATACTGCCGGCTGCCCACCTATTCCGCCGCCTTGAGCGCGCCAAACTGGACCGGGGCCGCCGCGGTGCCGATCCACAAGTCCAGAAACCGGTCGAGCCATGTCCTGACGGCGGGGTCGTAGACAAACCGACCGGCAAAATGATCGCGGCGCTGCTGCGCGCCGGGCAGGGCCATGCGCGGCGCGCCCCTGGTGGTCCAGCGCACCATCATCTGGTGGGTGAGTTCGGGATGGAACTGGATGCCGTAGGCGGCCGGTCCATAGCGGATCGCCTGGTTGGGATAGGTGGGGCCGCTTGCCAGAAGCTCGGCCTGTGACGGCAGGTCGAAGCCTTCCCGGTGCCATTGGTAGACCTTTTTCGGCCAGGTCATCATGGAATTTCCGGCGTCGGTCGGGCGCAACGGATAATATCCGATTTCGACGAGTTCCTCCCTGTGACCACCGACGGTGCCGCCGAGCTGCTTCACCATCATCTGGGCGCCGAGGCAGATGCCGAGAAAGGGCTTGCGTTCCCTGAGCGGCACTCCGATCCAGTCGATTTCCTTCTGAACGAAGGCATCGGGATCGTTGGCGCTCATCGGTCCGCCGAAAATGACGGCACCCGCATGGTGGTCCATGGTCTCCGGCAACACGTCGCCGAAGCGCGGCTTGCGGATATCCAGCGCAAAGCCGCGCTTGACCAGCTCCTGGCCCACCCGCCCGGGCGACGAGTGTTCCTGGTGGAGTACGATCAGGACCCTGGGACAGTTACTTGCGACTTTGGTATTGAAAAGCATGCATTTAATATGAGGCAGGATGGAGCAGAAATCGAGTCCTGTCGGCCCGTGAGCCTGCATAAATGTGTGGCCTAAAGGCTTGTTTGTGCCTTCGGCCTCGGCTCAATACATCCTCATTTATGAGTTCGTGAGCTAGTCCAGCTCACTTTCCTCCGGCGCGGTCTGGGCCACCTTGTGGCGAAGGGTCATGCGGTCACGGGTCGAAATGCCGAGCAATTCTGCAACCCGCCAGATGGTGTTGTCCTCGAATTCGTGAACATGGCCGTCCGCGTAGACGATTTCCCACATCATCTCGACGATCGCCAGGCGCTCCGTCTCGTCCGTGGTGCGCTTGAGAACGGACGTGAAGCCATAGAGATCGACTGCTTCCTCGTCCCGCTGTTTGGCGGCGGCGATCAGCTCGCTGGTCTCCTTGTCGGTCAGATCATAGTGTTTCTGCAGAATTTCCCTGAGCTTCGAGCTTTCACTTTCCTCGATCACGCCATCGATGTCGATCAGATGAAACAGCAAGGCGGCAGCAGCCAGACGCTTGTCATCCTCGGCAAAGGCCTTTTCTCCGCTGTCGCCGAAGGTCAGTTCGCGAACAAAGCTTTTCAGTGCATTGAGCATTTTGGTCGTTCCTGTAGTCGGGCCCCCCAAACAGGCCGCTTGTTATTGCTATAACATCGGTTCCTTAGCATCAAAGAGTTGACACCCGCTTTAGGTTCCCCGGACAATTGGAATCCGTTGGTTGCGCGAGCCTGTTTCCACTCCCAGGACCGCGGACAGGCCGTGATGCGCAGCTTGAGGCCATGCCCTTGGTCTTTCCGAGCTTCCAGGAGCTTTCCTGTGGCTTGGCCGGCGAAAACCTGTCCAGCGGCACTCCGGCTCCGGACGGCTTGGCCGGATCATGACCACAACCCGGTCGTCACCAAGACTTGGGATTCAATTCCGGTATTTTCCAGTCAACTTTTTGGAATAGTTCTAAACTATTGATGTTTTTACATTTATAACTTGACTTCCGGTCTCATGAAATGGTTTCACCGGGTCGTTGCAGGCACCAAGGTGCCGCTCGAAAATTGGAAAGATGCGGGGAAGCCGAGTTGTGGCGCCGCATCCGCCAGGTGAGGGGATCAACCCATGAAATCATTCAAATTCGGCCTTCTGGCCGCAACCGCCCTTTTCGCAACCCCGGTGCTTGCCGCTGCGCCCGCCGATGTGCTGTCGACATACGGCGATATTGCACAGGCAAAATTCACGGACTCCCTGGGAACCGCGAAAGCCCTCGAAGCCGCGGTCGACAAGCTGATCGCGGAGCCGACCGAAGCCAATCTGGAAGCTGCCCGTGCGGCCTGGACCGAAGCCCGCAATCCCTACCAGCAGACCGAGGCCTACCGGTTCGGCAACGCCATCGTCGACGACTGGGAAGGCAAGGTGAATGCCTGGCCGCTGGATGAAGGCCTGATCGACTATGTCGACGTGTCGTATGGCGAAGAGTCGGAAGAAAACGGTTTTTACACCGCCAATGTGATTGCCAACCCGACCCTGAAGGTCGGCGGCGAGACCATCGACGCCACCGAAATCACCGCGAGCCTGCTGGCCGACACCCTGCAGGAAGCTGGTGAAGTGGAGTCCAATGTCGCGACCGGGTACCACGCCATCGAATTTCTGCTGTGGGGCCAGGATCTCAACGGCACGGATGCCGGTGCGGGCACCCGCCCTGCGACCGATTTCGATCCGGCCAATTGCACGGGTGGCAACTGCGAACGCCGTAGCCAGTACCTGAAGGCCGCGACCGAGCTGCTGATCGCCGATCTGGAAGAAATGGTTTCCGCCTGGACGCCGGGCGGCGCGGCACGTGAAGACTTGGCCGCCAAGGGTGATGCCGGCGGTCTTGCCACGATCCTGACCGGCATGGGCTCGCTTTCCTACGGCGAACTGGCCGGCGAGCGTATCAAGCTGGGCCTCATGCTGCACGATCCGGAAGAAGAGCATGACTGCTTCTCCGACAACACGCACATGTCTCACTACAACGACGTGGTCGGCATCCGGAATGTCTATTTCGGCGAATACAAGAGCCCGCTCGGCAACGATGTTTCGGGGGCGTCTCTGGCCGAAATGGTCGCCGAGAAGGATCCGGCGCTGGCCGAGGAAATGAAGGTCAAGCTCGACGCGACCCTGGCCGCTTTTGAAGCGATGAAGACCCGCGCGGAAGGCGGCGAAGCCTACGATCAGATGCTCGGCGAAGGCAATGAAGAAGGCAACGCGGTTGTCCAGACCGCCGTCGATGCCCTGGTTGACCAGACCGCGTCGATCGAGCGCGTTGTGAAAGTGCTCGAACTGGACGAGATTGCCTTCGAAGGCTCCGACAGCCTGGACAATCCGGGCGCCGTCTTCGAATAAAATCAACTCCCGGCAGGCATTTCCGGATGCCTGCCGGTTCTTCCGTGAATTGGGGCTCGCGGAAACCAGCCAGGATGCGAGCAATGAACCGGGTCCCCAGCGTGGGCGCAATGACCGGCGCCCTTTTGTGCATCTGCCTCGCTTCAGGCGCGGCTCCGGCCGACACCGTGCTGACGCACCGGGACGACCTGTCCGAAAAGGACAAGGCCAAGGTCTCGAAGGTGATGTCTCCGCCGGTCGATTTCGGGCAATCCGAACTGTTCGAACCGATGCAGGGTGGCGCGGGCACGTCGCGCAAGCGACCGGATAGGGATGCCTTCTCGCGGTCCAATGCCAATCTGACATTCGAGGAACAGCACAGTTTCAAGGTCGGCAACGGCCTGTTCAAGAAACTCTGGGCGTCCTCGCCGTCCTCGACGCAGGCCTCGGACGGGCTCGGTCCGCTGTACAATGCCAGATCCTGCCAGGGCTGCCACCTGAAGGACGGCCGCGGCCGGCCGCCGCGCCCGGGCGACGAGGCCGTGTCCCTGTTTCTCCGCCTGTCGATCCCACCGCAGACCGATGACCACCGCCAGGCGCTTGCCGACAGAAGGATCCTGTCCGTTCCCGAACCTGTCTACGGCGGGCAGTTTCAGCACTTCGCGGTGCCGGGTCTGGCGGGAGAAGGGCGTTTCGACATTGAATTTGAGGAGATCGTGGTGCCGCTGGCCGGTGGCGAAACCGCCGTCCTGCAGAAACCGGGCTATCGCATCCGCGATCTCGGCTATGGCGCGATGCATGACGAGACGATGATCTCTCCGCGCGTGGCCCCGCCGATGATCGGTCTCGGCCTCGTTCAGGCCATTCATCCGGGGGACCTTGCAGCCCTGGCGGATCCGGACGATCTGGATGGGGACGGGATCTCGGGAAAGCTCAGCCGGGTGCGCGATCCGAACACCGGGGATCTCACGATCGGCCGGTTCGGCTGGAAAGCCTCGAACCCGACGATCCGGGCACAAACCGCAGACGCTTTTTCAGGTGATATCGGCATCAGTTCACCGGACAGGCCGGACAATTTCGGTGATTGCACCGGGGGGCAGCACGCCTGCCGGGCATTGCCGCATGGCGAACAGGCGCATCTGGGCGTGTCGGAAGCGCCCGATCCCGTGATGGAGCTGGTGACATTCTATTCGGAAAACCTGGCTGTGCCGGCGCGTCGGGACGTCGACGATCCGCAGGTTCTGGAAGGCAAGGAAGTCTTCTACCGGGCCGGCTGTCCGGCCTGCCACCAGCCGAAGTTCGTCACCAGCCGGGCGGCGGACAACCCGGCGCACCGGTTTCAGCTGATCTGGCCGTATTCCGATTTCCTGCTGCATGACATGGGCGAGGGTCTTGCCGACCACCGTCCGGTGGGCGATGCCTCGGGCCTGGAATGGCGGACACCGCCGCTCTGGGGCATCGGCCTGACAGAGGCGGTCAACAAACACACCCGCTTCCTGCATGACGGGCGGGCGCGGAACCTGCTGGAGGCGATCTTGTGGCATGATGGCGAAGCGAAGCCCGCACGCGATGCGGTGGTTGCGCTGACGCCCGCGGACCGCCGCTCCCTTATCCGTTTCCTGGAGTCCTTGTGATGCGTCGACTGGTACTGGCCGCAATGGCGATCTTCTGCGTTCTTCCGGCGAAGGCCACCGAGTTCAACCCGCAACTCGACGGTCTGGTCTCAGGCTACATCCGTCCGGCCACAACGCGCTTTTCGGAAGCCGCTGCCGCACTTCCCGGCGCGGTCGAGACGGTGTGTCAGGAAACCGGCCGGGCGGCGGCCGACGGGTTCAGGTCGGCTTTTTCCGATACCGTTCTGGCATTTTCGGGCGTTCATTTTCTGCGCTTCGGACCGCTGATCGACAACGACCGTGTCAGCCGGCTTGCCTTCATGCCCGATCCGCGCGGTATCACCCAGCGCCAGCTGCGCAAGATCCGCGCCGGCAAGGACACCGGCGTGCTGTCCGCCGCGCGCCTTGCGGACAAGAGCGTGGCCGTTCAGGGACTGACCGCGCTTGAGCTGATTGCCTTCAGCAAATCCTCCGAGGTGGTGCTCGGCCGGGATGCGGCCGACAAGGCGTTCACCTGCGGCTATGCACTGGCGATTGCCGTCAATGTCGCGAAGATCGCAGAAGAGCTGGCCGATGACTGGGCAGACCCCGACGGCTACAGCACCGTGCTGCTGTCCGCCGGGCCGGACAACGACCGATTTCGTACCTCAAGGGAAGCGCTGGAGAGCATGTTCAATACCGTTGTGACCGGGCTTATCATTGCGCGAGATCAGGATCTTCTGCCTGCGCTGGGGTCCTCGCAGGAGGGCGCCAAGCCGCACCGGTTTCCGTTCTCCCGCTCCGCCAACAGCATTGTGTTCCTGTCCGGGGAGCTGACGGGCCTTCAGGAGACCCTGGGCAGCTTCAACCTCGAGGCGCTGACCCCGGAAGAGTTCGCCTGGATCTTCGATTCGATTTCGTACGAATTCGGCAATGCCCGGTCGATCCTGGAAGACCTGACGCCGCCACTGCGGCAGACGTTCGGGGAGGGGGACAGCTATGCCCGGGTCAAGGTTCTGGCGATCACGCTGCAGTCCCTGCGGGACACCATCGCGCTCGAACTGGCCGGGGCGCTGGATCTTGCCGGAGGCTTCAATGCGCTCGACGGCGACTGATTTGCGCGCGCTGTCGCGGCGCGGGTTTCTCGCCGCCCTGGGCGGTCTGGCGGCGGGACCCGTGTTCGCTGCATCGCCGCTGGCGGAAAGCCTGTCAGGCCGTGAAGCAGATGAAGGCATGCCGCTGTTCGCCAGTGCCTACCGGCAGGAAAACGGGGACTACGGCATCGGCATTGTCGACGGGTTCGGGCAGATCCTTGCCCGGGTTTCGCTGCCGGGAAGGGGCCACGGGATCGCGGTCGCACCGGACAGGCGCCGCCTGGTCGCCTTTGCGCGCCGGCCGGGAACCTTCGCGCTTATCATTAGCCCGTTCGAGGCCGCCGAACCCCGATTGCTGAGTGCCGAACCGGGTCGGCATTTCTATGGACACGGCTGTTTCTCCGGTGATGGCCGCCTGCTCTACGCGGTGGAAAACGATTTCGACGCCGCTCGCGGTGTCATTGGCGTCTATGACACGAGCGGGCGCGATATCCGGCGGCTGGGCGAATTCGGCACCGGCGGCATTGGCCCGCATGACCTGATGCTCGCGCCGGACGGCCGGACGCTGGTCGTTGCCAATGGCGGCATCCGTACACATCCGGAAAAGCCGCGTGAAAAGCTCAACCTCGACACGATGGCGCCGTCGGTGGTCTTTCTGGACAGCTTGACGGGGGATCTCCTTGCGGAACACACGCTGGATCCGGTATTGCATCAGCTGTCCCTGCGCCACATGGCGCTGGATGCGCAGGGCCGGGCATGGGTCGGCGGTCAGTTCGAAGGGGCCGAAAGCGAAACGCCACCGCTGGTCGGCGTGTTTTCCCGCGACAAGGCTCCGGACCTGCGGGAAATCCCCTCACCTGTGGCCGCCGGGCTGCGGAACTATATCGGCTCGGTGACGGCAAATGCCTCCGGGGAGATCATCGCAACTTCGGCTCCGCGCGGCGGGCAGACCCTTTTCTGGAATGCGGCGACCGGTGATTTTATCGGCGCTCAGACGATTCCGGACGGTTGCGGGGTCGCGCCCATCGATCAGGGCAGCTTCCTGATTTCCGACGGAAACGGTGCCCTGTCACTGGTGAGCGAACCGGACGGCGGCGCGGAAGTTCTCGCCCGGCCGCCGGGGATTTCCTGGGACAATCACCTGTTTTCCCTGTCCTGACACGCAGCGCGTCTGGAAAGAACCGGATCGTTCCTGTTTTCGTCACGATCGCCCGGCATTGTATCTCGGGACGTTTCGCCTCGATTGGTCTACATTGGGGCCGAATCGCGACGGGGAGATTGTAAATGCGTCGGCTTTTGATCGGACTGGGCAGTCTGCTGTTTCTGTTGGTGACCATTGTTCTGGTGGTGCCATTGTTCCTGCCCAAGGACGAAATCAAGCGCCAGGTGGTCGATCAGGTGGACTCGCGCCTGGGATGGCGCGTGCGCCTGGATGGCCCGGTGTCGCTGTCGCTGTTCCCCGGTTTCTCTCTGGTGGCGGAGAAGGTCGGCGTTGCCGGCGAGGCCGGAGCTGACGGGATCGAATTTGCCCGGGCCGAGCGTGTCGAGTTCGGGCTGGCCTGGACCGGCCTGATGTCCGGAAACATCCAGGTAACCGGTATTTCCCTGGACCAGCCGGATATCTATCTCGAAGTCGGCCCCAATGGCACCACCAGCTGGGAGCCGCGCCGGGACCTGAATTCGGAGACCGGCGCCGGACGCTCGGATGCGGCACCCGCGCAACCTGCGCAAACGGGATCCGCGCAAGAGGCCTCGTCCGATGGTGGATCGTCGGCGACATCCTCCGAAGGCTATCTGAAAAGCATCGGGGTCGATCGGCTGAGCATCACCGGCGGGACGCTGACCTACAAGGACCAGACCTCGGTTGACCCGGTCAGGATCAGCAATCTCGACATGACTTTGAACGCGCCGGACCTGACCGGCGAGGTGACACTGGACAGCAGTTTCACGCTCCAGGACATCGCGCTGGGGGTTGCCGGATCCCTGTCGAACCCGCTCGGGCTGACGGCGGGTGAACAGGTGCCGCTCGATCTGACCGTGTCGTCGGGGGAAAATGTCGTGAAGGTCGCCGGACAGGCAGGCCTTGCACCGGTCCGGGCCGATCTTGCGCTGGAAGCCGCCGGCCCGTCGCTCAAGGCATTGGCCGGGCTCGCCGGGCAGACGCTGGAGACGGATCCCGGCGCCTTCGCGCTGAATGCGGGGATCACGGGGTCCGAAACGGCGGTTTCCGTTTCGGATCTGACGCTGGATCTCGGGCAGCTTTCGGTGGGTGGCGCGGCCGACGCGGATCTCTCCGGACTGGTGCCGGAAATCTCCGGCCGCCTCGTGCTGAAGGACGGCTCGATCGCCGACCTGCTGCTGCTGGCCGGCCAGCAGCAGCCCGCAAGCGGCAAGCTGAGCGCGGATGTGGCCTTTGAAACCGTTGGCCTTACGGGCGATGAGCTCTTTGCCGGTCTCGACATCAATGGTTCCGTCAGCATTGCCGATGGCGAAATCGGCGGGCTTGGACTGGCCTCGGCGGTCGGCGGCGACCCGGAAGCGGACCGGTTGACCAATCTGGCGCTGGACCTGAATTTGCAGGGTCTGGAAAACCCGATCGCCATGAGCGGGTCGCTCGCCTGGCGCGGGGAAGCCTTCAGCCTGACGGGCGAAGCGGCAACGGCGAAACTGCTTGCGGGGCAAGCCGCTCCGGTCTCCGTGACCGTCAAGGGCAACAGGCTGAGTGCCGGTTTCAACGGTCAGGCGTCCCGGAGCGGAGCGGTCGATGGGGCCGTCAGTCTGGAAACGGCGGACCTGCGCGGTCTGATGGCCTGGATGGGCCAGCCGCTCGGCGCGGGCGGTGGCCTCAAGCGGTTCAAGGCGTCCGGGATCTTCGGGATCAGCGGTGAAACAGTCTCCTTCGAGGAAACCCGGTTCACGCTCGACGATACTTCGGGCGAAGCCAATGGCCGGATCGTGCTCGGCGACATTCCCTCGGTCACGGCCCGGCTCGACCTGCGCGAACTGGTGCTCGATCCCTATCTGGGCGGCTCCGGAACGGCGCCTGGCGCCACCAGGGCCTCCGGATCCTCGGGATCCGGCGGGAACAATGCCGGAAGCGGCGGCAGCAAGAGTGGCGGCGGTTCCGGCTGGAGTACGGTGCCGATCGATTTTTCGGGCCTGAAGGCGGTCAACGCGGATTTCAGGCTCACCACCCGCGAAATCCGCTGGGACAAGATCAAGATCGACGAGAGCGCGCTCTCCACCACAATCAGCAACGGTGTGCTGACGGCGAACCTGGAAAAGGTGGCCCTTTACGGCGGTACCGGTACCGGTACGGTGACGCTGAACGGGGCTGCAGCGGTTCCCGAAGTGGCCGCGACATTCTCGATGGCGAAGCTCAGCGCCTATCCCTTGCTGCGCGACGCGGCGGATTTCAGCTGGATCGAGGGCAAGGCCGCCATCAATCTCGATGTGAAATCGAAAGGCGGCAGCGAGCAGGCGCTGGTCCAGGGGCTGAACGGCACGGCGGACTACAATTTCGCGGATGGCGCCATCCGTGGCATCAACGTGCCCAAGATGGTCCGCGGGCTCTCCGTGGAGACCTTGCTCGGCTGGCAGGCCAATACGTCCTCCAAGACCGACTTCAGCACGCTCAGTGCCAGTTTCCAGATCCGGAACGGCGTCGCGACCACCAGCGATCTGTCGATGGTCGGACCGCTGGTGCGCATGAGCGGCAAGGGCACGACAAACATGCCGGAACAGAGCCTTTCGTGGCGGGTGGAGCCGAAAATCGTGCCGACCCTGGAAGGTCAGGCACCGCAGCCGCGGCGCAAGGGCGCGGACAAGAAACTCGCCGGACTGGGCGTGCCGATCGTGATCGAGGGCAACTGGAACGACCCGCGCATCTATCCGGACATCAAGGGCATTCTGGAAAACCCGGAAGCGGCCTACAAGATGCTGGAACAGACCGGCGGCGAGCTGATCTCGATCCTCAACGGCAAGAAGGCGCCGTCCAAGGAGCTGGTCGATCAGGCCAACAAGGTCATCGAGAAGGCCACCGGGGGCCGCACCCAGATCGACGTCCAGAAGGTCATCGAGGGCAAGGTCGACGACAAGGAAGTCCTCAAGGCCGTCGAGGAGGGCTTCGGCCTGCCGCAGGGCCTGCTCGGAAACGTGTTCGGGAACAAGAAGAAGAAAAACTGAGGGCCGGCCCCCCGTACGACGGTGAGGTCCGGCGGTGCCACAAAAGTCCAGCATACCAAGATCGTTGCGGCGGCAGTCGACGGATGCCGAAAAACGGGTTTGGCACTTTCTTCGGAACAGGCAGCTTGGAGGCTGGAAATTCCGGCGGCAGGTCTGGATCGACAGGTATATCGTTGATTTTGTTTGCTTGGATGCAAAGTTGGTTGTCGAGCTGGATGACATCGTCGCCCATCTTGAGCTTCGAAAATGTTGCGCAAGACAAGCTTCCCTGGTTTCCGGTTGAGTCTACTCCCCTCACCCTGACCCTCTCCCCATGGGAGAGGGAACCCTGCAGGGAGAAATTTCTTCCAGTTTGTTCTGCTTGAGACAAGAGCAGGCTGGTCAGAATGGCATGGATGTGTCACCCGCACGCGTAACCTCTCCCATGGGGAGAGGTCGGCGCGCAGGCGCCGGGTGAGGGGCGCAGCCTGGAACCGGAACTCCGGGTTGCCCGGCAGCGAGATCATCGCTCCCTGGTATGAAACCCCAGTGCCGAGATCATCTCGTTGACGGCGCTTTCCACGGTGCCGGTGTTCTCGATGCGGACCAGGTTGGCAACCCGGTCGGGTTCCAGATCGGCCCGTTTCAGGCGGCGTTCTATGTCGTCCCGGGTTTCCCGGCCGCGGGCCGCAAGGCGTTCGGCGAGGATTTCAACGGGTGCTGTGATCAGCAGGGTGACGGCGGTCTGGTATTTTTCTTCCGCGCGTTTCAGCACACGCCGGGAGCCGTTGGCGATGACGGTGCCGCCGGTGCGGATGAAGTCGTCATAGGCCGGCGGGATGACGTAGCCGAGGCCGTGGGCTTCCCAGGCCAGCGCGACTTCTCCGGCAGCAGTCATCCGGTCGAAATCGGCGCGGCTCAGAGTGTCGTGATCCTCTGCGTCGGCATCCGCCTCACGGGTGATCGCCCGCCGTGCAAAGACCACGTCGTCCCGGGTGTCGAGCCGCTGCTTCAGGGCGTCCATCAGCGTGTCCTTGCCCGCGCCGCTTGGTCCGACGACGAGAATCATGCGTCCGGGCCCCAGTCTTTTGGGCCCCTGTCTTTTGGGCCCCAGTTTTTCGGGACTGAGCTTTCCGGCCGCATCCGCCGCTGCGTCAGGCAACCCGTCGACCCTCGCGCCAGACGCCGCGCACAATCGGGATGCCGCCGACCATCTTCACCTGGATGAGATCGGCGCGCAGACCCGGTTGCAGCGCGCCCCGGTCGGCGAGTCCGATCGCGGCCGCCGGAGTGGAGGTCACTGTCCTGACGGCCTCGGGCAGGGAAATCGTTTCGATGTCCGCGGCGAGCTGGAAGGCGGCCTGCAGCAGGGAAATCGGTACATAATCGGAGGAAAGCACGTCAAGCACGCCGGCTTCGGCGAGTTCCTTCGCGGAAACATTGCCGGAATGGGAGCCGCCGCGCACCACGTTCGGCGCGCCCATCAGGACGGCCATGCCGGCGTCATGGGAGGCTTTCGCCGCTTCCACGGTGGTCGGAAATTCCGCGATCCTGGTGTGCAGGCCGATTGCCTCGTCGACATGTTCGCGGGTGGCGTCGTCGTGGCTGGCAATGGCGATGCCGCGTGCCTGGGCGATGTCGGACAGTTTCTTCCGGTTGTCCGGGGCCAGACCGCTGGCGCGTTCCTGGCGCCTGCGGATGAAGACCTCCATTTCGGCGTCGGAAAAGCCCTTCTTGCCCTGATAATAGATCTTGTAAGCGTCGAGCGAGACAAACTGGCGCTGGCCGGGCGTGTGATCCATCAGCGATATCAGCCGGATGCTGTCGTCGTCCTTGAATACCTCGAAGGCCTCCAGAACGTCCGGCGCGGAGACTTCGCAGCGCAGGTGGATGAAATGGTCGGCGCGCAGGCGGTTTTCGCGCTGGCCTGTCTCGATGGCATCGGCCAGCTTGCGCATGTCCGGGTAGCGCAGATCCGCGTCCTCATCCATGCCGACCCGGAGCGCGTCGAATACGGTGGTGATGCCGGAACAGGCGATCTGTGCGTCATGGGCCTGCACCGCGGACACCGGGTTCCAGCGGACTTTCGGCCGCGGGGCGTAATGGGTTTCCAGATGATCGGTGTGCAGTTCGACAAGGCCCGGCAGCAGATAATCGCCCTCGCAGTCATGTCCCGCGACCCCGGTCGGTGAGCCGGTTCCGGAGATCCGGCCGGTTTCGCCGACCGTCAGCGACCCGTCAATCACCTCGTCGGCGAGGATGAGGGTGGCATTCTTGAAGACTTGGGGCGTCGCGCTCATGCAGGTTCCTCGTTTGTGGGGTGATCGGGGGCCGGGGAATGGGGGGCGATTGCGGCGTCCAGTGGAGACACGCAGCCACTGAGCGAAAAGACCGTGTGCACCTGGAACGGCGCGCCGCGCTCCGCCTCTGTATACAGTGCAAAATGGCTGCAGGCACGCGGGCGGCCGGTGACGTCGGCGAAGTAGCCTTCGGCCGTTTCGGCCAGACAGCGCATGTCCGCTTCGTTCTCCAGCTTGCTGGAGAGTGTCATGTGGAAGCGGAACTCCTCGAAGATGTAGGGATAGCCCCACCGGGTCAGGTGCCGGTCCTGCCGTTCCGTCAGACCGCTGTTGCGGCGGCGCTCCAGATCGGCGTCCAAAAGCGGTGCCCGGAACGGTTCGAAGCGGCGCACACAGAGCCCAGCAAAAGCTCTGAGGCCGGGCTCTTCCCGCTCCGGTGTCAGGGCGAGAAACCGTCCGAGCCGATTGACGCCGAGGCCCGTTATGTCGAAGGGCGCGATTTCGTCGGCAAACTGCTCGCAGGCCTGCAGCAGGGCTGCTTCGGTCTGGTCGCCGCGCAGGGAAAACGGGGCCTTCAGCGTGCCGTGAAACCCGTAGCGGCGCGGGTCCGTCGTCAGGTCCCGGACCCTGTCCGCCGTCAGCCCGGCGACGGCCGGCTGCGGCAGAGCCTCGCCCGTGAACGGGTCGCGGCCGAGCCAGGCATTGCCGAGCTGCATCAGCGGGTCGTGTGCATCGGCGGCAAAATAGAGGGCGTAGCGCATGGTCGGATTCGCATTCGGTTCACGGGAGAGGCCGGAAAGACGGCCTAACGGCGGGTGGTGACCGTTCTGTGACAGTTTCCACCCGCCTGCAAGGCTTTCCTCGTCATTTCGGTCAAGCGGCGGCCTCGGCGCTGAAGCCGGTGACGTCGATGATCCGGTCGGCGATCTGCTCGCGGACATCCTGATCGTGCAGGATGCCGACCATGGCGACGCCCCTGGCCTTTTTTTCCTCCACCAGCCGCACGACCACCGCCCGGTTGGCGGCATCCAGGGACGCGGTCGGTTCGTCCAGCAGGAGGACCGGATAATGGGCGATGAAACCACGGGCGATGTTGACCCGCTGCTGCTCGCCGCCGGAGAAGGTCGCCGGCGGCAGGGTCCACAGGCGCTCGGGCACATTGAGCCGGGACAGCAGGGCGCGGGCAGTGTCGCGGCCCTCGGTTTCATCCGTTCCCTGCGCGATCAGCGGTTCGGCCACAACGTCCTCCGCCGAAACACGCGGGATGGTGCGCAGGAACTGGCTGACATAGCCGATGGTATCTTCACGCAGGGTGAGGACCCGGCGCGGCTCGGCGCCGGCCACATTGACGATCCCGTCACCGACGGTGACCAGGATCTGGCCCTCGTCGCAGCGGTAGTTGCCGTAGATCATCTTCAGGATCGAGCTCTTGCCGGCACCGGACGGGCCGCCCAGGACCACGCATTCGCCGGCATCAACGGAGAATTCGACATTCTGAACCACGGGAATGACGGTGCCGCCCTGCAGATGCATGGTGAAGGACTTGCCGACATTGTTGAGATACAAGCGCACAGGCATCGAACGCCTCCTTTACACCTGGAGAATGGAAGAGACGAGCAACTGGGTGTAGGGCTCGCGCGGGTCGTCCAGAACCTGGTCGGTCAGGCCGGTCTCGATGACGTTGCCATGGCGCATCACCATGATCCGGTGGGACAGCAACCGGGCGACGGCAAGGTCGTGGGTGACGATCACCACGGACAGACCCAGATCGGCGACCAGACGGCGCAGCAGGTCCAGAAGCCGGGCCTGCACCGAGACATCCAGCCCGCCGGTTGGCTCGTCCATGAAGACGAGTCTCGGCGCGGTGACCAGATTGCGAGCGATCTGCAGGCGCTGGCGCATGCCGCCCGAGAACGACCGCGGATCGTCGTCGATGCGGTCGCTTTCGATTTCCACCCGGCCGAGCCAGTCGTCCGCCGTTGAACGGATGTTGCCGTAGTGGCGCTGGCCGACGGCCATCAGCCGCTCGCCGACATTGGCGCCGGCGGAGACATTCATGCGCAACCCGTCAGCGGCGTTCTGATGGACGAAGCCCCAGTCGGTGCGCATCAGAAGGCGGCGTTCGGCCTCGGTCAACTGGTAGAGGTTGCGCATGGAGCCGTCGCGCATGCGGTATTCGATGGCGCCGGCCGTCGGGGCAAGGCGCGTGGACAGGCAGTTGAGCAGCGTGGTCTTGCCGGAACCGCTTTCACCGACGATGGCCAGAACTTCACCGGGCCACAGGTCGAACGAAACATCCAGGCAGCCGACGCGGTCACCGTAATAGCGGGTGACCTTGTGGACCTGCAGCAGCGGGTCTTCGGGATGGGTGACGCTCATTGCGCGGTCTCCTCCGGCTTGTGGCCGCTAATTCCGGCCATGGTGGGATCCGCCGCCATCGGGCCGAGATGGCCGTCGGCGCGCCGTTCCTCGCAATAGTCGCTGTCTGAACAGACGAACATGCGGCCGCCCCGGTCATCGAGGATGACCTCGTCCAGATAGACATTCTCCGCACCGCACAACCCGCAGGGCTTGTCGAAGGTCTGGATCTCGAAGGGATAATCCTCGAAGTCGAGGCTCTTGACTTTGGTATAGGGCGGAACGGCATAGATGCGCTTCTCGCGGCCGGCGCCATAGAGCTGAAGCGCGGCCATCCGGTCGATCTTCGGATTGTCGAATTTCGGTGTCGGCGAGGGGTCCATCACGTAGCGGTCGTTGACCTTGACCGGATAGGCGTAGGTGGTGGCGATGTGGCCGTTTTTGGCGATGTCCTCGTAGAGTTTCACATGCATGAGGCCGTAGTCCTCCAGCGCGTGCATCTTGCGGGTTTCCGTTTCGCGCGGCTCCAGAAAGCGCAAGGGTTCGGGGATCGGCACCTGAAACACCAGCACCTGGTCCTCGGTGAGCGGCTTTTCCGGAATGCGGTGCCGGGTCTGGATGATCGTCGCTTCCGACGTCTCGAAGGTTGTGCGGATCCCGGCCGTCTTTTCGAAGAAACCGCGCAGGGAGACCGCGTTGGTGGTGTCGTCGGACCCCTGGTCGATCATCTTCAGGCAATCGGCCTGGCCCAGGATCGCCGCGGTCACCTGGACGCCGCCGGTGCCCCAGCCATAGGGCATCGGCATTTCGCGCGAGGCGAACGGCACCTGATAGCCGGGGATGGCAATGCCCTTGAGGATCGCCCTGCGGATCATGCGTTTGGTCTGTTCGTCCAGATAGGCGAAATTGTATTCGCCCTGTTCGAATATCTGAGCCGTGTCGTTCATTCCGCGGCCTCCCGGTCAGCGTCGTCGTTTTCTTCCTGCCGGCGTTTTTCGAACCATTCGGACCGCATCTGGCGGACCAGTCCGAGTTCGGCCTGGAAGTCGACATAGTGGGGCAGTTTCAGGTGTTCGACGAAGCCGGTCGCCTGGATGTTGTCGGAATGGGACAGCACGAACTCGACGTCCTGGGCCGGCGCGACCGGCTCCTCGCCCAGTTCCTGCCAGCGCATCGACCGGTCGACCATGGCCATCGACATGGCCTTGCGTTCGACCTGGCCGAAGACGAGGCCGTAGCCGCGCGTGAAGGTCGGCGCGGTGCTGGCCGAGCCCTTGAACTGGTTGACCATCTGGCACTCGGTCACCTTGATGGTGCCGAGCTTCACGGCAAAGCCGAGCTCCTCTGCGAAGAATTCCACCTCGACCTCGCCATAGCGGATTTCGCCGGCGAAAGGATGCGTGCGGCCGTAGCCGCGCTGGGTGGAATAGGCCAGCGCCAGAAGAAAGCCCTCGTCGCCCCGGGCCAGGTTCTGCAGACGCAGGTCCCGGTCGGCGGGAAAGGCCAGCGGCTCGCGGGTCAGGTCCCCGACGGGGGTGTCCTCGTCGGTGACCGGGTCCGGTTCCATCAGGCCCTCGTCGCCAAGCAGGTCGGTCACGCGCGGCATGGCGGTTTCCTGCGGCTCGGCGGCTTCCACTTCCGGTGCCATGCCGTCGTCCTCGGCGGCGAGCGCGAAGTCCAGCAGCCGGTGGCTGTAGTCGAAGGTGGGGCCCAGAACCTGTCCGCCCGGAAGGTCCTTGTAGGTGGCCGAGACACGCCGCTCGACCAGCATGGCGCCCGTGTCGACCGGAGTGCTGTAGCCGAAGCGCGGCAGGGTGGTGCGGTAGGCGCGCATCAGGAAGGCGGCCTCGATCAGGTCACCGCGTGCCTGCTTGATCGCCAGGGCGGCCAGCGTCTCGTCGTAGAGCGAGCCTTCCCCCATCACCCGGGCAACGGAATGAGCGAGCTGCTGCGCGATCTGCTCCAGGGTCAGCGCCGGGACGGACGTGTCGCCCCTGCGGCGCTTCGCGGTGAGCTTGTGGGCGTTGCGGATGGCCTTTTCGCCACCCTTGACGGCAACATACATGGGGTCACATCTCCTGAAGCGTGATCCGGGTGGACCGGGGCAGCGCGGCGGCTTCAGACCGGCCGGCGAAGACAAGGTCGATCCCGCGCGGGAATTGACGGGCATTGGCGGTCACCTGGTCCCAGAAGACCGGCGGCACCGGCCCGGTGGCGAAGGAGACGGTGTCCTTGATGCCGGGACCCCTGAGGGTGACCTGTGCCGGGTTTGCGAAATCCTGTCCGGTGAGGATCACCGTCGTCGACCGGTCCGGATATTCCGCCGAGCCCTGGTTGAAGGCAGCCAGCGGGATCATGGCAACCGGCGCGCTGACCAGCGCGAAGGCGGCGTCCACGGGTTCCGACACGATCGGCGCGCCGGTGTGAAAGCGCAGGAAGGTCTTGACCGCGTCCGACGTCATCAGCGGCCGGTCGAGCCAGACCGGCGTGTCGTAGTCGAACAGGGTGAGGGCGATGGCGGCGGCGACCGGCGTCAGAGGGGCCGGCGGGTTCAGGGGACCGGTTTCGATCTTCCGGCGGGTGCCGGGCCGGGCCATGGCGTCCATCAGCGCACGGAAGCAGCCCTGCGCATCGTGGACCGGATCCGGAAACCCGGCGGCCAGCGGTGTCTGGTTTGTCTCGGAAGCGATCGTCATCAGGTGTCTCCCCGGACCATGGTGAAGAAATTGACCTTGGTTGCCTCGGTTTCTTCCCGGACCGTGGTCTTCGCGGCGGCCTGTGCGGCGGCGAGCGGGGCGATGATCTCGTTCTCGATGGTTTGCCGGGTCTCGGGGCGCTGCCAGAGCGCGTCGATCACCGCCGTGTGCATAGCCTTCTGCTTGTTGCGGCCGAGGCTGTAGGCGCTGCCGGTCTCGCCGGTGTCGAGGCGCACGACGCAGCGGGTGACGGTGACCTCGCCGAGATTGAACGGACTGCCGGTGCCGCCCATGCGGCCGCGCACCATCACCAGGCCGGTTTCGGGCTGGCGTACCAGTTCGAAAGCCGGGGGAGACAGCGTGCCGTATTTCTCGGCGATCGTTTCGGGCGGTGCGGCCGCAAGGGTCGCCATTGCCGACTGGCGTGCGGCGGACGCATCGCCGCGCGCGTCGTTCGATGTCCCGACCGGGTCCTGCGCCTGGGCACGTCCCGTGGCCGGTTCATCGGCGTTGGTATCTTGAGAATGGTTCATGAAGCGCGCTTTTTGGTTTGGGCGGTTCTTCGGAGGCGTTCGGAAGTGCCTCTTGTCTAGGATTAATTTGTCTATTTGTCTATACAAATATTCCGATTGACTCTTTGGTACCGAAATTTGATGACGGGCGCATGACGATCAACAGCACACTCGACCGCGGCGCCGGCATTGCCGTCTGGCGCCAGATCATGGAATCGCTCAAGGCGGAGATCGTCAGCGGTGCCTTCGAGAAAGGCAGCCGGCTGCCGCCTGAATCCGAGCTGGCCGCCCGGTTCGGCGTCAACCGCCACACGGTCCGCCGTGCCATAGCCGCCCTGACCAGTGAAGGCATCCTGCGCGCCGACCAGGGCCGCGGCACGTTCGTCGCCTCGGCGCCGCTCAGCTATCCGATCGGACCAAGGACTCGGTTTTCGGAAATCGTTTCGGGCCAGGACCGGGCGCCGGACGGCCGCCTCATCGGCTCCGCGACCGAGGAGGCCGACGCGCTGCTGGCCAACCGGCTCGATGTGCCGCTCGGCACCGCGCTCCTGCGGGTGGAGACCCTGCGCGTTGCGGACAGCGTGCCGATGATCATTGGCACAAGCTGGTTCGAGGACGCGCGTGTGCCGAATTTCGTTGCGGACTACGCCGACAGCGGCTCCATCACGAAGGCCCTTGAACGGGCCGGGATCACCGACTACCGGCGCAAGGAAACCCGCATCACAGCCGAACTGGTCGAAGCCAATGACGCCCGCCAGCTGGGCCTGTCGCTCGGCCAGCCCGTGATGATCATGGAAAGCGTCAACCTCGACATGTCCGGCAGGCCGATCCAGTACACACGGGCGCGCGTGGCCGCGGACCGGATGCAGCTTGTGGTGAACGAGGCGGGGTGAGGGCGCCCGTCCCATTCGTCCCGCGCGTGCAACATCAGCGCCTGAGAGCCGTGGCTTCCCTCAGATTATGAGTGCCAGCTGTCGAAGGGCTGTTTTTCAAGCCGCATCGAACCGTCGGCACCCTTGTGGATGTTGATCCAGGCGCGCCAGTTTTCATCGTCAGGCTCGGGATAATCCAGCCGGTAGTGGCTGCACCGGCTTTCCGTGCGCATCAGCGAGGCGCGCAGCTTCATCTCGGCGCTCAGGATCATGTTGCGGGTCTCGTGCGCCAGCCGCAACTCGTGCATGTCGGCTGCCCGCAGCATCGGTGCGTGATGGTCGCGCAATTCCTCGACATAGGCCAGTGCCGCCTGCATCATCGATCCCTTCTTGATGTAGAGCACGAAGTTCGGGATCATGATCCCCTGCAGCGTCTGGGTGACCCAGGCCGGGCCATAGCCCGCCTCGCGCCGCAAGGGAGCAAGGATGTCATTCCGGATGCCGGCAATGCGCGCTTGCGGGATCGAGGGGGCGTCCACAGACCGCGCATAGTCCGCCGCCGCTTCCCCCGCGATGGCCCCCTGAACGGCGGAGCCGGCAAGCGACGAGCCGACCTGGGTATAGATCCCCCCTGCCATATGACTGCCGAGCGCATCCCCGGCGGCGTACAGGCCCGGAATGTTCGAGGCGCAGCGGTCGTCAACCGGCACCAGCCCTTCGGACTTGTGGATCGCCATGCCCGCCGAGGCGCCGCCGACATTCGACCCTGCGGAAAACCCGGGAGGCGGCCCGCCGGGCGCGCCGCCCTTGCCGGGGGCGCCGCCACCATCAGGCTGGCCGATGCGCAGAAACTCCTGCGGAACATAAGGCCCGCCCGCGATCTCGTCCGTCGGCTGCGGCGCGCCCGGGCCGCCTTCGACCGGGTTGCCGGTCACATAGGCGCGGTAGTTGATGTCCACGCCCAGGTCGTGGTGCACCTCGACGCCGTTGGTTGACGGCACCCGTTCGAACATGTCGCCCCAGGTATCAAAGCAGGCGGCCGGGTTGACACTGCGGGTGGAATGGCCGTCGTTCCATTCCTTGCCGGTAACCCTGGCGCCTATTTCGTAGGCCATCACCGTGCCGTCGTGGGTCAGGTCGCAGACCGGAAAGCCACTGGGCTTGAAGCCGCCGGCCCCGGTGCACAGGATCACCGACCTGGCCCGGATGGTGACGGTTTCCGCAGCGTCCAGCCGGAAACCCGCCGCCCCCGCGATCCGTCCGTCTTCCTTGATGAGATGGGTGATGACCACCCGTTCCATCAGCGGGATGCCACGCTCATCGATCGGCCGCATGAACGGGCGGTTGGCCAGCGTCTGGTCGAAGAAACCCCAGTCGCGCAATTCGCGCGCGCGGTCGAGGGAATGCTCGGCCACCTGGCGGGTGTAGACCGGATTGTTTGTGCCGAGCGCCGAGCGCGAAACCGTCGCGACGAAATCGTCGATGGTGCCCGTTTCGGCCCCGGGATCGAACACGAAGAAGCCCTTGCCGAACGGCGTCAGGCCCGAGGATCCCAGCCGCCCCTTCGAAACGATCATGGTGGCGGCGCCCGCGTCATGCGCCTTGACCGCCGCGAACAGCCCGGCCATGCCACCGCCGATCACAAGGACCTCCGTGGAAAGATCGCTGTTGCCCATGGCGTCCGCGTCGATTTCGACACGGTTTTCCGCCCAGGCTTCCATGCCGAGAGAGGCCAGTCCCGCTGTTGCACCCGAGAGCGCAAGGAATGCGCGGCGGGTCGGGCCGGTGGTATGATCTTGTGCGGTCATGATGCGGCTCCTTCGGAAACAGGGGGCGTGCGTGGCTTGTTCGGGTGTGCGCGCAGGTAAAGTCTTGCCAGCAATGCGAAGCCGGTCAGCGTCAGCGAGACATAGAACGTGGACAGGGCGATATCGGTGTGGCGGCCCAGGTCGATCGCATGCCAGAGCGCAATGGACGTGAATGCCACCGCAAGCCCGCCATGGAAATACCGCCAGCCGCGATAGCGGTGGGTGAACCGCTTGATCAGCGGGGTACGGAACCAGGCGGTCACCACCAGCACCAGAAGCAGGACCCACCCGGCAATTCCGAGCAAGATCCCGAGGTTGTCGAAGGAGGTGACCATCGTGACGAAGGCGTTCCAGGGCGTCACCCCGCCTTCGAAAGCGCGGGGCAGGACGATCAGCACGGGATGCAGCAGGATCACCGTGACCGCGGAATAGGCGATGTATTTGTGAACCTTCTGGATCTGCGGCGGCTTGAACAGGCTGAGCAGGGTCTCGTTGCTGCGTGCCAGAAAGAACTGGCCGAGCATCATTGAAAACGCCAACAGCGTCAGGATCGAGAATGCTTCTTTCAGGACGGTTCGTCGCGGCGCCTCTCCGAGGGCGTAGAAGAGCAGCGGCAACCCAAGGAAGATGGCCAGCCCGGCAACGATCGCGGTCCTTCGCGCCGTGAATTTCATGTCTATCCCCATGGCACAACAACGGGAATGGACTTTTCCGGCGCCATCTCGATGGCATCCACCGGGCAATACATGCGGCACAGATGGCAGATCTGGCAGTCGGCCGGATATGCGATCACAGCCTTGCCGCTGTCGGGATCAATCCGGATCACGTCGCAGGGGCAGGATTTCACACATTCTTCGCAGCCGATGCAGCCCGTGATGCTTTTGATGGTCATTTGTCTGGTCCAGTCTCCGTCACGTCATGCGTTGCAGGACATTGTCGCGCTGGATCAGGCGATGCCAGACGGTTGCCATGGCTATGTGACCGAGCACTACAAGCGCGAGGATCCAGCCCAGTTCCCCATGCCATTCCGCCGGGGCCTGCATCCAGGCGATTGCGGTTTCGCGTGCCGGGAAAACCGGAATGCCGAGATAGCTGAACCCCCGGGTGCCGCCCGCGGCGGCGAGAAGCCTGACTGCCGGGACGAGCACCATGAGAAGATAGATCGCCACATGCCCAAGGAGCGCCGCCTGTCCCGCCGCACCCGAATGGGGTGGCCGCTGCGGAATATTTGCCAATCCCCACAATCCACGCAGCAGGACCAGCAGGAAAAGGGTCGTTCCCAGCGCCGAGTGGGAGCCCCAGAGCGTCTCCCGCAGCGCATTTTCACGAGGCAAGGCCCAATGTGCGGCGGCCGACAGGAATTGTACCGCAAACAGGGCGGCCATGCCCCAGTGGAACGTTCGGCTTACGAGACCGTAGCGGTCGGGACGGTCGGACAAGGCGTTCATGAAAAACGGCTCCTTATGAGTTCTTCCAGGATGAATGCGGTTCAGCAGGCCTGTTCAATCAGGGGTGCGGAGGACGACGGCTTGCGTCGCAGACCGTCTCCCCTTCAATGAGAACGCAACCGGATTGAGCCGCCAGGCAGCCGAGAATCTGGTTCGAACCGGCTGAGCCGGCGTGATAGTGGTATGGCAAGCCTTCGGCTTCATGCCCGTGACATGCATCGAGCCCTTCGGGGGCATGGCCGTCGGCAAGCAAATGCGGGAAAACAGCGTGGCCGTCCATCGCGATGCCGATCTGGCCGCCATGCGCTTTCACGGCATCGCTTTCGAGCGGGCCGAGCGTCGTCTCCACGCCGGAAAGGCAGTCCGTCACGGCATGGTAGTGATAGCCGACATGCGGGTTCACATGTCCGCCGCAATCGTCGAAGGGCGCGATCGTGTGCGCGCCCAGGATCGCATCCAACGGGGCCGGCCCGTCAAGTCGGACGCCGTTGAAGGCAACGCCCGAACCGGTCCGGTTCGTGGGGGCCGGTCGTTCGGCGGGAACCGGCTCCAGCGGAATCACATAGGTGATCGTCGCGTCTTCGGGCATGTATTCCGGCAGGCATTGAACGCAGTAATTCTGATACGCCGGGTCGACATCGGGGCGTGCGGCCGCCTGGCAGGCTTCCAGCGTGCCGGTGAACCGCACCGCGCCCGTGTCGGCGTCGAAAAGCTGCCAGCGGGTGTCGCCATAGGTCTCGGCGAGGCTGGCGATGAAGGCGCCGTCCACGTCCACGGTCTCGCCGTCGAGGAACCAGATGCCGCCCGCATCGGCGCCGTCCGAGATGTTCGAGGGGCACCATGGTCCCGGCGTGCGGTCCAGCGGGTTCGGGCGCACCGTGATGGAAAAGCAGGTCGTCTGCGTGCCGCCTGACAAGGTGCATTCGACCGGATCGGGACCCTTCACGACATCCGCGGTCTCGAAAAAACCGCCGATGCGGGCAAGGTGCGCGTCGGCCGTCTGCGCAGACGCCGGGCTTGCCGCCAGGAGGGTTCCGGCGAGCAAGGCCGGTACCAGAAACGTTACCGGCTTCGCGAACATGGCTGGTCCCTCGATTTGTCCAGAATGCAATGCAGGCATCTTGTTGCCATTAAACATATAGTATATTAACTGTTAGCATGCAAGATGATCAATGTCAGTTCCACGGTCTCCTTCACAGCGCAGACCTCGTCGAGACGGAGTTGCGCCGGAAACTGGCACCGCTCGGCATCCAGCCCCGTCAGGCCCGCATCCTCGAGGCGATGGGCAGGACCGGGGCCATTTCGCAGGCCGAACTTGCGACGGCGTTCGGGGTCACTTCCGCGAGCATGAGCACGATGACGGACCGGCTTCTGGCCGCCGGATACATCACGCGTACGATCGACCCGGCATCGCGCCGGCAAAACGTGCTGGAATTGACCGAAAAGGGGCGAACTCTCCTTGCCGGGATCGGCGAGGCCTGGTCGGAGGTCGATGAAATTCTCCGGGAGATACTTGGAGAGGATGCGGTGCCTTTCTTCGAATTTTCCCGCCGGTTGCGCGACCGGCTGGGCGGTACGATCCCGGGGAGCCGCACCCCGCGCCCTGGCGCAAGCAAACCGGATTGAGCGCCGTCCATCGACCGGTTCAGACCGTCTTCCCGGCTGCGCTGCTCTGTTGTTTCCGGGAGCCCTTCGCGTGCTGCCCCTCATGCCGCCAGAAGAACCTGACCCATCCTGTGGTTCTGGGGGCGGGCGCGATCCCGGGCTGCCGGAGCGGGCCCGGTCACTACCGGCTGGTTCCGCCGCTGTTTCGCAGCTCCTCCACATCCCGCGCCATGCTGTCGGCAAGGTCCGTCAGGGCGGCGGGATCGCCGCCCAGGTGTGCTTCCACCCTGAGGGCGGTGATATTGGCCTGATAGCGGCGGGCGAGGCGGTCGGGGTCGGCGCCGGGAGGGAGTTCGCCGTTCTCCCGGGCCTTGCGGAAGAAGCCGGCGAATTCGGACCGCATGTCCTCGAAGTAGGTGTGGGCCCAGGCGGAGACTGCGCCGTCTTCGGCTGTGGTGTCCAGAAGGGTCTTGACGATCATGCAGGCACGGTTGTCAGGTGGCCCGCCCGCCATCGCGCCATGGCTCCGCAGGTGATCCGCCAGACCGCCCAGAACGGTGTCCGCTACGGCCATCTGGTCCCTGACGGACTGGCGGCTGGTCAGAAAATACCGCTCCAGACCCGCCAGAAAGAGAGCTTCCTTGCTTTTGAATGCGGCATAGATGCTGCCTGGCTTCATGGCCAGCGCGGCCTCCAGATCCTTCAGGGAGGTGGCGTGATAGCCCTTGCGCCAGAACAGGTCCTGGGCCGCGTCCAGCGCTTTTTCGCGGTCATAGGGTTGAGCTCGTTTCATGGGTCAAAAAATAGGGCCTTTCTGCCGGAATGTCTCGTCTCGCAAATGTGGGGCGCACTCACATTTGAGTGATTGCTCAAACAATCTATTGAGCAATCACTCAAACGAGCTTATCTGCTGATCGCAAGCCCGGCCTGCCGCCCGACAAATTCACGGGTTCCTCCCGCCCGAACACCCTCAAAGGATGAACAGAGATGACCGACTTCACGCTTTACGACGAGACCAACGCTCCGGAAGATTCGCAGCCGCTGCTGGCAAAATCCAAGGCCGCCTTCGGCATGGTGCCAGGGCTTCACGCCGTGATGGCCGAGGCGCCGGGCCTGCTGGAAGCCTTTCAGCGCGTGCATGAGCTGTTCGCGAATTCCAGCTTCGACAAGGACGAACAGACAGTGGTCTGGCAGACCGTGAACGTGGAGAACGCATGCCATTACTGCGTTCCCGCGCATACGGGCATCGCCAAGAGCATGAACGTGGACGATGCCATCACCGATGCGCTGCGCAACGAAACGGCGCTGCCGACGCCGCGCCTGGAAGCGCTGCGTGATTTCACCCTGAAACTGGTGCGCCAACGTGGTAACCTGTCCGACGCGGACGTGCAAGCGTTCCTCGATGCCGGGTACACCAGGCGCAACATCCTGGAAGTGATTCTCGGCTACAGCCAGAAGGTCATGTCCAACTACACCAACCACATCGCCGACACGCCTGTGGATGCGCCTTTCCGGAAATTCGCCTGGGAACGCGCCGACAAGGCCGCCTGACGGCCAGATGTTCCGGGGCGGCGGGAAGCCGCCCCGAAGCCGGCTTCATTTGGTCATGGCAAGGACATGGTACATGTCCCTGTGCAGGAACCATTCGCCGTTGACATTCTTCCAGACATGCATGGACCGGCCGATGATGGTCTGCGCGTTGAAGGCGACCTTAGTCTCTCCAATCTCGATGGCCGTATCCGCGCTGGTCTGGTCGATTTCCAGAATGCGGTACTTGAGGTCCGTGACACCATTTGAAAACGCATTGGCATAGTGCGCTGCAATGGGCGGGCGCCCGAAGAGAGCCTTGCCCCGAGGTGGCAGAAGCGCGCCTTTTTCGGTGTAGAAACCTGATACGGCCTCGGCATCCCTGGCGTTATAGGCCTCAATGAAGGCCTTCATTCTTTTCTGGAGAGGGGTTTCCTGGGCCTGTACCGGGCCGGAAACCGCCAGGACAATCAAGGCAGTCAGAAAGAAACGGAACATCGGCACAACGCTCTCCAATTCACATGGCCTGTCCGGCAGGCAATTTCGTCAGGGCGGCAATTCGAAAAAGATTTCGCAAACGATTTTCGCAGACTAGCCCGTTTTTTCGATGACATGCCAGAGATCAGGCCAGAGATCAGGCCAGCGATCACGCCGGCCATCACGCAGGCTCGCCTGCGTGGAGCGGGCCTGCGCACCGAAGTGACCGGACCGCGAATTTCGACGGCTGGACCGATGGCGGACAAGATGGCCGGTTGTTGGTGCGGACACCTGGCGATACCGAAACGCGAATTTATTGTTGAAAACTACAGGGGCGCCATACTTTTGCAGGAATCGGATAGCGGGACCCGTATTCGGACCCTAGTCTGCGATTCACATGTATTAGGTGTGGCCTCGCGTTGCGCTCGATAACAGAAACAAGGGCTTAGAAGCCGATATTCGAACGCAGACAGGACCCGATGCTCTCGTCCCGGACCCATTTTTCGCAGAATTCTCCCGCCACATTGCGGCATTGCCGCTCCGGGTTGCTGCTGGCAACGGCCCTGACAGGGAGCCTTGTTCTGGTGCCCGTTCTGGCGCCTGGCGCAATAGCGCCTGCTCTGGCCACTGTCGATACCATCGACGGCTCGAGCGAGACGGTGATCGGCAGCGGAGCGGGCGCCCCGGGGACGCTGGGCAGCCCGTGGGACAATTCCGGGACGATTACCATTGGCGATACCGGCACCGGGTCGGTTGCGGTTTCTGCCGGCGGCAAGGTCACGAGTTCAGGCGGGATCATCGGCAGCCAGGCCGGTTCCGTGGGAACGGTCACGGTGGACGGGTCCGGATCGGACTGGACCAACGACGCCGGTCTTTCCATTGGCGGTTCCGGCACGGGCACACTGACGATTTCCGATGGCGGAAAGGCCACGGGCACGCTCCTGCAGATTGGCGACACCAGCGCTGCCAATGGTACGTTGACCGTGACCGGAGCGGGGTCGCAATTTGTCTCCACGACGGGTGTCAATGTCGGCAATGCCGGCACAGGCACGCTGACGGTTTCCGATGGCGGCAAGTTTGTCGGTGACGACGTGGATATCGGGTGGTTGACCGGCTCGACCGGCACCGCGACCGTCACGGGTCAGGGCTCCCTGATCCAGGCGGCCAACGGCGCCATTGTGGGCAGTGATGGAACCGGAACCCTGACGCTCGCCGACGGCGGCAAAATAACCGTTAACGCGGGCAGCGGCACGCTGAATATTGCAAAAAACACCGGGTCAACCGGCACGCTGAACATCGGCGCGGCCTCGGGCAGCACGGCGGCTGCGGCCGGAACGGTCAACGCCGACACCGTGGCCTTCGGCAGCGGCACCGGCAAGATCGTGTTCAATCACACCGGCACAGACTATGCCTTCGATGCCGACATCACCGGCAGCGGCACTCTTGTCAACGAAGCCGGCACGACAAAGCTCGGCGGTGACCTGTCCGGCTTCACCGGAACAACGACAATCTCCGGCGGCACCCTTGCCTTCAACAGCACCTTCACCAGCGCGATCACGGTTGCCAGCGGCGGCACCATCGGCGGTACGGGCACGGTGAGCGGTTTCACGCTGTCCTCCGGCGCCACCGTCGCGCCCGGCAATTCCATCGGTACCCTCAATGTGGCGGGGAACGTCAACTTCGTCTCCGGCTCCACCTACGCGGTCGAAGTCGACAAGGACGGTAATGCCGACAAGCTGGCCGCGACAGGCACGGTGACCATCGACAGTGGCGCCAAGGTCTCCGTGAGCGCTGAAAACGGAACGGACGACGGGTCGACCTACGACACCTCGACCACCTACACGATCCTGACCGCCGACACCGCGGTGAACGGCACGTTCGGCTCCGTCAGCGAAGATTTCGCGTTCCTTGATGCCGCGCTCGGATATGGGGCGACCAGCGTCACCCTGACGCTGACGCGCAATTCGTCGGCCTTTACCTCCGCAGCGGTTACGGGAAACCAGACCGCCACCGCCTCGGCCGTCGAAAGTCTCGGCAGCGGCAACGCGGTCTATGATGAGGTCGTGGCGCTCAGCGGCGCGGCTGCGCGGGCAGCCTTCGACACCCTGTCCGGCGAGGTCCATGCCTCCACCAACACGCTGCTGGTTCAGCAGAGCCGCTTTGGCCGCGATGCCGTCAACAACCGCATCCGAGGTGCTTTCGGCGGGCCGGCGGCAGGCGATGTGCCGATGATCGCGTTCAACGGGGCCGGCGAGGCGCCAGGCAATTCCGTGGGCGTCACAGCCTGGGGGCAGGCCTATGGCGGCTGGGGCGAGACCCGTGGCGGCGATGGCAAGGCGCAGATGGACCATACCAGTGGCGGTTTCTTCCTCGGTCTTGACGCGGACGTCTTCGACGGCTGGCGCGCGGGAATACTGGCCGGTTACGGCAAGGCCAGCTTCGATGTCGATTCCCGGGCCTCGTCCGGGGATGCCGACAGCTATCATCTGGGCGCTTATGGCGGCCAACGCTTTGGCGCGCTCGGCCTGCATCTGGGCGCGGGCTATGCCTGGCACGATGTCTCGACGACGCGCAATGTCACCGTGGGCGGACTGAGCAACACCTTGACTGCCGACTATGCGGCGTCCACTGCGCAGGTGTTCGGCGAGGTCGGCTATATGCTCGACACGCCGTTCGCCCGTATCGAACCCTTCGCGGGGGCGGCCCTCATCTACCAGCACAGCGACGGTTTCACTGAAACAGGCGGTGCGTCGGCCCTCACCGTTGGCTCCACATCGCAAACCCTTGGGGTTACCACCCTGGGTGCGCGGCTGGAGCGGCAGATCGCGACCAACGGTGCGTTCAGCGCCACGGTGTCCGGCAGCGTCGGCTGGCGCCATGCCCTCGGCGATCTGGATGCAGTCTCGACGATGCGCTTTGCCGGCGGAAATGCTTTCGATATTTCCGGCACGCCTCTGGACCGGGACACAGCCCTGCTCGAGGCGGGTCTGACCTTCGGCCTTGGCGAAGGCGTGACCGTCAGCGCCGGCTACAACGGCGAACTCGGTGCGACCGCCAGTGACCACGGCTTCAACGCAAGGCTTTCCGCGCGGTTCTGACGCGGGATGCACAGGTGGATCCGGCGCTGCAGCGCACGTCCGGTAAGCTGTTCCAGGAGCCGGAACTGAAAGACCGGCCTTGGACCCTGGGCGGGGTCTCGATCGAATGGAAAGGTCCCTTGACATATCTGTCTGCCGACGACTATGTAAAGTTAACTTTACATTTTTGCCGGAGACCACGATGACCCACCAACAGGCCACACGCCGTTATTTCATGATTTTCGTTCCATCCATGATCGGCTACATGGCCGCCACGATCGGGGTGGTATGGGCACGCGATCACGCCGACTTGCCTGCAATGGGTCTTTATGTGCTGGCTGCTTTGCCGATCATCGCGATCCTGTGCACGTTCTGGGCGCATTGGCGGTTCATCACCGAAATCGACGAATTTCTGCGCACAATTCAGATCAAGGCGGTCCTGTTCGGCCTGGTCTGCCTGATGGTGATGGCGTCGGTATGGGGAACGCTGGAGAACCTGGCTGGTGCACCGGCTCTTGATGTCTTCTGGCTGGTGCCGACCTTCTGGCTGAGTTACGGCGCGGCGGCCCTGGTGATCACCAAGCGGGACGGCGGCGTCTTTTGATGCGCAACAGGCTGAAGATTCTGCGCGCCCAACGCAAATGGTCCCAATCGGTGCTGGGCGACAAGCTGAACGTATCCCGCCAGACAATCAACGCCATAGAAGCCGGACGGTACGATCCGTCTCTGCCGCTGGCCTTCAGGATTGCCCGCCTGTTCGAAATGGCGATCGAGGACATCTTCGAATGCGATGACGACCTCCCGCCCGGGCCTTGATCAAGGGCCGGGTGAAATGCCCTAGGTCCAGAACTTCGGCGTTTTCCTGGTGGCGTCCCAGTAGCCTTTGGCATGCTGCCACTTGGCCTGGCACTGGGCCTCGTGCCAGCCGATGACGAAGCCGATCGCCAGCCGCGCCGTTTCGGACTGGGGTCCGGTGGCGGTGTATTTTTCCGGCAGGGTCTCGGCCATTGCGACGTCGTTGAGATAGCCGAAAATGTCCTGCAGCTTCTTCATGCGCTTCAGGAACGGTTTCACACCGTCGGCCGGATAGAGGCTGCCGAAGAACTCGATGCCGTAGCGCATCTTCTTCATCGCCTTGCGCATTTCATGGCGTTCGGGGACGGACAGGCCCTCGATGCGCTTGCCGTATTTCAGCACCTTTTTCCACTGTCTGGCGAGGGCATGGCCGGCATACTTCTCGATCGGTTGCGCCAGAAGCGCGGTCTGGCCGAGATTTTCCGGATCGAGCCAGCCCCGGCCCTCGGTGAAGGCGGCCAGATCCAGCAGGAAGGCGTTGACCTCCGCCGATTTCAGATGATCGGTCAGCGTGCCACGGGTGTCCTTCCCGCGCGCCGCGTTCAGATCCGTCAGCAAGGCGTCGAAGGACAGGCTGTCCGGCGCCTTTTCGATCAGCGGAACGACGATTTCATCGATCAGCACATCCATATCCCGCAAGGCACCGGCCTCGGTGGCGATGATGCGGGCCATCGCGTCCAGCGGCTGCGTGGTCGCCGGATTGAGGATCGGCCGGAACAGCCGGAACGCACTGCGCAGCCGGCGCAGGCCGACGCGCAACTGGTGCGGGCCTTCCGGGTCTTCGGAAGCCAGAACCACCAGCCGGTTTTCGGATATCTGGGTCAGGCAGGACCGCAGCACATCGCGGAAGGCGACCTCCGTCGAGGCGCCGTGCGTGAACGAGACGGCCTCGGCGAAGCAGGGCGTGCGTTCTTCCGGGGTGCTGCCCTCTGCAAAGCGGTAACCGCGCTCTGCCTTACTGAACGGCGAATACCGGAAGGGGACATCACCAAGCACCGCCCGGGCTGCCTCATACAGAGCCAGACTCGGACCGGATTTCAGTTCCATTTCCAGCTCGGTGAGCGGCTGGGTTCCCGCGCCCGCCAGGATGTTGCCGGTGTCGAAGGCGAGTTCGATCCGCGCGCCGTCGCTGTCGCGGGACAATTGCCGGGTCGTCCGCTTCATCACCGTCTCGAAACACTCGGCCAGGGGCGCCTCGCCGATGGTCGCGGTCAGCGTGTCGCGCACCGACGGGTCCTCGATCACGGAGAAATCGAGCGCGCGGCCGGAAACCGGGTGTTCCGCCTCGACCGGCGTCGACAGGCCGCCCATCACGCCGGTTCCCAGCTTGACGGTCTGCACCCAGCTGCGGCCGGCCTTGCGCACCCTCAGGGAGATCTTGGCCTTGCGCAGTGCCTGGTCAGGCGTGTCGAAATAGATGGACTGCAGGGTTTTGGTCACCGCCTTGCCGGCGGCGAACCCTTCGACGGTGCCGCCGCGCCTGATCGCGTCCTGGGCTGTCGGTTCCAGTTCGAGCTTGAGCTCGATTTCACGTCCTGATTTGCTCATTCCGGATTGTTAGCCAACCCCGATCCGCTTGTCCAGAAAAAGCGCACAATTTGCGCTTTTGTTCGCTGTCTAAACAATCGCGATTGTGCCTGACCTGTTCGCACCTTCAAGGTTATCCTGGATTTCCGTGCGGCGCAGGTCTCACCTGTCCGGTAGCACGAACCGGCGCTTTTCGGGAGGCGATGGCGCCCGCCAAAGCCGCTACTTCCGCAGCCGGGAAATCACGGTGCGGGTCTTGTCGGCAATGCGGGCGGCGAGGCGAAAATAACGCGGCACCGGGTTGTGATTGAAGGCAATTTTCCGGATGTAGACCGGCACGTGCCATTCGGCCACGGTGCCGGCGGGAAAGAACAGGTTGACGCCCGGTTCGCCGACATAGGTGTTGCCGTTGTGATCGGTGATCTCGACCCGGCCTTCCAGGAACATCACCGCTTCGTCCATGGCGTAATGCCAGCGGAACCGGCCGGCGGTGCACGACCAGTGGCAGACGTCGCCGCGGCGGTCGCTCAGTCCGGACAGCTGCCTGCACATCGCCCGGGGGGAGCCTTCCAGGATCCATTCCGGCCGGATCGGCGCCGGCGCCAGGTCGCTCACGGGCATCCGGTCCAGGGTGAACACCTCGGCTCCGGTTCGCACGGTTGCCTCGGCATTTGACTGGAACCCCAGTTTCGAGGCCAGCCCCTCCGGCGCGATGCGCCCGGCAAGGTCCGATCCCGGAAAATTCGACTTTTTGACCTGTGGCATGTTTTCTCCCGTCCTCCAGTCGGGAAACATCCTTGCGGGCACGCGGTTGAAACAGTCTTAAGCGCGGGGGACGCGCGGGGCCAACCGGGGCCGAAGTCGGCCGATTGTTAAAGTTACGGTGAACCGGCGGTAAATACAGATCTTAAAATTCGCGGTTTCTCTGCTCCAGCGGCCGTCTGCGATCCGCCCCGGTTGGTTGCCCGCGCAGGGCCCGCGCAGCACCCCGTGCGGACGCCTTCGGGCACCCCGTCCCGGTCGCCTGCCCGGACCCGCCCCGAACCGCTTGCATCCCGCCGGACGCCATGATAGGCACCCTCTCCGGGCCCCTCTGGCGGAATTGGTAGACGCGCGGGATTCAAAATCCCGTTTCTTCGGAAGTGCCGGTTCGATTCCGGCGGGGGGCACCATTTTTCCCTGCGCTACCGCCCTTCGGGCTACCTGAGCGCGGCTTTCCTTGCGCTACCGCCTGCCGGCTACTTGAGCGCGGGGCATCCTTGCACCACCGGCCTATCATCCTACTTGAGCGCGGTTCTCCTCGCGTTACTTCCTGCCGGCTATTTGACGCGGCTTTTCTTGTATTGCCGCCCCGTTGGTCGCGCAGGCGATGGAATTCCCGCGAACGTGTCCATTTCCCCGGATGACATTTCCCGCCTGACCCGCTATGGGAAGCGGCATGATCAGACGCCTTTATGACTGGACCCTGTCCCTTGCCGCCGGACCGCGTGCGCCTGTCGCGCTGGGGTCGGTGTCCTTTGTCGAAAGCTCGGTATTTCCGCTGCCGCCGGACATCCTGCTGATCCCGATGGTGATCGCCCGGCGCGACAGGGCTTGGTGGTATGCGCTGCTGTGCACCGTGACCTCGGTCCTGGGCGGTATCCTTGGATACCTGATCGGCATGTTCCTGTTCGAGCAGGTGGCCGTGCCGATCCTGACCTTCTACGGCAAGATGGGCTTCGTCGAGGAGTTCAAGGAGATCTATCACCAGTACGGCTGGTGGTTCGTCTTCATCGCGGGACTGACGCCGTTTCCCTACAAGGTGATCACGATTGCCTCCGGTGCGCTCGGGCTGAGCCTGCCGGTGTTCATCGCGGCCAGCATCGTGTCGCGCGGGATCCGGTTCTTCGCGGTTTCCGGCCTGCTTTACCTGTTCGGCCCGCCCATCCGCGATTTCATCGAAAAGCGTCTCGGTCTCATGTTCACGCTGTTCGTGGTGTTGCTGGTCGGCGGCTTCGCCGCGCTGAAGTTCCTGTGATCGACGAGGGCATCATGAAATCTGAAACCATGGCACGTTATGCGACCGGGCTGCTGCTGCTTGGCGGACTGGCGGCGATCGCGACGGCCTGGGGCTTTCAGCTGATCGGCGGCTTCGTGCCGTGCAAGCTCTGCCTCGAACAGCGCATCCCCTATTATGCCGGACTGCCGCTGGCCGCCTTGGCGCTTTTGCTGATGGTTCGGGGCCGGACCGGCCTGGCCGTGCTCGCGCTGCTGCTGGTCGCGGCGGTGTTCGCCTATGGGTCTGGTCTGGGCATCTACCAGGCGGGCGCCGAATGGGCGCTCTGGGACGGGCCGAACGACTGTGGCGGCGGCAGCGCGGCGCCCAGTTCGGCGGCCGACATGCTCAAGACCCTGCAGGCGACCCGTATCGTCAGTTGCACGGAGGCAAGCTGGCGGCTGATGGGTCTGTCGTTCGCCGGCTGGAACGCGGTTGCCTCCGCGGGCCTTGCCGTGCTCGCGCTCCTGGCGGCTTTGCTGTTGAAACGGAGCGGCAACAAGGCCAGTGTGGAGGCATGAGCACGCCTGAACATCCAAAGGACAAGCAGCGCCGGGACGCGCTCCACGCGCTCGACAGGGTCGAGGCCGAAAGCGAGACCATCGCCGGCTCGACCTTCGTGCGCATGGCCGACCGGGCCCGGAGCCATCTGAGCGCCGGGGACAAGGACGAGGACGACCGGATCGAGGTTCTTGGAACACGCATCGGCCGGAGCCTTGGCGTGATATTCGCAATCGGACTGGTGATCTACCTTATCGTCACCTACCTGTAGGCGGCGATCCCCGGTGGGATCGGCCGGTCAGACAGGCAATTGAAGAAGCGTCAGGGGACCCCATATGGCATCCGTCCGGCCGGTCAGCCGAAGTGGCTGGACCGAACGCAAGGCACCCGAACTGGAAGATTTCGAGGCCATGGCCAGTGAAGTCCTGGCCGGGCTTCCGGACGATCTTTTGCTGCGCTGCGGTCACTTGCAGATCAGCCTGGCCGACTATGCGCCCGACGACGTTCTGGATGCGCTTGCCATCGACGACCCGCACGACCTTCTCGGCCTGTTCGAGGGCGAAGGCCTGAGCGAGGGCGAGGAGACCCGGATCTCAGGCCAGATGCCCAACCGGATCTGGCTGTTCCGCCGGCCGATCCTGGACTATTGGGCAGCCATGGACGAATCGCTGGGCGATGTGGTCGCCCATGTCCTCATTCACGAAATCGGCCATCATTTCGGCCTGTCGGACCAGGACATGGAACGCATCGAGGCCGCCGCCGACAGGTGATGGCCTGCGGGGAGGGCGTGTCCCTCCCGCAACAGGGCGCGTTGTCGATCTCAGGAGCGACTCTCGCAGGGGAGCTTTACTCCGCGGCTTCCGCTTGTGCGCGGTCGATCGATTCCGTGATCAGCCTCTTGGCGGTTTCCACGCCTTCGATCCCGGTGATCTTGACCCATTTGCCCGGTTCCAGATCCTTGTAATGCTCAAAGAAATGCTTCACCTGGGCCATGGTGATGTCCGGGAGGTCGCTGATGTCGTTGATGTCGTCGTAGCGCTTGGACAGCTTGTGGGACGGAACGGCGATGATCTTCTCGTCCTGGCCGGATTCGTCTTCCATCAGGAGCACGCCGATCGGGCGGCAGCTCATGATCGCGCCGGGGACGATCGGGCGCTGGTTGACCACGACAACGTCAATCGGGTCGCCGTCGCCGCACAGGGTGTGCGGAACGAAACCGTAGTTGCCCGGATAGCGCATCGGGGTATAGAGGAAACGGTCGACATACATCGCACCGGCTTCCTTATCCATCTCGTATTTGATGGGTTCGCCGCCGACAGACACCTCGATGATGACGTTGATGTCTTCGGGCGGGTTCTTGCCAATCGGCACGGCGTCGATACGCATCGGGAAAACTCCTGTTGATCGCTGCTGCGTCTATCGCAATCCCGCCGGGGAAGTTCAAGCCTTTAATTTTGCATTGCACCTAATTGATTAACGTGGCTTGATCCGATCGCTGAACCTGGTGTGGAGGTGCAATCATGACACGGCTGACATGTGGTCTGAAACGGGTTTTTCCGCCGGCAACGGTTCCCTTCATGCTGATGCTGTTCATTCTGGCGCTGGCGGGATCCCTGCCGCAAGCCCGCGCGGCAGGCGCGGACAGCGCCTACACCAAGATCCGGCTTGAGGCCTGCGCCCAGATCGAAACCGCTTCCGAGGAAGGCACCTTCGGCGGCGCCTGGGAGTGCCCCGGGTACCAGGGGCAGGCGGTTTACGTCGCCGAGGGCGACCTGCGCATGTTCATCTCCTTCGGCCCGTTCGCCGCGGACGAACCGGCGGCCGGGCAGACATTGCCGAATTTCAACACCGTCAACGAGACCCTCGAGTGGCGCCTTGACGGCGGAACGCCGGTTGCCACGATCCTGCGCTGGTTCCCGAGCCTGGACGACGGCGCCAGCACCGGCAGCGTCCTGATCGTGACCCAGTTGAAACCCGGTGGCGGCACCTGCCAGATCGCGCGGGTCGATGCCCAGGCCAACAGCAATGCCAATGTCATGGCACGTCAGGCCGCCGATACGCTGGCAGGCACGTTCGACTGTGCCGAGCCGCCGCGGATCCTGGGACAACCCGGCATTCTCCAGTGGTGATACCAACCGCAATTGATAGGAACCTGTCTGATCAGGCGGGCTTCGCTGGCCAGGTGTAGATCGACAGTTCCAGCCGGCGGCCGCCGGGCCGGTACCAGGATTTCGCCGACAGCCGGCCGCCGACGGCCTTGTAGAAGGCGCGGGCGGGCTGGTTGTCGCTGAGCACCTGGACGGCGAGGCCGGACATGTTCCTGCTGGCAAGGGAGGCCCGGACATGGTCGAACAGGGTGCGGCCGAAGCCCAGGCCCTGATATTCCGGTTTCAGGTACAGCTCGTAGATCTCGCCTTCCATGCCGGTGTCGGCGAGCCGGCAGGGACCGCTGGTGGCATAGCCGGCGGGCACGTCGGCGATGGTGAGGATCCGGATGTCGACGCCGCGGGCGAGCGCGCCGTGCCACCAGTCCGTGCCCCGGCGCGATACCATTTTCTGCAGGTCGACGCCGTGCAGAACACCCCGATAGGCACCCAGCCAGGCTTCGCTGTGAATGCCGGCAAGGGCATCGCAATCCGCGGTCCGGGCCGCGCGGAGATCGATCAGGTCCGTGGTCATCGTCAAAAAAGGATACATCAAGAGCCCGAATGAAAAAGGGGCAATCTTGAGGCTGTCGCCGGAAAACGGCGCGCGGCCGGACGTGTCTCCGGAAATCTGGCGAGAACGGGCGGGTCAGCCGTCCGCGCGCAGGCGCGCAAGGATCTCCTCGGCGACGTCCTGGCGGACCATGCCGCGCGCCTTGAGTTCTTCCGCGACCCTGTCGATTTCCGGGCCGGCGGCGCCGACCATCATGGCCACGTTCTGGGCGTGCAGGGCCATGTGGCCCTTCTGAATGCCGGTTGTCGCCAGAGCGCGCATGGCGCCGAAATTCTGGGCGAGGCCGACCGAGACGATGATGCGGGCCAGTTCGTCGGCGGTGGTCACACCGAGGATCTTCAGGTTGGCCTGTGCCGTCGGATGGATTTTCGTGGCGCCGCCGATGAGACCGACCGCCATCGGCATCTCCAGAATGCCGACGAGGTTGCCGTCGCCATCCTTCTCCCAGCGGGTCATGGAGCGGTAGCGGCCGTCCCGGACGGTGAAGGCATGGGCTCCGGCTTCGATCGCGCGGGTGTCGTTGCCCGTCGCCAGCACGACGGCGCTGATGCCGTTCATGATGCCCTTGTTGTGGGTGGCCGCGCGGTAGGGGTCGCTATCGGCGAAATGATACGCCGACAGCATGTCGTCGCGCACCCGGTCTCCGCCGATCTCGTCAACCGGCCAGACCGCGCGTACGCGGGCCAGGCGGCGGTCGGCCAGATTGGTCAGGATGCGCAACAGGCTGCGGGCGCCGGTCCATTCCTCCAGTTTCGGGGCCAGTGCCTCGGCCATGCTGTTGACCGCATTGGCGCCCATGGCGTCCCGGGTGTCGACAATGATGTGCACCACGGTCATCGGCCCTTCCGGTGTGCCGATGACGCGGATGTCGAGATCGCGGAAGCCACCGCCGAATTTCACCAGAAGCGGATCGGTGGCATCGCAGATCGTCCGGATGTCCCCGATACGCTCCAGCACCTTCATGCGGACGTTTTCCGGATCGTCGGCGCCCAGAAGCTGGATCTGCGCGGCCATCACCGGGCCGCTGGTCGAGGTGCGGAAGCCGCCGGTGGAGCGGCAGCGCTTGGCGGAATTGCAGACCGCCGCGATGACCGAGGATTCCTCGGTTGCCATCGGCACCAGAACGTCCCGTCCGTCCACGGTGATGTTGGTGGCGATGCCGACCGGGATGGCCATGCTGGAGATGGCGTTCTCGATCAGACGGTCGGCCAGGTCGATCTGTCCGGAGGCCGCATCGGCGAGGCCGGCGACGGCTTCATTGTCCAGTCCGGCCTGCCGGGCCACGGCCTGCAGCCGGGCCTCCGGAGACATTTTGTGAAAGCCTTCAATTCGGGACGAGGTGACGTCGCTCATCGGATGTCCTGCGGTTCAGTTGATCATGGAATTGGGAAGCCAGAGCACGATCTGCGGGAACAGTGCGCAGATCAGGATGCCCAGGGCCTGGAGGAGGATGAAGGGAACAATGGCACGGTAGACGGTGCCCATGCCGATTCCGGAGGGCAGCACTCCCTTCATGTAGAAAAGCGTGTAGCCGAAGGGGGGCGAGATGTAGGCCATCTGTGCGGAGACCAGGAACAGGACGCCGAACCAGAGCCGGTCGAAGTCCAGGAAGTCGATCACCGGCAGAAACACCGGAACGCACAAGAGAATGATGCCGATCTCGTCGAGGAACATGCCCAGAAGAAACAGCATGCCCAGCATCACCATCAGCACGACCCAGGGGCTGGCGTCGAGGGTCTGGATGAAGGTCAGCAGGAAATCGGCACCGCCGGTGCCGGTGAAGATCGCCACGAACGCCCGGGCGCCGATCGTGATCCAGAGGATCATCGCCGTGACCTTGACCACGTCCAGAGCCACCCCGGACACGAGTTCCCAACCGAGACGGCGCTCGACCAGCGCGGACAGGAACGCGAGGAACACGCCGACCGCTGCGGCCTCGGTCGGTGTGGCGATGCCCATGTAGATGGTGCCGAGAACGCCGACGATGATGATGAGGGGCAGCACTAGCGATTTCAGCGCGGCGATGCGTTCGTCCCAGGTGGCGGCTTCGCTGTCGTCCGGCCGTGGCGCGACGGCGGGGTTGAGGGCCGCGCGCAGGACGATGTAGCCGATATAAAGGGACGCCAGCAGCAGTCCGGGCACGACGCCGGCGATGAACATCTGGCCGATGGAGGCCTGGGCCGTGACCGCGTAGACAATGGTGATCACGGACGGGGGAATGAGGATGCCGAGGGTTCCGCCGGCGCAGATCGTGCCGATGGCGAGTTCCGGACTGTAGTTGCGCTTGAGCATCGAGGGCAGGGCAAGCATGCCCATGGCGGCCACGGCGGCGCCGACGATGCCGGTCATGGCAGCGATAATGGTGCAGATGACGATGGTGCCCACAGCCAGTCCGCCCGGCAGGCGCCGCGACCACAGTTCCATCGCCCGGTAAAGACTTTCGATGACGCCGGATCTCTGCAGGGTGCTTGCCATCATGACGTAGAGCGGGATCGCGAGCAGTGATTCCGACGTCATGGTGGAATAGAGATTGAGGACGGTCACGGTCAGGGCGGCCGGGCCCCACAGCAGCAATGTGAAGACGAGGGCCAGCGCGCCGAGCGTGAAGGCAAGCGGCACGCCCGTCAGCAGCAGGCCGATCAGGCCGGAGAACATGATGAAAAGAACGAATTCGGAGCTCATGCGTCCGCTCCGATGGTGTTTTCAGCGGGAAAAACCGTGCGAAGGATTTCCACGACGGCCTGGGCGAACAGCATCGCGAAGGCGAATGGCACAATGAATTTCAGCCACCAGATCGGCGGGTTCCAGGCGGAAAAGCTGGTTTCGCCCATGCCGTAGGCATTGATCGCCAGCGGCCAGCTGACCACCGCGAACACACCGGCAAATACGGCGACGACAAGATAGGTGAACACGTCCGAGACAGCTTTCGCTCGTCCGTGCAACTTGTCACTGAATATGTCGACGGCCACATGGCCCTTCAGATGCAGCAGGTACGGACCGGCCAGCATGAAATGGGGGCCGAAGACAAGCGTGCTTGCCTCCATCGCCCAGACCGTCGGGGCGTCAAAGGCATAGCGGGCGACAACCTCGAAGAGCAGCATCGGCACCACGGCGAAGATGAGTGCGGCGGCCACAAGGAAAAGGACCCGGTTGAGGCCGGTGACGAGGGAGCAGATCGAATTCATGACATCGTGACCGCGGGAAGGCTGGGGCACACAGCTGGCGGCCGGTGCCGAAGCACCGGCCGCCAGCCGGCGGGAGGAAGATCGAACGAGATCCTAGAGCAGACCCAGAGACGTCATGAAGTCAACCTGGCTGTTGAGGACGCGGGTTGCCAGGTCGTCGTCCTTGGTCGCCTTTTTCCAGGCTTCCACGGCCTTCTGGCGATTGGCGGCCACGTCCGCCGGATCGAGGGTGATGATCTCGACGCCCTCGTCCTGATACTTCTCAAGAACTTCGACGTTCTGGACCAGGATGTGCTGGCGCAGCGCGCCGGACACTTCCCGTGCCGCAACGGCGAGGGCCGCCTTGTAGGCGTCCGGAAGCGCCGCATAGGCTGCCTGATTGGCGACATAGCTGGTCGCGGTGGTCGGCTGGTGCACGCCGGGCAGGATGATGAACTTGGCAACCTCGGCCAGACCGGCCTCGTAGTTGGCTGTCAGATCGCCCCGGTCGGCAAAATCGATCAGGCCTTTTTCAAGCGCCGTGTAGACCTCACCGGTCGCCATGGGCGTGACGGCGACGTCCATGTCTCCCATGACGGCGGAGGCCAGTCCGACGAAACGGCCTTTCTTGCCGGCCATGTCCGCGATGGTTTCCATCCTGACCGTGGAGTGGATGGGTTCTTCGCCATAGACCGACGGCGCGATGTAGAAGAGACCGGCCTTGGCATAGGCTTCGCGGGCGAGGTCCAGTCCGCCGAGTTCATAGAACCAGGCTTCATACTGGTCGGAATCGGGGAAGCCGAAGGGGACCGTAGACGTGAAGGCGAAGGCCGGGATCTTGCCGGCTTCGTAGCCGTCGAAGGTCTTCATCATCTCGAAGGCACCGGCGCGCACGGCGTCGAAAGCCTGGTTGGCCGGGACAAGCTGTCCGGCGGAAAACAGCTTGATGTCGAATTTGCCGTCCGTCAGTTCGCTGACGCGCTCGACGAATTTCTTTTCGTATTCATACGGTGTGGTGCCCGCGTCCCAAAGCGCCTGCATGCGCCATTCCACGGCATCCTGAGCCTGTGCCGCGACCGGTGCGGCCAGTGCAACCCCACCCATGACAAGACCCGCAAGGAGCCCGCGTCTGTTTACTGCCATTGTTTTTCCTCCCGTTCAGACATTTGCTTTCTTGACTAATGGCGCAAACTGTCATGAAAAGTAGTGGGACAATCAAGGGACGGTTGGGTGGAAAATTCAAGTCACTGTCCCAGTGAAAACGGGGGGACAACCCTATGAGCGACGGCAAACGGCGTCTCACGCGCGTCGACGAGATTGTGGAAAAGGTGACGCTGATGCTGGAGGCGGGTGCCTACAAGGCCTTTGAGCGGCTGCCCTCCGTTCGTCACGGCGCCCGCGCACACGGCGTCTCGAAAAACACCATGGCGGAGGCTTACGACCGGCTGGTGGCGCGCGGTCTGCTCGAAGCGCGGCCCGGATCGGGCTATTACATCTCCCAGGTCAGGCCGGACACACCGGCCCCGTCGGCACCTCATGTTGCCGCCGCCGTCGACGGTATTTCCCTGCTGCGTGAACAACTGGAAAAGCATTACGAGGTGCGCCCGGGGGACGGCCGCCCCCCGCCCTTCTGGATGGAAGGCTCCGAACTCAGGCGGCATTTTGCGGTTGCCAAGGTTCCCTATCCGGAAGAAATCCAGTTCGGTTACGGCAGTTTCTGGGGGTTCGGTCCGTTGCGCGACCGTCTGAGGATACAGTTGCTCGAGCGCTCGATCCCGGTGCAGCCGGACGGCCTGCTTCTGACCAACGGCGTCAACCACGGGCTGGACCTGATCATCCGTCACCTGACCGAGCCGGGAGACACGGTCTTCGTCGACGAACCGGGCTATTATCCGCTGTTTTCCAAGCTCACGTTCGCGAAGCTCAATATCGTCGGCATCCGGCGGGACAGGGATGGCCCGGACCTGGACGATCTCGCGGCGAAACTCGCGGTCCATCGGCCGAAGATGTTCTTCACCCAGTCGCACGGCCACAATCCGACCGGGGGTTCGCTGTCGCCGTCACGGTCGTTCGGGCTGATGCAACTGGCCGAACGCTGGGGCATTCTGCTGGTGGAAAACGATGCCCTGTCCGACATCCTGCCGTCGACGCTGCCGCGGCTTGCCGCGCTCAACGAGTTGAGCCGGGTTCTTTATCTGGGCAGCTTTTCAAAGACGTTGTCGGCAAGTCTGAGATGCGGCTATGTGGCCGGCTCGCCGGAGATCATCCGGCGCCTGGCGGACATCAAGATGATCACGCAGGTCAATTCGTCCGAGCATGTTGAACGGTTTGTCTTCAATCTCATCCAGGCGGGGCATTACCTGCGTCACCTCAGGCGTCTCAGGGGGCGGGTCGAGGAGGCCTACAAGGCGGCTTTCGGCAGTCTGGAAGCCCTGGGGCTTTCCCTGATGGAGAGTTCCGTACCGGGATTTTATCTGTGGGCCGAATTTCCCGGCGAGATCGACGAACAGGAATTGTGCGCGGAAGCCAGCCGGGCGAGCATCTTCATTTCGCCGGGCTCGGTTTTCTATCCGAACCGCAAAACCCGCCGGCGGGCGGCCATGCGGGTCAACGCGGCCTATGGCACAGACCCGAGGTTCCTCGGATTTCTCGACGATTTCCTGAAAAGGGCGAGATGACGGGATCGGGGCGGGCGCCCTGACGGAGGCCGTCAAATGAAAAGGGCCGGCTTGTCGCCGGCCCTTCAGTTGCCCTGATGTTTGACTCAGTTAAATCTGGTGGACCGGCGAAAACTCCGGGGGGCTGGGGGGCTAATGCATTCCGCAGCTTCCGCTTGTCCTACCCATCAGGGTATGATCTGAATATGGGTGGTCAAAATGGCTCGCCAAGGGCTGGAATGAGGCAAAAACAAGGAAATTTCTTCTTTCTTTCTGGGCAAAGTGCCGTAACGTCGTTTTTGTACGTTTTCCTCCGGAAATTCCCTCGTAAAATTACCGGCATTGCGGCCTGAAGAGGCCTTCGCGGCTTTGCGGACTTGCCATCCGACCCCAAGGCAACGCAAGATGACAGCCAGGTGACAGGCCGTGCCCGGCGCGATTCCCTCACCGCTGCGAAACCGCAAACGGAATGGAGGCGGAATGAGCGAAGCCGATGACAGCGCGTTCAAGCGCGGCACGGGATCCATCCCGATGCCGCAGGCCCAGCCGGCTCCCCCTTCCAAACCTGTGGTCGCCTTCGACCGGCGTGAACTCAATACGATCCTGAGGCTCTACGGCCTCATGGTGGCCGACGGCGAATGGCGCGACTATGCGATCGACCTTCTGAAGGACCGGGCGGTTTTCTCGGTGTTCCGCAGGTCCTCCGAAATGCCGCTTTACCGGATCGAGAAGGATCCGAAACTGGCCCGGCGCCAGGGGGCCTATTCGGTCGTTGCCACCGGCGGCGTGATCCTGAAGCGGGGCCACGACCTCGGCCAGGTTCTCAAGGTGCTCGAGAAAAAGAAACACCTTCGTGTCGTCCCCGCCTAGGGCTGGGTTTCATGCGGTGCCGGACGGATTGTAGACGATGTTGGCGGATGGCGAGAATTCCCGGAAGTAGGGCTCGCAATGGATCCGCTCCAGTCGGTTCATGTAGTCTCGCCGGTCCGGGTCCTGCGTGCGGCGCAGGCCGCGGGCGCGCCTGAGCGGTTCCGGGCAGTCGACGAAAATCGTTGCGTCGAACCAGCTTCTGACGGCCTCATGCAACAGGAAGATGCCGTCGCACAGAACGACGGCCGGCCGGCTGTCCCCGAGGTCCAGCGTGTAACAGGCGTCGAGTTCTCCGGAATCGGGGTTCCAGGCACGGTTGAATTCCAGACGCCTTTCCCTGCGCAGCGCGCTCAGCGCTTTTTCAATCTCGTTCCAGTCGTACCAGTGCTGAGGGTTTTCCGCGGTGCCTGCCCTGCCGCCGTCGCCGGTCTGCTCCGCGATGCGCCTTTCGCGGTCCTTGAAGCCGAGGCTGGAAAACCGGTCGCACTCGAAATGGCACGCCTTGCCTGCAAGCGCCTGCATCAACGACCGGCACAGGGTGGTTTTTCCTGCCCCCGCGAAGCCGCTGACGGCAACGAAGACACTGTCCCGGTGCCGGGCTCCTTCCTGGACCCGCGCCGTCAGGGTGGTAATGTCCCGGACTGGTTTCTGCGTGTCGCTCATCGGCTCCGGAGCGCTTTCAAATCAAGGAGGCTGACCGTCTGTCGCCCCCGAAGGCGTGATCGAAGCCGAGCGGGGGAATGTGTGAACCGCCAGGGGTTGCCGGCCGCGCTCAGAACTTCAACGACAGCTTGAGGTTGACCAGGTGGCTGTCGGCGTTTTCGCGAAAGGCTCCGGAATAGCCGATCGAGCTCTTCAGCCCGGACTCCTTGAAATCAAACTCCATGCCGGCTCCGACGAAGGCGATGTTCCGGCCGATCTCGGCGGTCGTGCCCGTCAGGTCAGAGCCGAGCAGCCGGACTTCGCGGCTGTACTGGTCCGGACCGATGGCGCGGGCATAGGCGATGTCGAATTGGGCGTGAACCGTGGCGAAGGCGAGGTCGGCGGCACGCGGGCGCATGTTGAGCCCCGGGCCGATCGTTGTTTCGGTGAAATTGCCGGCCGGGGCGGAGAGGTCGAACACGCCGGCACCGCTCTCGTCGTAGGCGCCCATCCATTGATGCACGACGCGGCCATGCAGATAGGGCCGGAGCGCTCCGGCGCGCGTGTCGAAGCTGGACCCGGCGCGCATGGCCAGCCAGCCGCCGAGGTCGGTGCTTTCACTGCTGGCGGTAAGGCCGGACCCACCGAGGACCGTGCCGCCCGTGCCTGAAATGTCCTTGCGCGTCTGATTGGTGCGGAACACGCTGAAGCCGGCGGCCGCATCCGCGAAATAACGGTCGTCGTCGTAAGTGCCGAAAACCGTCAGGTGATATCCCGTGACATCGGCGCGGTCGCTGCCCGACTTGATCCTGGAGCCGGTGAAACCGAGACCGGTCCCAAACGTCGTGGTGTCGGTTCGCAGCAGTTCCATGCTGCCGAAGACGCCTCCCGACCACGACTCGGCGTCGCTGCCGGACCCGTCTCCCGAAAGCCGGCTGGCGGTCATGATCGGCTGAATGACGATCCTCCTGCCGGACGCCTGCCCCTTGTTCCCGCCATGTGTGGAGACCATGACGCTGTTGCCGGCACCGGATCCCGCCAGATCCTGGCCGCGCCGGGTCACGGCGATGAGCTGGTTGAGAATGTCCATCCGGGCCCAGACGGCCTGGGCCGGAAAAGCGGCTGTCGTGGCCTGTTTCGTGGCCACAAGATTGCCGACATTCAAGAGGCCCCAGCCATAGACCCCGTCTATTCCGCTGGCGCCGATATCGGTTGAGGTCTGCAGCACAAGTTCGGCGAGTTCGGCCGCCGAGGCATTCGGGTACATCTCCCGGGCCAGGGCGAGGGCACCGGTGACATGGGGCGCGGCCATGGAGGTTCCGGAATACCGGACGTAGCCGCCGTCGGTGGCTGTGGAATAGATCCCGTCTTCGTCTTCGTCGTCACCGCCGCCAGGCGCGGCCATGCACCAGTTCGCGGCCACGCCGCACCAGTTCGCATAGTCGGTGATCTTGCCGTCGCGGCCGACTGCGGTCACGGCGAGCCAGCTTGACGTCAGTTCGGAGAAATAGAGCGGCAGTTGCGCTTCCAGGCCCGGATTGGTGTCCCCGTCGTTTCCCGTGGCCCAGACAAGGACCGCGCCGCGGTTGGCCGCATCCCGGAAGGCGCCCAGCTGGTTCGGCATGTTTTCGCGGATGTAGGCACGGCCCTCGGCAATGTCCTCGTCGTCTTCCGGGTCGACGACGTCGCCTCCCCAGGAGTTGTTGAAGAACTCGATGCCGTTGTCGAGGCCGTAGCTGTAAACCCGAGGAACGACGACCTCCAGCTCATCGTCGTCCGCGCTGCCGTCCTCGTCGAAGATGGTGAGGGCGGTCAGCTTCGCGTCCGGAGCCACACCCATCATGCCGGTGCCGTTGGAGGCCGCACCGATAATGCCGGAGACGTGGGTGCCGTGGCCGTTCGGATCGTCGGTGACGGGATCCTGGGTGTATCCGTCCAGGGAATAACCGCTCAGGTTGGGAGACAGATCGGTATGGTCCGGCGTTATGCCGGTATCGACAATGCCGACACTTGCGTTCTTGCCGGTGTAGCCGGCCTGGAAGGCCGCCTGGGCGCCGATCAGCCCGAGGCCATACTGATTGGAAAATTCATCCGCGAGACCGGACCCGGGCAAAAGGCAGACAATTGCTGGCAGGATGGCTGCCGGGCGGAACTTGGTATGGCGCATGGGGGGACCGTAAAATTGACAATTCGCGATGCTAACCGGAAATTGTGCTTTCAGTCAAAGCAGCCCTTTGCGGGCAGGCAAAAAAAGGCCCGGCGAATGCCGGGCCTTTCCAATGTCTCGCATGTCCAATGTCTCGCATGGTCCGGAACTGCCGGATTACTCGCGGTTGCCGAACAGCTGCAGCAGCATCAGGAACATGTTGATGAAGTCGAGGTAGAGCCGCAGGGCGCCCATCACGGACTTCTTGGTGGCTACCTCGGCGCTGTCGCCTTCATAGTACATTTCCTTGATCTGCTGGGTGTCGTAGGCCGTCAGGCCGGCGAACACCAGAACGCCGATCACGGAGATCGCGAACTGCAGGGCGGACGATGCCATGAAGATGTTCACGATCGAGGCGAGGACGATGCCGATCAGGCCCATGAACAGGAAGGAGCCCCAGCCGGACAGGTCCTTCTTGGTGGTGTAGCCGAACAGGCTCAGGGCACCGAAGGACGCCGCCGTGATGAAGAAGACGCGTGCGATCGATCCGCCCGTGTAGACGAGGAAGATCGACGACAGGGAAATCCCCATGACGGCCGAATAGACCAGGAACATGATCCGGGCCGAGCTCGCGCTCATGGACTGGATCCGGAAGGACAGCCACATCACCATGCCGAGCGGTGCCAGCATGACGAGCCATTTCAGCGGGCTGCCATAGAGCGTCGCGCCAAGCTGGGTCAGCATCTTGCCGTTGCCCAGGCTGGCGACGGCCAGGCTCGGATCGGTTGTGGTGGCCAGCATCGAGGTCGCCAGCGCAAGAAAGCCTGTCAGCGCGAGGCCGATGGCCATATGGTTGTAGACGCCCAGCATGTAGGCGCGCAGGCCCTGATCGATGCCGGCCTCGGCGCGTGTGCCGGCACCCGCATAAGTGCCTTGGGATTGACGGTCAAAGGTCGACATGGTCGTGGTATTCCCCTTTTATTCGACGTGTGCCCGTGTTGTCACAGGCAGCACAACTCCCTCAACATATGGGAAATTGCTGTTGCAAGCTCAAGACGGAAATTCTGAAAAATTCGTTATCTTTCCGCTTTTGACGGCATCTTATGCCAATATGATCGCAAATGGGCGATTATTTCATGGCCTTGAGGCGCGATGCGATCTGCCGGTCGCAGGTGCCGCCCGGATTGCGGACGATCTCCTCGGACGCGAAATCCAGGATTTCCTTGTCCTTGTCGCGCATCTGCTCGACGGTCACACCCGGCTTGAACCACTGCAGAACCGCATAGTCGCCGCCTGCATCGGTCAGAAAAGCGACAGGTTTGCCGTCCTCCATGATGCCCATGCGGCCGACGCGCACTTCCTCGATCGTGGTATTGCGGGCTTCGCCGTCGATGGTGATCCGGTTCTTCCGGACATTCAGTTTCTTCAGCTTGGATCCGGAGGTGCCGGCCCAATTGCCGAAGAAGCGCTTGCCCTTCTTCTCGACGGAGAGGCAGGAATTGGTGAAGTTCGGGATGGACAGGCGTTCCGCGGTGACCTCGACCGGCTCGCCGCCTTTTGGCGCAAGTGTGTATTTCATCGAGTTTTCGCCGGTGCGATAGACCCTTATGCCGACCGGCGTGTAGCCGCTGTCGCCGATGGTGCGGGTGAAGAAGTCGAACTGATTGGCATCATTGGTGCCGGCACGGCGATAAAGCCAGCGCTTGGGCAGGCCATCCTCGAAGACCAGCCAGTCGCTGACCACCAGGCCACGCGAACCTTCCGGAGTGTCAAGCTGCCAGACACCCGTGTGGAACGGGCTTTCGGCAGTTGCCGTTGTCGCAACCGGCACGCTCACGACTGCTGCGAGCACGGCGGCTTTCAATATGACTTTCAATCGGCTTCCGTAAAAAATTTCAAACATTGCGCGGCCCCTTGAACTTCCTACCCTGACAATAACCGGATAACCAAGAATGAAACCGCATGCAAGTTGCGCCAGGCTTAAGTCCGCCGCGAGCGGATTGCATTTTCCCGCAAGGTTCCGTCAGCCGGGCCGGACTCGTCGCTGGCTGACGCTTTTTTACAAGTTTCGCAGCACCGGTGCCGGTTTTTCACCCAGAATGCGCCAGGTGCCGATCAGGCCGAAGCCGACGGTCAGCACCAGCGCGATCAGCGCCGCGCCCGCTGCCGTCAGCGGCATCAGCACGAAACTGCCGTCCATGATCCGGGTGATCACATACCAGGCGGCGAGACCGCCGGCGAACAGGGCGAAGACCGCCGTGGTCAGCCCCAGAATGGCGTATTCCAGCGCATAGGCGATAATCAGGCGTGCCCGGGTCGCTCCCAGGGTTTTCAGGATGACCGCGTCGTAGATCCGGCTTCGGTGACCGGCGGCCAGGGCACCGGCGAGCACGAGCACGCTGGCGACCAGCGTGATCGAGCTGGCCCCCCGGATTGCCCAGGCAAGCTGCGCGACCAGGTCGTTGACCTGGGAAATCGCGTCCCTGACCCTGACGGCGGTCACTGTAGGATAGGCGTTTGAGACGGTCTTCAGGAGCGCGAGCTCCTGCTTGACAGGCACGTCGTCTTCCCAGCCAAGGGTCATCAGATGGGCGTGCGGGGCGCCCGCGAAGGTGTTCGGGGAGAACACCATGACAAAATTGATCGCGAGCGATTGCCATTCCACATCGCGCAGATTGGCGATTTCCGCGGTGATGTCGCGGCCGAGCACATTGACCGAGACCTGGTCGCCGATTTTCAGCCCGAGATCGGTTGCCGCTTCCGCGTCGAAGGAGACCAGCGGCACGCCGTCATAGTCCTCCGGCCACCAGGCCCCCTCCACCAGCTTGGAATTTTCCGGCAAGGTGGCGTCGTAGGTGATGCCGCGGTCGCCGCGCAGGACCCATCCGGAGCCGTCGCGGGCCGGCACGAAGTCCTCGGAGGCGATTCCGTTCAGGCTGACGATCCGGCCACGCAGCATCGGCACGCTCTGCAGGTTCGCCTTCGGTGCTTCGGCGGCAAGAAGGGCCTCGAAAGCATCGCGCTCCTGGCTCTGGATGTCGACGAAGAAGAAACTCGGCGCCTTGTCGGCAATGGTGGCGGTGAGCTCCCGGCGCAGGTTGCCGTCGATCAGCGCAAGCGCCACCAGCAGCGTCAACCCGAGGCCGAGCGACAGCACCACGGAAGGCGTCAATGCGCCGGGCCGGTGAATGTTGGCAATGGCCAGCCTGAGTTCGGTCGAGCGCATCGACGGCAGGCGCCTGGCAACATGCATGATGACCCGGGCCACCAGCACCAGCAGCACGAATGCGCCCGCGGCAGCGGCCAGATAGATCCCGGCCATGCGCTTGTCGTGGGCCAGGGTCACGGCGATCACGGCGAGCAGGGCAACTGTCACGGCGGTTGCCAGCAGATAGCGCTTGCGCGGCAGTTTCGCGCCTCCGGTGACGATGTCCCGGAACAGGGCTGTTGGCGGCACGTCATGGGCCCGGCCGAGCGGCCAGAGCGCGAAGGCCAGGGCCGTCAGAAGGCCGTAGGTCAGACCCAGGCCCAGTTCGGTCGGGTAGATATTCGCGGCCATGGCGACCGGCAGCACGCCGTCCAGCGCGGCTGCCGCCGCAAACGGGATCAACGCTCCGATGACGAGGCCGGCGGCAATGCCGATCAGCGCAAGGACAATCATCTGCACCAGATAGATCCTGAAGACGAAACCGCCGGTGGCGCCCATGCATTTGAAGCTGGCGATGACCTCGCGCTTGGTTTCCAGATAGGCCCGGATGGCATTGGCGACGCCGACGCCGCCGACGACCAGCGCGGTCAGGCCGACCAGGGTCAGAAACTGGGCGAAACGGTCAATGCTGCGCTGAAGGCCCGGGGAGGCATTGGCGCGCGAGCGGACCCGCCAGCCGGCGTCCGGACGGGCTGATCTGGCGTCCTCGACAATGCCCTCCAGCGCTTCCAGACCGGGCGACGGGTTGAGGCGGACCCGGTAATGCCAGCGGACGAGGCTTCCGGGTTGCACAAGATCGGTGCCGGGCAGCGCCGCGTCGGAGACCATGAGACGCGGGCCGAATTCCATGCCGCCCGCGAGCTTGTCCGGTTCGCTGGCGATCACATCGGTGATCCGGACCGTGCCACGACCCAGAGACACTGTGTCGCCGACGGCAAGATCCAGCCGCGCCAGCAGCGCTGGGTCGGCGACCGCTCCCCAGATCCCGTCGGTCTGGGCCAGCGCTTCGTCCAGTGAGCGGCCGCCCGCCAATGCGACGGCGCCATAAAGCGGATAGGCAGCATCAACGGCTTTCAGTTCGACGAGCGCCTGATTGCCTTCGCGATCCGCATTCTCGGGCAGACGCGCCATGGCCCGCATGGTGGCCACCCGGGAGATGTCTCCGAGGTCCTCCAGGTAGGCGAGCTGATCGGGCGCGGCTTGCCTGTGAATGAGGCGGAAGGCGAGGTCGCCGCCGAGAATCGCCTGGCCTTCGCGCGAGATACCCTCGGTCAGGGCGCGCGACACGGAGGTGACGCCGGCAATGGCCGCCACGCCGAGAGCGATACAGGCAATGAAGATGTAGAATCCCTTGAGGCCGCCGCGCAGCTCCCGCAAGGCAAATCTGGCGGCCAGAGGAAATGTCTGGTGGCCGCGTGAGGCCGATCCCGGCACAAAGCCGCTCATGCCTGGACCTCATGGGGGGCGGCGGTCGCGACGGCTTCCTCGATTTCCCCGGAGCGGACGCGGATCATGCGTCCGCATTTGGCTGCGAGATTCGGATCGTGGGTCACCAGAACGAGCGTGGTGCCGCGCGCTTTCTGCGCGGCAAACATCATGTCCACGATCTGCGCTCCGGTCGAATCGTCCAGGTTGCCGGTCGGCTCGTCAGCGATCAGGATTTCCGGTTCGACGACGAGCGCGCGTGCCACGGCGACGCGCTGCTGTTCGCCGCCCGAAAGCTGGGCGGGATAGTGGGAGAGCCTGTGGCCGAGCCCGACCGCCTCCAGTTCCGCCCTGGCCTTGTCGAAGGCGTCGCCATCGCCTGCAAGTTCAAGCGGGACGGCAACATTCTCGAGGGCGGTCATGTTCGGAACCAGGTGAAAAGACTGGAAGATGATACCGACATTGCGGCCGCGAAACCGGGCCAGCTGGTCCTCCGAAAGCGGTCCAAGACCGGTTCCGGCGACCGTCACGGAACCCGTGTCGGCCCGTTCCAGGCCAGCCATGACCATCAGCAAGGTCGATTTGCCGGACCCGGAGGGGCCGACAAGCCCGACGGATGTGCCCTGCTCGATCTCGAGATCGATCCCCTTCAGGATATGCACCCGGCCGGCGCCGTCGCCGAGGGTCAGATGGACATCTTCGAGGGCGATCGCGATCGATTTTTTCATTGTCAGGCCTTTACAACGGACGTGCGATCGTCTTCCTGACGGTTGCATGCCCTCGACAAGTGGACTCCTCGCGACCATATGGGCCTGATGTCCCGTGTCTTCCAGTCCTGAAAGAGAGTTCGCGTGAATCGGTTTCTTGCCCCTCTCATCGTTTCGATTGTCGTTTTGCTCGCAAGCGCGGCTCACGCCGAAGATTTCAAGCTGGTCGTGCTTGGCGACAGTCTCGCCGCAGGGTATCAGCTGCCCGCGGGAGACGGGTTCTCCGGACAACTTCAAAAAGCCCTGGAGGCAGGCGGGCACGCGGTGGAGGTCGTCAACGCGAGTGTATCCGGCGACACCTCCTCGGGCGGACTGTCGCGGCTGGACTGGTCGGTCGGGACGGATACCGACGCGGTCATTGTGGAACTGGGCGCCAATGACGCGCTCAGGGGCATCTCGCCGGAGATCACGCGGGCGAATATCGACGAGATTACCCGGCTTTTGCGCGCGCGCGGTGTCGAGGTCCTTCTGGCCGGCATGATTGCGCCGCGCAACCTCGGTCCTGACTATGCCCAGAGGTTCGATGGGATCTATGCAGAGGTGGCCAGGGCCCATGATGCCCTGCTCTATCCTTTCTTTCTGGAAGGGGTCGCGCTCGATCCGGACCTCAATCTCGCCGACGGCATGCACCCCAATGCAAAAGGGGTCGAAGTCATCGTCGAAAACATTCTGCCGAAAGTGGAAGCGCTTTTGGACAGGTCACGTTCGTCCCGAGAGTGAATTTTCCGGGATGCCCCAATTCAAAATATGAAGGATTGCCTGATGGAACAGCGCCGTCTTGGCCGCACGGATGTGCAGGTGAGTGCTCTTTGTCTCGGAACCATGACCTACGGTGAACAGAATTCGGAAGCCGAGGGTCATGCGCAGATGGATCTTGCGCTCGAAAAAGGCATCAATTTCTTCGATGCCGCCGAACTCTATCCGATACCGCCCAGAAAAGAGACCCAGGGGCGCACCGAGCGGATCATCGGATCCTGGTTCAAGAAGACCGGCAACCGGCACAAGGTGATCATGGCGACCAAGACGGTCGGCCGGACGGACATGGACTGGTTCCGGGAAAATGGCGAGAAAGGCCGGCTGACCCGTGCCCAGATCGAATTCGCGGTCGACCGCAGTCTGAAGAACCTGCAGACGGACTATATCGACCTCTACCAGATCCATTGGCCGGACCGGACCGTTTCCGGTTTCGGGTCGAACCCGACGCGCTGGGTGGATGTGGCGCCCGCCGAGGAAGAAAACAGCATTCAGTCGACGCTCGAAGTCCTGTCCGATCTGGTCAAGGCGGGAAAGGTGCGCCACATCGGAGTGTCCAACGAAAGCGCCTGGGGGACCATGCGCTTCGTCACCGGATCCGAAGGTCATGACGTGCCGCGCGTGGCTTCGATCCAGAATGCCTATTCGCTCGTCAACAGGACCTTCGAGACCGGCCTTGCGGAAGTCGCGCGGCGCGAGGACGTGGGCCTGCTGGCCTATTCGGTGCTGGCACAAGGCTATCTGACCGGGAAATACCGCAACGGCGCCTTGCCGGCGGGCGCGCGCAAGACCCTGTTCGACCGTCTGCAGCGCTATGAACATCCGCGCACGATCGAGGCGGTCGATGCCTATCTGGATCTGGCGAAGGACGCGGGACTCGATCCGTCACAAATGTCCATTGCCTTCGCCCTGTCGCGTTCGTTCGTGACCTCGGTGATCCTGGGCGCGACCCGGATCGACCAGCTGGAGACGGATATCGGCGCCGCCGACCTGACCCTGAGCAGCGACGTCCTGGAAAAGATTGATGCCCTGCATCAGGAGTTCGGTAACCCGGCTCCCTAGAGCCGGGAAGAATCACACTTGCCAGCGAGGCCGGAACCCGGAGGTCCGGGGCCGGCACCGGCCGGGCCGCGAGAGCAATTTCTGAAGGAATCCCAAAAACTTAATTTTTTGTCTTGCGAATTTCATGAAGTTGATTCCTCATGGGTTTCATCAGCTACAGCGGAGGGAACACCCATGCCGCGCCTATTTACAGGCCTTGAGATTCCGTCAAAGACGGCCCTTATGCTTTCGATGCTAAAGGGAGGTCTCCGGGGCACCCGCTGGATCGATCCGGAAAACTATCACCTCACCCTGCGCTTCATCGGCGACATCGACGACCGCACCGCCGACGAGGTGGTCGCGGCGCTGGACCGGATCCGCCGTGACCCGATCGAGATCCGGCTGAACGGGCTGGGTTCCTTCGGCAACGGCAAGCCGCATGCGGTCTGGGCGCGTGTCGAGCCGTCGGCGCAGCTTGCCGAGTTGCAGGCCGAGCAGGAACGGATCCTTCAGCGCCTGCATCTGCCGCCCGAGCGCCGCAAATACATTCCCCATGTCACGGTCGCGCGCTGCAAGAGTTCGACCAACGAGGATGTCGCCAAATGGCTGAGCGAGCGCGGTAACTTCCAGGCACCTCCCTTCATTGCAGGACGCTTCGTGCTGTTTTCCGCGAAAGCCAGCGTGGGCGGCGGCCCCTACCTGGTGGAAGAGGCCTATCCGCTGGCGGCCTGAGTGGGCCCGAAGGATAAAAGGCGCTGCCCGGCTCAGCCGGACGTCGGCTCGAGAAGTCCGGCATAGACGTCCAGCGTCTTCGCGCACATGGTTTCAACGGAAAAATTCTGCCGGACATGGGCCAGTGCCCGGTCGGTCAGATGTGTCCGGTTCTCCGGCTGCAGGCGCAGCGCCATCGCGATGGCCTCGGCAAGCGCGGCCGGATCGCCGGGCGGAACACGCCAGCCCGTCCGTTCTTCTTCGGCGACCTCGGGCGGGGCCAGCACGGTTTCGGGCACCGCGCCGAGATCCGAGACGATGACGGGAACCGATGCGGCCTGGGCCTCGACCGCGGCCCTCCCGAACGCTTCCGGCTCTGTCGAGGCGACAACCGCGAGATCCGCCAGTGCAAGCGCCGCCGGAACGTCCGCGCAATGCCCGACCAGCCGCACCCGGTCGTGCAACGCGTTGTCGGCAATCAGTTTCTTGAGCTCGGCGACATAACTCTCGCGTCCCTGCGGGTCACCGGCGAGGATCGCGATCGGCTCGTCGCCGCCGGTGTCCGGCAAGCGCGCCATCGCCTCGATGACCACCCTCTGCCCCTTCCAGGAGGTGAGCCGCGCCATGTTCAGGATAATCGGGTGTCCCGCCGGGATCCCCCACTGGTCCTTCAAGGCCTGCTGGCGGAGCGCGCTGACATTGTCCGGCTCCAGACCATTGAGGTCGGACCCGCGCTGGATCACCGAGATTCGGCCTTCGGCGAAGGGGTGTCTGGCCGACACAAGCCGGGCAATGAAGTGCGAATTGGCGATCACCGCATCACCGCGCGCCATCACCGAATTGTACCTGGCCTTCAGCGCGTTCGATTGATTGTAGGTGCCGTGATAGGTGGTGACGAAAGGAATTCCGGTCTTTCGTGCGGCCCAGAGGGCCGACCAGGCGGGCGCCCGACTTCTGGCGTGGAGGAGGCTGATGTTCCTCTCCTTCACCAGATCGGCAAGCCGCGACACGTTTTTCCAGATCGTGAGCGGATTTTTCGACTTGACCGGAAGCAGGATGTGCTCGGCGCCGGAAGCGGTCAGTTCCGGAACCAGTTGGCCGCCCTGACTGACGACAAGAGCCGTGCCGCCGGCCTCGACCACTGCGCGCGCGACATCGAGGCATGTCCGCTCCGCGCCGCCGGAATTCAGATCCGGGATCACTTGCAGGATCGTGGCCGCGGGGGGCAATTGTCGCAATTCGGACCTCCGGAAAACTTTTCAAGACGTGGCGTCTGTGTCAAACGGCATGTTCAGATCAGACGACCGGAACGAGAGCCATAGTATGGAGACGGGCGAACCGCAATTCATCAATGTCGGAAAAAAAGCCGGGGCACGCCGGATCGCGGTGCGAAAGGCCTCAGGCCAGGCGCCCGGCCTGATGTGGTTGTCCGGCTTCAAGTCGGACATGTCCGGGACAAAAGCCGAAGCACTCGCGGGTTTCGCGGCCCGAAAGGGCCGCGAACTGGTCCGCTTCGATTATTCCGGCCATGGCCTGTCCGGAGGCGATTTCGAGAGCGCCTGCGTTTCCGACTGGCTGGAAGAGGCGGAGGCCGTGTTCGACCGGTGCTGTTCCGGCGGCACCATACTGGTCGGTTCGTCCATGGGCGGCTGGATTGCGATTCTGCTGGCGCTTGGCCGGGTCGAAACCGGACGCATCAAGGGTCTTGTGCTGATCGCGCCGGCGGTCGATTTCACCGAACAACTGATGTGGAAGCAGCGGTTCGATGACGACATTCGCCGGACCATCCTCACGGAGGGGCGCTGGGCACAGCCATCCGCCTATGACGCAGACCCTTACGTCATCACCCGAAAGCTGATCGAGGACGGTCGCAGGCATCTCCTGCTGGGCAAGGTGTTGCACCCGGGCTGCCCGGTCACGATCCTGCAGGGCGCGCGAGACCCGGATGTTCCGGCTGCCCATGCGCGGCGTCTGGTCGAGGTGCTGCCGCAGGACGATGTCAGCTTTACTTTGGTGCCCGACGGCGACCACCGCCTGTCCCGGCCGCAGGATATCGATCTTCTGCTAAGAGCGGTCGCCGAGATGGTGGAACCATAGCCAGCCGGCGCGCGGCCCGAAGCGAAGCTCTCATCAATCGCTAGACCGGCATTGTCTCGCGGCCCTGTTTGAGGACCCGGTACCAGGCCCAGAACAAGCGTGCGGCAATTGCCCGGTGCGGGGCCCAGTCGGCGGCGATGGTATCGAGGTCTTTCACCGGTGGCCTGTCTGCAAGTCCGAGGGCATCGCCGACGGCGATCTGCAAGGCCAGGTCGCCGCTCGGGAAGATGTCCGGGTGGCCGGCGCAGAACAGCAGGAAGATATCCGCGCTCCAGCGGCCGATGCCCTTGATCGCGCACAGGCGCGCATGCGCTTCGTCCGCCGGTGCTTCGGCCAGCCCGGCCAGATCCAGCCCGTCGAGACAGGCGGCGGACACCGCGCGCAGGGTCCGGATCTTGGGCCGGGACAGTCCGGCACCGGCGAGGTCTTCATCGGAAAAGCCAAACAACTGTTCGGCGGTGAGGGGCGTGACCAGTGTCTGCAGCCGGCCGAAAATGGCGGACGCGCTGGCGACCGAGACCTGCTGTCCGGCGACGATCTGGGCGAGACCCTCGAAATTTGCGGCGCGGCGTCGCAAGGGCAGCGGGCCGGCCAGATCGGCAATCCTGGCCAGGCGCGTATCCGCCGAGATCAGCGTCGCCAATCCAGCCCGGATGTCGTCTTCTGTCACGATCGGTTTCATCTGGCCGGACCCGGGGTTCGAGGCGAATGCAAAAGCGCGGCGGTGGTCACTTGCGTGCAGGCGCCGGAGTGATAGGAAGGTCTTGTAAGTTCCACCCTTCCGCGTCAACCCGGCAGCATGTCAAAAAACGTTTTCCGCTTCGCGCCCTCTCCCAACGGGCATCTGCATCTCGGCCATGCGCTGTCGGCCTTGCTCAATGCCCGCGCGGCTGTCGCGCTCAACGGCAGACTGCTCGTGCGGGTGGAGGATATCGACCGGACCCGGTGCACCCCGGAGCTGGAGCGGGACATGTTCGAGGACCTGGCCTGGCTCGGGCTGCAATGGGAGCGGCCGGTCGTCCGCCAGTCGGACTGTTTTGCGTTCTATCGCGCGGCGCTGGAACGCCTGCAGGATACGGGCCTGGTCTATCCAGCCTATCTGACACGCGCGGAGATCAAAGGGTTCGTGTCGGAGCAGGAGGCGGCCGGCGAAGCCTGGCCGCGCGATCCGGACGGCGCGCCGCTCTATCCGGGGGATGCGGCGGTCCTGTGCGATGCGGAACTGCGCCAGAGGGCCGTGAGTGACGCTCCGTTCGCCCTGCGGCTCGACATGAAGGGCGCGCTTGAGCGGATCGGCGCGCGGCCGAGCTGGCAGGAAGCGGGCGCTGAGGGCGGCGGCCTGTTCGAACCGCCGGTCTCGGTCGAAGCCGACCCGGCGGCCTGGGGGGACGTGGTGCTGGCGCGCAAGGACACACCGACCAGCTATCACCTGTCGGTGGTTGTCGATGACGCCCGCCAGGGTGTCACCGATGTGCTGCGCGGGCAGGACCTTTATCACGCCACCAGCGTTCACCGGGTGCTTCAGGACCTTCTCGGCCTGCCGCAGCCGGTCTACAGGCACCACCGGCTCGTCTTGGACACGGACGGCCGCAAATTGTCGAAGTCGAACGGGGATACCAGCCTGAAGGCGCTGCGCGCGGCGGGCATGACCCATGCGATGCTGCGCAGGCGCATCGGTCTTTGAGCCGGGGTCTGTTCAGCTCAGACCCGGCCCGAACCACATGTCCAGGAACCAGATCCACAGGCTCGTGGTCAGGATGGCGCTCAGGGTCGTCACGGTGATCGCATTGGCCGACATGGCATGGCCGGTGCCATAGCGGTTGGCGAAGATATAGGCGTTGGCGCCGGTCGGGCAGCTTGCCGTCAGGGTTGCGACGGCGGTCCACAGCGGCGGCAGCTGGAACACGAAGGCCCCGGCGACAAACACGACGACAGGCATCACAAGGATCTTCACCGTGGCGAGCAGGAAGCCCGGTATCACGTTGCCGCGCATGCCGTATTGCACCAGACTCATGCCGAGGGACAGCAGCGCCAGGGGCAGGGCCGTCGCGGCGATGCGGTTCAGAACGTCCATGCCGATTTCTGGTATTTCGAGGCCGGTCAGGCGCCAGAGGAATGAAATGACAATGGCCAGGATGAGCGGATTGGTGGCCAGTTTCCTGGCGATGCCCAGGAGCAATTGTCCGAGCGGCGGTTTTGTGGTGCCGCTGTCGATCGCGGCGGCGCGTTCCATGGCAACGGCCATCAGAATGGTCATGACCGCCAGATGGATCGAAATGATCAGAAGCAGGGGGACCAGTCCGGCTTCACCGTAGACGGCAGAGATGAGCGGCAGCCCGACCATGATGCCATTTGCGAAAGCCGCCGAGATGCCGCCGATCGCGCCGGCGCGGGCATCGCGGCCGAAGCCCTTGCGGATGATCAGGGCGCCAAGCACCCAGGCAATTCCGACCCCGAGGAAATAACTCGCCCACAGGGCCAGCGGCACGCCCGAGCTGAGATCGGCACCGATCAACGTGCGGAATAGCAGGACCGGAATGGCGACGACAAAGACAAATTGTCCGAGGGCCTCGCTGGCATCTTGTTTGAGAACCCGAAATTGCGCCAGGGCATAGCCGATGCCGATCAGAATGAAGACCGGGGCGACAATGGAAAGGGTTTGTCCAAGCATGGCGAGCTTCGGCCTCTGGCTGATTCACATATTGCAGGTTCGGGACACGAGGCCGGTGGTTCAGGTCAGCTTGAATGCAACCGGATGGACAGCGGCCAGTCATCAGGGTAAGCACGTTGTAACTCAAGAGCGTCGATCATGACTCATCCGACCGTCGGGCTTCGGTGCTCCGCGCGCCCGGTCAACCAGGCGGCGCGACGCGATAGGCCTCGCCGGCAGACGAACATGGGCCATCAGGTGGATCATGATCAACACTCTTTGATATTGCTGGTCAACTTGGCTTTTTGACATCCATCTGGCAAGCCCTGTCGATGTCCAACCCGCGCGAAGGAGCCTGGGCCGAATGACAGATCAGGACGAAGACAGTGTCAAACTGGCGTTGCTGGCCCACGACCTGAGAACACCGCTCGCGGCCATGCGGCTGACCGCCGAACTGATCGGCACGGGCCCGCTCAACAGCACGCAGACCGAGCAACTCTCGATCCTGATCCGCTCCATCGACGCGCTGACGCGGATGACCGGGGACCTGGTCGCGGAAGCGGGACCGGGAACGGCCGTCACGGGCCGGGAAACCAGGGTGGCGGATGTCGTCACCGAGGTTGCAAGCCTGTTTCAGGTCGCTGCGGCGGCCAAGGGACTGTCGCTTGATGTCGTGGTCGACGCGCGTGCCGCGGACACCCGGACCAACAAGACCGCGCCCCTGCGGCGTGTGCTGACGACCCTCTTGGACAACGCGGTCAAGTACACGGCGGAAGGCGGTGTTCGCGTGTCGCTGACAGCGCTTGAACAGGGCGCGGACGCCGAGACCAGGAGCCCGGCCCGGGTCAGCCTGACCGTTTCCGACAGCGGGCCGGGTATCGACCCGGAAGAGGGCGCGCGGTTGTTCAGGCCGTTCGTGCGTGGCCGCCATGGCCGCGAGACGGGGCCGGGGACGGGGCTGGGGCTGTGGGGCGCCGAGCAACTGGTGCAGGACATGAACGGCCGGATTTTCCTGGAGCGCGCCGAAACCGGCGGCTGCCGTTTCAACGTGGAGATCCCCGTCGCGCCGGATGGCGCCGGCTCGATACCGGGCGGGGACATGTCGGCCAACGGGGCCGAGGGCGGACCCGGCGGCGCGGTTCGCGGGCGGCAGAACGCGGGTAACGGCCTGTTGCCCTTTCACGCGCTTGTGGTCGACGACAACGAGACCAACCGCAAGCTTCTGTCCGCGTTGCTTGAATCCTTCGGCATCACCACGGACATTGCCCGGTCCGGAGAGGAAGCGATCGAGATGGTGCGCAACGGGGCCTATGACGCAGCGCTGCTGGATCTGCACATGCCCGGCATGAGCGGCGTTGAGACCGCGGAAAAACTCCGGGCCTTGCGGACGGAGCAGGAGTTGCCGCTTGTCGCGGTCACCGCCGCGCTGGAATCCGTCGGCGACGAAAGCCTGAAACAGGCCGGTTTCCAGGACACGTTGACAAAACCCCTGTCAGCGGCGGCCCTTTATGAGGCAATGGAGCAGGCACGCAGCCTGAAGCAGACGTCGCGCGCGCCCGCTACGCCCTGAGGCACCGGCGCCGGCCGGCTGTCGTTCCGCAGGAAAGGATTGGATGGACCGGCCGGATGCGCTAAACAGCCGCCATGAAGCCGACCCGAGCCCGACTGACATCTGCGAACACCACCAGCCGCAAGATCCTGGACTGGTGCGCCCGCCACCCGATCATCGTCGTGGCCGTGTATGTCTGTGTCGTCTCGCTGATCTTTCTGATCTTTCCGGGCATCGACCTGAAGGCGAGCGCCCTGTTTTATTTCGGTCCGGACGGATTCGCGGCGCAGGACGTGCCGTTCCTGCGTGAAGTCCGGCACCTGGGGCCGTTTCTCGTGCGGGTGATTGCCGTTGCCTGTGTCGGTATCCTGCTGCTTAAACTGCTCGTGCCGGGCCGTCCGCCCCTGATGCCCTTGCGCCAGCCGGTCTTTCTGCTGTCCACGCTGATTCTCGGGCCGGGCGTTCTGGTAAACGCGGTCCTGAAGGACAACTGGGGGCGCCCCAGGCCGCGATCCGTGGAAGAATTCGGCGGTGACCTGCCGTTTCAGCCGGTCTGGAAAATGACCGATCATTGCGACAGCAACTGTTCTTTCGTTTCCGGAGAGGGGTCTGCGGCCATGTGGCTGGTTGCCACGGCCTTGCTGCTGCCCGCGACCTGGCGCAAGGCAGCTCTGGCGTTCCTGATCCCTCTCGGACTTGTCCTGTCCGTCAATCGGGTCGCCTTCGGCGGACATTTTCTGTCCGACACGCTGCTGTCCTGGGGGCTGACCCTGCTGCTTGTTCTGGCAATTCACCACCTGCTCTTCGTGAAGGACCCGCCGCTGACGACAGACCGCCAGCTCGATGAATGGTTCACCAAGCGCGGACGCGGTGCGCAGCGGCTGGTCCGGCGGCTTCTGGCGAGAATCAGGCAGTCGCTCCGGGCCGTGGCCCGTATTTTTTCGACCAGCTGAACAGGCGCGCGGCTATTTCTTGCGCGGACGGGTGCGTTTCAGGATCCGGGCGAAACGAAGCGGGGACCTGTCTTCCACCCAGGTGATCGCATGGTTCAGTTGCCGGGTCTTGCGGCGGCGGCTGCGGAGCATGCGCGCCGCGCCGCGGCTCGTGCCGACGATGACGACCAGACCCAGCGCCAGCAGTGGAACGCCGGTTGGAATGGGCAACCACACGGTCGCCAGTCCGGCCACGATAAGGACCGCAGCAAGGAACCACCAGAAAACTTTCATGTTTCATGCCACGGGAGTTTGCACGGGACAGCCACCAATACAGCAGGCTGTGAGACGGATTTATGAAGCCGGAGATCAAGCCGGGTGCTGTTGTCCGGTTGTCGGCAGGTTCCTGTCACATATGGTGGTATAAGGTAGGCTGACAGCCTCAGGGAGGATCAAATGGCGGAGCGACTGAAACCGGAAGACCGGGCCGCGGGCCTGTGCGGCTTGCCGGACTGGCACACATGCGAGGGGCGGGACGCCATATCGAGGTCGTTCCGGTTCCGGGACTTCCGGGACGCGTTCGCCTTCATGACGCAGGTGGCGCTGGTGGCCGAAAAGATGAACCATCATCCGGAATGGTCGAACGTCTACCGCAGTGTCGACATCACGCTGTCGACCCATGATGCCGGCGGACTGAGCCGGCTCGATCTGGAAATGGCCTCAGAAATCGACCGGCTTGCCGGACGATTCATCTGATCCCGGGTCAGGCGGCCTTGGCGAGCAGAAAGCGATGGCCGTCATCGACCCGCACGGCTTCCAGCAGGGTATGGCCGTTTTCACTGCAGAAATGGGGAATGTCGATTTCGGCCATCGGGTCGGTGGTGAGTACCTCGAGTCGGTCGCCCGGATTCAGCCGGGTCAAGGCCTTGCGGGTCTTGAGAACAGGGAGCGGGCATTTCAGACCTTTGAGGTCCAGCGTCGTGGCCGTGGTCAATCAACTTTCTCCATGGGATGACGTCGTTGGGGTATCATAGTGCTTTCCGGCATGGACCGACAGGCGTTCATAGATGATTAGGGGTTCGCGACTAGGTTGTTTTAACTAGATTTGACAATCCGCAGGGCGGAAAGTTCAGGCACGGGTTCCGGACGCGCCGCAAGGCCTGTTCGCCGAAGCCGGCGATGTCAGCCACCGGTCGTTCCACCAGACGGGCGTCGTCAACATTTCTGGGCATGACCCGGGGGGGCAGATGAAGGCGGGATTGCAGGGACTCATTTTGCTGGCGCTTTCCATCCTGCTTTGGCCTGGCCATCCGGCAAGGGCGGAGCCGGCCGAAGTGACAATCGTCACCCAGAATTTCGCCCCCCTTCAATGGAGCAACCAGGGCAAGCCGGACGGATATGTCACGGCCTATATGCTTGCAGTGGCCGAGAAGGTCAGCCGGTCCGTTCCCGTTCGAATCGAGGCGTTCGAGTTCCTGCCCTGGAAGCGCGCGATGCTGACGGCGGAAACCGTGCCGAACGTGCTGTTGTTCTCGCTGTCGCGCACGGCCGAGCGCGAGCAGAAGTTTTTCTGGCTCGGTGAAGTCTCACCCTATGGCCAGTATTTGTACCAGCTTGAGAGCAGCCCTGAAATCAAGGTCGACCGGATCGAGGATCTGCTTGATCTGGACGTGAGGGTGGGCGTGCAGGACGGCGGCAACCTGTTTGCCTATCTCAAAAAGCTCGGCTTTGAGGGCACGGGCAAAATCGTGCCGATCACCGACTACCATCAGGGCATTGAGATGCTGTATCTCGGCCGGATCGATCTCCTGCCGCTGACCGGGTTCCTGGCCGAGGCGAGCGCCTGCAAACAGGGGTATGACGGCAGCCGGCTCAAACCGGTGATTTTTGTCGAAGAACTCGCCAAGCCCCTCTGGGCAGTGTTCAGCAAGGGGACGGACCCGGATCTGGTTGATGCATTCAGAGCGGAAATGGCCGTCTTGAAGGACGAGGGGTTTCTGGATGCCCAGATTCTTTCGCATCGGAGCAACTGGCAGGCGCTTGCGTGCGGTGCCTGGACAGTGGAAAACTAGCGGCAGCCGTCTTATTTACGGCTGCGTTTTGCTGAACAGGACCAGGATTCGATGAACAAAAACACAGGCTCCCCTCTGGACGTCCTCGATTTCTGGTGGAACGCGGGGGCGAAGAAGTGGTTCGCCAGTGACAGTGCGTTCGACACCGCCTGCAAGGACCGGTTTTTGCCGGCGATCGAGGCGGCCCGGGCCGGCGACCTGGACCACTGGGCAAAGACGGCGGATGGCGCGCTGGCGCTTCTGCTGCTGCTGGATCAGATGCCACGCAACGTCTACCGCGGTACGCCGGAGGCGTTCAAGGCCGACGGCAAGGCTGTCGCGACCGCCGAGGACGCCCTGGCGCAGGGATTTGACCGGGCCTTTCCGAAGGATGCCCGGGGATTTTTCTACCTGCCCTTCGAGCATTCCGAAAACATGGCGCATCAGGAAAGATCCGTGGATCTGTGCCGTGTGCTCGGTGACACCAACCTCTATCACTATGCCCTGATCCACATGGATGTGATCCGCCGGTTCGGCCGCTTTCCTCACCGCAACGCCGTCCTCGGTCGGCAGACCACGCCGGAGGAAGCCGCCTTTCTGGAAAGCGGCGGCTTCTCCGCCTGACATCCGGTTCCTGAGACTGTCCCTGGCCGTCGGGTTCCCGGGCTTTCCGGCGCATGGCTCTCCGCAATTGCCGTATTTTTAAGCGCCCCATTCGGCTGTTGAAGTTTTGCATATTTTTTAATCACCTCTGCGATTGATGACTATTTTTTGAGCTGAATTTTTGCCTGAAAAGCCATCAGCTTCCGAGTGTCCTGGATCAGGATGCGGTCAGATCCAGGCCTTGAATCCGCATGTTTCCGCGACTTCTCCAGAAGAAATATCGAGTTGGCACGGTCCTTGATAGGAAAGGGGCGAAACCGGCCCGGAGCCACGACGCGTGGTCAAGCCGAAGACCTGAAGGGATCCTTCCAGAGGGGGACGCAATCAGGCGCGATTTCCGGGGTGGTAGGCCGAGCTTCTTCGACGGGAAGGGGCACAAGCAAGGGGAATGGAACGAGCAATGAAAATCGTGATGGCCATCATCAAGCCGTTCAAGCTCGACGAAGTGCGTGATGCCCTGACGGGCATCGGCATCCAGGGGCTGACGGTGACAGAAGTGAAGGGCTATGGCCGACAGAAGGGGCATACCGAAATCTATCGCGGCACCGAATACGCCGTCAGCTTCCTGCCGAAGCTGAAGATTGAGGTCGCCGTGGACGCCGCCTCCGTCGACAAGGTCGTCGAAGTGATCTCGGGCGCCGCCAAGACCGGTCAGATCGGAGACGGCAAGATCTTCGTTTATTCGATCGATCAGGTCGTGCGCATCCGTACCGGCGAAACCGACGCCGAAGCTCTTTGATTTAGGTAAGGAAACGTATCATGAAAAAACTTGTCGCTAAGGGCGCGACGTCGCTGGCCTTGCTGAGTCTCTCGGCATTGCCGGTGCTTGCCCAGGACACCGAGGTCGCCGTAGTCGTTCCGGCCGTGTCCCCCGAGGTCGCCTATATTCTCAATACGCTGCTGTTCCTGATCGGTGGCTTCCTGGTCATGTGGATGGCCGCCGGCTTTGCCATGCTGGAAGCCGGCCTTGTCCGCTCCAAGAACGTGTCGATGCAGTGCCTGAAGAACATCTCGCTGTATTCCATCGCGGGTCTGATGTTCTGGATCACCGGTTACAGCCTGATGTATACCGGCGTTGACGGTGGCTATATGGGCTCCTTCGGTCCGTATTCCTTCGACGCGGTCGGCGGCGATGCCCTCGACACCGGCTATTCCACGGCTTCCGACTGGTTCTTCCAGATGGTGTTCTGCGCAACCACGGCGTCGATCGTCTCCGGCACGCTGGCCGAGCGCATCAAGCTGTGGCCGTTCCTGATCTTCACGGTCGTTCTGACCGGCTTCATCTATCCGATCGCCGGTTCGTGGCAGTGGGGTGCCGGCTGGCTCTCCGAAATGGGCTTCTCCGACTTCGCCGGGTCGACGCTGGTGCACTCCGTCGGTGGCTGGGCCGCTCTTGCCGGTGCCATCATCCTCGGTGCGCGTAAAGGCAAATACGGCGCGGACGGTTCGGTTCATCCGTTCCCGGGTTCCTCCATGCCGCTGGCAACTCTCGGTACGTTCATCCTGTGGCTCGGCTGGTTCGGCTTCAACGGTGCGTCCCAGCTCGCCATGGGCACCATCGGTGACGTCTCCGACATCTCGCGGATCTTCGCCAACACCAACATGGCTGCTGCGGCCGGTGTTGTCGCTGCGGTGATCCTGACCCAGGTGCTCTACAAGAAGGTCGACGTGACCATGGCCCTCAATGGTGCCCTGGCCGGTCTGGTGTCCATCACCGCCGAGCCGCTGGCTCCGAGTGTCTGGCAGGCCGTGTTCATCGGTGCCATCGGTGGTGTGATCGTGGTCTTCACCGTGCCGCTTCTGGACAAGCTGAAAATCGACGACGTGGTCGGCGCCATCCCGGTTCACCTGCTCGCAGGTATCTGGGGCACCCTGATCGTGCCGCTGTCCAACAGCGATGCATCCTGGGGCACCCAGATCGTCGGTATCGTGGCCTATGGCGTGTTCACGCTGGTTGCCTCGGCCATCGTCTGGATGATCCTGAAGGTCACCATGGGTATCCGGGTCTCGGAAGAGGAAGAAGCTCTCGGTCTCGACAAGGTCGAGGTCGGCGTGGAAGCCTACCCGGAATTCGGAACCGGTTCCCAGCGTCTCTGAAACGAGACACTGCGATAAAAATCTCCCAGGCGGTCTATTGGCTCAGACCGCAAACTTGGAAAGCCCGGGGTTCGCCCCGGGCTCTTTTTTATGTCCGGGCGGGCAAGTCAGTTCTGCCTAAATAATAAACTTATGAGCACGGAGTGGGCAGGTTTCCGAGGGCTGTGTGCGAGTGAGGTTCTGTCGCCGCCCAGATAATTGGCGGATTTCTGCGTATTTTTTAATCTTCTGCCTGATTGGCATGCTGTTTGTATAGGTAGCGGTTCAAAACGCACAAGCAAATGGCAATTTGCCTATCGGGGGGTCAGAAATGAATGATACCGGAGTTGGAGGGGACGTCTTTTTCGTTCTCGTCGGGGCTATACTCGTGTTCGCCATGCATGGCGGCTTCGCTTTTCTCGAAGTCGGCACGGTGCGGCAGAAAAATCAGGTCAACGCGCTGGTGAAGATCCTTGTCGACTTCGCCCTGTCGACGGTGACCTATTTCTTTGTCGGCTATGCCGTTGCCTATGGCACGACCTTTCTCGTCAACGCGGCAGCCCTGTCCGGCGGCGGGGACGGGTTCGAGCTTCAGGGCCTGACGCTGGTGAAGTTCTTCTTTCTGACCACGTTTGCCGCCGCCATTCCGGCAATTATCTCCGGCGGCATCGCCGAGCGGATGAAATTCTGGCCGCAGTGCCTTGCGACGGTCGCGCTCGTGGGCATTGTCTATCCTCTTTTCGAAGGTCTCATGTGGAACGGCAATTTCGGTTTCCAGAGCTGGCTTGAAACGAGTTTCGGCGCACCGTTCCACGACTTCGCCGGTTCGGTGGTGGTCCATGCCGTCGGCGGCTGGATCGCCCTTGCGGCCGTCCTGCTTCTGGGCGCCCGCATCGGCCGCTACGACCGCAACGGAAATCCGGTCGGCATTCCGCCATCTTCGCTGCCCTGGCTTGCCATGGGGTCGTGGATGCTGTGCGTCGGCTGGTTCGGCTTCAACGTGATGACCGCCGGGTCGCTGGAAGGCGCATCGGGTCTTGTCGCGATCAATTCGCTGATGGCCATGGCCGGCGGGATCCTGGTTGCGCTTCTTGTCGGCAGGAACGATCCGGGTTTCGTTCACAATGGTGCGCTTGCGGGTCTGGTCGCCGTGTGTGCCGGGTCCGACGTCATGCATCCGGTCGGCAGTCTCGTTGTCGGCGGGGTTGCCGGAGCGGTGTTCGTTATCGGCTTCGGCTACTGTCAGAACAGGCTGAAAATCGACGATGTGCTCGGTGTCTGGCCATTGCACGGCATCTGCGGGGCCTGGGGCGGGATCGCGGCCGGTTTCTTTGGCCTTGAAGCCTTCGGCGGTCTTGGTGGCGTGTCGCCGATGTCGCAATTGATCGGCACCGCGCTGGGCATTCTCTACGCAAGCGCCGCGGGCTTCGCGGTCTACGGGCTCCTGAAGACGACCATGGGCCTGCGGCTGACCCCGGAAGAGGAGCATCTGGGCGCGGACCTGGCGATCCACAAGATCAGCGCCAATCCGGAGCATGATCTGGGTCGGTAGGATTTCAGACGGAGCCGGGACGGCCGTTGTTGCGGCGGTCCCGGCTCATGACCGGGGGGCGGGAACCGGCCAGGCGTTGTGCGCGCTTCAGGCCACGGGGCTGCCGTCGCGCAGCAGGGCCGCCAGGTTGTCATGGCTGTCGACAACACGATGGGCGCCGGCAGCGCTCAGTTGCTCCGCATGACCGTCATGGCTGTGGCCGCCGCCGACGAAACCCCAGACCGACATGCCTGCCGCCAGCCCCGCCTTGACGCCATTGGCGCTGTCTTCAATGACCAGTGTTCGCGCGGGGGCCACGCCGAGTCTGGCTGCCGCGAACAGGAACAGGTCCGGTGCCGGCTTGCCGTTTTCAACCTGTTCGCCGGAATAGATATGCGGATCGAAATAGGCAAACAGACCCGTGTGCCGGAGCTTGTGGATCAGGCGGTGCAGGCGGGAGGACGAGGCGACCGCACGCGGCCCCTTGTGGGCGTCCAGCAGCTGCTTGATGCCGCCGATTTCGGACAGTTCCCGGTTGATGCGTTCCATGGTGGCCGCGTCCAGCTCCGTGCTGAAGGTCGCCGGCAGGGGGCCCTTGCCGAGAGCCTGGAGGTCCCGGTCGAGAGCGGCCCAGTAATCCGTGCTGCCGAGGCCCTGGAACCGCTGCATGTAGGTGTCCAGCTCGTAGTGGAGACCGATACGGGCCAGATATTCCCGCTCCACATCGACATAGATCTTTTCCGAATCGACCAGAACGCCGTCGCAGTCAAACAGGATCGCCTCGAATGTCATGTGTGCCCTCGTTGATGGAACTCTAGTGCGAGCCGTCATACAGTCCTTTAACAACCTGTCTTTGAAACAAGATGACAAGCAGGGCCGGAGGCAGGACCGCGAAGATCGCGAGCATCGCTCCCCGCAGGCTGCTGGTGCCCAGATACTGCATGCCCCTGACCAGGGTGTAGGTGTTTTCATCCGACGTGACCATGACCGGCCACAGGTACTGGTTCCAGCCATTGACGAACAGGACGAGGAACAGCGCGGCCGCGGTCGGCAGGCTGAGCGGCAGCAGGATGTCCTTGAAGAACTTCAAGGGTCCCGCGCCGTCCAGACGGGCCGATTCCAGCAGCGCGTCCGGTACGGTCAGCAGAAACTGGCGGAAAAACAGGGTGCCGAGACCGGAGGCGGCAAGCGGCAGGATGAGGCCCGTGCGCGTGTTCACGAGATCCAGTTCCGCGACAACGGCATAGGTCGCCAGAAACCGGGCTTCCAGCGGCAGCATCAACGTCAGCAGCAGCAGTGAAAAGATCAGGGATGCGAAGCGGACCCTGAAGTAGATCAGGGCGAAGGCGGTCAGGAGCGACAGCGCGACCTTCAACCCGGCAAAGCCGGCCCCGAGCAGGAAGGAATTCCACACCATCGACACCACCGTGATGTCGCCGGAGAACCCGGCGCTGGTTGTCAGCAGAGCCTGGTAGTTGTCAAGGGCGGCGCTGCCGAGGTCCAGGCGCGGGCGCAGCCGTTCACCGGCGCCGTGGGTGGTTGCGGCGAACAGCGAATAGAGCGGCAGCACCATGAAAACCGTGCCGCAGGCAAGAATGCCATGGTCGATCAGACGGGCCTGCCATCGTGTTCTCAAGGCCATCTGCGGGGTATCCTGAATTCGGTGGCTGATCGTCCGGACGGCGGCCTTCATAACACGACAATGCCGGAATGCTTGGCCTTGTGTTCCGGTTCGACATGAATGGTGACGCGCGCACCCGGCACGTCTTCCGCGATCGCCGCCTCGATGCGGTCGCAGATGTCGTGGGCGGCTTCGACGGCCATGTCTCCGGGAACCACCAGATGAAAGTCGATGAAGGTGGATCTGCCGGCTGTCCTGGTTCTGAGATCATGGGCCTCGAGCGCCCCCTGGCCATGTTCGGATATCAGCAGTCGGATCTTGTCGAGCACTTCACCGGAAGCGGCCTCGTCCATGAGACCGCCGACCGATTCCTTCACAAGGCCCCAGCCGGACCACAGGACGGTCAGGCCGACCAGAACCGCCAGCACCGAATCCAGCACCTTCCAGCCGGTCAGCATCACCAGAACAACGCCGGCCAGCACGCCGACCGAACTGATGACGTCCGTCACGAGATGCTTGCCGTCAGCGACAAGCGCGGGAGATCGCGCGGATCTGCCGTAGTGGATCAGATAATTCGCCCAGGCGCCGTTGATCATGGCCGCAACGATGTTCAACCCGATGCCCATGGGAGAAAAGTGAGGACTGTCGCCCTGGGTGAAGCCGATCCAGGCCGCGCGGAAGATCGTCAGGGCCGCGAGCACGATCATGACGCCGATCAGAACCGCGGCGAAATACTCGGCCTTGTCATGTCCGTAAGGGTGATTGCTGTCCGCGGGTTTCGCGGCGAACCAGACGGCGGCGAGCGTGGCGAACGCGGACGCGATGTTGACCGTGGTTTCGAGCGCATCCGAGTAAAGGGCGATCGAGTCCGTCAGCAGGTAGGCAGCGGTTTTCAGTGCGAGCACCACGAGGCCGACAACAATGCTCAGGAATGCAATCTGAAGCCTTCGACGTAGGTTCATGCCAGTCCCCCGGGTCGACAGGAATTGTCGATCAGCCTTGTCGATCAGCCTTCCGGACGGGTGTGTGGAAAGCAGCGGACACCGCCGGCCCTGAAAGACGGTTCACGCCTGACCCCGGGGGGGCAGACAGTCCGTGTATCGGGCCTGGCGGGGCAAGGGGTAGCAGTTTTTTCGCGGCTGACAACCTGTTCAACGGGATGGATCGCTCTTTTCCCGGTTGAATTGACTTTCGGTCACACACCCGGCGCCAGTCAGAAACCGCCGCGCCAGTCCATCACGGCCGCGCCGACGATGGCGCCGGGTCCGTCCTGATCTTCCACCTGCACGAGGATCGCGCAGCGGGCGTCGCCTTTCAGCATCAGCTTCGATTTCGGCATGCGGAATGTTTCCTCACCGCCGGACCACATTCCGATCGGCTGCAGGTTCTGCACCACGTTGACATAGCGGATCTTGCGACCCGCGTTCTCGCCGCGGCCGATATCGACCATGGCTTCCTCCGAGATGCGCAGGAAATAGATGGTCGCCATCTTTCTGCCTTCGGGCAGGGTGCCGTCGACGGTCGCCTGCACCACCATGTCGGAAATATTCAGGTCGACCGTGGCGGTAAAGGGCTGTGCACGCGCCAGTGCCGCAAGGACGTCGCTTTCCCGGCTGCCGACCACGTGCTCGTCGCCGTTGATCACCATTTGCGGGGTGTAGACCGAGCGATCGCCGCGCCGGGCCGCATAGGCACGCTGGCGCTGCGAATGGACCGGACTTGCAAGTGTGTCCTTCCAGCCGAGATAGTCCCAGTAATCGACGGGCATGAGGACCGTCAGGACCGACTTGTCCTCTGAAACAAGCCGCTCCGCGAGCCGGTCGGCCGGTGGACAGGACGAACAGCCCTGGCTGGTGAACAGCTCGATGACCTTTTCCGGTTGCGCGCGCGCTTCCTCCCAGGGGGTCGCGATCGCGGCTATTGCGGCAAAGACGACCAGCCCTGTTCGGCAAGCACGCGCGGCTTTCCGGGACAACATTCGCACCATTGGCTTTTTCCTATTCCGATTGCTTTCAAAATAGGCAATCAATCAGTCAATCGCGAGTCACGAGCCGGTGACCGTCCGTGCCGGAGGGCTAAATCGCGGGAATGTGAGAATTGCGGATGAGGGAGACGTCCCGGCCGCCACCGGTTCAGTTCTCAGCCAGCACCTTTTTCAGTTCCGGCAGGAAGGTGTCCCGATAGGATCCAGGATTGAGCGGGCCGATATATTTGAAACGGATCATGCCTTTCGCATCGACGATGAAGGTTTCCGGGACCCCGTAGACCCCCCAGTCGATCGCTGTCCGTCCGGCCGCATCCGCGCCGATCCGGTCATAGGGGTTTCCCAGGCTGCCGAGAAACCGCCGGGCGTTTTCCGGCTTGTCCTTGTAGTTGATGCCGATCAACTGGACGCCGCCGACCCGGGCAAGATCCTCAAGCAGGGGATGCTCCTGCCGGCAGGGAACGCACCAGGAGGCGAACACGTTGACGACCGAGACCTTGCCGGCGAGATCGGCTCCGGAGAAACCGGGAACCTGGGAGCCATCGGCGGTCAGGCCCTCGACGGGCGGCAGGGCGACATCGGGCGCGGGTTTGTCGATCAGCGCGGACGGAATATCCTGAGGATTGCCGCCGAGCATGAGCTGAAACAGGAACAGTCCCGCAAGGGCCGCGAAAACGACAAGCGGCAACAGGACGAGGACCGGAAAACCGCGTCTCCCGGCGCGAGGCTCCTCGCCTCCATCCGAGCCGGCACCGGTCTGCGGAGCTGTCATGATGCGGTGTGTTCCTTGGTTTGGGGACGGGCGCGGGATATGCCCCTTGCCGCGAGGTCCTTCAGGGCCCGCTCCTGAAGAACCTTGTCGATGCGCACCCAGGCGATCAGGCCGAGCACGGTCGCAAGGCACAGGCCGTAGGAGGCGAGGATGAAGCCGGCATGGGGTCCGAGATCCATGACTTTACTCCGCTGGCTGGGTGGCGTTCGCCACCGTTCCGGGCTGCGCCGCACCGGCCGCGCGCAGGCGCAGGGAACGCACCCGGCGCCGCAGGATTTCGTTGCGCATGGCCATGAGATGCAGCACGAAAAACAGCAGCGTGAAGGCGATGGCCATGACGAGCAGCGGCCACAGGATGTCGGGATGAATGGTCGGCCCGCCGGCGCGCATGACGCTGGCCGGCTGATGCAGCGTGTTCCACCAGTCCACGGAGAACTTGATGATCGGCAGGTTCAGGGCCCCCACAAGGGTCAGGATCGCGGCGGCCTTGCCGGCCCGGATCGGATCTTCCATGGTGCGCCAGAGGGTCATCAGACCGAGATACATGATCAGCAGCACGAGCACGGAAGTCAGCCGGGCGTCCCAGACCCAGTAGGTGCCCCACATGGGTTTGCCCCAGAGCGAACCGGTGACCAGGGCCATGAAGGTGAAGGCGGCGCCGATCGGGGCCGCGCATTTGGCCGAAACGTCCGCCAGCGGGTGTTTCCAGACCAGCGTGCCGAGCGAGGACAGGGCCATGATGGAGTAGCACATCATGGCAAGCCAGGCGGCGGGCACATGGATATACATGATCCGCACCGTGTCGCCCTGCTGATAGTCTTCCGGGGCCACGAAGAAGCTCATGTAGAGACCGGCGGCGAACGCGATGACGCACAGGCCGGTGAGCCATGGCAGGACCACCTGGACCAGTCTCAGGAAACGCGTCGGATTTGCATAGTCCCAGATACTCATGGAACCGTTCTAATCTAGTGCGTTGCCCGCTTCAATGGACAAGACTGCCGCAGGCCCGCTTGGCGGGTGCCTATTTTGTCAGTCGGCCGCGAATCGGAGCGCGGCGGCCGAAGCGACCGGCCCGATGACGGCGGCGATCAGCGAGAGCGCGCACAGGATCAGGAAGGGTGTCAGGAACGGCACCGGATCGTGAATCGCGGCATCGGCTGCGCTGACGCCGAAGATCAGCACCGGGATCGCCAGCGGCACCACCAGCACGGCCAGCAGAAGCCCGCCCCGGCGCAGGGATACGGTCAGCGAAGCGCCGATGGCGCCGATCAGCGTGAGGGCCGGTGTGCCCGCCAGCAGCGTCACGGTGACGGCGCCCATCGCAGCCGGTTCGAGATTGAGAAAGATCGCCAGCATCGGTGCCGCGATGACGAGCGGCAACCCTGTCGCAACCCAATGGGCGAGGCACTTGATCAGGACGACCAGCTCCAGCGGCCGGCCCGCCATCAGCATGAGATCCAGCGTGCCATCGTCCCGGTCGGCCTGAAACAGTCGGTCGAGCCCCAGCAGCGTCGCTAACAGGGCACCGATCCAGAGGATCGCGGGGCCGATGCGCGACAGGAGGTTGAGATCCGGGCCGACACCGAAGGGAATGACGGTGACGACGGCCAGGAAGAACAGCACGCCGACCATTGCGCTGCCGCCGACGCGGACGGACAGGCGCAGGTCGCGCTTGAAGAGAGTCAGTGCCCAGGAGCTCATGAAAACGCATCCCCGATCGTCTGCGTGGCCGCGTCCGAGGCCTGCAGGTTCAGTGTCTGCTTCGAGGTGAGGGCCAGATCTGTATGGGTTGCCGTGATGATCATGCCTCCGGAGGCGAGATGCGCGTTCATGAGGCCGAGAAGCTGTTTCTCCGAGGCCGTGTCCAGCGCCGAGGTCGGTTCGTCCATCAGCCAGACCGGGCGTGCGGTGACCAGCAGGCGCGCCATCGCAAGGCGGCGGGTCTGTCCGGCGGACAGGAAGCCCGCGGGCAGATCGCAGGTGTGCGCGATGCCCAGGGTGTCGAGCGCCTGGCGGGGGAGGATCTCGGCGCCCTCGTAATCCGGGGTTTGGACGGCGTTGGTGAAACTCATCCAGAATTCGAGGTTTTCGAGCACCGACAGGGACGGCTTGACCGCGTTCTGGTGTCCGAAATAATGGGCGTGCTCGAATGTGGCCCTGTCCTCTTCGCCGCCATCAAGCCGCAAGGTTCCGCCTGCAAGGGGTACAAGACCGGCCAGGGTCCTCAGCAGGGACGACTTGCCGATGCCGTTGGCGCCGGTCACGACCAGGGCACTGCCGCTCTCAAGGTGAAACGAGATATCCTGGAACACCCGGCGTCCGCCGCGGTCGATGGTCAGGTTTTCGGCTATCAGCTTCAGGGCATTTGCTCCGGCGGAGTGGGATTTCCTGTCTTGTTAGTGGGCCGGGCCGTTCGGAAGCAAGGAAAAATCCCGAAGCTCAAACGTGCCCGAGGCATATGAGAGGCATTTGAAAAGGGGGACGATGAAGCGGAGCGCGGCCGCAGGGCACCGCGCTCCGGTTGCCGGTCAGTCGAAGACGGAGGCGATCTGGTCGACGCTGACGCCTTCCTTGATCTCGCGCAGGCGGGCGTAAATCAGGGCAACGATGATGCTCAGGAAGCCGACGCCGATGGTCGAGATGGCGGCAAACAGGAGCACCGCAATGACCATGCCGGCGGTGCCGGTGATCGCGATCAGGCCAACGATGAACATGGCGACAATGTTGATGAGCATGGCGCAGATCAGCGCCAGGATGAGGGCGCCGAGGATCGGCCAGCGGTATTCCTTGGTGAGCGCCCGGCTGCGGCCCATGCCACCGAATCCCGCCCGCTCGATGACGATTGCAGGAGCGATGACCGAAAACACCGCATAGATCCACAGGCCCGGAACGATCAGCAGCATCATGCCGATACCGACCAGGATGGTCACGACGATCGAAATGACCGCGAGCGGGACGACGGCGCTCAAGGCCGGGCCGACATATCGGCCGATCTGAACTGGCCGCGCCAGTTTCGCATCATAGGCGAGCTGAACCAGAAGGGCGGTGGTGACGGAATAGACCACCATGTTGATTATGAAAGACACAACCATGGCGATCCCCTCGCCCGGGCTGTCGAATGTCTGTGTTTCCACCCCTAGGGCGACGCCGAATCCGGACAGGACGCCGGAGATCAGCAAGCCGATCAGGGTCGGTACAAAACCGATGATGACGACCTTGATGAAATTTCCGAAGAGGATCGAAAAGCTTTCGCTGATGATCGAGCCGACGCCGAGCGCGGCTTTGGGTTGTTGGGTGGTTGCGTCTGTCATTGGATATGCTCCATGTCATTCAAAATAAAGTCAAAAAGCGAATTTGAATTCCAAATTTCAAGTGTCCGCAGAGGCGGAATTTTTTGTGTTCTCACCATATGTCCAACCGGCAACAGCCTCAAGCGCAGGATTTTTCCTGCGTGCGGCCTCTGCTCCGGTCACGGGTCCGCGGGATCGGGGCTCTCCTCCTTGTCCTGGGCATAATGCTTGTTTTCGCGCCGGTCGCCGAACAGTTGCCGTTGTTCGAGATGCTGGCGCTGGGCGTTGTAGAAGGCGTTGAGGAAACGCAGCCGGTCCTGCGGTGGTACCGGGTCGGCGTAGCCGATTTTCCTGCGGATCTTCTCGACGATGACGGCGACGGTCGCCGATTTTCCATCGGCGGCTCCGGATGCCGGCCGTGCACTCTGGTTGCGTAGCAGCGTTTCAAGTGTCTGCAGTTCGAAGGCGCCGTAATGGTCGAGCTGGTGGGCCAGGAAAACGAACTTTTTCCTGCCGGCCGCCGGCAGCGGTGCATCGCTGGCAAGATCCTTCAAGAGCACCGGCACGGGCAGGTGAATCACATGGGTGCCTGCCATCATGTCGCCCAACCGGCGGCGGTGCCGATTGAACAGCGGAACGCACAACGCTATCGACACCCAGGCCAGTGCAGCGACCGATTCCAGTGGCGTGGCCGCATCCAGTGTCAGCAGAAGGGTCGCGGGCAGGAAGATTTCCGCTTCCTTCATCAGGTTGCGCAGCACCAGGGCGTGCGCGGTGAGCGGGCCACCATCGTGGGAAACAACCTTGATCTTCATCAGCCGCTTGCCGAGCGTCTGGCCGTTCCAGGCGAGCTCGGCGCAGATGTAATAGGGCACGCGGATCAGGAAGAACAGCAGGGCGCCGACGGCGAACATGGTCTGCGGATCCGAGATGTCCAGAACCAGGAGCAGGATCAGCAGGCAGACCGCGGCGACGGTGGTGATGACGATGTCGGTGATCTGGGCGGTGAAGCGCACGCCCAGACCCGCGACGGGCAGGGTCAGGGCAACGCCTTCCGGCGGCATCAGAATGTTCGGGGACGGCAAGGCCCGGCGGCGTTCCTTCCAGCGGCGCAGCATCAGGAGCGCTCCCGTCCGGCCAGCACAAACCACAAGAGCCACAGCACGCCGATCCCCCAGCCGATCGCGAGCCGCGCATCGGTCTCCTCGACGAGCTGGCGGGGGAAGCCCTCCAGGATCGCGGCGACCAGAAGCATGAGCGCGGCGACCAGCGCCAGCTTGACGGCATCCCGGCCCGCGTATCGCAAGGCATCCGCCCGTGTCCGGTTGCCCGGAAACAGCAATGCCGTGCCGAGTTGCAGTCCGCCGCCACAGGCGATGCAGATGGCCGACAGCTCGGTGACGCCGTGAACGGACAGCCAGCCGGCGAGGTCCGGGCCAAGGCCCCGGTCCACGTGCAGGGCGACAAAAGCGCCAAGGCTGAGCCCGTTGTAGAAGGTCAGAAGGGCAGCTGGCGCGCATGCGAACACACCCAGGCCGAACACGAATATCGCGATCCTCGTGTTGTGCGAAAACAGAAAGGTCGCGAAAGCCCCGAGACCGCTCGTTCCGGTCTCGTGACCGTAGAGAATCGAACGCAGGGAATCGGTGGTCGCGTCGGGGCCCCGTCCCCCCGCCATTTCCGAGGGCATGAAAACGTAGAACCAGTCGTTGTTCTCGAAGTAGAGCAGGTATCCGGCCAACGCTCCAAGTCCCATGCACAGGAAGCCCAGGAGGATGTAGAGCCAGCTCCGGCGCATTGCCTGCGGCGCGCTCCTGGTGAAGAACCGTGCGATGACACCGCCAAGCCTTTGCTGCGGGGCATAGACACACAGGTAGGCGCGGGCCGTAAGGGCTTCCAGGTAACCCAGAAGCGCCTTGTCGAGAGAGATTTCCCGTGCGATGGCGAGCGAGGTGGTGGCCTGCCGGTAGAGGGACGCCAGATCCCGCGTTTCCGCGAAAGTCATGTGTTGCAGGCCTCTGGTCTCCGCGGCCGTGACGAGATGTTCCAGCCGCCGCCAGTCCGCCTCGCGCTCCTTGCGAAACCGTGCCGAGCGGATGAGGTCGTCACCGTTCATCAGATCAGCTCCCGTGCCTTGATCTCGAGATAGGTCGAGATGAGGCGCGCCGTGATCGCGTTCGGCCTGGCGTCGACGATCGTGACGCCCATCCGGCCGAGCCGCTCGAACACGAGCCGGCGCTCGTTGATCGACTGGTTGGCGGCGACCAGCGCGGCCGCGCCGTCAAGATCGTCCGGTGCAGCCTCGACAAGCGTTTCAAGGTCCGGATCGCGGATGGCGACGAAGATCACGAGATGGCGCTTCGACAAAATTCCGATGTTCTCGATCAGGAGTTCGGCGGAGGTGGTGTCGACAAAATCCGTGAAGATGATGATCAGGCTACGTTTGGGCGTGCGCGCGTTCAGTTCGGTCAGCGCGAGCGTGTGGTTGGTCTCGCGGCTGACATAGGAGAGTTCCGCGGTCCAGCTGCGCAGGCGGGAAAAGGCGGTGCGGCCGGGCGCGGGTGCGGAAAAGGTGCGCGGGCGCACGTCATAGGAGTAATGCCCGACCAGATCGCCGCCGATCGATGCCGCCCATGCGGTGGCAAGTGCCGCGGTGACCGCATGGTCGATCTTGGGCAGCCCGGCGATCTCCTCGCGCATCAGATAGCCGTTGTCGAGCGCGATGATCACATGGTGGTTGCGTTCCGCGCGCAGTTCCTTGGCGACCAGCGCGCGTCTGCGGGCGGACCGTTTCCAGTCGATTGTCTTGATGTCCATGCCCGCAACGAAGTCACGCAGTTGCTGGAACTCCGAACCCTCGCCGATGGCACGGTTTTCCTTCACACCATAGAGCGTTGACGTCACGGTGGTGGTGATCTGCCCGGACTGGACCAGGCGGATATTCGGAACGACCCGGATTTCCGCGCCCAGAGCGAGACGCGGCACGAATTCCAGCAGCCCGAGCCGGGAGGGCCAGCACAGCCAGAGGTGTTCGAAACGCCAGAGGCCCCGGCGCACGGCCCGGCAGGAGACCGTGGCAATGGCGGTGCCGGCGGGACCCGGCACGAAGGCGATGGGCGCATCTCCCGCCGACCCGTTGCCTGGCCCGTTTTCTGGCGCGTTGTCTGGTCCGTTGTCCAGTCCTTCCGGCCACTCCAGTCTGGCGCCGAGGCCAGGGGGTGCTGCTTCGATCTCAAGGCGCAGGGTGCCGGTTTCGCCCACGAAAATTTCCGCCGGGGCGTCGAAATCCAGAGCATTGGGGCGCCGGAAGGATAGGACAAGGTCAACGGCCAGAAGGAGCGCGAGGACAATCCACGGCAGCCAGCCGAGCTGGCGCAGCGCATCGCCGGCCACGACCGCGACCAGCGACAGGGCCAGTGCGGCCGGCCCGAGTACGAGCAGTCGTTTGGATGGCCGGATCAGCGGGGCGCCTCGATCTGATTGAGAATGTTTTCCAGAACCTGTTCCGGACTGCGGCCCTCTATCTCCGCCGCCGGGCCGAGAACGATGCGGTGGCGCAGGGCGGGGACGAACAGCCGCTTGACGTCGTCGGGGATGGCATAATCACGGCCGTTGAGCGCCGCGGTTGCCCGCGCGGCGCCCGCCAGCGCGTCGGCGGCGCGGGTCGAGGCGCCAAAGGCGATTTCGGAGCTTTCCCGGGTCGCCCGGATCAGCCGCAGGATATAGGCGAGAATGTCGTCCTTGAGGATGATGTCGTCGATGATGCCCCGGGTGTCCGCCAGGGCCGCGGCATCCAGCACCTTGGAAAGGCTTTCCGTTTCCAGCCCGGCTTCCAGCGGCTCCGCGGCATGCTGCCTGAGGATTGCCATCTCAATGTCTTCGGGCGGAAAATCGATCACCAGCTTGAACAGGAACCGGTCAAGCTGGGCCTCGGGCAAGGGATAGGTGCCCTGTTGCTCGATCGGGTTCTGGGTTGCGATCACGAGGAAATCGCTGCCAAGCGAATGATCGGCGCCGTCGATGCTGACCTTGCGCTCGCTCATGGCCTGCAGCAGTGCGGCCTGGGTCTTGGGGGGCGCACGGTTGATCTCGTCGGCAAGAAGGACCTGCGAGAAGACGGGCCCCTTGGTCAGAACGAAGGCATTGGTCCGGAAATCGAAGATCGAGGTGCCGAGCACGTCTCCCGGCATCAGGTCCGGTGTGAACTGGATGCGGCCGAAGTCGAGTGCCAGCGCGGCCGCGAAACTGCGCGCCAACAGCGTCTTGGCGGTGCCCGGCGGGCCTTCCAGCAACACGTGGCCACGGGCGAAGAGGGCGACCAGCATGAGATCGACGACCTCCTCCTGGCCAAGCACCGTCCGGCCGATTTCGGCCCTCAGTGCGTCCGTGCGTGCGCGCAGGGCGTCAAGCGTCATGGCTTATTTGCTCCAAAACCTGTTCCAATTGGTCGATCTGGTGAATGGCCTCGGCTGCCGGAAGCCGGGCGGGAAGCGCGCGGATGGCAGCCAGAACGGCCCGCAGCCGGAGGGTCTCTTCCGGATGCCGCCGGGCGGCATAGGCGAGAAAGGCTTCCTCGCCGGAATAGTGGCGCGCGTAAGCCGGTCCGAACAGGCTTGCGGCCGTGGCGGCCAGGCGCGCCGTGGCATATTCACGGATCAGGGCGCCGTCCTGGCCGGACAGCCGCATGAGCCGGGCGCGGGCGCTGACGGCGAGCATCTTGCCGGCGCCCGGGCCGGACCCTTCGGGCCGGACGGGTCCGTTGCGCAAGGCGGCGCGCCACAGAAACAGTGCCAGAACCAGAGCGGCGCCGGCCCATAGTGTCACGAATGGCGGGCCGAAAAAGCGGGCGAGATCGTCCCAGGTCCGTTCGCGCGCCGGCTCGCTGACGGGATCCCGCAGCCAGATGTCACGGCTGTAGTCGATGACGATGTTGCGGTCTCCCGCCCTTGAGCCCAGGACATCAAGCGCAATCTGCGCATTGTCGCCCAGACGCAGACCGTGATTGTTCAGGAGATCCGGATCGGCGAGCACCAGAATGCGGTTTTCCGTCCGGCTGCCTGCCTGGTTGTCCGGGCCGGCATCGGTGGCCAGGGGACAATCGGCCAGAAGCATGGCCGCCCCTTGCCCGATGACCGGCCTGCAATCGGCATTCGTGAACATCTGCGCGGCGTAAATCCGGGCCGTGAGATCTTCGCCTTCGGGCGACCGGTAGCTGAAATCGGTGAACGGGCTGTCGGCGGAAACAGCCGCGATGTCGGTGCCGCCGGTCAGCTTTTCCAGAATGTCTTCCAGCCGTTCGGTCTCGACATTGAGGACAGGATGGGCAAGGCCGGTCAGGCGCATGCCGCTGCGCCATTTCGGCAGGACCACAAGGGCGGGCACTCTTCGGGCCTTGGACGTAATGACCGGGGTGAGGAGGTCGTATTCGTCCTGCTGCCGCAGCAGTTCCTCCGTCGTCACCGGCCGGGGCCGCGCCACGTCGAGCCTGGTGTCGTGGAGCGGGATCAGCAGAAGGCCGACCGCCGTCTGGTCCATCAGCCAGCCGCCGGTGAAATTCTGGGCGCTGACACCATTGGCGGCCAGCCACACCTGCAGGCCGTCAAAACCGGCCGGGGAGCGGCGCAGGGATTGCTGCTGCTGAGACAGCACGTACCAGCCGGCTGACAGCACGACCAGGCAGATCAGGCCGATGATGATCATTTCCAGGCGCGGTCCGCGCGCGTCGGGGCCGGTTGCGGTCTCGCTCATGCGGGTCCCGTCCCCAGAAGGGGCCGGCACTGGTCGACATGGGCCCGGAACTCCTGTTCCGTCACGTCGCGTCCGCCGAAGTGCACGCGTTCGCTTGCCAGGACCAGGTCGCGCAGTTGGTCCAGATACCGCTGGCCCGGGGGCAGATGGCGCAGGGCGTCGCGGGCGGTCCAGCTGCGTTGCATCAGGATGCCGTTTGCGGCCACGGTCGCCGCCAGCACCTTGCGCATCAGCAGCACCAGCGCCTGCCGCCGGTCCTTCATGTGCAGGATGTCCTCGAGCGTGCCGGTTTTCTCTGCCCAGTCCGGTGCCTCGGTCCGGCGGCCCGGCCGATCCCTGACCACGTTGCGCGCCTCCCGCCCGAGCGAAACGGTCATGCCGCCGCCGAAGCGATACACCCCATAGGCGATTGCCGCGAGGATCGCGGCGGTGACCAGGCCGACGATCCAGCGGGCGGTGTCCGATGCTTCTTCGCGAACACTCAAGGACCCATCGTCCGAAGTTTGTCCGGTGCCTGCGCCGGGCTGCTGCCGGGTTTTCAGATCCGGCGCGGGGCCGGCCGGATCGAAATAGGTCACATCGGTGTCGATGCGGCGGAACCGCAGTGCCTTCAGATAGGCGTCTCCCGAGGCACCGATCTCAATTGGCGTGCGCACGGCTTCCTGCGCCCTGGCCGGAACCAGGGAAGCAATCAGGATCAGCGGGGCGAGACCTACCAGAAAACGGCGCATGAGAGTTTTCTAGAGTGTGTCGCATCAATATGGAACCATTTGATACGACACGCTCCAGCGTGCTTGTCCGAACCGGCGCAACAGACAGCCGCCACCCCGGGCCGTCCGCCTGATTTTGACGGCTGGCCGGGAGCGGCGGCTGGCAGGGGTCCGTTCTCCTAGAAATGAACCGATCTGGCGGCGGCCGGTTTTTGCAGCGGCGGAGCGAACTTGGTCAGATCGATCCCTTCCACGGCAGCCTTGTACTCTTCGATGCTCGGTGTTCTGCCAAGGACTGCGGAAAGCACCACGACGGGCGTCGAGGCGAGCAGGGATTCGCCCTTTTTCTCTGCGGAGTCCTCAACGACGCGGCCCTTGAACAGACGTGTGGACGTCGCCAGAACCGTGTCACCCTTCGCGGCTTTTTCCTGGTTGCCCATGCACAGATTGCAGCCGGGGCGCTCGAGGTAGAGGATGTTTTCGTAGTCGGTACGGGCGGTGTTCTTCGGTGCGGTGTCGTCGAACTCGAACCCGGAATACTTCTGGAGAATACTCCAGTCGCCTTCTTCCTTGAGTTCGTCGATGATGTTGTAGGTCGGGGCTGCGACCACCAGCGGCGCCTTGAACTCGACCTTGCTGTTGGTCTTCTCGAGATTTTTCAGCATCTGGGCGACGATCTTCATGTCGCCCTTGTGAACCATGCAGGACCCGACAAATCCGAGGTCAACCTTCTTTTCGCCCCGGTAGTAGGATACCGGCCGGATCGTGTCGTGGGTGTATCTCTTGGAGATATCCGCGTTGTTCACATCCGGATCGGCGATCATGGGTTCGTCGATCTGGTCGAGATCCACGACAACCTCGGCGAAGTAGCTGGCGTTGTCGTCCGGCGTCAGTGCCGGCTTTTCGCCGGACCGGATTTCTCCGATCCGCTTGTCGGCAATGTCGATCAGTCCCTGGAGAACCTTGGTGTCGTTGTCCATTCCCTTGTCGATCATGATCTGAATGCGGCTCTTGGCGATTTCGAGCGAGCCGATCAGGGTGTCGTCGTTGGAAATGCAGATGGATGCCTTGGCCTTCATTTCGGCCGTCCAGTCCGTGAAGGTGAACGCCTGGTCGGCGAGCAGGGTGCCGATATGGACCTCGATGATGCGCCCCTGGAAGACGTTGTCGCCGAACTGCTTGAGCATCTGGGACTGGGTCGCATGGACCACGTCACGGAAATCCATGTAGTCCTTCATGGAGCCCTTGAAGGTCACTTTCACCGATTCCGGGATCGGCATCGTGGCCTCCCCGGTCGCCAGAGCCAGGGCAACGGTGCCGGAATCCGCTCCGAAAGCCACACCCTTGGACATGCGGGTGTGAGAATCGCCGCCGATGATGATGGCCCAGTCATCGACCGTGATGTCGTTCAGGACCTTGTGGATCACATCCGTCATCGGATGGTAGACATCCTTCGGATCTCTTGCCGTGATCAGACCGAACCGGTTCATGAATTTCATGAGCTTGGGGATGTTGGCCTGCGCCTTCAGATCCCAGACGGAGGCTGTGTGGCAGCCGGACTGATACGCGCCGTCGACGGTGGGGGAAATCACCGTCGCGGCCATGGATTCCAGTTCCTGCGAGGTCATCAGACCGGTGGTGTCCTGGGAGCCGACAATGTTCACCTTGACCCGGACATCCGAACCCGCGTGGAGGACGGTGCCCTTGCTCACGCCGACGGCATTCGCGTTGAAGATCTTCTCGACGGCGGTCAGACCCTGGCCTTCGTGAGACACTTCCTTGGACGGCGCGAACACCGGCGGCAAATCGATGCCGAGGGTTTCGGCCGCGAAGCTCTGCAGCTTCTTGCCGAAGACAATGGCATAGGAGCCCCCGGCCTTCATGAATTCGACCTTTTGGGGGTTCAGCGACGACGAGATATCGACAAGCTCTTCATCGCCGGCTTCGTTGTAGAGCTTCCGGGTCTTCGTATTGATCGTGAGGACCGTGCCTGTCTCGACAGAGTATTTCTGCTCGAGAACGGGGTTGCCGTCGTTGTTCAGGATCGGCTTGCCGTCGTCGCCCAGTTTCTTGACCCAGTTCTTCAGGTCGATGCCGATGCCGCCGGTCACGCCGACGGTCGTCAGGAATATGGGGGAAATGCCATTCGTGCCGGCAACTACCGGGGCAAAGTTGACAAAGGGCACATAGGGGCTGGCCTGCTTGCCTGTCCACAGCGCGACGTTGTTGACACCGGACATCCGGGAGGAGCCCACGCCCATGGTGCCTTTCTCGGCGATCAGCATGACGCGCTTGTCCTGATGCTGCAGTTTCAGCGCCTCGATTTCCTTTTGCGCCGCCTCGGTAATCATGCACTTGCCATGCAACTCCCTGTCGGAGCGCGAATGGGCCTGGTTTCCGGGAGACAGCAGGTCGGTGGAGATATCACCTTCGCCGGCGATATAGGTGACGACCTTGATTTCCTCGTCGAGTTCGGGAAGTTTGGTGAAGAACTCCGCCTGTGCGTAGCTTTCGAGAATGTCCCTGGCGATCTCGTTGCCTGCCTCCAAGGCAAGCTTCAGCCGGTCGGTGTCCGCCTCATAGAGGAAGACCTGGGTCTTGAGGACTTCGGCTGCGTCCCTGGCGACGGACTGGTCGTCGCCGAGGGCCAGATCGAGCAGAACCTCGACCGAGGGACCGCCTTTCATGTGTGACAGGAGCTCGAAGGCGAAGGATTTCGAGATTTCCCCAACGACCGACGTGCCGAGAATGATTTCTTTCAGGAACTTCGCCTTTTCACCGGCCGCGCTCGTCGTGCCGGGCAAGGTATTGTAGATGAAGAACTTGAGGGATTCTTGCCTGTGTTCGTGCCCCGGATCCTTGATCTGGTTGACGATCTCCTTGACGAGTGCGCCGTCTTCGATGGGCTTGGGATGCAGGCCCTGGCCTTTGCGCGTGTCGATCTCATTCAGGTAGTCTGTGTACAAGCTCATGGTGATCCCGGCGTCCTGATGGTTTGAGTCAAGCATTTGCATCTTTGTACGCGACACCGATTGCAAATGTTTGAATCTCCAAAACCACTCGTTATTTATTTATGACTGGTGGCATTCCTGAATTTGACTTTTGAACCGGAGACCGGTCGAAACCGGGTCCCGCCTGCCAAACTCGAACCACCAGAAACGGCTGAAGCCCGGCTGCCGGCCACTGTCGGTCCGACGAGCCGGTTGTCAAGCTGGTTGAGCGTGGTCTTAATTGAGTATACAATGGTATGCAATAATTTTCTGAGCTTTGAATGCAGGACCTGATCCGATTGCGGCATCAGCGGTCGCAGTCGCCTCGACAGCCTGACGGCCCCTTTCAAACCACCGTAGGCCAACCGGTTCAAGGACGAGGTGCGGCAAGGTGATGTCTGGTGAAGGGGGGCAAAGATTGCTATAGGGGCGGCGCATCGACTTGCGGCGGCGACTGAGGGAGAGGCTCTCTATCGTATCCCCGCGGAACTGCTTCGGATGACACTGCGTTTCCAAAGAGCGTCCGGAGTTATGAGAGATTACGCCAGGCACCGGATCGGACGCGGCCCGGACCTGCGGACACATTAGGAGATCGCGCGTTGTGACCCAGTCCCTCGATAGCTTCAAGTGCAAGAAAACGCTGACCGCCGGCGGCAAGACCTATACCTACTTCTCTATACCGGAAGCCGAAAAGAACGGTCTGGAAGGCGTGTCCAGACTGCCGTTCTCGCTGAAGGTCGTTCTGGAGAACCTGCTGCGCTTCGAAGACGGACGCACGGTCACCCGGGAAGACATCGTCGCCTGCGCGGAATGGCTGAAGACCCGCAAATCCTCTCACGAGATCTCCTATCGCCCCGCCCGTGTGCTGATGCAGGATTTCACCGGTGTCCCGGCGGTTGTCGATCTGGCCGCCATGCGCGACGCCGCCGTCAAGCTTGGCGGCGATCCGGAGAAGGTCAATCCGCTGGTGCCGGTCGATCTCGTCATCGACCACTCGGTGATGATCGACTATTTCGGTACCCAGGACGCCTTCCGCAAAAACGTGGAACTGGAATACGTGCGCAACAAGGAACGCTACGAGTTCCTGCGCTGGGGCCAGTCCGCCTTCAACAATTTCCGCGCCGTTCCACCGGGAACCGGTATCTGCCACCAGGTGAACCTGGAATATCTCGCCCAGACCGTCTGGACGAAGGAAGAGGACGGCGAAACCGTCGCCTATCCGGACACGCTGGTCGGCACGGACAGCCACACGACCATGGTCAACGCCTTGGCGGTGCTGGGCTGGGGCGTCGGCGGCATCGAGGCGGAAGCCGCCATGCTCGGCCAGCCGATCTCCATGCTGATCCCGGAAGTCATCGGCTTCAAGCTGACCGGCAAGCTGAACGAGGGCATCACCGCGACCGACCTGGTGCTGCGCGTCGTGGAGATGCTGCGCCAGAAGGGCGTTGTCGGCAAGTTCGTCGAATTCTATGGTCCCGGCCTTGACAACCTCAGCCTGGAAGACACGGCGACCATTGCGAACATGGCGCCGGAATACGGCGCCACCTGCGGCTTCTTCCCGGTCGATGCCGACACGCTGAAATACCTGCATGCCACCGGCCGCGACGAGGACCGCGTTGCGCTCGTGGAAGAATATTCCAGGGCACAGGGCATGTTCCGTGCAGGCGGCGAGGAGCCGGTGTTCACCGACACGCTGGAACTCGACATCTCCACCGTCGTTCCGGCCATCTCCGGCCCGAAACGCCCGCAGGACCGCATCAACCTTGCCGACGCCGCGGCCGGCTTCGCCACGACCATGGCGGAGGAGTTCAAGAAGGCGGACGCGCTGTCCAAGCGAGTTGCCGTCGATGGCAAGGACTATGATCTGGGCAATGGCGATGTGGTCATCGCAGCGATCACCTCCTGCACCAACACGTCCAACCCGTCTGTGCTGATCGGCGCGGGCCTGGTTGCCCGCAACGCCCTGAAAAAGGGTCTCAAGGTCAAGCCATGGGTGAAAACCTCGCTGGCGCCGGGGTCCCAGGTGGTGACCGACTATCTGAAAAAGGCGGGCGTTCAGGACGATCTGGACGCGCTGGGCTTCACGCTGGCGGGTTACGGCTGCACCACCTGCATCGGCAATTCCGGTCCGCTGGATCCGGCGATTTCCGCGGCGATCAACGACAACGACCTGATCGCCTGCTCGGTGCTGTCCGGCAACCGCAACTTCGAGGGCCGGGTGAACCCGGATGTGCGCGCCAACTACCTGGCCTCGCCGCCGCTGGTCGTCGCCTATGCGATCGCGGGCAACCTGAACGTCAATATCACCGAGGATTCCCTCGGTAACGACCAGGACGGCAATCCGGTCTATCTGAAGGACCTGTGGCCGACCACGGCCGAGATCACCGACCTGATCCGGTCCTCTATCAACGAGGAGATGTTCCGCGAGCGTTACGGCGACGTCTTCAAGGGCGACGAGCACTGGCAGGCAATCAAGGTGGAAGGCGGCATGACCTATGGCTGGCCGGCTGCCTCGACCTATGTCCAGAACCCGCCTTACTTCGAAGGCATGACCATGGAGCCCAAGCCGCTTCAGGACATCAACAATGCCGCCGTCATGGGCCTGTTCCTGGACAGTATCACCACCGATCACATTTCTCCGGCCGGCAACATCAAGGCCGACAGCCCCGCCGGCACCTATCTGGCGGAACACCAGGTCGCCCAGAAGGACTTCAACTCCTATGGCGCGCGCCGCGGCAACCACCAGGTCATGATGCGTGGCACCTTCGCCAACATCCGCATCAAGAACCAGATGGTTCCGGGTGTCGAGGGCGGCGTCACCATGAAGGACGGCGAGCAGAAGTGGATCTACGACGCCTGCATGGAATACAAGGAAGCCGGTGTTCCGCTGGTGGTCTTCGCCGGCAAGGAATACGGCACCGGGTCTTCCCGCGACTGGGCCGCCAAGGGCACCAATCTCCTCGGTGTGCGCGCTGTCATTGCCCAGTCCTTCGAACGCATCCACCGTTCCAACCTGGTCGGCATGGGCGTCATCCCGCTGACATTCAAGGACGGCGAGAGCTGGCAGTCGCACGGGATCACCGGCAAGGAACGGGTGACCATCCTGGGCATCGCCGACATCAAGCCGCGCCAGATGATGGATGTCGAAGTCACCTACGAGGACGGCACAACCAAGACCATCGAGTGCCTTTGCCGTGTCGATACGCTGGACGAGCTGGAATACATCAAGGCCGGCGGCATTCTGCACTACGTGCTCAGGAACCTGGTGACGAGCTGATCGGTCAGAGGATCAGACAGCTGAAGATTACAGCGGGCCCTTCGGGGCCCGTCAGACCGCTGACAAACTCACCTGAGTCATTCCGGCCGGTCTGCAGCGCAGCTGCATGGCCAGAGCCGGAAACCAGCGCGTCCTTCGCGCCGTAGGTGCGTCTTTAATAATAATTTCAAATGCTTGACTTGCTCTGGTGCTCGCCTTCGCTCGCGCTGACGTTCTGGGTTCCGGATCAGCGCGCAGCGTCGCTGCACTTGTCCGGAATGACCATCCGAGAGTTGGTCATCAAGCTGGTGACCCTTCGAGGCCCGTTTTGCTGACAAGTCAAGACGTCTGTCCTGTCCGGAAGTCGGGGCAAGGATTGTCAGCGCCCTGAAAACGATGTTCCATGCTGATCGGCGATTTTCAGTGTGCATTTGTTCGGGAGGATTCATGAGACAGATATTAGCAGCTACGCTCTTTCTGGGCGTAACCGGCCAGGCCGCATTGGCGGATCCGTGCCAGGACAAGTTCACCGAACTTTACCTGCAGCTCGACCAGGGCATGCCGACCAAAACGATTGCCACGACCGCCTTCAAGGGGGCGCCGCCCTCGACCAACGAATTCCTCCATGTCAGCCAGGATCACTACATGACCGTGCCGACTTCCCCGGCCGGTCCCTGGGTGCTCGGCTATAACAACGTGCTTTATCAATCCGGGGACGAGGGCAAGACCTGGCAGAAGGTGCGCGAGATGGAAACCGGCCAGAATGCGGACAAGGCGCGTGCCGACAAGCTGACCAATGCCGAAACCATTCGCAGCGCCGCTTGCGGCGAGGAGGACCTGGGCGGCGAGACCGTGGACGTGGTGGCGGCCGATATCACCGTCAGCCAGGGCATGGTCACGGAGAACCGCTACACCTACTGGGTCCGGCGCGGGGATGGCTTCATCGTCAAGGCGGTCTACGACACCACGGCGCCGAGTTTCGAAATGACGACCACGCAGGTCATCGAAAAGGCCCCCGGGCTGACACTGCCGGCACCGGAGTGAGGGGAGAGTCTCTCAAGAAGTGGTCTTCCCCGACTTGATCGGGGATCCATTCGTTTCCAGAGCAGGAGGGCTTTGGGAATGTCCCTGGCGGCACGGCTCTGCGCGTTGGCGGCGGACCGTACCCGCAGCACCGTGACCCGGGTCCCCGATCAAGTCGGGGGCGGCCGTAGGGAGGAGGGGTGTCTTGTGTCTCCTTGCGGCCCTTCGCCATGGTTCCGGGCGGTCGACTTTCAAAAAGCGAAATCGTCCGCTTTTTGCCGGCTTTGCCGTCCCGCCCCTCACCCCCTGCCGCGATACGGCGCGACGCCCTGCTCGGGGATCCAGACGCCTTCCGGGGCCGGGCCGGTCTGATAGAAGACGTCTATCGGGATGCCGCCACGCGGGTACCAATAGCCGCCGATCCTCAGCCACTCGGGCTCAAGCAGGTCCACAAGACGCCTTGCGATGGAGACCGTGCAGTCCTCGTGGAAGGCACCATGATTGCGAAAAGACCCCAAAAACAGCTTCAGCGACTTGCTCTCCACCAGATAGTCCTTCGGCACATAGTCGATCACCAGATGGGCGAAATCCGGCGCGCCGGTGATCGGGCAGAGCGAGGTGAATTCCGGAGCGGCGAAACGGACCATGTAAAGCGTGCCGGCCTGCGGGTTCGGCACCTTTTCCAGCACCGCCGTGTCCGGACCGTCGGGCAGTGCGGTGGCGGTGCCAAGCTGGGTCAGGTTTTCATAGATGGTTTTGTCTGACATGGATTTCTCTTTTGTCACGACCTCATCCTTCGAGACAGCGCGATTACGCTTCCCCGGGATGAGGAGAAAATTGCGGCACGATGCTCATGCGTGGAAAGCCCTTCAGACCCCCCGCAAGTTGCCCCAGATCAGCGTGTGAAGCTGAGGCAGGACGGTTGCCGTATACCACTGATCGGCAGTAACCTTGCCGACCAGCCAGCGCATGCGGTCCATGATGCCGGCCATGTCGATGGCGCTGACATGTTCTTCGGCCGCGGGCGGCGTGTGGTTGCCCGGCTGCAGGTAGAGGCCCAGGTCCGGATACCGGCCGGCAACGTCGCGGGCGAAGACATAATCGGCTTCATCGAAGATGACGACCTTCAGGACCGTTTGCGTGTCCGGCCCGGCTGCTTCGACGCATTCGGCAAGCTTCTGCCAGTCGGTCACCATGCCGCTTGAGGGCGGCTTGGGGCTGAGGGTCAGGAAGTCGAGCCAGGCGAACCAGTCCCTGGCGATGCTGCCCTGGGTTTCCAGCGCGAAGCGATAGCCTTCCTTGCGGCCGAGTTCGATCAGGGGCCCAAGCGGCTGAATGGCCGGGTTGCCGCCGGACAGGGAAACCGTCAGCGGATGGCCGCCGGAGAGGAGTTCCACCTGCATCAGGATCGCCGCCGGCGTCATCGGGCACCATTCATCCCGGTAGGCGCTGTCGACGGCATGGGGCGTGTCGCACCAGCTGCAGCGGTAATCGCAGCCGCCGGTGCGCACGAACACCGTCGGCTGACCGATCAGGGCGCCCTCTCCCTGGATGGTCGGTCCGAATATCTCGTTGACGCGGATCTGGTCGCTTGTCATGCCGCACGCACTCCTGGAGTTGCGAAGGGGCGGAACTCGGCGCAGGTCTTCGGGGTTTCCTTCACCCTGACGGCGGAGGTTTCCGGCCAGCGCTGGCGGCACCAGTTGTAGAAGAACCGCGCCATGGTTTCGGCGGTGACGCAGTCGTCGCCGAGCACGTCGTTGAGGTGCCGGTGGTCGAGCGTGTCATCGATGAAGCGCTTGAACTCGGAAAGCTCGCGGTAATCGCGCACGAAACCTGTGGCATCAAGCTGCTCCGCCATCAGTTCGATCTCGACCACGTAATTGTGGCCATGCAGGCGCGCGCAGGGGTGATCCTCGCCGAGCCCCTTCAACTGGTGACTGGCGGAGAAGTGGAATTCCTTTGTGATCCTAAACATGGCAGGCCGCCTTCCAGAATTCAGTGTCGGCATAGATCGTCGGATCGATGCCGCCGGCCAGGTGAAAGGCTTCGCGCCGTTCCACGCAGGTGCCGCAGCGCCCGCAATGCACCTCGCCGCCCTTGTAGCAGGACCAGGTGTTTCGGTAGTCGATGCCGAGTTTCAGACCTTCCGCCGCGATGGCCGCCTTGGAGCTGTGCACATAGGGCGTGAAGAGCCTGATCTCGCCCAGGCCTTCCAGCGCATGGCGCTGCATTGCCTCGAAACTTTCCGTGAAGGCCGGGCGGCAGTCGGGATAGATGAAATGGTCGCCGCCATGAACGGCGGTTGCCACCGCGTCCGCGCCGCGTGCGCTGGCGATGCCGAAGGCAATACTCAGCATGATCGCGTTGCGGTTCGGCACAACGGTGATCTTCATGGTGTCTTCGGCATAATGCCCGTCCGGCACATCCAGCTCATCGGTCAGCGCCGAGCCGGAAAGCCGGCGGCCGATATCGGACATGTCGATCAGGATATGTTCGGTGCCAAGCTCGTCGGCGCAGGCCCTGGCGTAGGCCAGTTCCTTTTTATGCCGCTGGCCATAGTCGAAGGAGATCAGGCCGATGAGCGTGTGCTCGCGCGCAATCTTGTGCGCAAGGGTGACGGAATCCATTCCGCCGGAACAGATGACAAGTGTTTTCAACGATGTGGTCCCTTGTTTTCGCTGCAAGCGCCCGTTGCGACGCTCTTCACCGGGTAGGCTGCGACCGGTGGTTCCCTTCGAGGGAACGGCGCGCCTTCTAGCAGCTTCTGGCGAAAAGGGAAGGGAGGGTGAGGAATTCCTGTTCAATCAAGCCCAGATGGCCATCCGGAGACCGCGCTCGTCGCGCTGATATCCGTTCGGAAACGCCTCGGCCTGGCCCCGGAAAATCCGTTCCGCGATCAGGCTGTTGGCCGCCGCGTCGAGCAGATCGTCGCGGCCGCAGCCGCGCGGCGGAGGCTGATCCAGGAATGTTTTCGAAAGACCTTTTGCCACCAGCAGATCGCGGCGCTGGTTCAGCCCTTCCGGGTTGGCGCGGCTCTTGATCTTCTTGGGCAGGCTCATTTCCCGTTCGCCGTTGAGGCGCCAGAAGGCGAGTTCCGGGTGAACCTCGAACACGCGGGCCTCAAGCTCCGGTGTCATCAGCGCGTCGATCTCCCGGATCTTCGGGAACAGATAAAAGCACTGTTTGGAGACTTTTTTCGGCGGTTCCGAGGTCTTCAGCGCGGTGGCGCAGGCCTGCAAATAGTCTTCTTCGTGGACGGCGGCGCGCGAAGGCACCGCGAAGACGGAGGATTGCCGCATTCCAAGATGCTTGCGGGCGGCCTTCTCCGGACCGCGGCCTGTGGGGCCGATGTGCTCGGGCAGACCGATCGGCATGTCCACGGCGATGATGTCGATTTGCGGCTCGAAAGCCAGCAGGCCGGCGACGTCCGGGAAAAGATGAAGCGTGAGGTCGGCCGGATCGTTCAGGTTGCGCAGCACCGCGACCCAGCCGGCCTTGCAGCCGTCGACACCTGCAACGAGGATGTCCCCTCCGTCAGGCATAGTCAGGCCCGAGCCGTGGATTCCAGCACCCAGCGCGACGTGACCAGCGCCATCGCCTTGACCACGGATTGCTGTTCCTCGGCAAAGAGCAATTCGTCCGCGCCCTTGCGGACGCTGCGCGCGATCAGTTCGAAGACGGACGCGGAAGCGCGCTTGAGCGCGTCCTCGTCGCCAAGGCCCGCCATCAGATTGGTCAGGAACAGGCCAGCTATCAGATCCCCTGTTCCGTGCGGCGGGTTGGCAATCGCCGCATGTTCGGCGGCAACGGCACCGCGCGGGCCGGCCAGAACATTGGCAATGGCATTGCGGCGCAACGCCGGGGATGAGGTCACCAGGACACGTTCGTTGCCCAGGCTTCGCGCGGCGGCCAGCGCCTGCGTCTCGCTGCCGACGTCGCGGCCGGTCAGCCAGCCGAGTTCGAAGGCATTGGGTGTGACGATGTCGGCCAGGGGAACCAGATCGTCGCGGATCGCCTGGGCGGTCGCTTCCGGCACATAGAGGGAGCCGTCGTCACCGAGGTGGTCGCCCATCACCGGGTCACAGAGATAGGGAGCGCCGGGGTTCGCGGCCTTGACCGCCTCCACCAGCGCAGCGATGGCCTTCGACTGTCCTGCCTCGCCAAGATAGCCGGTCATGACCGCGCCGATGCCGGCCAGCTTTGGCGAGGCGGCGAGATCTTCGGTGATGGCCTGGAAATCAGGGGCCGGGGGAACGATCCGGGTGCCCTTGCCCTGACCCGGATGCCAGGGCAGCAGGATGGTCGGCAGAAACCAGACATCGTGGCCGAGCCGTTCCAGCGCGAAGGTCAGGCCGCGGCCGCTGATGCCACCGCGCACCACCTGGGAGGTGATCACGAGGATCGGCTTTTTCTGTGGCTCGGGAACACCCGGCGGCTGCATCATCTTGGTAACTTTCCGAAGGATCAGGCGGCGTCGGAAGAGGAGGGTTTGGCCGCGCCGAAGCGATTTTCAATGTAGTTCAGAACCATCTGCTTGAACTCGTCGGCGATATCCTGCCCGCGCAGGGTCGTGACCTTCTCGCCGTCGACGAAGACCGGTGCCGACGGGGTTTCCCCGGTGCCCGGCAGCGAGATGCCGATGTCGGCCTGTTTGGATTCGCCCGGTCCGTTGACGATGCAGCCCATCACCGCGACATTCAGGTTTTCCACGCCCGGATACTGTTCGCGCCATGCGGGCATGGACACGCGGATGTGGTTCTGAATGTCCTGGGCGAGTTCCTGAAAGGTGGTGGAGGTGGTGCGGCCGCAGCCCGGGCAGGCCGCGACAATCGGCACGAAGGCGCGAAAGCCCATCACCTGGAGGAGTTCCTGTGCGACCTGGACCTCGCGGGTGCGGTCGCCGCCCGGCTCCGGGGTCAGCGACACGCGGATGGTGTCGCCGATGCCCTGCTGCAGCAGGATCCCCATGGAGGCGGCGGAGGACACGATGCCCTTGGTGCCCATGCCGGCTTCCGTCAGGCCCAGATGCAGCGCGTAGTCGCAGCGGCGGGCGAGATCGGCATAAACGGCGATCAGGTCCTGCACCTGGCTGACCTTGGCCGACAGGATGATCTTGTCCCGGCCCATGCCGAGCTTTTCCGCGCGTTCCGCGGACAGCAGTCCGGACTGGATGATGGCCTCCCGCATGACGGCGGCCGCGGAAACCGGTTTGGCGCTTGCCGCGTTTTCGTCCATCAGCCTGGTCAGCAGTTCCTGGTCGAGCGAGCCCCAGTTGACGCCGATCCTGACCGGTTTGTCGTGTTTCATCGCAATTTCGATGATCTGCGAAAACTGGGTGTCGCGCTTGGCCTTGAAGCCGACATTTCCCGGATTGATGCGGTACTTGTCGAGGGCTGCCGCGCAGTCTGGATAGTCGGTCAGAAGCTTGTGGCCGATATAGTGGAAATCGCCGACCAGCGGCACGTTCACGCCAATGCGCTCCAGCCGTTCCTTGATGCGGGCGACCTGAGCTGCGGCTTCGGCCCGGTCGACGGTGATGCGCACGATTTCCGAACCCGCGCGCGCCAGCGCAGCGACCTGGGCGACGGTTGCGTCCGCATCGGCCGTGTCCGTGTTGGTCATGGACTGAACCACGACCGGTGCTTCGCCGCCGACCATCACGTTGCCGACCATGACACCGACGGATGCGCGGCGCGGCAGGGGTTTTGCGAAATCATCGATCATGACGGACACCAAAAGAACTCGGGACGTTGGGAGACCACCCCCTAGATGTGCGATCCGGGGCCGGATTTCCAGCGCATGATTATGCGCTGCGGCAAAAAAGGGCAATGGCGCTGCGGCGCCCGGGCTGTTTTTCACCCCGTGCGTGGCGAAGTTTGCGCTGATGGCCGCAAGCGGCTAGGTAGTTGCAGCGCAGCCGCCGGGTCGGCCTTTGCGGGAATTTCAGGGGGCACAATATGTTCAAGCGTTTGCTGGCGGATTCGGTTTCGCTCGTCTTCCGGAATATGGAAATGGTGTTCAAGGTCTGCGGCACCTGGTTTGCCGTCCAATTGCTTCTTTCCCTGGTCATTTTCGGGAGTGTCGGCGACACGGGCGCGGCAAGTGCCGGGAACGCGGAGGAGCCTTCGGCGGTCACCGTGCTGCTGGTCATGGTCAATTTCGTGGTCGCCATTCTTGCTGCCACCTCAATCGCGGTGGCGTGGCACCGGTTCGCGCTGCTGGGTGAACAGGCCTCTGCCATTTTCGCGCGGTTCGGCGCGCTGGAGATGCGCTTTCTGTGGACCATGATCCTGCTGATCCTGATCGGCGCGGCCGCGCTGGTGCCGGTGCTCCTCCTCCTGATGGTGCTGGGGGTCTTTCTGCCGGACACCCTGTCCATGCTTCTGATCGTCCCGGTTGTCCTGTTTCTGGTTCTGCCCCACCTGATGCGCCTGAACCTGGTTCTGCCGGCGGCGGCCGTCGAACGGCCGATCGATTTCAGGGAAGCGCACCGGTTGGGTGCCGGCCTCGGCTGGCGCATGCTCTGGGCGGTGATCCTGCTGTCATTGCCGTTTTCGCTCGCCGGTCTGGCGATTGAATACGTGTTGTCGCTGGCGGTGGCGGGGTTGCCGCTGATGGTTGTCCAGATCCAGGTCATGATCCTGCATGTCCTCCTGCAGATCCTGGTGACCGTGCTGGGCCTGTCGGTGATCACGGCCGGTTACCGGATTGCCATCGAGCGTCCCGGCGAAACGCCGTCGTGACAGTCCCGAACGGGGCTTCGGCCTGTAGCTGCGCGCGCCGGAAACGCCGAGCCACAGTCCCGCTCCGCCAGCCGCAGTCCGATTGCAGGCCGTGCTGGCATGCCTGCCCAAAATCGGTATCCTGCCGGCACCTGAAAACCGACACCTGAAAACTGACAGCTGAAAACCGGGGCAGGCCATGTTCATCACCGTTCTGGAACGGTCGCTTTCACTGGCGCAGCACAATATCGGTACGCTGCTGCGGACCGGCTGGGCTTATATCCTGCTGCTGCTCGCGCTGAATTTCGCCATCGGCACCTCGCTGATGCCGGAAAGCGGCTTCAAGACCGTATCCTACATGACCGAGCCGGTCGCCGCTGCCGATGAGGGCGCGCTCAGGGCGCTGGCCGGGCTTGCCAACCTGCTGGTCGGCTTTTCCATCGCCATTGCCTATGTGCGCCGGATCCTGATCGGGGCGCGTGACTTTCCGGTTGCCTTCGGCGGGCGAACGGTTCGGGTGATCGTCAATCAGATCGTACTCAGCCTGATCGGCATGGTGTCGCTGATCCCGCTTTTCATCATTGCCGGGATCATCGCGGCGCTCACGGCGGGGGTCGGTCTGCTGCTGCTGGTTCTGGCGCCCTTCATTGCCCTGATGGTGGTTCAGAAATTCTCTGTCGTGCTGCCGGCGGCGGCCGTCGACGATCCGTTGACGCTGAAGGAAAGCTGGCGCGCGACCTCCGGCCTCGGCTGGGCAATGGCCTTCGCCGCGCTGGTGATGAGCCTGCTTGCCGCGTTTCTTGTCGGCATGTGGGCGCTGGCGCTCGGCGTCGGCGACGGGCTGCTGCCGGCCAGTGCAATCTGGCCGCAGGTCCGGTCCGCGATTTTTCCGATGGGCACGATGCTGATTCTGGTCTGGGTGTTCGCCAGCCTGCACGCGACCTTTTACGGGCTCGTCCGCGAGCGCTACGCGGACCGGCTGGGCCTGAGACGTGAAGACCTTGCCAAGGTCGATTCAAGGCGGACGGAGGCGCGGGCGAAAGCGCGCAAGGCCCTGGACGGTGTCCACCGCATGAAACGGCGCTGACCGGCCGTCGCACCCCGCGATTTTCCGAGTGTAACGGCACCTGGTGGCGATCCTGCCGGCCCTTGCCCCGATCACTTTTCGCCATTCCGATGTTGCAGTGCGGCGACAACTGGCCGATTGTTGCAGCCGAGAAGAATTCCGTTTTTGGGAGACCGTGAATGCTTGCCAACAAAACCGCCGTCGTGACCGGGTCGACATCCGGCATAGGACTGGGGTGTGCCCGCGCCTTTGCCGAGAAGGGCGCCAATGTCGTGATCAACGGTCTGGGTGATGCTTCGGAAATCGAGGCGACCCGGGCCGCGATCGAAAGCGACTTCGGTGTGCGTTGCCTCTATTCGCCCGCCAACATGCTGCATGGGGATGAGATCGCGGGAATGATCGCGGATACGGAAAAGGAATTCGGGGCGGTCGACATCCTAGTGAACAACGCGGGCATCCAGTTCGTCTCTCCGGTCGATGAATTTCCGGTCGAAAAATGGGACGCGATCATCGCGATCAATCTCACCTCCGCTTTCCACAGCACCCGCGCGGCTCTGCCGGGCATGAAGAAAAAGGGCTGGGGCCGGATCATCAACACCGCTTCCGCTCATGCCCTGGTCGCGTCTCCCTTCAAGTCCGCTTATGTCGCCGCGAAACACGGCATCGCCGGATTGACCAAGACCGTTGCGCTGGAAGTCGCCCAGCAGGGCATCACCGTCAATGCCATCTGTCCGGGCTATGTCTGGACACCGCTGGTGGAAGCCCAGATTCCCGACACGATGAAGGCGCGCGGCATGACCGAGGAGCAGGTCAAGAACGATGTCATGCTGGCGGCGCAGCCGACCAAGCAGTTCGTTACCATCGAGCAGGTCGCCGGTTATGCGGTGTTCCTGTGCTCCGACACGGCGGCATCCATCACCGGATCCATCCTGCCGATCGACGGTGGCTGGACCGCGCACTGAGCGTCTGGGGTCCGCCTGAAGATCACACGCCGCAAGATCAAATGCAGGGAGGCCCGTCATGACCGCACCCAAGAAAATAAATCTTGCTCTTCAGGGCGGAGGCGCACACGGCGCCTTCACCTGGGGCGTTCTGGACTGGTTTCTGGAAGACAGCCGGTTTTCCATCGATGCCATTTCCGGCACGTCCGCGGGCGCCATGAACGCGGTTGTCCTGGCCAGCGGCATGGAGGCGGGCGGTGAAGACGGTGCGCGCGCGCAGCTTGAAGCCTTCTGGCGCGAGGTCAGCCGGCAGGCGCAGCTTAGTCCGATCCAGCGCACGCCACTCGACATGATTCTGGGTCAGTGGAGCCTCGACCATTCGCCGAGCTATCTGTTTTTCGACGTCGTGTCCCGGTTCGCGTCGCCCTACGAGTTCAATCCGCTCAATGTGAACCCGTTGCGGGATATACTCGATGGGCTCGTCGATTTCGACCTGGTGCATCGCTGTTCAGGCGTGAAGCTTTTCATCGCGGCGACCAATGTCTACACGGGCAAGATTCGCGTGTTCAGGGAGAAAGAGGTCTCGCTGGACGCGGTCATGGCGTCGGCCTGTCTGCCGCAGCTGTTCCAGGCGGTCGAAATCGACGGAGAACCCTATTGGGACGGCGGGTACATGGGCAATCCGCCGCTCTACCCGCTGTTTTACGAGACCGACACTCCGGATGTGGTGCTGATCCAGATCAATCCGATCGAGCGCCGGGAGGTGCCCAAGACCGCGCGGGAAATTCTCAACCGGGTCAATGAAATCACCTTCAATTCCACGCTGCTGCGTGAACTGCGCGCGATCGAATTCGTGACCCGCCTGATCGAGGACGGCAAATTGTCGGGCGACGACTACATGAAGGTGCACATGCACCGGATCTCCGCGGGCGAACTGAAACCCTTGCAGGCGTCGTCGAAACTGAATGCGGAGTGGGCCTTTCTCACCAACCTGCGGGATATCGGCCGCCAGACCGCGAAGGACTGGCTTGCCCGCCACTATGACGACGTCGGCAACCGGTCGACTCTTCAGATCCGCGACGAAATCACCTGACAAGACGCGCACACGGCCTGGTTGGTCCGGTTCCGTTAAGGTCTTGTTAGCCGTGTTTGCAAGCGGCTTTGCAAATTGCAATGCAGGACACTGCAAGAAAGTCTTAACGCGATCAGTATCTTGTGTGCGCGTGCGGCCATGCGCCAAGATATGGCGGTGGTTCTCCTGAAAACTGTTTGGCAAGGCTTTTGCGGTGTTATCGGCACGCTGATTGTCAGGTAGTGCGTCGTCAGCGACTGAAGTGGATGGAAGAAGCGGGCACTTGCGACCCCGCCCGCTTCTTCCCTCCCTCATCCCCCCTCCTCATTCCCGGGCCGGGGCGCTTCTTTTTCCATTTCATTTGTGCTTTTTCAGTTTTCTGTCAGGTTCAGGTCCTTAAACTGCCGTTTTGGCGACCTATGTCTTGGCAAGACAGGCAAAAGGACAAGTGATGAGCGACAGTGTGATCCGGGTGCTGGCGGGCTGTTTCGGAGCGATGGTGATGCTCGTCGCTGCGGGCGCGGCGCAAGCCGGCAGCGACGCGGTGCGGATAGCGGAGATCAAGCAGCAGGGCGGCTGCCCCGACTGTGACCTGCGTCTCGCGGAATTGCGGTTTCTCAAGGTGGAGGATGCCAATTTCCATCGCGCCAATCTGCGTGAAACCGACCTGAAGGAAGTGATCCTCACGAACGCCAACTTCAAGGGGGCGGATTTCCGCCGGGCGGAAGCGGAGCGCGCGAATTTTTCCGGCAGCGATTTTACCGATGCAAGCATGCGTTCGGTCGACCTGGAAAAAGCCAACCTTTCAAAAGCCAATTTCCTGAGCGCCGACCTTCGGGACGCGGACCTGAACGCCAGCATCGTCACCGGCGCGATCTTCGACAGGGCTGATTTGCGCAATGTCTTCCTGATGCGCTCGGTGGCCACGGAGACCTCCTTCAAGAACGCCAAGATGGACAGTGCCAATCTGGAGCGGGTCGATCTGAGCGGAGCGAACTTTCAGGGAGCGCGGCTGCGCCAGGCCAAGCTCGACCGGATCAAGGCGCATAACGCGGATTTTTCCGGCGCGGACATGTCGGGCGTTCGTCTGGTCAGCTCCGATCTGACCGGTGCCAACCTGACAAAGGTCGATTTCAACGGGGCTCTGCTGCGTCGGACCCGTCTGGTCGGCGCGGATCTGACCGGCGCCTACAATCTCGATCCCAGCCGGATTCTGGGCGCCTGCGGCGACGAGACCACCAAGTTGCCGCGCGGCATCGAGTTGATCGAGTGTACCTACTGAAAGCCGGAGGGTTGGTTCGTTGGCCTCGACATCAAAAAAGGAGGCCGTGGGCCTCCTTTTGAAACTGGCGGGTGCTTTTCCGTGTCCGGCGCCGGGCCTGGGTCCGCCTGAAGACCCCGCGGACGTGTCCGGTCAGTTGAACAGGTCGAACGCGAACCGATAGGAAACGCCGAGACCGACACTGAACTGGTCCTTGCTGCCGTTTTCCGCAATCGGGCTGTCGGCGGCATCGCCGATGAGCCGGTCGTATCCGCCCTGAATGTGCAGCCGGATGTCGTCATTGTAGTCGTAACTGGCACGGGTGGACAGTCCGACGCTCTTGAACCCGCCGCTCGCATTGTAGCGGGTCAACCGGCCGCCGCTGTTGGCGGCTTCCGAGGCCGTCACGCCGAAATAGGTGTCCATGTAGTCGCCGCTCGCGAAGTCCGCGCGCGGACCGAAGCTGACTTCCCATTTTTCCGCCGGATAGACGATGCCGTCGATGCCAAGCTGGCCGACCTGGCCGGTGTGGCCATTGATGCCCTGGCGCAATTCGGCAAAGGCGCGGAAATGTTCGGTGCGGAAGCCGCCGCCGAGGCCGAGTTCCAACGCCCAGTCGACCGTCCTGGTGCCGGACAGGTCCGCGCTGTCGCTGGCCTTGCGCTCACCGACAAAGTTGAAGGCAGGATAGAAGAACACGCCGCTCTTGCGGCGACCGTCAATGACCTGACCCAGGCCGGGCAGGTAAAAGCGGCCGATTGAAATGATCGGAAACGGATAGACCAGGTAGCTGTCGGAGGCCTCGTAGCGGGGCTTGACCATGGCGCCGATGCCCAGATCGACAACAAACTGGCGGTTGGCGTCCTTGCTGGACAGGTCCCCGCTTTGGGCCAGAGCCGAGCCGGGGGCCAGAGCCGTGCCGGACAAGCTGCCCAGGGCAAGTGCGAGCGCAGCGCGCGTCATTAACTTCAACATGCAAACCCATCCAGAAGGAGATCCATTGGCGGCAAGATAGCACGAGCCAGTTTACTTAATCCCTACGAAATCAAGCTTTTCCGGGACTGTTGTATTTTAGCATCTGGACCGGGCCGGGAAGGGCCCAGGTACGGCGGTGGGCGAAGAAATTCGGCTTATAACGGCTGCCGACTTGCAGGGTTGCTGCCGGGAAGCTACATGAGTGGGAAATTCGCAGCTACGTAGTAGGACGGCACATGAACGCTTTAGTCGGTTCGTTTCTGGATGTGGTGGGCATGGCCCTCTACCTCTATTCCCTCGTGATCATCGCAAGCGCGATCTTCTCGTGGCTCTTTGCCTTCAACATCGTCAATTCGAGCAATCAGGTGATCAACACGATCGGGCGGGTTCTCTACAACCTGACCGAACCGGCCCTGCGTCCGATTCGCCGGTTCCTGCCTGATCTGGGCGGTGTCGACATCTCGCCGGTGATCCTGTTGCTGATCATCTGGTTCCTGCAGAGTTTCATCGCGCGCCTGAGCCAAGGCGTTTGAGCCGCTTCATGTGAGCGAAAGCCTTGGAACAGACCGGACCCTGGGGTCCGGTCTGTTCCCGGGCTGAAAAAGACCTAGTCTTCCAGCGCTCTTGCTTCGTCCGGCAGCATGATCGGAATGCCGTTGCGGATCGGGTAGGCGAGCTTCGCGGTGCGGGAAATCAGCTCCCTGGCGTCCGCGTCATATTCCAGCGTCGTCTTGGTCACGGGACAGACGAGAAGTTCCAGGAGCTTCCGGTCAACCGGGCGTTCGGCCGGCTCAATTGTCGATTCGGGTGTCGGATCAGGCGTCGTTTCTGGCATCGGCTCGGTCTTTCGGGTTGAAGCGGCAAGGGCCAAATTGCGGTTTCACTGCAGGGTCGTGCCGCCGTCATTCTGGGATCTGGCGAGATCCATCTCGGTAATCGCGATCAGCGTTTCGGCCCGTGTCTTCAGGTCGCGCGCCTCCAGAAGGGCCTGCTTTTCCTCAGGTCCGTAAGGGCACATCATGCACAGGGCGTTGACAAGGACCTCTGTCTCGGCTTCCGACACACTCTGCCAGTCTGCTTCCAGATCGTTGGCGTCGAGATAGTCCCGCAGGGTCTTCAACAGGCCGTTGCGGTCGACGTCGTGTTCACCCTCGCCGCATTTCAGATCGTGGGCGAAGGCCGCGAAGTCGCATTCGACCTGTCGAAAATTCGAGAAGCGCCGGACTTCGGCGCCGACGCCGAACCTTGTGATGCCCTGCAACGTGATCAGGTAGCGGCCGTCTCCGGTTTCCTGAAAGCTGGTCAGCCGGCCGACGCAGCCGACACTGGCCAGTTCCGGCGTGTCGTCGTTGCCGGCCTGACCGGAAAGGGGTTGAACCATGCCGATGAGCCGGTTGCCGGCAAGTGCCGCGTCCACCATGTCGATGTAGCGCTGCTCGAAAATGTTCAGCGGCAACTGGGTTCTGGGAAGAAGAAGGGCCCCCGGCAACGGGAACACGGACAGGATTGGCGGCAGATCCGCGATGGTCTCGTAAATGGCATTTCCGGCCTGCATTTCAGCGCCTTCATTGTTGTCGTTATCGCGGCATGCCTGCCGGCGTCATGCTGCGCGATGCGATGCATGGGGCAAGGCTGCGGAGCGCGGCCGATGGTCTCTCGCGCCACCGACCGCATCACGTCACCGGCTCGTTCGGGAGCCCGTGACCCGGTCCGCGTTCATCTCGCCCTTAATGTGTGTCACGGCTTCCGATCGTCAAGAAAACAGGACGGCGGAAAGCTTGCGGCGGCCATAGGCGCTGGCCGGGTCCTTGAAGCCCCAGGCCTCGAAGAACTGAAGCAGCTGCTTGCGGGCACCGTCCTCGTTCCAGTCGCGGTCGCGGCGGACGATCTCGATGAGTTGGTCGACGGCGCCGGTCTTGTCGCCCTTGCCGTTGAGGCCGAGGGCGAGATCGAACCGGGCCTGCAGGTCAAGAGGGTCCTTGGCGATCCGGTCCTGGAATTCCGCCAGATCGCCGAGCGCGGCAGCCTGCTCGGCCAGGTCGACGGCCGCGTTCGCCGCCGTATAGGCCTCTTCGGAGCGTTTTTCCTCCGGAACGAGGTCCAGTGCCTGGCGCGCGCGCTCCGGCTCATCGGCCCCCAGGTAACACTGGGCAAGGCCGGCGATCGCCGTCACGTTGTCCGGCTCCATCTGCATGACGGCGCCATAGAGCTGGGCGGCCTGGCCGAAGTCCCCGGCCGAAAGCTGCTCCTCGGCCTGCCCCAGCAGGGCGTCCGTCTGGCTGACCGGTGCCGGACCGGCGACTTTCTCGATGAAGGCCCGGACCTCGCTCTCGGACTGGGCGCCCATGAATGCGTCGACCGGCTGACCATCCTTAAAGGCGACCACGGCGGGGATGGATTGAATGCCCATCTGGCCGGCGACTTCTGGATGATCCTCGATATTCATCTTGGCAAGTTTCACGGCGCCGCCCGCGGCCTTGACGATCGCCTCGATGATCGGTGTCAACTGCTTGCACGGTCCGCACCAGGGCGCCCAGAAATCGACGAGAACCGTCTGCTGCCGCGACGCCTCGATGACATCGCTCATGAAGGTTGGTGTGGTGACGTCAAAAACCAGTGCCGCGTCCGGAGAGCCGCCGCCACCCTGGCCGCCGCCGCCCTGACCGCCTGCACCCTGACCACCTGCACCCTGGCCGCCCGTCCCCTGGCCGCCATAGCCTCCGCCCATGCTTGTGCCGAAGCCGCCACCGACCTGGCCGCCGATGCTGTAGTTGCCGTTGCTCATGTGCCCGCCTCGATTTTTGCCGCCGCCTGGTGCTCTCGGCGGCCTGTAAAGTTGAAACCCTCAACGGGTCGTGTTGTTTTCTAACATGGCGCCAACGCACCGGAATTACAAATGTCCAACCCGCCTTTAGCCCGGCTGCGACGGTGCAGATGCCTTTGCCTGTTCACTTACGGCCAGAACCTCAACCTCGTGGCCGCAGGCTCTGGTGAAGGTGAGCAGATCATCGGCTGAAATCGTGGTCGTGGCGTCGTTTTTCAGGGGGTGATAATTCAGCCTGGCATGCGCCATCATGGCCGAGTCGAAGACCGGCGTGACCCGGTGAGCCTCCCGGTCGTTGATCAGCGAAAACGGCGTTACCGAACCGGGCTCGACCCCGAGCACCTCCAGCAGCAGATCCGCATTGCCGAAAGACACCCGCCCCTGCGCGCCGATGATCTGATGGATCTTCTTCAGGTCGATCTCGGCGTCATGCAGGGCGACGACCAGGAACAGGCGCCCCTTCTTGTCCTTCAGGAACAGGTTCTTGGTGTGCCCGCCCGGAATCCGGTCATGGAGATCGCCGGATTCGGCGACCGTGAACACAGGGTCGTGGTCGACGGTCGTGACCTTGATCCCGTGTTCGCTCAGAAAGGCCAAAAGGTCGTCGCGTGCCGCCGGCATGGTTTTTCCCGAAAAATTTCCTCTGCCGGGCTCAATAGCGCGAATTGCAGGCGTGCGACAAGGGCAAATCACGGAGATAAAGCGGCGGAAACAAGCGGTTTTTCGCCGCATCCGGCGTGCGAGGTCCACAGAGAGACAGCTAAAAAAATTTCTTCAAGTTCGGTGTTGCAATCCGTCTCGGCATGGTTCATATACTGCGCCACCAAAGCCGGGGCGGAGCCGCCGCGGACAAGGTCGCTATGCGGGCGTAGCTCAGGGGTAGAGCACAACCTTGCCAAGGTTGGGGTCGTGGGTTCGAATCCCATCGCCCGCTCCAGATTTCAAACAAAAGCCGCGGTTTTCCGCGGCTTTTGTTTTTTTGCGGTGCGATCTGATCACTTTCCTGCAAGTGCCGGTGCCGGAGTTTTCACATCTCCGCAGCCTTGAAGATGCCGGTGGCCCACTCCAGAAACACCCTGACACGCGGCGAAAGCTGACGGTTCTGGGGATAGAACGCGGCAAGCGCCAATGGCGGCGGTGGGGTCTCGGGAAGAACTTCCACAAGACGCCCGGCCGCCAGGTCTTGCCGAAAGCGGTATCTTGGGGCCTGGACCAGTCCGAAGCCGTCCCGGGCCAGATGGTGAACGGTGTCGGCATCGTTGGCGGTCACCTGCGCGGGCAGCAGCACGTCTTGCAGGCGGTCGCCGACCTGAAATTCCAGCGGCAGGGCGGTGCCGGTGCGCGATGACAGGAAGCCCACCATGTGATGACCGCCGAGATCCGCGACCGTCGCAGGGGTTCCGTGACGCGCAAGATAGTCCGGGCTGGCGCAGGTGATTTCCGGAATGCGCGCCAGCCTGCGCATGATCATTCCGCCGTCGTCAGGCTCCCCGGCGCGGATGACACAATCGACCCCTTCCCGGACCAGATCCACCAGCCGTTCGGTCTGGCCAAGCTGCAGCGTGATCCCCGGGTGCCGGTCCAGGAACGCGGACAGATGCGGCAGCAGGAAGGTGCGTGTCAGCTTCCCCGGCGCGTCGACGCGGAGCAGACCCGTTGGTTCATGCCCGCGCAGAGCGCCTTCCGCTTCCTCCAGATCGGCCAGAATGGCCACGCAGCGCCGGTAGTAGCCGTCCCCGTCGGGAGTGGGCGCGACGTGCCGCGTGGTCCGGTCCAGCAGTCTTGTGTCCAGGTTTTTCTCCAGGCGCTTGACGGCTTCGGTCGCCGTGGATCTCGGCAGGTTCAGATCGGCGGCGGCTCTTGTGAAGCTGCCGCGTTCCACGACCCGCACGAACAGGCGCATTGTTTCCAGACGATCGATCATCTGTTCGTGATAGCCGAATTATGTTTCCGGTTACAGGCTGATTATTCGGAAGAGGTGCTCGGGTAGCGTGGCTGGCATCAACAAGGAGATCCGGTGTGACACAGATATTCAGAACAGCGATTGTAACCGGTGGCAGCAAGGGTATCGGCGCGGCGATCGCGCTTCGCCTCGCGCGGGATGGCCATGCGGTCGTGGTGAATTATGCCCGCGACGAGACCAGCGCCGGTGAGGTGGTCGCGTCGATCGAACGCGCCGGCGGCAAAGCATGCGCCGTGAAGGGGGATGTGGCGGATCCGCATTGCCTGACGGACCTGTTCGATGCGGGCGAGGCGTCCTTCGGTCCGGTGCATGTTCTGGTCAACAATGCCGGCATCATGGACAACGGGCCGGTCGGCTCCGTATCCGATGCGGATTTCGAGGCCCAGTGCGCGGTGAATATCGGCGGGGTGTTCCGGGGTCTGCGCGCGGCCTCCGCGCGTCTCGCGGACAATGGCGCGATCGTCAGCCTGTCCTCGAGTGTCGTCGGGCTCTATCAGCCGGGCTACGGCGTCTACGCCGCCACCAAGGCCGCCGTTGAAGCTTTGACCCATGTCCTGGCGAAGGAACTGGGATCGCGCGGGATTACCGTCAATTGTGTCGCGCCCGGCCCTGTCGAAACCGGGCTGTTCATGGCCGGCAAACCCGAGGCGGTGGTCGAAAGAATCCGGCAGATGAATCCGTTCAACCGACTGGGTACGCCGGAGGACATCGCCGCGGCGGTGGCGTTCCTGACCGGTCCCGACGGCCGCTGGATCAACGGACAGATCCTGCGCGCCAATGGCGGCGTTGTCTGACCCGGCCGCGGAACGACGCCGGCCAGCGGGGCATGTGTGCGCAGTTCGACTAAAGATTGATGAAAACGCGCCCGGCAACCTGAACAAAGTGGCAGGGTGCTGTGTCCTATGGTGGCGCTGCAGTGGGCGGAGGGGCGTCTTTGAAATGGCGGCCGGCCGTGCCCTGCAGCGCTTCAAGTACCTAAACTTCTGCAGCGGGATCTTCCGGTCCCGCTGCAGCTCCTTGCGAAACCCGCCGCAAAATCACACCTTCAGAAACCGGCCGCCTTCGGCATCAGAACGTTCGGCGAGGTCGAGGGCGACCTGCAGCCTTGCTCCGTGCGCGAAGTCGGGATCCGCCGTCACGCCGTCGCGCACGGCTGCCACGAACCTTTCATAGACGGTCGGCACCCGGTCGACGGGGACATCTGTCCAGGTGGCGCTTTCTAGATCGGGCCCCCGGCAGATGCGCAAGGTTCCCACCTGCTTTTCGAAAAGGACCTCCAGCCCGCCCTTGTCACCATAGAGCCTGAGGCGCAGGTCGTTCAGGTGGCCGGAGGCAAAGCGCGTGGCACTGATGGTGCCGAGCGCACCGTTGTCCAGTTCGGCGGCCAGGGTGGCGCTGTCATTGACGTCGAGCGTGTAGTCGCCGATCCGGCCGTCCTCGGACTTGTCGAACGTCTTCAGACGGCAGGAGAGTTCGCTCACGGGGCTGCCCGCGGCAAAGGTGACGAAATCCAGGATGTGAATGCCGACATCGCCGAGCACACCCTTGGACCCGTGGGCCGTGGACAGGCGCCAGAGCCACTGGCTTTCGGATCGCCAGTCGCCCCAGGCCGGCTGGGTCAGCCAGCTCTGCAGATAAGAAGCCTCGAAATGGCGCAGGGCGCCAAGAGCGCCAGCCGCGACCAGTTCGGCCGCTTTCTGGAGCACGGCGACATCGCGGTAGCTCAGGTTGACCATGCCGACGAGGCTTTTGCGGGCGGCAAGATCGGCCATTTCCGCGGCATCCGCCGCGTTGGTCGCCAGAGGTTTTTCACAAAGGACGTGTTTGCCCGCCTCCAGAAGCGCCAGCGTGGTCGCATGGTGCGCCGCATCGGGCGTGACATTCGAGGCGGCATCGAAGCCGCCCCATGCGAGCGCCTCTTCCAGTGATTCGAAGCGGAGCGGGATGTCGTGCCCGGCACAGAACCGCTCCAGTACATCGGCGCGCCGGTCGACGCCGGCGACCAACTCGACCCCGGGTATCTTGCTGAACGCGGCCGCGTGGCTGCGGGCCATGTTGCCGGTTCCCAGGATCAGGATCCGAAGCGGCTTTCGGGCATTGGTCACGGGTCAATTCCTTTGAATGCCGGCGCGTGTCAGCGGAAGCCGTCGTCGCCGTCCGCGTGCAGTTTCGGTCCGCGGTCCTCGATTTTTTCCGGCGCGTCCGCGGCCGGAACGTTCGGAGCGGCATTGGGGTCCGCAATCCGTGCCATCGGGTTGAAGGCCCATCTGACACTGTTCTTCAGCACCGTGCGCACATGGCTGTCGTGGTAGGTCGCATAGGTCTCGTGCCCCGGCCGGAAATAGAAGATGCTGCCGGCGCCGCGTTTGTAGGTCAGGCCGGAACGGAAAACCTCTCCGCCCTGAAACCAGCTGATGAAGACGGTTTCCAGCGGCTCCGGCACACCGAAGGGTTCGCCGTACATTTCTTCCATGTCCAGTTCGAAACTGTCTGGCAGACCCTGTGTGATCGGGTGGTTGCGGCTGGTCACCCACAGCCGTTCGCGCTCGCCCGCCTCGCGCCACGTGAGATTGCACGGGCTTCCCATCAGACGCTTGAACGGCTTGGAAAAATGGGCCGAATGCAGAAAGATCATGCCCATGCCGGACCAGACCGCGTCGCAGACCCGCTCAACCACGGTGTCGGACACCTCGCCATGAGCGGCGTGGCCCCACCACAACAGCACGTCCGTGTCGGCGAGCCTTGCTTCCGTCAGGCCGTGCTCGGGCTCCTGAAGGGTCGCGGTGGTGGCACTGATCCGCGGATCGGAGTTCAACGCGTCGGCGATGCAGGTGTGCATGCCGTCGGGATAGGTCGCCGCGACGATGCTGCTTTGGTGTTCGTGGACATTCTCGCCCCAGACGACTGCTTTGACCGGCATTGCGGTTTCTCCCGTTCTCATGGCATCGGCCAAAGATGATGTGATGCGCGCTTGATGATTTTTCAAAGCGCTTTGGCTAGCGCTAGCACCAGCGTTTCTCCCTGTCAAACCAACAATCCTCCGGCACTGAGGAGAGACACGCTCTCATCGCGTGTTTCGGAGCGCAGATGGCGCCCCTCCGCCACCATCGCAGGAACCGGAAGGCGGGACGCGGCGTTTATCACCTGAGCTGCCAACAGGAGCGCAGGAGAGAACAGCATGTCGGACGATGATGATTGCCGATCGTTTCAGGAGTTTATCAAGAGCGCGGAATTCCCCTGTGTGGGTGCGAAGTCGGCACTGGCGCGGGACGCTCTTACGATGTTCAAGGCGGGGATGATTGATACCCCCGTCAAGGACGTCGATATCCATCAGGCCTTGCGGGCGTTCAGCGAAAGCCTGGACATGGACAGCCCCGTGGTCAGATCGTTCGTGGTGATCTTCGGCGGGCCGGGCGACCTTGCCGAGGAAGGCTTCGAAAAGATGCTCTGGAACCGCCTGCAGTGTCTCCACAACCTGGATGTGGTCGCAGGGGCCGCCTGGAGCGCGGATGTCGACCCGGATCCCGCCTCGCCGCATTTTTCCCTCAGCGTCGGCGGCGAACCGTTTTTCGTCATTGGTCTCCATCCGAACGCGTCGCGGCCTGCGCGCCGGTTTTCCAAGCCGGCCCTTGTGTTCAACTCGCACGCGCAGTTCGAGAAGCTGCGCGAAGATGGCCGTTTCGACAAGATGAAGACCATCATTCGCGAGCGCGACGCGGAGCTTGCCGTGCCGTCAATCCGATGCTTTCGGATTATGGCGATGGCTCTGAAGCGCGCCAGTACAGCGGCCGCCAGGTCGGGAATGACTGGAAGTGCCCGTTCGAGATGAAGGAAATCGCCTGACATGTATCATCGCATTCCACCGCGCGAGGTCTTCGAGGACATCGTGAAGGAGGAGAAGCACCTCATGGCGGACGAGTTCCGTCTCGTCACGGTCGAGGAATACGGCCAGTCGACGCAGAAGATCATGTTCTACGCCACCGCCGACAGCCCGACCGAAGCCTGGATGATGAATGTGCGCCTGTGCGAGAAGATGGGGGACTGGGTCCGGCGGAACCGGCCGCAATGGTGGCCGAGATTGCGTCTCGCCGTGCCCGGGGACACCGGCAGTTCTGATCCGGACGGCGCCGAGACTCCTGTGGCGGGCGTCTGAAGCGACGGTGCCCGGTGTTCATCAGGACCGCGTTCGGAACTGCCCGGCGCAGGGGCGTTCCCGGGTCTCGCCCCGCGTGAACGCCAGGGTGCTTTTTCCGCCCCGAATTCCCGGTTTTGCCGCCGGGTTCTCTTCGCGAACCGGGAACCAAATCCGAACCGCAGAGTTTTTTCCCAGATGCCGGTCGGTTGCCGGCTGTTTCGTCAAAACCTGCCGCGCGCTGCGGTTCTGGGACCGGGAAGCCAAACTCGGCTGAGCCGTCGAGGCACGCACCAACACCGCGGCCGCGTCCATCCGGATGCGGCCGCTTTGCGTCAATAACCGGCGGTCAATGCGCCCGGTCTGCGCGGGTCGGACGCGCCGGCGAGAATGCCGTTCACCGACATGATCGACTGGGTCGATCCCATGGCGTTCTTGATCGCCACCTTGTGCCCGCGCTCTTCCAGCATTCTGATGGTGTCGGGAGACAGTCCTTCCTCGATCCGGATCTCGTCGGGCAGCCACTGGTTGTGAATGCGCGGAGCCGCGGTCGCCTCGGCGATGTTCATGCCGTGGTCGATGACGTTCAGGATGATCTGCAAGGTGGTTGTGATGATCCGGCTGCCGCCGGGCGAACCGGTCGCCAGCAGCAGGTTGCCGTCCCTGAAGACGAGCGTGGGGCTCATCGAGGAGAGGGGCCGTTTGCCGCCCTCGACCGCGTTGGCGGTGCCGCCGACAAGGCCGTAGGCGTTGGGGACACCCGGCTTGGCCGAAAAATCATCCAGTTCGTTGTTGAGCAGAACGCCGGTGCCTTCCGCCGTCAGGCCGACGCCGTAGGAAAAGTTGAGCGTATAGGTGTTGGAAACGGCGTTGCCGTCCTTGTCGACAACGGAGAAATGGGTGGTCTCGTTGCTTTCATACGGCAACGGCGTACCCGGACCGACCTCTTCGGACGGTGTTGCCGTGTCCATCCGGATGGTGTCGGCCAGGGCGATGGCATAGTCGCGCGCGGTCAGCCCTGCAACGGGCACCTCGACATAGTCCGGGTCGCCGAGAAACTTCGCGCGGTCCGCATAGGCACGGCGCATCGCCTCGGCCATGACATGAATGCCGTCGGCGGAATTCGGGCCGAATTCGCGCAAGGGAAACGTCTCCAGGATGTTGAGGATCTCGACGATATGCACGCCGCCCGAGGAGGGCGGCGGCATGGAGGCGATGTCATGGCCCCGGTAGCTGCCGGTCACCGGCTTGCGCCAGACGGGCCGGTAAGCCGCGAGATCCTCCACGGTCATGCCACCGCCGGCCTGCTGAACCTTTTCGGTGATCTTGCGAGCGGTCTCGCCGGTGTAAAAGCCGGCGGCGCCCTGTTCGGCGATCTTGCGAAGCGTTCCCGCCAGGTCTTCCTGTCTGAGCGTCTCTCCCGGCAGATAAGGCAGGCCCGGGGTCTTGTAGAAGATGGTTCGGGACGCAGGGTCCTTGAGCAGGCGCCGTGCCGCCGCCGTCAGCGAGGCGGACAGATCCGGTGTCACCTGGATGCCGGTCTCGGCCAGCGCTATGGCCGGCGCGACCAGCTCTGCCCAGGTCAGTTGGCCGCTGCCGTGCTCTTCGAAGGCCGCCGCGAATCCCGCGACGGTGCCCGGAACGCCGACGGCAAGGCCGGAAAAGCGGGACTTGTCGTTGTCCGGTTCGCCGTCCTCGCCCAGGAACATGTCCCTGTAGGCGGCGGCCGGCGCCTTTTCGCGGTAGTCGAGAGCCCTGGTGCCGCCGTCGTCGGCCATGTGGATCATCATGAAGCCGCCGCCGCCCAGATTGCCGGCGCGGGGCAGAGTGACCGCAAGGGCGAAACCTGTCGCGATCGCGGCGTCGACCGCATTGCCGCCCTTCCTGAGGATGTCGACCCCGATGCCGGTGGCAACGGCTTCCTGACTGGACACCATGCCGTTTTGCGCGGTGACGGGCTGGAACCGGTCCTTGAGGGAATAGATCGGCGCGTCCTGCGCGGCGAGCGGCCCGGCCGATCCGCCAAGGAGGGCGATGCCGAATGAAACGGCGACAAGGGTGGATTTCGAAAAGGGGTTCATGTTGCCCTCCGGCTGACTGTCGTGCTGGCCAGATCATGGCCTGTTCCTGGAGTGTGCCGGTCCCCGGCGCGCAGTGCAATGAAGTTGCACGCCCGGGTTTTGATTCCGCGCGGCGGTGTTTGATCCACCGCAAGGTCTCGTGGCCCGATAGGCTGCAATCTGTTCGTTGCAAGGCGGAGCCGCCCACAGGAGCCATCGTCGCAAGGAGATACCATGACCCTCGCATTTCCAGACCTGAACCGGCATTTCCGCCAGAGGCAACAACTCGCCCTGGCCGGCATCATGCTGTCCTGTTTTCTCGTGGCGGGCGGACCTGCTCTGGCCGGGGACCCGGCCACCGGCAAGACACTGGCACTGAGGTGGTGTGCAGCATGCCATCTGGTCGCCGACGACCAGCCGAAGGCGTCCAGCGCGTCGCTGCCGAGTTTTTATGACATGGCACGGAACCCGGACTGGTCGGAGGAGAAACTGGCGACATTCCTTGCCGATCCGCACCCCAGCATGCCGGGAATGAGTCTCGGCAACACGGAAATCGCCAATCTGTCGGCCTATATCGGATCGCTCGCACCCTGATCCCGTTCAGAACGCGAATTCGGCCAGCATCGCCGCATGATAGGAGCCGGCATAGTCGTCGTTGCCCGAATCGAGTGCCTCGTCCGGCAGATCGCAGTTGAACACCCTGACATTCACCGTTCTGGCGGTCATGGCGGCGCTGGCGAAAATGTGGTCGAGCGTCTGTCCCCAGCCCTTGTGGATCACGGTCTTGCGCCGTTCGGCTGGCAGGGCCGCGTCGAGCTGGAACAGCCGGCGGGGCTCCAGAGCGGGTGAACCGGTGTCTTCCGGATCCGCCCGCAACAGCCGCAGCGTGCCGGTCTCGCCGGTGGCATTGAAATCTCCCGCCAGCACGATCTGTGCCTGTTCGTCCGCGTCGAAAAGCGCCTCGACCGCCAGGCGGATCTCCAACGCCTGCGCCGTCTGCTTGAGCACGGCCAGCTGATAGCCCTCCGCCCAGGCGGAAATCGACTTCCAGCTGCGGTCCGGCTGTTTGCCGCCAGGGATCATGGCGGCGATGGGCGCGCGCAGGTGAACAGCGAAGAGATGGAGCGGTCTGTCGGTGCCGATGTCGATTTCCGTCCTGAGAACCGGCCGGTCGAACTCAATTGATTGCGGCCCCTCATAAGGAGGATCGGCGGATATGGGCTGCCAAAGGGGTGGCCGGGCGTGCGTCTGATACAGGCTTTCCGAGTGCCTGATCGGGTACCGGGACAGGATGACGAGATTGTGCCGGTCGCCCGGACCTTTTCCCGAGGCGCGCGCGCTGGTTGCGCGGTGGTACCCGAGATAGGGCGTGGTCTCCAGCAACAGGTCGAGCGCCAGGAAGCGCCGGGAGGCGGCGCCCCCGGGTTTTTGCGCGTTGACTTCCTGCAGGCAAAGTATGTCCGCCTCCAGCTCGAGTATCTTCGGCCGGAGCGCCTCCAGACGCGGCAGCAGCGCGGCCGGATCATGTCGGTCGGCCCCGAAGGATTCCATGTTGAAGGTCGCAATTTTCACGTGTCGGGTCCGGTGGAAGGGCTGTGCTGCAAAACCATAGATCATGGGATCCGCGACCGGAACAGGGCAAGATCCGGAGACGGGTCTATCGAAGCGGTGGACCAGGTGCTAAACAGCGGCAAACGGACCGGAGGCGGACTTGACGGGCTCAGATTCATGTCCCTGCGGCAGTGGCGCGGGTTTCGAGGCCTGTTGCGGGCCTTTCCTTGCGGGAGCCGATATCCCGAAGACGGCCGAGACGCTGATGCGCTCGCGCTACGTGGCCTATGTCCGGGAGAATATCCCCTATCTGAAAGAAACCCTGTGGCCGAAGCACCAGGCGCGTTTCGACGCGGCGGGCACCGCCCGGTGGGCGGCGGAGAACCACTGGACGGGCTTGCGTGTTCTGGAAACCGCCAAGGGTGGCCCGGAGGATCGCGAGGGAACGGTACTGTTCGAGGCGCGCTTTCTTTCGGGCGGCAGCCTGGGCACCCACCGGGAGAAGAGCCGGTTCCGCAAGAAGTCCGGGCGCTGGTATTACTTCGAAGCGCTGGCGGAATGACACGGGTGAGGCGTCCGGCGTGAAAAAATGTCCGGTCCCTGCAGCTGGCGGCGGAGCAGGGACCGGACCAAACTGCGGACAGAAGGGGAGGCAACCCTCGACGTCCGCAATGGAACATCCTGATTACCGGCTGTCTGAAAAGCCGGGTCCGGTCCGGGGCGACCGAATCAGGATCATGTTCTCTATTTGTTCCAATTAATCAGACGGCAGATCATGAGTCAACGGTAACGGTGGGGCCGTGATGGGATTGTGGCCTGGTTGCAGCGGCTATCCCCCACAATCTTGCCCGATGGCCATCCCCTGCCGTGAGACCGGGGAGAGGTCCATCCGGGAACCCGGTCATCACACATCTGTGACTCTGCTGTGTGCCGAAGCGGTTGATCAACATGGATTATTAAGAGCCTCATGTAATAAATACGGTAAAATCGAAAAGGATGGGTTCTTGCGTTTTACCGCCATCTCCTGGACGAAGCATTTTCGCGGCGGCTGGCCTACGGCCCTGCGCAGGCTTGCCGAGCCGGCGTCCGGGCTGCTGCGGGGCAGCGCAATGGACAAGGGCGCCGCGGGACGCATGGCCGTCACGACATTCGCGATCCGTGTTGGCGGGGCGGGCCTTGCCTACCTGTCCCAGATCGTTCTGGCCCGTCTCCTGGGAGCGCATGACTACGGCATCTACTCGGTTGCCTGGACCTTCCTGATCATTCTGGGTGCCATGATGTGTGGCGGGTTTTCCAGTTCCGTCAGCCGGTTCATTCCCCAATACCTTCAAAAGAATGACCTGGACGGCCTGCGCGGATTTTTGCGGGTCAGCCGGCAAGTCGCGGTTGTCCTCGCGACGCTGGCCGCGGTCGTGGGCATCGCTCTAGTTTTCCTGCTGCGAACCGAAATCGATTCCGGTTATGTCCAGCCGCTGATCGTTGTTCTGATCGCCCTGCCGTTTTTCTCCTTCGGCCAGGTTCAGGACGGAATCGCACGCAGCTTCGACTGGCCGTCGCTGGCGATGGCGCCGACCTACATCTGGCGGCCTCTCGTGATTTTGTCGCTGATTGTCCTCGCAGCATTCGCGGGCTGGCAAACAGATGCCCTGACCGCAACGCTCGCGGTCGTGCTGGCGACACTTCTTGTCGCCCTTTATCAGCATTTTCATTTGCACACGCGGCTGGCGGAGAAGATTCCGTCCGGACCGCGCAGGACCGAACTGAAATACTGGCTGGCGGTTTCCATGCCGATGGTTCTGGTGGAAGGCACCCTGCAGCTGATCACCAGTGCCGACGTCATCATGGTCAGCTTCTTTCATGACCCGGATGAAGTGGCGGTCTATTTTGCCGCGTCCAAGACCCTCGCCCTTGTCCATTTCGTTTATTTCGCGGTGCGGGCAGCGTCCGCTCACCGGTTCTCAGGCTATCTCCAGAACGACGACCGGGAAGGGCTTGCGACCTACATGCGCCAGGCGACCCAATGGACCTTCTGGCCGTCTGTCGCCGCCGGCGCGGGGCTGCTTCTGGTCGCGCCGTTGCTGCTGCGCATGTTCGGCAGTGAATTTGCAAGTGGATATCCGCTGATTGCGCTGCTGATGATAGGGGTGCTTGCGCGGGCTTCCATCGGTCCGGCGGATGCGCTTTTGACCATGACCGGGCACCAGAAATCCTGCGCGGCGATCTATTCGGCAACATTCCTGCTCAACATTGTGCTCAACCTGATCCTGATCCCCCTCTTGGGCCTCGCCGGAGCGGCGATCGCGACGAGTTGCGCCATTTTATTCGAGGCCACGACCCTCGCTCTGACGGCAAAACGCAAACTCGACATCACGACCTTTGTCCTTCTGCCGCTGATTTCCACCATCAGGGACCGGCCGGATGCCCCTTGATACGCCCGGTGCCGGCCAGCACGAGCTCGTGTTCCTCGACCCTTTGGACCCGGATGCGCCGGGTGTCGGGTGGCAGGCGCTCTGCGATGCGGCCATCGATCGGAACCCGTTTTTCAGCCCCGGTTTCCTCTGTCCCCTGCTGGAAAACATGGGCCGGGGATCCGTCCGCCTGGTTGTCGTGCGCGATCGCGTCACGGGGCGGTGGCTGGTCGCGGCCCCGGTCGGCCGGCGCAGGCTGGGTCTTGCGCTGGCGACCAGCGCCACCTGGTCGACGGACTATTCCCCGCTCGGGACACCCCTGATCCATCCCGATGCCGGCGAGGATGCGCTTCGGTGTTTCTTCGAGGCCTGCGCGGGGCACGGAGGCGTGTTTGCCATGTCCTACCTGCCCCTTCATTCGAAATCCGCGCAGCGGCTGATCGCCGCCGTGCCGGGCCGGACGCGCGTGGTCGCAAGGTCGGCACGCGCGAGCCATGGGTCTGGTGGCAATGGCGCCGCCCAGCTCGCGGCTGCCGACAGCGGCAAGAGGCGAAAGGAAATGCGGCGTCTCCTGCGGCGTCTCGGAGATCACGGCAAGACCCGGTTCTCAAGCCATCAGGGCGCAGATGCGATCGCGGCCTTCGAAGCCTTTCTGCATCTTGAGGCCGGCGGCTGGAAGGGCCGCACGGGCACGGCCCTGCTGAATGCACCGCAGACAGCAGCCTTCGCGCGCGGTGTGGTCGCGAACATGTCCCGGGGCGACGGCGTGCGCATCGACCAGCTCCGGGTCGGGGAGGAACTGGTCGCCGCGCTGGTGCTGTTCCAGGACCGCGGCAGGGTCTTTTCCTGGAAGATTGCGTTCGATGAGGCGTATGCGCGTTATTCTCCGGGCGCGCAGATCGCGCTTCAGGCGTTCCGGACAAACCTGGCAAGTCCGGGTTTCACCGGGGCCGACTCGCTTGCGGTTCCGGGACACACCATGATCGGGCCGCTGTGGCGCGGCCGGATGGAAACCGGGACGCTGCTGTATGCGCGCGGTACCTTCGGCGGGTTGCTCAGAACGCTGTGTGTTGCCGACCTCAAGCTCAAGCAGGCCGCGCGGCGTGCCGCACGGTCCCTGAAACGGCGACTGACCGGCTGACCGGCGTCAGCCGCCGGCGCTGGCCTGTTCCCTGAGCTTCCTGCGGATGATCTTGCCCGTTGTGGTCATGGGAAGCGTGTCCACAAATTCTATTTCCCTTGGATATTCATGCGCCGACAGGCGCTCGCGCACAAAGGCGCGGATGTCGTTCTCAAGATCCGTGCCGGCCGATTGCCCCGGGTGCAGGACGACATAGGCCTTGACGATTTCGGTGCGCAGCGGGTCCGGCTTGCCGATGGCGGCCGCCAGGGCGATGGCCGGGTGGCGGAGCAGGCAGTCCTCGATTTCACCCGGGCCGATGCGGTAGCTCGCGGAGGTGATGATATCGTCGTCGCGGCCGACAAAATGAACATAACCGTCCTCGTCCATCAGCCCCTGGTCGCCGGTGATCATCCAGTCGCCGACGAACTTTTCGGCGGTGGCTTCCGGCTTGTTCCAGTATTCCAGGAACATGACCGGGTCGGGGCGCCGGATCGCGATCTGGCCGAGGCTTTCGGGTGGAAGCGGCCGGCCGTCTCCGTCGATGATCGCAACGTCGTGCCCGGGGGTCGCCTTGCCGATGGCGCCCGAGCGGCTCACGCCCAGTTCGGATGCGGACCCGAGCACCGCATTGCATTCGGTCTGCCCGTAGAACTCGTTGACCGGAAAGCCGAATTCCTCCAGGAACCAGTCATAGGTCTCGGTGCCGAGCGATTCGCCCGCGGAACCGACGCTGCGCAAATCCAGCTTGAAACGGCTGCTCGGAGTTTCGACCGAACGCAGCATTTTCAGGGCGGTCGGCGGAATGAAGGCATTGCGGATACGCTGGCTTTCCAAGAACCGGAACGCGAATTCGGGATCGAATTTCCGCGCCGCGTGGCAGACGACCGGGACGCCGAGCGCAAGCGCGGGAAACAGCGCGTTCAGGAGCCCGCCCGCCCAGGCCCAGTCGGCCGGTGTCCAGAACATGTCGCCGTCGCGCCCCAGGAAATTCTGGGAAAGCTCGATCCCCGGCATGTGGCCGAGCAGCACCCGGTGCCCGTGAAGCACCCCCTTGGGCTGCCCGGTGGTGCCGGAGGTGTAGATCATCAGGGCCGGATCGTCCGGTGTGGTGGCCAGGGTTTCAAAACGGTCCGACGCCGCGGACAGGAGCGCGTCGAAGCTGGCGACGCCGGCCTGCGGTCCGTCGACGGAGACGACCACCTCCAGGCCGGGCAGTTCGTCGCGGATCATGGCCAGTTTCTGAAGACCGGCCGCATCCGTGACCAGAGTGCGGGCCCCGGAATCGGCCAGCCGGTACCGCAGTGCTTCCAGTCCGAACAACGACGCCAGCGGCACGGCGATGGCGCCGGTCTTGTAGGCCGCAAGGTGGGTGATGGCCGTCTGGGGGAGCTGCGGGAGAAGCAGCGCGACCCGGTCGCCGGGGGCAATTCCGCAGCCCTGCAACGCGTTGGCGAACCTGTTGGCGGCGCGGTTGAGAGCGGCGTGAGACCAGTCCTGACACGACCCGTCGGCCAATACGTGGCGGATCGCCAGACGGTTCGGGTCGCGCGAGGCCCAGCCATCGCTGATGGCCCCGGCCATGTTGTATGTATCAGGAAGGGCCCATCGGAAACGGGCTTTCAGCGTGTCATAGTCGCTGGCAGGCTGCAGCATAGAAAGGCGTCCGGTGCTGTAAAATTAGGCAGCGGAGTTTAGTGCGGAGATTGCTGCAGTGCAATAGACACCGGTGCTCACGTGCCGGCCAGCGGATGCGCCGTCTCAACCAGCTCGCGCAGGCGTTCGTCCAGAACATGGGTGTAGATCTGCGTGGTCGAGATATCCGCGTGGCCCAGCAGCTGCTGGACGACCCTGAGGTCGGCGCCGTTCTGAAGCAGATGGGACGCGAAGGCGTGACGCAGGACATGCGGTGACACCTTGCCCGCGTCGAGGCCGGCGGCAATTGCCAGGTCCTTCAGTTCACGCCCGAAATGCTGGCGGGTCAGGTGGCCACTGCCGCCATGGGAGGGAAACAGCCAGGGGCTTTTCTCAAAGGCCCCCTCGGCCGCACGCAGCGCGACATAGTCCTTCATGGCGGCCTGTGCCGGCCTGGACAGCGGCACGAGGCGTTCCTTGCCGCCCTTGCCCCGGATCTCGATCAGGCGGGCGTCCCGAAGCGCGGCCGAGACCGGCAGGGCAACCAGTTCGGAGACCCGCAGGCCGGTTGCGTAGAGCACTTCGATCAGCGTGTACATGCGCTGGGCCCGAAGCCGGGCGGCAGCGCTATTGTGCGCGGCTTGCGCATGTGAAGCGGCGGTGCCGATCAGCTTGTCGACATCCTCCTCGGACAGGACCTTCGGCAGACTGCTCCGTTTTTTCGGGGCCGACAGGGTCCGGGTCGGGTCGTCCTCCCGCAGGCCTTCCGCATAGAGAAACTTGAAGAACTGTTTCAGCGCCGAGAGCCGTCTTGCCTGCGAGGTTTCCGCGAAACCGCGCCGGTTGAGCGTGCCCAGGTAGGCGGTGAGGTCGTCCGAAGTCGCCCGGGCGAGTGTCTTGCGGCCCAGAAATTCGGAGAAATCCTCGAGATCGCGGCGGTAGCCATCGAGCGTGTTTTCCGCCGCGCCGCGTTCGGCGGCCAACATCTCGAGGAAATTTTCCAGATCGAATCCGGTTGCCATGCTTCTCTTCCAGACGCCTTCACGGAATGCCGACCAGCAAATGACCCTAGCGGCCGAAACCATCTTTCTTCACACGAACCTCGATTTGCCGCTCGCGCGGATCGACAAATGTCGCCAGGGCATAGATCGCGCCATAGCCGAGGGCCCCCAGCAGCAAAAGCACGAACAACAGGCGGGTCAGGGTCGGCACGGTGGATCTCTTCCGTTCAGCTCGCCTCAGGGCGAATCGTTTGCCCGATTGTCTCAACAAGGGTGGGGGTGGCGCAAGACGGATGCAGGCTCCGCCAGCAAGACTTCCCCCGTGTCTTTTTTGGCGAATATGTTAAAACGCGCCCATGAGACAATTCGATAACACCCGGGCTCCGGAAGGAGACATCGCCGGCAGTCCCGCGAAATCTGTCGACCTTGACCGGCTGGTGCGCGCCTTGGGCCGTCGATCCATCGTTCTGGTCGGCATCATGGGGTGCGGCAAGTCGACTGTCGGCAAACGGCTTGCGCAACGGCTCGGTCTTGATTTCATCGACGCCGATACCGAAATCGAGCGGGCAGCGAACATGACGGTCGCGGAGATTTTCGCCGAGCATGGCGAACCCTATTTTCGCAGCGGCGAAGAGCGGGTCATCGCCAGGCTGCTTGGCGAGGGGCCGCAGGTGCTGGCGACGGGCGGTGGTGCCTTCCTGAGCGATGCGACTCGCGCCGAGATCGCCGAACGGGGCCTGTCGATCTGGCTCCAGGTGGATTTCGAAACGGTGATGGCGCGCGTGCGCCGCAGGTCGACCCGGCCGCTGCTGCAGAACCAGGACCCGGAGGGCACGATGCGCAAGTTGATGGCGGACCGCGAACCGGTTTACGCCAAGGCGGCGCTGACGGTGATCTCCAAGGACGTTCCCCATGAAGCGGTGGTCGACCAGATCGTCGTCACCCTGGCGGATCATCTTTTCGGCAGCGCGGATCAGCACGCCGCGCAGACCTCTCAATCTTGACGGTGAATGGCTAAACGGCATGACAGACACGGCAACGGCGCGCGCATTGACGGGCGGGGACGAACAGACGGTGCGTGTGGAGCTGGGGCAACGCGGCTACGACATCCGGATCGGACGCGGCGTTCTTGAGACCGCCGGCGCTCAAATCGCGGCGGTTCTGCCGGGGGCGCGGCTCGCGGTGATTGCCGACGAAACGGTGGCAAGCCTGCATCTGGAGGCTTTCGCGGACAGTCTTGACCGGGCAGGTCTGCGCCATACGGCGATCACGGTGCCGCCTGGGGAGAGCACCAAATGCATGCGGGAATTCGAGCGCCTGTGCGATGAAGTGCTGGCGGCACGGCTGGAGCGCGGTGACGCGATTGTCGCGCTTGGCGGCGGTGTCGTCGGCGATCTGACCGGGTTTGTCGCCGCCGCTGTCCGGCGCGGCATGGCGTTCGTTCAGGTGCCGACCAGTCTTCTGGCGCAGGTGGACAGTTCCGTCGGCGGCAAGACCGGGATCAACTCGCGCTACGGCAAGAACCTGATCGGGGCATTCCACCAGCCTGTTCTGGTCTTGGCCGATACCGCCGTGCTCGACACGCTGCCGCTCCGGGACTTCCGGGCCGGCTACGCGGAAGTGGCCAAATACGGCCTTCTCGGGGATGCCGAATTCTTCGCCTGGCTGGAGGCCAACTGGAAGGCTGTCTTCGCAGGCGGTCCGGAACGCGACGAGGCCGTCGCTCGCTCCTGCCGGGCCAAGGCAGAGGTGGTGGCCGCAGACGAACTGGAAACCGGCCGCCGGGCATTGCTCAATCTGGGCCATACATTCGGCCACGCACTGGAATCCGCCGTCAGTTATGAAACGGGACGGCTGGTGCATGGCGAGGGCGTTTCGATCGGCATGATGCTTGCCCATGAATTCTCCGAACGGCTGGGGCTGATCGGGGCTGAACCCGTTGCTCGTGTGCGCGCGCATCTGGCCGAGGTCGGGCTGCCGGTGAGCGTTCAGGACATTCCCGGACAATTGCCGACGGCGGGGACCTTTCTGGACATTATCGCGCAGGACAAGAAGGTCAGCCGGGGCGCACTCACCTTTATCCTGACCCGGGGGATCGGCGACGCGTTTGTCGAAAAGGGTGTGGATCCCGATCTGGTTTCGGACTTCCTCAAGGAGAAACTCCAGGCATGATGGAAACGGCTCTCTGGCTGGCGATCGCCGCCATATTCGTGTTGCTGATCCTGTCCGGATTCTTTTCCGGTTCGGAGACGGCGCTGACGGCGGCCTCGCGGGCGCGGATACACCAGATTGAAAAGAGAGGTGACTGGCGCGCCCGGGTGGCCAGCGGACTTATCTCCAATCGCGAACGCCTGCTTGGCGCTCTTTTGCTCGGCAACAATCTGGTCAACATCCTGGCGTCGGCCCTGGCGACAAGTGTGTTCATGACGTTGTTCGGCGAGGCCGGTGTCGCGCTTGCCACCCTGGTCATGACCGCGCTGGTGCTGATTTTCGCTGAAGTCCTGCCGAAAACCTGGGCGATTTCCAACCCGGAACGCTTTGCGGTCACGGTCGCGCCGACCGTGCGCGTGGTGGTGGCGGTGTTCGGGCCGGTGGTCATCGGAGTCGAGTGGATCGTACGCTTCCTCCTGAGGATGGTCGGCGTCACCGTCGGCGCCGACACCTCGGTGCTGTCCGCGCATGATGAGCTGAGAGGCGCGGTCGACCTGCAGCATATCGAGGGCGGTCTTGAAAAAGGTGAACGGGACCGTCTGGGCGGCCTGCTCGATCTTGCCGATCTGGAAGTGTCCGACGTGATGGTTCACCGCACCAACATGGTCGCACTGAACGCGGACGAGGATCCGGGGAAACTGGTCAATGCGGCGCTGGCGTCCCCCTACACCCGTCTGCCGCTGTGGCGCGGCGAAAGCGACAATTTCATCGGCGTGCTGCACGCCAAGGATCTGCTTCGTGCCCTGCATGCGGCCGGCGGTGACGCTTCCAGGATCGATATTCCTGACCTTGCCGCCCCGGCCTGGTTCGTGCCGGATACGACGAGCCTGCAGGATCAGCTCAACGCCTTCCTGCGGCACAAGTCGCATTTCGCGCTGGTGGTCGACGAATACGGCGAAGTGATGGGCCTCGTGACCCTGGAGGATATCCTGGAAGAAATCGTCGGAGAAATCGCCGACGAGCACGATGTCGAACTGGAGGGATTGCGGCCACAGGCGGATGGCTCGGTGATTATTGACGGCTCGGTGCCGATCCGCGACCTCAACCGGGCGGCCGACTGGAGCCTGCCGGACGACGAGGCGACCACGATCGCCGGTCTGGTCATTCACGAGGCCCGGATGATCCCGGAAGAGCGCCAGATCTTCACCTTCCACGGGTTCCGCTTCACGGTGCTCCGGCGCGAGAAAAACCGGATCACGCGGCTGCGTATCATGCCGCTCGGCCAGATCCCGGGTGTGAAACCACCGGTCTCGGCCGCAGTGCCGCCGGGCGAGACCGCGGACGGCGCGCCAGTCCGGACCGGCGCATGAGGCGTGCGCGGGTCAGGCTCTCCGGAAGGCAACCGACCTGTCGGATTCAGACGTCGTCGACCCGCGCGGCACGGGGATCGGGCTCACTGTCGGCGCGGATTTCCAGCGCCAGCGCGTGGACCTTGCCTGCCAGTTCGTCTGCCAGCAGGTCATTGATCGCCCGGTGACGGGCGACCCGGTTCATGCCCTCGAATGCTGCGGCGGCGATCCGGACCCGAAAATGGGTCTCGCCGCCTTCCCGCCAGCCGCCGTGGCCCCGGTGATTCTCGGATTCGTCGATGACGTCGACAAACGACGGCTGGAATGCGGCCGTGAGCTTGTCGGTTATCGTTTGCTGGATGTTCATGTGATTTAGTTAAAGGCACCGTTTTTGAAGTTCAAGTCTATGCGCCGCTGATGGCGGCTGATAGACTCGCTGGCTGTTCGACTTCCCGGAGACAGGCTGAGCCAATTAGCTTTGGATACCGGGACATTCCATCCACTTGCAGCTTGCCCAAGGGCCGGCGGACTCCAATATTCTGCGATATGAAACTGGACTCGAAAATTTTTGACGGCATCCGGGTTAAATCGGGCAAGGGACGGGTCGAAGAAGGCCGTCATCCGGTCTGCGACCATCCGGGCTGCAAGCGGCCAGGTACGAACCGGGCGCCGAAGGGGCGCGACCGGGAGGGGCAGTATTTCAATTTCTGCGTCGACCATGTTCGCGAGTACAACAAGTCCTACAATTATTTCAACGGCATGCCCGATGATGACGTTCGTTCCTACCAGAAGGACAGCCTGACGGGGCACCGTCCGACCTGGAAAATGGGCGTGAACAAACAGGCGGCGGAAGGTCCGGATGGTCACGACGGTCGTGCCGGAATGCGCGAAAACGCCCAGAGACGCACGGAGCAGGTGCGCCGTCCGCGGCAAAGAAAGCTGCTAGCGCTTGAAAAACGTTCGCTGGATGTGCTCAATCTTTCCTACACGTCCCGTGGCGCGGATATCAAAGCGCGCTATAAGGAACTCGTAAAACTGAACCATCCGGATGCCAATGGCGGCGATAGGTCTTCCGAAGACCGCCTGCGGGAAATCATTCAGGCCTACAATGTCCTGAAGAAAGCCGGTTTTCTTTGAGCCTGCAGAATCCTGCCGGCTTTCCCCTATCGACCCATTCCGACCCGTCGGGACTGCGGAGGACTGATGACTGAGACGACGACTGCGGCCACCGCGATGCCGGACACGGAAGTTTCTGTAGAAGAGGTTTTTGGCTTCAAGTCCAACCTCAAGGTGCCGGCATTTTCCGAGCCTTCGGAACATGTGCCCGAGCGCGATGAAGATTACCTGTTCGACCGGGCAACCACCCTGGCGATCCTCGCCGGATTCGCCCATAACCGGCGCGTCATGGTGACCGGCTATCACGGAACGGGCAAGTCGACCCATATCGAGCAGGTCGCCTCGCGTCTGAACTGGCCGTGTATCCGCGTCAATCTGGACAGTCACATTTCCCGCATCGATCTTGTCGGCAAGGACGCGATCGTGATCAAGGATGGCCTGCAGGTCACCGAGTTCAAGGACGGAATCCTGCCCTGGGCCTACCAGCACAACGTGGCGCTGGTATTCGATGAATACGATGCCGGCCGGCCCGACGTGATGTTCGTGATCCAGCGGATCCTGGAATCCTCCGGGCGTCTGACACTGCTCGACCAGAGCCGGGTCATCCGTCCGCACCCGGCCTTCCGCCTGTTCGCGACAGCCAACACCGTTGGTCTCGGCGACACGTCCGGGCTTTATCACGGCACCCAGCAGATCAACCAGGCGCAGATGGACCGGTGGTCGATCGTCACCACGCTCAACTATCTGCCGCACGACAATGAAGTCGATATCGTTCTGTCGAAAGCCAAGCATTTCCAGACGGACGAGGGCCGTACCACGGTTTCCAAGATGGTCCGGCTCGCCGACATGACCCGCAACGCCTTCATCAATGGCGACCTGTCCACGGTGATGAGCCCGCGGACGGTGATAACCTGGGCGGAGAATGCGGAGATTTTCGGCGATGTCGGCTTTGCCTTCCGGCTGACGTTCCTCAACAAGTGCGATGACATGGAACAGTCCCTTGTCGCGGAATTCTACCAACGCTGCTTCGGGGAAGAGCTGCCGGAATCATCCGTCAACGTCGTGATGAGCTGAGGGTAAGATGGCACCGCGGCCAGGCAGCAATTCTCTACCGGGCAACAAGCCCACACCGACCACCGAGCCGTTCAAGCAGTCGGTGACCGGTGCCATGCGGGCAATTTCCGGTGAGGGAGAACTGGAAGTCGTCTTTTCCGGCGACCGCCCGGGCCTGTCGGGCCTGTCGGCGCGCCTGCCCGAACCGCCGCGCAAGGTGACCGCGCGGGACATCGCCGTCACGCGGGGCCTGTCCGACAGCATGGCGCTGCGCATCGCCTGCCACGACAAGGCAGTGCATGCGAAGAACCTGCCACAGGGTTCGGACGCGCGTGCCATTTTCGAGGCCGTGGAGCAGGCACGCTGCGAGGCGGTCGGCGCACGGCGCATGCAGGGTGTTGCGGAAAACCTGTCGGTCATGCTCGATGACCGTTTCCGGAAATCGGGCGCGCCGGAGATTACCAGCCGCGAGGAAGCGCCGTTGCAGGACGCATTGTCGCTGATGGTGCGCGAGCGGCTGACCGGCTCCAGGCCGCCCGAGAGCGCGGCGAAGCTCGTCGATATGTGGCGCGGCTGGATCGAGGACAAGGCCGGGGCCGATCTGGACCGGCTGGAGACCGAGGTCGAGGACCAGACCTCGTTTGCCTCCCGCCTGCGCGATGTCTTGAAGTCGCTCGACATGGCCGACGAGCTCGGCGATCACGACGACGACATGGATCCCGATCAGAATGAGGACGACGGCAACAGCGACGACGCGGAGAGCGGCGACGAGGGCGACCAGGACAGCGGCGAACAGGAAGCTGCGCCGCAGGAAATGGAGCTTTCCGGCGAGGAACAGGACAGCGGCGACACCGAGGCGGCCGATGGCGACATGGACGACTTCGCCGATCAGGACATGTCCGAGGACTCCGAAGAGCCGGGCGAGAGCGAGCGGCGCGAATCACCCTTTTCCAACCGGCCCGAGACCGACTACCGGGTGTTTACCCATCAGTTCGACGAAACCGTCACTGCCGAAGATCTTTGCGATGCCGCCGAATTGGACCGGCTACGCGGCTTTCTCGACAAGCAGCTGACCCATCTGCAGGGCGCCGTGGCGCGGCTGGCCAACAGGCTGCAGCGCAAATTGATGGCGCAGCAGAACCGCGCCTGGGATTTCGATCTTGAGGAAGGCCTGCTGGACTCGGCGCGCCTGACCCGGGCCGTGACCGATCCGATGGCACCGCTGGCCTTCAAACAGGAGCGGGACACCAATTTCCGCGACACGGTGGTGACGCTGCTGCTCGACAACTCCGGGTCCATGCGCGGCCGCCCGATCACGGTGGCGGCCACTTGCGCGGACATTCTGGCGCGCACGCTGGAACGCTGCGGTGTCAAGGTGGAAATCCTGGGCTTCACGACCAAGGCCTGGAAAGGCGGGCAGTCGCGCGAAAGCTGGATCGGTGCGGGCAAGCCGCCGACCCCGGGCCGGCTGAACGACCTGCGCCATATCATCTACAAGTCCGCGGACGCGCCGTGGCGCCGGGCCCGGCGCAATCTCGGCCTGATGATGCGCGAGGGGTTGCTCAAGGAAAACATCGACGGCGAGGCGCTGCTCTGGGCCCATGACCGACTGCTGGCGCGGCCCGAACAGCGGCGCATCCTGATGATGATTTCCGACGGGGCTCCGGTGGACGACACCACGCTGTCGGTGAATCCAGGCAACTATCTGGAGCGGCACCTGCGCTATGTCATCGAGGACATCGAGACCCGGTCGCCTGTCGAACTGATCGCGATCGGCATCGGCCACGACGTCACGCGCTACTACCGGCGGGCGGTCACCATCGTCGACGCGGAAGAACTGGCCGGGGCGATGACCGACCAATTGGCCGATCTTTTCGACGACAATGTCGACACCGGCGGTCAAACGCGTGGCCGCCGCCGTGCGGGCCGCCGGTAGGCTGGTCCGATGAGATGGGCCGTGGCGGCAACGCGCAACCGGCCGTTTCGCCGTCCGCATCGCCGTCCGGGGATTGCCGGGGCGATCCTTGCCGCCGTGTTCTGCCTGTTGTCCGCTCCGCAATCGATATCCGCACAGGACCTGCTCGCGGACGGGCAATCTGTGACAACGCGCACCAGGCCGATCGAGACCTTCCGGATCGGCAGTGAAGAGACCCGGTTCGGCAAGCTGACCTTTCTCGGCGGACTGGAACTGATCGCCTCGGGGCGCAAGACCGGAGGCTTGTCCGGTCTGGTCAGCCTGGACGGCGGCAACCGGTTCCTGGCGGTAACCGACAACGGTCATTGGGTCACGGCGCGCGTCAACCAGACGACCGCGGGCAAGCCGCTCGGACTGTCGGATGTGCGGGTCGCGCCGCTGCTCGGCGCCGATGGCCGGACGCTCGTCGCCCGCTGGGGTCACGACACCGAGGCGCTCGCCCTGACCGGGTCCGGGCTCTATGTGACCGCCGAAACCCGCAATGCAATCTACCGCTACCCCTGGCCACTGACTACGGGAACGGAAAGGATGATCGGCGAAGTCGCCCTGCCGAAGGCAATTCGCGACTTGCCCCGCAACGCGGGCCTGGAAGCGCTGGCGGCCGGGCCAGAGGACAGCGCCCTGGCGGGCAAGCTGGTCGCCATCGCGGAATCCGCAAGGAGTGATCTGCACGACCTGTCGGGATTCATCATCGGTCCGGCCGGCACCGAGCGCTTCGCCATCCGCCGCAGCGACCGCTTCGACGCCACCGACGCGGTCTTTCTGCCCGGTGGCGATCTTCTGCTGATGGAACGCCGGTTCAGCCTGCGCGACCTGATCGGCCTGCGTCTGCGCCGCTTTGCCGGTTCCGACATCCGGAAAGGCGCTGTGCTGGAGGGTGCGGTGCTGCTGGAGGCGGATTTCGGCTACCAGATCGACAATATGGAAGCTCTCGGTGTGCACCGGACGGGCGCCGGAGACACTATCCTGACCCTGGTCTCGGACGACAACCGGTCGTTGTTGCAGAGAACCTTGTTGCTTCGTTTTAGAATTGACGAATAGAATTCAGGGAAAGCCCGTCAGAGACAGGGGGGCTGTGTTCTTGTCGAGATAAAATTTTTTCATTCTGTAGGTTTATCAATGGAAGTATGCCGTGTTTTTGATCGCGGGCATACTCCCATGATGATTGATTTCAGGACGGTTTCAGCAGCTGCCTGCCAGAACCAGATTGCCGTTGCAATTGGTCAGGGAACCCGCTGCTTGTGAGCTTGCATTGTTGACGGATTGGTCGACACGGCGGCATTCGGCGGTGATCACACCGCTGTTGTTGTCCACGGCAAGGTTGCTGCAGGTCTGACTCCATGAGCCTCCCGGTTCCTGGCACGACAAATGGCCGTTCCAGTTCGGAATGTCGCCCTTGCAGTCGGCCGCCTTTGCCAGATAGGTGCCAATTTCCTGACCGTTGAGCGTTTTGCAGACGGCGGAAAGGGTGCCGTTTTCCATTGCAATCTGGGTACAGGAATCGGAATAGCTTCCGCTGGGGATGTGATTGTCGGCGAGGGCCTGCCCGGAAGCGCTCATTGCAAGCAGGGCCGCGGAACAGATGGCAATTTTGAACTTACGCATAACATCCTCCCAAGATTTAGTGCATGCATTAATTAATAGGTTGTGTTTTGTGTTTTGTCAAACCTATAGATGTATTTTGATTTTTGATCTGGTTGTATTTCCACGATCATGCGTGCCCATCCACACGCGTGTTGTTACCGGCCGCGCATGAGCGAAAATTGCCAAGGCCCGGAAACAGGCCAAGAAACAGGCCAAGAAACAGACCTGGAAACAGACGTGGCGGGCGACAGAACTTGTGGGGCGAAGGGAACAGAGAGGGATGCTTCCGACCCGGGCCCGGCAGGGCCGGCGGCTGGTCTCGGCAGGTGCTGCCGCAGGGCGGCCCAGGCAATCGAAGATCGATGGGAAACCACAGGCTGATTGACCGGGTCAGGAAGACAGGCGCTGACGCCTGTTCAGGCGGCCTTGCCGTTGGTTGCCGGCTGAAACAGGCTCAGCAAGACGCGGTAGGGCGCCAGCAGGGCGACAGCGACCAGCATCTTCACCAGGAAGTCACCGGCGGCCAGAGACGTCCAGAGCTGGACCTGCGTTTCCCCGCCGATGCCGAGAAACGGCACCGGAAACGCCAGCGATCCGTCTTCCATGCCGAACAGGCCGTCGACAAAAGCGAAGCTCGCGGAAAAGGCGATGCCGAAGAACAGGATCGTGTCGACCATAGAGCCGATCAGGGAGGAGGCGACCGGAGCCTTCCACCAGGTCAGCCGGCGCAAGCGGTCGAAGATCGTCACGTCGAGCAGCTGGGCCACAAGAAAGGCGGTGCCCGATGCGATCAGGATGCGCGGTGTGGTGAAGGTTTCGTCGAATGTCCAGAACAGCAGCGGCACGACAATCGCCAACAGGAATCCGGAAACGACGACCTTGCGGGCAGCCGCCGGTCCGAACCGGCGGTTGGTCAGGTCCGTGACCAGGAATGCGACCGGATAGGTGAAGGCACCCCAGGTCAGCGTGTCGGCGAGGTTCACGCTTCCGACGAAATGCTCGACCGGAAACTGGACCAGGTAATTGGAGGCCGCAACGACAACCGCCATCGCGAGGATCGCGATGGCGTGATGGCCCACGGAGAAACTCCGGGTCTCTGTCATGATGTCACCCTGATGGGTCAGGCAGCGGCGACGGATGCAGCCTGCTTGCGCTTGACGCTGACCTTGATCTTGCGTGCGGCGTCGGACAGCTGCGCGTCGGACGCTTTCATAAGGTAGGCATCCAGGCCACCGCGGTGCTCGACCGAGCGCAGGGCGTGGGCGCTGACCTTCAGCTTGAAGGTTTCGCCGAGCGTGTCGCTGATCAGAGACACGTTGCACAGGTTCGGCAGGAACCGGCGACGGGACCTGTTGTTCGCGTGAGAAACGTTGTTGCCCGTCATCACATCTTTGCCGGAGAGTTCGCAGCGGCGTGCCATGATATCACCTTTTGTTTTCGTGGCCGGGCCGCTACATGGAACCCGGCAAGTCCAAACCGGAAACGGCGCGGACCTGAGGCCCGGCGACATCATCTCCGGCATTTCTCGGAAAAAGTTGCCCCGCTATAATCGCAGCGCGCGCCCTCGTCAAGACATCTCCGGTGCTTTGCCATGATTCACCGCTTTTATTTGCCTCACGCGTCCGCGTTAACCACTGAGTTACCATAATTTAGAATGATTGTGATCGTTCATAGCACGGGACTCATGTTAGGCTTTCCGTGACGGAACACTGTTGGCGCGGGGGCGCAACTCGTTGCCTTTTGGGCAGTCCGGAGGTTTTAAGTGTTTGGTTTGACGTCTTTCGGGCGGTTTGTCGCCCTGCCAATGCTTGCCGCGGCTTTGCTGGCGACGCCGGCGCAGGCCGGGAAAAGCAGCATCGGCGGTCTTTACAGTATCTCCATCGCCGGGTTCAAGGTCGGCCGGGGAACCCTGTCGCTGGTGATGCAGGGCAACGCCTATTCGGCCAAGGTCAACCTGGAACCCGCCGGCATCGGCACCTTGTTCACGACCGGAAAGGGCGGAGCCGAGGCGGCGGGCTGGCTTGTCGGGTCACGGGTCGTTCCCTCCAAGTACCGCATGGCCTCCCACGCAGCCAATCTCGATTTCCGCGTCAACCTGAGCCAGGGATCGGGCAGCATCCGGTCCATGGATGTCGCGCCCCGGTTCAAGCCCAACGCGGAACGGATCAAGGTGACCAACCGGCATACGCGCAACGCGATCGATCCGCTGAGCGCCGTGCTGATGCCGGTCGGCCGCGCCAAGGACAGCCTGGGCCCGAAGGCCTGCGCGCGCAAGCTGCCGGTGTTCGACGGCTGGACCCGCTTCGACATCAAGCTGAGCTACGAGGGCACCAGGGACGTCTCCGGACGCGGCTATGACGGACAGGTGGTTGTCTGCAAGGCCCGCTGGGTTCCGATTGCCGGACACCGTCCGTCCAAGGATTCGGTCAAATACATGGCCAAGGCCAAAATGGAAGTCTGGATGGCGCCGATGGGCCGCGACAACGTGCTGGTTCCCTACCGGATCTCGATGGACACCAAGAACGGGCGTCTGGTTGTCGAGGCCTCGAAGCTGAATATCCAGGGCGCGGGAAGCGACAGCGCAGCGGCCAACTGACACTTCGTCGACCGTCAGGGCCGGTTTTCTGGCGGGAAAAAGCGCCGGGACCGGGCATCGGGCGCGCATGCCGAGGCTTGCGCCCTCTTGCGTCTCTTGATACAGCCCTCCACGTTACGCATTCAGGCACGTTCCGGTGCCTGTGCGGCAATTTTCCCGAGCTTCCGCCGTCCTCCCCGGCGAAGCCCGATTGTTTCAGGTAACCGAGTACATGCACAGCTATTTGGACTTCGAGAAGCCCGTTGCGGATATTGAAGGCAAGATCCAGGAACTGCGGGCCTTGGCCGCGGAAGACGGCGAAGCCGTTAATGTGGACAGCGAGATCGAGCGGCTGAAATCGAAGTCCTCGCAAACTCTCCAAGACCTCTATGGCAAACTGTCCCCCTGGCAGAAAACGCTGGTGGCCCGGCATCCGGACCGGCCGCATGCGGTTTCCTACATCGCCGGTCTGATCGAGGATTTCACACCGCTGGCCGGTGACCGGAAATTCGCCGAGGACCACGCGCTGATCGCCGGGATCGGCCGCTTTCGCGGCCAGTCGGTGGCTGTGCTTGGCCAGGAAAAGGGCCATGACACCGGGTCCCGCCTGAAGCATAATTTCGGCATGGTCCGGCCGGAAGGATACCGCAAGGCGGTCCGGATCATGGAAATGGCCGAACGGTTCGGCCTGCCCCTGATCAGTTTTGTTGACACCTCAGGTGCCTATCCCGGACGCGGTGCGGAAGAACGCGGCCAGTCCGAGGCCATCGCGCGGTCGACGGACGCGGGTCTCGGGCTGGGGACACCCTCCGTTGCCCTGGTGATCGGCGAAGGCGGATCTGGGGGCGCGATCGCGCTGGCTACCGCAAGCAGGGTGCTGATGATGGAGCATGCCATCTATTCGGTGATCTCGCCGGAAGGTGCGGCCTCGATCCTGTGGCGCGACAGCGCCAAGGCGCAGGACGCCGCGACGGCCCTCAAGATCACCGCGCAGGACCTGAAACAACTTGGCGTGATCGACAGCATCATCACCGAGCCGGTCGGCGGTGCGCATCGCGCGCGGGAGATCGTTATCGACAATGCCGGCAAGGCGATCGAAGCAGCCCTGGACGAACTCGCGGGCCTGTCGCCGGAAGAGCTGCGCAAACAGCGGCGGGAGAAATTCATCTCCATCGGCCGGACGCTGGGCTGACAGATCGATCACCGGTCCGGCCGGTCCTGACATTCCGGGCCCGACGCAGCGGCACCTGCCCGCCATTGTGTGGCCAGAATTTGCCGTCATTCAGGCTGGGTCGGGACGGTCGGACGGACCGTGCAGCGAATTTTTTGTTCCTATCACCAGAATGTGGGTCGCGGGAACAATCCGGGTTCAGTAACTTATCGTCAACCATCACCCCCTAGCCTTTACGCGGGGGCGCAGACGTCAGGAAACGCGGCCGGGCCGTTCGGACAACCTTCCCTGGGAGGGTTCGAACACTCCGGGCCGTTTCGGGTTTCGTTCAGTTTGGGATTTGACCATGGTCTTCGGGCGCTATTTTACGACGCCATCCGGCCTTAAGCAAAGAAGTCAGCATCCGCGCGGCCGCATGGCCGTGAGGCTCGGCGCCGCGATCGTGGCCGCCGGCGTTCTGGCCGGCTGCCAGGGCGATGAGTTCAGCGCCGGGCCCAACAAGGCAAAACTTCCGATCAGCGCGTCGCTCAAACGCAAGATGAACGACCTCAACATGAGTTCGAAGTCGCCGATCCTGATCCGGATCTTCAAGGAGGATTCAGAGCTTGAAGTCTGGAAGCAGGCCCGCGACGGCAAGTACAAGCTGCTTGAAGAGTTCGAAATCTGCAAATGGTCGGGCAAGCTCGGGCCGAAATTCAAGGAAGGCGACCGGCAGGCCCCGGAAGGCTTCTACGAAATCACCCCGGCGCTGATGAACCCGAATTCAAGCTATCACCTTGCCTTCAATCTCGGCTATCCGAACAATTATGACCGTGCCCACGGGCGCACCGGCTCGCATCTGATGGTGCATGGCGCCTGTTCGTCGCGCGGCTGCTACGCAATGACCGACGAACAGGTTCAGGACATCTACGCGCTGGCCCGGGACAGCTTCAAGGGCGGTCAGCGGTCTTTTCAGGTGCAGGCCTATCCCTTCCGCATGACTCCGGAAAACATGGCGCGCCACCGCACCAGTCCGCATCTGGAATTCTGGCAGATGCTGAAAACCGGCTACGATCATTTCGAGGTTGCCAAGACGCCGCCGGAGATTTCGGTCTGCGAGCGGAAATACGTGTTCGACGCGGTTCCCCTGGTCGAGGGCATCCCCTTCCGCGCCAGCGCCAAATGCCCCGATTACCGGGTCAGCCCCCGGATCGCCTCGGTTGTCGCATCCAAGCAGAAGCGGGACAACGAGAAATACCAGCAGATCGCAGCCCGTCTCGATGCCCGCGAAGAGCGGCAGAAGCGCTGGGAAGAGCGCTCCAACCGGCTGGCGGAAGCGCTCGGCGGCGGCGAGGAAGACACCGTCACGGCTGCGGCGGATACGGACGCCGCAACGGCCGGCACACCGGACAATCCGGTGGAGACGGTTACGGCAGCCACCGGGACTGCCGCCGAGGCACAGAAACGCCCCGGCGCCGCAGTCGAGACCGCGTTCGCCCCTCTGGCGCCGCCCAAGGGCAACAGTACTGTCGGAAAATTCTTCAAGCGCTGGGTGCCGTTCGGACCGAAAGCCTCCGACGAGGCGGGTGTCGGACCGATCACCACGGACATCGTGCCGGGCCAAAAACCGGACTGATCACGACAGGCGCTAACGCCCGCTGACCTGCAGCGGCGGCAGACCGGTGGAGACGCCCGCGCGCAGGATGGCGGGGTCGTAGGCCTTGCGCGCGAACACCTCCCTGACCAGCGCCTCGAAGCTTTCCAGCGAATCAGTCGGATATTCCGGATCGAACGAACTCTGGTCCCAGCGTTCGCAGAAGTCGGCGCAGGCCCGGAAGTGAATGTGATCCTTGAACTGGTCCCGGGCGTTTTCATCCCAGCCATAATGCCTGCCGTAGTAGAGCATCTGGAAAATGCCGTGATGCTCGACCACCCAGGCGACTTCGTCGCGGACGAACGGCCGGATCACTTCGGCGGAAAACCGGTCGTGGTTCTGCGGCGCCAGCCCGTCGCCGATGTCATGCAGCAGGGCGCCGGCGATCCAGTCGGTGTCCGCGCCTTCACGCCGGGCCCTTGTGGCTGCTTGCAGGCCATGCTGCATCCGGGTAATCCGGTAGCCGGACAGCGTGTCTTCGTCCTGCCGGTGCAGTTCGGCCAGGATCCTGTCCGCGGTCAGGGCGTGATACGGCTTCTCGGCTTGTTCCAGAAGCTCGTAATCTTCCCTGGTGCCGTCTTTCATCTGGGTGAAGGATACGGTTTTCATGGCGCGCTCTCCGATTGTCCGGCAAGGGGAACAGGGAAAGGCGCTCCTGTCCAGTCCCGTGCGCCCCGCAGGGCCGGAAGCGCCCGAATTGCGCCTCTCAGGCATTGTGCGGGTCTTCTGCTGCCTGGACGGCCGTGGCCGGTGCTAGGGAATCTTCCCTGCTATCCTGCCTATTTCGGCATCAAGGCCCAATAGTCGAAATCGAGCACGACTTCGGGAAGATAACTGTCTTCGTGGTCGCGGCCGGGGAAATCGTTGCAGGCCCGGTTCTTTGTGGCGACGAGACGCAGGCGCAGCGCGCCGACATCCATGCGCCCCGCGATTTCGGCCTTGTCCAGAACTTCGGACCAGGCATAGACGGTATCGCCTGCGGCCAGGGGCCCGACATGGCGGCCGCCATTGATGCCGGCGATGTGAAAGGCGTTGGCGAGGCCGTTGAAGGACAGCGCCCTGGCGATGGAAATCACGTGTCCGCCATAGATCAGGCGGTGGCCGAAGCGGTTGTGGGCTTCAGTGTGGTGGTTGAAATGCACCTTGGCGGTGTTCTGGTAGAGGCGCGTCGCCATCTGGTGCTCGGCTTCCTCCACCGTCATGCCGTCGACGTGATCGATCTTCTCGCCGATCTCGTAGTCGCCGAAGCGATACGGCGATCCGGCCAGGTCATTGTCCCAGTTGGCGGTGTCGAGCAGCGGCACGGCGGTGCCCAGCGATTGCGGGTCAAGCGCGGCGGGCAGTTCCGGCACCACCGGTTCGGGCGCCGGATTGGCGGCGACCCGCTTGTTGATCATGACCCAGCGGACATAATCCAGCACTTCGGTGCCGTTGGCGGTGTAGCCGGTGGAGCGCACGTAGACCACGCCGGTCTTGCCGTTGGAATTTTCCTTCTTGCCGATCACCTCCGAGACGGTCGAGATCGTGTCGCCGGGAAAGACCGGTGCCAGGAACCGGCCGCCGGCATAGCCGAGGTTGGCGACGGCGTTCAGGGAAATGTCGGGAACGGTCTTGCCGAAGACGATGTGGAAGGTCAGCAGATCATCCACCGGTGCATGGGCATAGCCGAGCGACTTGGCAAAGGCGTCGGAGGACTGCACCGCGAAACGGGACCCGTAAAGCGCCGTGTAAAGCGCCTGGTCGCCGCTGGTGACGGTGCGCGGGGTGGCGTGCCGGATCACCTGACCGACCTCGAAATCCTCGAAAAAATTGCCCTGATCGGTCTTGCTCAACACTGCCTCCTCACTGTGATCTCGCTGGTGCGCATTAAGCCTGTTGCGGCGCACGCGGGCAAGCTGGACCTTTTGCGGAGGGAGAGGCTTAGTTTGTCCCCGCGCCGTCCGGCAAGGCGCCGCAGAAGCCGCCGCTGGGTGCGGTGCCGGAGCCGAGGGCGATGAGGGGCGGGGCCTTGTAGGGGTTGGGCGGTGTGGCAGAGGCGTCGAGGGCGATCAGCGCGGCGATGCCAAGCACCGCGATCGCGGCGGTCACCAGCCGGGTCATGGTTTCGGCTCCAGCTTGAACAGCGGGCGCAAACGGACGCCGTAGATCGATCCGGCGAAGGCGGCGGCGAACCAGACCCAGCCGTGCAGGCTGCCCGTCGCAATGCCGGAGAAGAACGCGCCGACATTGCAGCCGAAGGCGATCCGCGACGAGTAGCCCAGCAGGAAGCCGGCGACGATGGCCGCGATCCAGGCCTGGGCCGGCAGGCCGGGCACTTTTTGCGACAGACCGCCGGTCCGCCAGCTCGCAACCAGAAAGGCCCCCAGGATGATGCCGATATTGGTCAGCGAGGTGTAGTCCGTCAGGATACTGGCCTTCAGGCGCTCGATCGATCCCGGCGCGCTCCAGAACGCGGAGCCGGACAGGTCGGCGCCGGCGGCGGAAGCGGCCTTTGCCGCCCACAGGCCGAGCCCGTAGACGACGCCCCAGGGCTGTCCGGCGACGATCAGGTTGAGGATGGCGAAAGCCGCGAGCAGAACGGCTGCAATGATCAGCCGGCGCGGCAGGCGGCGGTGTTCGGGCGGTGCGAGCTTCCACAGGACTGCGGCGACTGCCGCGAGACCGACCAGCGTGAGGGCGACGCCCTGCCAGCCGGAAAACTTGATGATCGGCAGCGCGCCGAGGTCCGTCCACCAGATCAGGTGATAAGCGCCCGCGAAGCTGCCGATGGCGAAGAACGGCAGGGCCACGAGGGCGACCGCGTTGCCGGAGCCCGCGTTGACCAGGGTTCCCGAGCCGCAGCCGAGCACGACCTGCATGGCGGCGCCGAAGATGAATGCGCCGGCAATCATGGCAAAGCCGACAGGGGCCTGCGCGCCCGCCAGTTCACCGGAACCGGCGGATATCAGGGGCAGCGCCACCAGCGCCACCAGGCCGATCGACAGAAGCTGCGCCCAGATGCCGGCCGGATCCCGGCGCAGGATCATGGCGCGCCAGGGGCCGGCGAATCCGAAGCGCAGGCCCTCCAGCACGATGCCGAAGCCAAGCCCGATGGCAAGCATCAGCCCGAAGCGGCCGCCGACCAGAAGCGCTGCGGCGAAGACGGCGCCGAGGGCGGCCAGAACGAGGACACCACGGCGCAGGAGGGGGCGCAGGAGGGGGCCAAGGAAAGGCGCCGTGGTCTTGACGGAAGTGTCGGTCAGCGTGGTCACGTCAGTTGATGATCTGCTTTATCTGGATCAGAAGGTTTTCGAACAGGCTCGGCGTGTTGGCCATTTCATAGCCCGCATTTGAATATTCCACCATCGAGCCCGGGTAAAGCTTGGCGTTTTCCACACCGGCCAGCTCCGACACGGCGAACCAGTGGGTCGCGGCCCAGTGACCGGTGTTGCAGAAGGACACCGTATCCTTGCCGTCCCGGACGCCCAGGGTCGCCTTGAGGGCGGCCGGGTCGATAGCCGTCGACATGGCCGGTGAGTCCTTCTCGAAGAAGGTCGTATAGGCATGGTTGGTCGCGGTCGGCAGGGTGCCGGGGCGGGCGGCCGCCGCATGGGCCTTCTCGCCGTTGAAGAATGCCGCCGGACGGGCGTCGACCAGAAGCGCGTCCTTTTCGCCGACGGCGACGGCCGCGACGTCGGCGGTCGTTGCCAGCCAGGTGTCGTCGAAGGTCAGCTCCAGGTCGCTCGGCATGGCGGATTCGACTGTCTTGTTGACAGGCAGGCCGGCGGCCCGCCACGAGGTCAGACCGCCGTTGAGGATCGACAGGTCGGTGAAGCCGGTGGATTTCAGGGTCCAGTAGACCCGTGCCGCGGCGCCGAAGTCGGTGTCGGTCTTGCCTTCGGACAGGATCACGATCGGGGCGTCCTGCTCCAGGCCGAGTTCTTCCAGTTCGGCTTCGAGCTTTTCGACATCGACGAGACCGCCAGGGTTTTCCGCCGGACCGCGGAACATGCGGTAGGGAGCGAACAGGGCGCCGTCCGCATGGCCGTCCTCGTAGCCCGCGTTGCGGATGTCGAGAAGAACCGGCTGCGTGGTCTCCAGAGATGCGGACAGGTCCGAGGCTTCGACCAGAGGTCCGTAGGTGGCGGCCTGGGCGGAAGTCGCGAGGCCGGCGGCCATCGCCAATGCGAGCGCGAAGTGTTTCATGGGATCAGCTTTCCTGCTGGGCGGCCTGCTTGTTCTGGACCGGGCCGCTTTCGGTCTGTTGCCGCAGACTCTAGGCCTGTCCACCTGCCGGAGACAGGGATGGCGTTTCAATTTTCAGCGAGCGTCCGGATTCCTGACCCAGAAAGCGCTCCGTATCTGGCACGAATTTGCGGATTCCGGGGACGCCGACACATCCGGGGAGCGCGCCGGGATGCCGAAGTTCACATTCACGTTGCCAATTGCCGGTGCGTCGTCAATTGCCGGGGCGCTGGCCGCGCGAGAATTCGCGTATCAACGCGTTTGTTTCGGGCCGCGACGCCTGATGGCGATGGCGCAGTGCCATCACGTCGCGCGCAATATCGATGTCCTCGATCGGGCGCGAAACAAGGCCTGCATCCATCGGGATCGCGGTCTCGGGCAGGATGACGGCCCCCGAACCTTGCCGGGCCAATCCGAGCAGCCAGTCGACGCGGTTGGACCGATAGGCAGCATAAAGCACGTGGCCACGCTCGGCGCAGGTGCCGTGAAGGGTGTCGCGCATCTCGCAATTCGGTCTGTCGAGCATGGCCGTTGCGGCAAGCGCATCCAGTGTGACGGCATCAAGACGGCTCAGTGGGTGCTCTTTCGAAACAACCACATGATAAACCTCTCGATAGAGAGGGTCTATCCGATATAGCTCCGGACTGACTTCGTCGGCAGAGACCACGACATCAAAGTCTCCCTCCCGCAGTCCATTCAGAAGGTCGTCCGGGGCCGCGACAATCAATTCGATTTCTGCTTGGGGGAGGCGCCCCCTGAACCGTTCCACCGCTGCCGAAATAGTGTTGAGACCAATTGTTTCGCCGATGCCGATACTGACCGGGACCCGCTCGAGCCGTGTGTGCCGGACCGCCGCCGCCTTTGCTTCCCCGGCCTCGATCTGCACTCTATTCAGCCTTGGATATACAAGCTTTCCAAGAGGTGTGAGCCGGCAACCGGCACGGTCCCGGATGAACAGCGCCCCACCAAGTTCATCTTCCAGTTTCTTGATGGCAGCGGTCAGGGAGGGTTGTGACACGTTGGAGGCACTGGCCGCATGCGTGAAGTTGCGATGCGCGCATACGGCCAGAAAATAGCGGATCTGGTTCATTTCCATAGGCTGTTCCCGGATGTCGTTCCGGCAGCTTCGGCAGAACCGGATGTATAGTCAATGCCTATCGAAGAATAGAACATGAGGATTGGAGGCGGAAGGCTGCCTCGTGGGACAAGGTGACATCAGGACTTGAAATCGATGCAACCCAAATCCGGAGATGACCCATGAGAATGCAATTTGTTCCGATGCTGTCCGCTTTCGCCTTTCTCGCCACCGCGGCACCGGGTGCCGCACAGGAGACCGTCATGAACGACTACACGGCAAGCTATATCGAAATGCAGGCCGCTGACGGCCAGTCGGAGGCCCTGGCCGAATTCCTGACCGGAGCGGCGCCTGTGGTGAAAGAGACCGAGCCCGGCACCGAACTCTGGTTCGCTCTGCGTGCCGATGACACGCTTGCCATCTTTGACGTCTTTGTCGACAAGGCGGCGCGGGACGCCCATTTCTCCGGCGCGGTGGCCGGTGCTCTGAACACCAGTGCCGAGGCCCTGGTACAAGGCGGCTGGGACGACGGCGTGGTTGCCAATATCAAGACTTCGGAGGTGCTGTCGGCAAAGGCGCCGGTCGATCTCTACAGCGCGGCAACCGCGACCTATATCGCGCTTGAGGCGGCGCCGGGCCAGGCTGAACACCTCGCGGAACTGCTGCGCTCAGCCGGGCCGGTCGTCGCTGAAACCGAGAAGAAAACCCTGTTCTGGGTGGCGTTGCGGATCGACGAGACACGTTTCGCGATCTTCGACATTTTCGCAGACAATTCCGGTCGCGAAGCCCATTTTTCCGGTCAGGTCGCTGGTTTGCTGAAAAAAAAGGCCGTCGATCTCGTTGAAGGCGGCTGGGACGAGGGTGTCGTCGCAAACGTTCACAACTACGATATCCTTGCCATCAGGTAACGCCGGCAGGAACGAAAAACGCCCGGCGCATGCAGCGCCGGGCGTTTTTTCTCTTCTTGTGGTCACTTCACGCAACTCGCCGGATTTCCGAATGCAGAAACCGGTCAACTGGTTCAGATCAAACGGGCCATTCAACGCGGCCGTTCTTCCGGGCGCGGCGGTGCCGGGCCCCGGCAAGGTGCCGGGGCTCTGAAGTTCCCGTCAGGCGGTGGCCTTGTTGGCCGTGCGTTCGGCGCGCTTGCGCTCATGCGGGTCGAGCATGGCCTTGCGCAGGCGGATGGACACCGGGGTCACTTCCACCAGCTCATCATCGGAGATGTAGGAAAGCGCTGCTTCCAGGGTCAGCTTCTTCGGTGTGGTCAGCTTGACCGCATCGTCCTTGCCTGCGGAGCGGATGTTGGTGAGCTGCTTGCCCTTCAGCACGTTGACTTCCAGGTCGTTGCCGCGCGTGTGCTCGCCGACGATCATGCCCGGATAGACCTTGGTGCCCGGGTCGATCATCATCGGGCCGCGGTCTTCCAGGTTGAACAGGGCGTATGCGACGGCTTCGCCGGTGCCATTGGACAGAAGCACGCCGGTGTGACGGCCCTGGATCGGACCCTTGTAGGGCTCGTAGCCATGGAACAGGCGGTTGAAGATCGCGGTGCCGCGGGTGTCGGACATGAGCTCGGCCTGGTAGCCGATGAGGCCCCGGGTCGGTGCATGGAAGACGAGGCGGGTGCGGTCGCCGCCGGAGGGTTTCATCTCCAGAAGATCGGCCTTGCGTTCCTGCAACTTCTGCACGACCGCGCCGGAATGTTCCTCGTCGACGTCGATGATGACTTCCTCGACCGGCTCCAGCCGGTTGCCGGCATCGTCATACTGAAAAACGACGCGCGGACGGCCGACACCGAGTTCAAAGCCTTCGCGGCGCATGTTCTCGATCAGGATCGCCAGCAACAATTCGCCGCGACCGGCGACGACGAAGGCGTCCGGCTCGTCTGTTTCTTCCACCTTCAGGGCAACGTTGCCCTCGGCTTCCTTCATCAGGCGCTCGCGGATGACACGCGACTGCACCTTGGCGCCTTCCGTGCCGGCCAGCGGGCTGTCGTTGACGCGGAAGGTCATGGACAGGGTCGGCGGGTCGATCGGCTGGGCCTGCAGCGGTTCGTTGATGGAGGGTGCGCAGAGCGTGTCGGCGACGGTGGCCTTGGTCAGGCCGGCGATGGAGACGATGTCTCCGGCTTCGCCCTGCTCGATCGGCTGGCGCTCCAGGCCGCGGAAGGCGAGGACCTTGGAAATGCGGCCGGTCTCGACGACGCTGCCGTCGCGGGCCAGGGCCTTGACGGGCATGTTGGGCACGGCGGTGCCTGAAACGATGCGGCCGGTCAGGATGCGGCCGAGGAACGGATCGGACTGAATGGTGGTCGCCAGCACGCGGAAATCACCCGGCTCGGCTTCCGGCTCGGCGATCCGGTCCAGAACCATGTCGAACAGCGGGTCCATGTTGTCCTGCGGTCCGTCCGGCTCAAGCGCCATCCATTCCTGTTTGGCGGAACCGTACAGAACCGGGAAATCGAGCTGGTCCTCGTTGGCATCGAGGGCTGCGAACAGGTCGAACACCTCGTCGAGGACTTCCTCGGCGCGCTGCTCGGGCTTGTCGATCTTGTTGATCGCGACGATCGGCTTCAGGCCGAGCTTCAGCGCCTTGCCGAGCACGAACTTGGTCTGCGGCATCGGGCCTTCGGCGGCGTCGACAAGCAGGATGACGCCATCGACCATGTGCAGGATACGCTCCACCTCACCGCCGAAATCGGCGTGGCCGGGCGTGTCGACGATGTTGATTCGCGTGTCCTTCCAGACGAGCGATGTCACCTTGGCGAGGATGGTGATCCCGCGCTCGCGCTCGATGTCATTGGAATCCATCATGCGCTCTTCGGTGCGCTGATTGTCCCGGAAGGCGCCTGACTGTTTCAAAAGAACGTCGATGAGGGTCGTTTTGCCATGGTCAACATGCGCGATAATGGCAATATTACGAAGGTTCATAAGGGAAGCTCCAAAAGACAGCGGGGCCCTTCGCGGGCCCGCACCTTGTCTGGACGTTTTTGATCGATGGAACGGCAAATCGCCGAATTTGGCGCCTTTATACTTGGAGCGCGGCATTTGTGCAATGCAATGCGATAACTGCGCATTGACTTCGCATCCCGCCGCGTTTTATCCGTAAGGAAACCTTACTAAATTGGAGCTCTGATGAGCGTTGCCTATCCCAATGTTGCTGTCACCATGCTGGTTGTCGATCTGGCACGGTTGCTCCGGCGGCGCTTCGAAGCGGAGTTGTCCAGGGTCGACACGGGACTGACGGCCGGAGAAGCGCGCACGCTGTTCTATGTCTGGCGTAATCCGGGCCACAGACAGGCCATTCTGGCTGAATTGATGTATGTCGAGCCGATGACCCTGGTCGGGTATCTCGACACGCTGGAAAAAGCCGGACTGATCCGGCGCTGCCCCGATCCGAACGACAAGCGGGCCAAGCTGATTGCCCTGACGCCGCTGGCCGATCCGGTGCTTGAAAGGATCGGGACCGCCCTGGGCGAAGTGCGGTCGCAGGCGCTGGAAGACATCCCGGAGGACAACCGCAAGGTCCTGGAAACCCTGCTGCAGACGATGAAGGACAGCCTGCTGCCCGAGGTTTCAAAGGGAAAGCAGAAATGACCTCCGACAGCACGATCATGAGCGCACGGCGTACGTCGCTTCTGGGCGCCGGTCTTGTCGCGATCGGCCCCATTTCAATGGCGCTTTACACGCCAGCCATGCCCGCGCTTGTCGAGGCCTTCGGCACCAGCGATTCAGCGGTCAAGCTGACCCTGACCGCCTATTTCGCCGGCTTTGCCCTGGCCCAGCTGATCAGCGGCCCGATCACCGATGCGCTCGGGCGCAAGCCGGTCACGCTGGCCTTTCTGACGCTTTACCTGATCTCCAGCGTGCTGGCGACCTTTGCACCGACGGTGGAATTCATGATCGGCGCGCGCGCGCTTCAAGGTGTCGGCGCGGCCATCGGTATCGCCGTTTCCCGCGCGATTGTCCGGGACCAGTTCACCGGCCAGGCCTCGTCAAGGATCATGAACGCCATTGCCATGATGCTGGCGCTGGGACCGGCGATCTCGCCGACCATCGGCGGTGTCGTGCTGGAGCTGTTCGGCTGGCAGGAAGTCTTCTGGTGTATGGTGATCTACGGCGCCCTGCTGATGATAGCGGTTGTCGTCTTCCAGGTGGAGACCAATCCAAATCCCGGCAAACACCACCTCAAGCCCGGCCGTCTTGCCACCAACTACCTGACGCTTCTCAAGGATCCCCGTTTTCTGGGGCCGAGCCTCCTGATCGGGTTCGGACTGGGAACACTCTATGCGCTGGCGACCGTTCTGCCGTTCGTGCTGATCTATGAGGTCGGGCTGTCGCCCTCCGAATTCGGCATGAGCATGATCATCCAGTCCGTGGCCTTCATCTCGGGCACCATCGTGACCGGCCGTCTGCTCAGGGTCGTGGAAGCGCACAGGCTGGTGCCTTACGGCATGGCGATCTGGGTTGCCGCCTCGGTGCTGATGTGCTGGCTGAACCTGACCCAGCAACCGACCATCATCACCGTGATGGCGCCGGTCGCCCTGTTTGCCTTCGGCCTGGCACTGGTGCTGCCGGCCAGTTTCACCGACTCCATGGCGCCGTTTCCCGATATCGCCGGCGCGGCGTCGTCCCTGGTCGGATTTCTGCAGTTCGGCGGCGGTATCGTTGCAAGCCTGATTGTCGCGGCCCTGCATGATCCCGTCCTCGGACTTGCCGTGATTCTTCCGGCGATGCCGATTATCGGAATAGCCTGCAGTCTGTTTTTCAAAAGCCAGGTCCCGCAATCGGCCGCCGCGCATTAGGGGATGAGCCGGAGGTGACGAGCCGGGATAATGGAGGCCGCCGGTCCGACGGTGCTTGACCCGTTCCAAGGGAGCGGGCATCAGGGGCTGCCGTGATCAAGGAACCGCGCCATGGCGAAAGCCGCTGCCTACCGTCTGCCGACAGACCGCCCCCACGTGATGGGCATCCTGAACGTCACCCCGGACTCCTTTTCCGACGGTGGGCGTCATGCGGTTGCGGAGACCGCGATTGCTCATGCCAAAGCGATGATCGCGCAAGGGGCCGACATTCTGGATGTCGGCGGGGAAAGCACCCGGCCGGGGTCCGACCCGGTGTCTCTCGATGTGGAATGGTCGCGTCTCGACCCGATCCTGGACAAAGTCATTGCCCTTGGAACACCGGTGTCCATCGATACCTACAAGGCGGAGATTGCCCGGCGCGCGTGTGCGGCAGGCGCCGTCATCGTCAATGATGTCTGGGGACTGCAGAAGGATCCCGCCATGGCCGACACGGTAGCCGAGGCCGGTGTCCACGTGGTGATGATGCACAACCGCCCGCAAGCCGACGCCGGGCTCGACATCCTGGCGGACATCGACCGGTTCTTCGAGACCTCGATGCAGCTTGCCGAGAGGGCAGGCATTGCGAAGGACAAGCAGATTCTCGACCCCGGCTTCGGCTTCGGCAAGACCATCGACCAGAACTTCATTGTTCTGAACCGGTTCGAGACACTGAAGAAACACGGCCTGCCGCTGCTTGCCGGCGCGTCGCGCAAACGCATGATCGGTGCGGTGCTTCAGGCGGAGACGGCGGACCGGCTTTACGGATCCATGGCGGTCCACATGACCGCGATGCTCAAGGGGGCGTCGATCGTGCGCGCTCATGACGTGGGTCCGCATGCCGATTGTGTGCGTATGCTGGAAGCAACCCTGCTTGAGCGGAACCCGACCTGAATGACCGTACCAGAAACGAAACGCAATGCGCCGACCCGCTCTGCCCTCGGGCTGGGCTCCAATCTCGGCGATCCGAGGTTCAACCTGGACGAGGCTGTCCGCCGGCTGGAGCAGACCGAAGGCGTGACGCTTGTGGCCCGCTCGTCGGACTACAGGACACCGCCCTGGGGGCCGGTGAAGCAGGATGATTTCCGCAATATCTGCGTTGTGGTCGACACGGTGCTGAGCCCGCGCGATCTCCTGAAGCGCTGCCTCGCCATCGAGCTCGAACTTGGCCGTGTGCGCGACGAGCGCTGGGGCCCGCGGACGATCGATATCGATGTCCTGATCTACGGCATGGAACGGATCGCGGAAGCCGATCTGGAGATCCCGCATCCGCGCATGGGCGATCGGGCCTTCGTGTTGATCCCGCTGGCCGAAATCTGGCCGGACGCCCCGCTGGCCGACGGACGCACCGCCGCCGAAGCGCTGGAAACCTGTCCGGACCAGGAGGGTGTGGTGAGGCTGGACGGCTAGGCTTTCTGGCAGAGCCCGGGACAGGACGTCAAAGGATGCGCCAAAGCCCTCGCCAGACGCGGAGGGGGGCTCCGGATTGCCCCGGCCTTCACGTTATTGAAACGGATTCAGGTCAGTCTTCGGCCAGGATTCGCGGGAGTTTTCATGAACGGGATCAGGCAATTCTATCTCAAGATGCTGCAGTCCGACGAGCTGAACAACCGGTTCGGCGGGCCTCTTTTTGTTGCCATGCTGGTGGCCACTTCCTTGTTCCTGGCCGCAACCTGGATCAGATCCGACATCGGTTTGCTGGAATTCGGCGACAGCCCGGCCGTTGCCCAGCATGAAGACTTTGCCGCGTTCTATCGCGGCGGCCAGATGGCGGCCGAGGGCAGGGCGGCCGAGGTCTACGACTACCGCCGGTTCGTCGAAGGCCTTTCCGGGGACAATCAGTCCCTGTTGTTCCTCAACCCTCCCCATGCCCTGCTGTTTTACGAGTTGCTCGCAAAGACGCCCTATCCGGCCGCGCGGGGCCTTGTTCTCGGCCTCAGCGTCCTCTGCCTGTTTCTTTCCGTCCGGCTGATCCGGTTGCAGGCCGGATTCTGGCCGTATGTGTTCGTGGCGTTTTCGGCCGGCACACTCTATTCGCTGCAATTGCTGCAACTGTCTCCGATCACAACGTTTCTGTTGTTGTTCGCGCTGCTTTTCAGCCGGCAGAAACCCGTGCTCAGCGGTCTTGCGCTCTGCGTCCTGACGATCAAGCCGCAATACGGACTTCTGGTCCCGGTCTATCTGCTGGCAATGCGGGACTGGCGGGCCTTCGGCGTGGCGGCCTGCGGAACCCTCGTGCTGGTCGCCCTGTCCATCGGTGTTTACGGCGTTTCGGTCTGGCAGGCCTTTTTCGCGTCGATGACCGGCGGGGTGCATTCGATCCAGTTCCAGATCTCGCACAACATGATGGTCACCTTCGGCCAGTCGATGGGCAAGATCGGTGCCGGTGCCGACCTCAAGATGATCGCGCAGATCATTTGTATCGTTGTGTCCGGCGTGGTGGTCTGGGTTGTCGCCCGTCATTGGCGAAGGGAAGCGGCAGCCCCGCTTTCCCTGCTCGCGATGAGCGTGGCAGCGCCGTCTTTCCTGTTCTACGACTGGCTGATGTATGCGATGGCGCTGCTCCTGATGCTCAAGCTGGCTCCGGCATGGCCGCTGTCGCTGCAGGCACTTGCCGGGCTGCTGTGGATCGCTCCCGTGGTGCATGATGTCCTGAACGTCTATGACGCCGGCGCGGCCTTCTATTTCTCGAGCCTCATTCCAGCGATCGCCGTTGCCGTCCTGGCCCATGCGGCCGCCACGTTTTCGCGGCAGGAAAGCGCGTGCGGCCGGTATCGCACGCCGCATGAAAGGCCCGGAGAATTGCCTGTGTGAGACACTGTCGAACAGGGGCCGGCGCATGCCGGTGCCCGGTTCGCGATGTCTCTACAGCCCGATGAAACTTTCCATGTGAAACCGTGCGCTCGCCGGATCCTGGCGATGGGGCGTGCCATAGGGACAGGCGCGGCGGGCCAGACATCCCGACCAGCAGTCGAACGCGCGGCTCTGCGACAGATGGTCCCGGCATCGTGGAACGTCGTAACCTTCGGACAGCGACAGTGCGTTTGCAGGGCAGGCGGCCAGGCAGGGTTTGTCCGCGCAGGTCTCGCAGGGGCCGGACCCGTCGGCGCCACGCGGCGCATCCAGGGTTCCCGCTGTCAGGAACGCGGCCCGGAAGCCGGCCCAGGGACCGAAGTCACGATGGGCGAGAACACCCATGGGGCTTGGGGAAAAACCGCCGCAGGCCGCCGCCCATTGCTGAAAGGGATGGTAGGGCGGCCCCTCGAACGGAAAGAGAGCCTCGAACCCGTGTGACTGCGCGAGGGCGCCGAGAACCCGTGCCGTGTAGCGGTCGAGCGGGTCGGCGGCACCATCCGCCCATTCCGGGCTTTTTGTGAGGACAGGCCAGATCGAGGGTCCGGTGCTGCCGACCAGCAGCAGCGTATTCGGCCGGTCGCCGCCGGCAAGAGCGGGAACGCTGTCGCCGACACCGGGGGCAAAGCCGCCAAGGCACAGGAAGCCGGCGGCCGCGAGGTCCTTTTCGAACACCGCTGCAGCCGCTCCCCTCATGCCGGCACCGTCAGCCGAGCCGGTCGCGCTTGGCCAGCGTGCGCAGGCGCAGGGCGTTCAGCTTGATGAACCCGGCCGCGTCCTTCTGGTCATAGGCGCCCTGGTCGTCCTCGAAAGTCACCAGTTCTTCCGAATAGAGCGAATAGGGCGAAGCGCGGCCGGTCAGGATGACGTTGCCCTTGTAGAGCTTCAAGGTGACCGTCCCGGTGACGTGCTCCTGGCTCTTGTCGATCAGGGCCTGCAGCATCTCGCGTTCGGGTGAGAACCAGAAACCGTTGTAGATCAGCTCCGCGTAGCGCGGCATCAGTTCGTCCTTGAGGTGGGACGCGCCGCGGTCAAGCGTGATGGATTCCATGCCCCGGTGCGCAGTCAGCAGGATCGTGCCGCCCGGGGTCTCGTAGATGCCGCGGCTCTTCATGCCGACGAAGCGGTTTTCGACCAGGTCGAGACGACCGATGCCGTTGTCGCGGCCATAATCGTTGAGTTTGGCAAAGAGGGTCGCCGGAGACATCTTCTCGCCGTTGAGCGAGACCGCGTCGCCCTTTTCGAAGCCGATCTCGATTTCGGTGACGACGTCGGGCGCCTCGGTCGGATCGACCGTGCGCTGGTAGACATAGGCGGGTGCTTCCTCGGCCGGATCTTCCAGCACTTTGCCTTCGGAGGAGGAGTGCAGCATGTTGGCATCAACGGAGAAGGGCGCTTCGCCGAGCTTGTCCTTGGGAACCGGGATCTGGTGTTTTTCGGCAAAATCGACCAGATCGGTGCGCGACTTGAAACTCCAGTCCCTCCAGGGTGCGATCACCTTGATGTCAGGGTTGAGCGCGTAGGCGGCCAGTTCGAAGCGGACCTGATCGTTGCCCTTGCCGGTGGCGCCATGCGCGATGGCGTCGGCGCCGGTTTCCTTGGCGATCTCGATCAGGCGCTTGGAAATGAGCGGTCGGGCGATGGAGGTGCCAAGCAGGTAGACACCTTCATAGACGGCATTGGCGCGGAACATTGGAAAGACGAAGTCGCGGATGAATTCCTCGCGCAGGTCGTCGACATAGATCTGCTTGATACCGAGCATCTCGGCCTTCTTGCGCGCCGGTTCCAGCTCTTCGCCCTGACCGAGATCCGCGGTGAAGGTCACAACCTCGCAGCCCAGTTCGGTCTGCAGCCATTTCAAAATGATCGAAGTGTCGAGGCCGCCGGAATAAGCCAGCACGACTTTCTTGATGTCACCATACGCCATTGTCGGGAAGGTCCAGTTTGTTGGTTGTATGCGGCGTGCCGCGATGTTGAAAATTTGCCGCAATTTAGCCGGTTCTAGGCACGGCGCAAGCCCCCGGGAGGGAGAAATGGTCAGGGAGCCTGTCGCCTGACCGCAACACCCGGTTGGAGCCAGACAGCAACTTGACACCTTGCAATTATCGGCGGAGCGATTGAGGGTGTTGACGAACAGTCTATGAAGGACTTTGCGACACGGGAGGCGGCATGGGCCTGATTGATTTTGAACTCGATACCTACGACTATCTTACATTCGTGATTTTCCTGGCCGTCGTGATCGGGTTTTTTTATGTGATCGTCACGCTCGGCGGCTTGCCGGGCAAGATGGCGGAAAAGCGCAACCATCCGCATGCGGAATCGGTCAAGCTCGGCGGGTGGATCGGTCTGTTCACCGTGTTTCCCTGGATCCACGCGTTGATCTGGGCCTATCACGACTCCCTGACTGTAGATATCCGCGAGTTGCCTGATGGCGGTGCCGGAAAGGCCGGTTCGAGCGAACGATTGAAAACCGGCGAGACGCTGGAAGCGGGCTCCGCGCGGGCGATGCCGTCGGAGGTCGAGGCAGGCAATGTACTTCCTTCGGATACCAGGGACGGAGCTTCGGCGTGACCGTCGCGCTTCTGATCCTCGGCGCTTATGCCATCTTCATGTGGCTGGTGTTCTATAAATTTCGCTGGCTCAAGTTCAACATCGCCTGGGGTGTGGTCTCCTTCTGGGTGGGCTTTCATGTCCTGTTCCTGCTGGTCGTGTTCATGCGCTTCTATACGCCCTACACGATCGACGGCCATGTCATCCGCCAGACGATCCAGATCGCGCCGCGTCTGCCGCATCCGACCGTGCTGGAAGAGGTTTTCGTTGCGCAGAATCAGAAGGTGAAAAAAGGCGACAAGCTCTATCTGTTCGACAAGACGCTTTATGAAGCCCAGCTCAAGGAAGCCGAGGCCAATCTGGCGAGCGCCCGCCAGAACGCGCTCATCCTTCAGCAGGACATCGTTCTGGCTCAGGAGGCGCTTCAGGAGGCGCAGGCCAACGCGCAATACGCGACCGACCAGGTCAATCGGTATACGGATCTGGTACCGCGTGGCGGGGCGAAGCAGGAAACGCTTGATAAATGGACCTCCCAGCAGACATCGGCCAATGCGCAGGTCGCCGAGGCCGAGGCCGACCTGAAAAAGGCGCAACTGGCTGCCGATGCGCAGTATGATGGCGTCAATGCTGAGGTCGCGTCGGCTCAGGCGCAGGTTGACCAGGCGCGATACTACGTCGACCAAACCACCATTCTTGCGCCCGAGGACGGTGTGATCATCAGCCAGCAGGCGCGGCCGGGCCTGGTGGTCGGCGGCTTCCGCATCGGCGCGATCGCGGCCTTCGTCGCCGATGCAGATCCCTATTTCCTGGCAACGTTCTATCAGGAACACCTGAAATTCGTCGAACCCGGCCAACCAGTGGAAGTGGCGCTGGATATCTATCCAGGCCAGATTTTCGCCGGCAAGGTCAAGTCAATCTGGGAAGGCACGGGCCAAGGCCAAATCGTGCCCCATGGACGTGTGCCGGAGTTCCTTTTCATGAGCCCGCAGGGCCGGTTCGCAGTCGAGATCGATCTGGATGAGGATCCGGCGCTGAAACGCTACCCGGCGGGTGCCCACGGTGCGGCCGCGATCTATACCGGCGGCGGCGGGGACTGGGTCGCCGTGCTGAGGCGGGTCAACATGCGGCTCTACGCATGGGTCAATTTCATCGTGCCGTTTGATGTTTAGGAAAGCAGCGGGCATGGGGCGTTTGCGGCATTGGGGGCGTTTGCGGCATTTGGGGTGTTTGCCGGCATTGGCAGGCATGCTGTTGGTCGGTGGATGCATGGTAGGGCCGGACTTCGAGCGGCCCGACGCGCCGATCCTCGACAACTGGGGCAAGGGTGCCAACCTGCCTGTCGACAGCCGCACCGGTTTCACCAGCCGCAGCGCCCATTCAGTGCCCTGGTGGCATGTCTTCGGGGACGAGACGCTCAACAGCCTGATTGCCGAAGCCTACCGGCAGAATGTCGGGTTGCAGGCCGCGGGCGTGCGCGTCTATCAGGCGCGGGCGCAGCTCGGCATTGCCAGGGGAGAGCTGTTTCCCCAGGTGCAGGAGATCAAGGGCGGAGCGAAGAGCATCCGGTTCAGTGCCAAGGATCCGTTCATCCGCGATCTGGAGCGGGTCGGTCTGGTCAACGATCACATCACCAGGGTCGATGCGGGTTTCGATGCCGGCTGGGAAATCGATGTCTGGGGCAAGATCCGCCGGGACGTTCAGTCGGCGGACGCCAATCTGAAGGCCAGTCTTGCCTCTTACGACGACGCACTGGTGACGCTGACCGGGGATATCGCCGCGACTTATGTCACAGTGCGTGAGCTGCAGCAGCTGATCGCCGCCGCGCGCCGCAACGCGGGCCTGCAGAAGACATCGCTCGATCTGACGAAACTGCGTCTGGACAACGGCGTGGCGACCCGCCTCGACGTCAACGAGGCAACCGTTCTCTACAACAACACGCTGGCCAGCATTCCCGGCTACGAGGCGGAGCTGGCACAGGCCTATAATGCGCTCAGTGTTCTCGTAAGCGAAGCTCCCGGCGGCATGAAGACACGCCTCGGCGGGAGGGCCCGGTTTCCCGGTGTGCCGGCCGAGGTCGCCGTGGGCGTGCCGGCAGACATGTTGCGCCGGAGGCCCGACATCCGCTACGCCGAATATTTGGCTGCCGCCCAGTCGGCGCAGATAGGTGTGGCCAAGGCGGACCTGTTTCCGGCCTTTTCCATTTCCGGAGCCATCGGCGTCCGTGCGGACGATTTTGCCAATCTGTTCGACAACGGCACCACGGCCGGCTTCATCAATCCGGGATTTTCGTGGAATTTCCTGAATTACGGCCGGATCCGCAACAATGTACGGGTGCAGGACGCCAAGTTCCAGGAAGCCTTGCTGAGTTACGAAAACACCGTGCTTTCCGCCTATTCGGAAGTCGAGAACGCGCTGACCGGGTTCCTCCGTGCCAAGCAGCAGGCGGTCTATCTGCGCCGCAGCCTGCGTGCTGCGCACGCTGCAGTTTCAGAGGTCGATGCGCAATATGAGGACGGTACGGCGTCCTACAATCGCGTGGTCGATGCCCAGAAAAGCCTGCTCGTGGCCGAGGAACGCCTGATCGCGGCGCAGGCCAGTGTGCTGACCAGTCTGATCGCGGTCTACAAGGGACTCGGCGGCGGCTGGATGCCGGACAACGTCAAGGGCCTGATTTCCGAAAAGACCCGCCAGCAGATGGCAGAGCGCACCCGCTGGGGCGAACTTCTGGCAAAGCCGGTCGAGGAGGCCGGCTGACAGGCTGACTGAGACTCTGGCCGTCGGCGGCCGGCGATATCAGAAAGAGACTACGCGAACGCCCTGCCCCTCGCGCATGCACTTTTCGTGACCTAAATGTGAGTTCTGAGAAGGTTGTTCATCCCGGACGCGGCGCAGATCCAGGCTAGCACGGGATTGACAGGCAAGAGGCCTGACTCATATGGCCGCCTCTGCGTCGACCACACCATATCTGGCCAGGAACATGTCGACACTTTCCTCGATGATCTTGCCGATTTCCTGACGCTCGGGCACACGGCCGGCATGGATGTTGGGAAAGAAGGCGCGCGCCTTGATCAGACCGAGAAACTGGGAGGCGGCGACCCCGGGGTCCTCGGCGGTCAGCTTGCCTTCCCGGATTGCCCGTTCCACGAATTGCGTGAACACGGCAAGCTTGGTCATGCGGCTGTTCATGTCCGCCGCCAGCTCCGGGTCCCGGATGGTTTCACCCATGACCATGCGGGCAAGGCTCATGAAACACGGATTGGTCAGCAATTCGCCCTCGGCCCACCCCAGGCGGACCAAAGCGTCCCGGATCGGCAGAGCCGGATCGTATTGCAGCTCCAGCGCGGAATTGACCTGATCGGCCAGGCACTGGCTGATGGCCTTGAACAGGACGTCCTTGCTTTCGAAATGGTTATAGACGGTCCGTTTCGATACCTGGGCACGCTCGGAAATGCGGTCCATGCTCGCACCGGCAAATCCCTTGTCCTGAAATTCGGCGATTGCAGCCTGGACGATCTGTTTCTTTTTCTGATCGGATACTGACATTCTCAGCTCATAGACACCCCGTTGCATTTCTGCCCATTGGCAGAGCCCCCGCCCCTTTCATCCCAAAAATCGCGCCCTATGTAAACCAGGGCGTTTACAGACGCGCAGTCAATGACTACACTGCACGGTGTAGTTTACTTCCTTTAGCCAGACCAGACCAGCCAAAAGGGACGTCTCCTGATGTCTGTATCACTTAAAATCAACGGGGAACCGCGTACGCTCGACGCCGACCCCGAAAGCCCGCTCCTGTGGGCGCTGCGTGACGAACTGGGATTGACCGGAACCAAATTCGGCTGCGGCATCGCCGCTTGCGGTGCTTGCACCGTGCATTGGGACGGCGACCCGATCCGATCCTGCCAGACGATGGTCGGAGACCTGGAAGGTGCCGAGATCACCACCATCGAGGGGATCAGCACCAAGGCGGCCGACGCGGTCCAGACCGCATGGACCGAGCTGGAAGTGCCGCAGTGCGGCTATTGCCAGTCCGGCCAGATCATGGCCGCGACCGCGCTTCTGGCGGAGACGCCGAAGCCGACGGACGAAGACATCGACGCGGCCATGGACGGCAATGTCTGCCGCTGTGCCACCTATGCCCGTATCCGCAAGGCGATCCACCTTGCTGCCGACAAGATGGAGGGCTGATCCATGTTGCATCTCCTGCAAAAACCTCTCGAGGCCGCTCGCCCGAGCCGGCGGACCTTCCTCAAGGTGTCCGCGGGCACCATTGGGGGTCTCGTCCTGGCACTGAACCTGCCGCGCTCCGCCAAGGCCGCAGCCGAGGGTGAATTCATCCAGCCGTTCGTGCATATCCGTCCGGACAACACGGTCGTGGTGCTCTCCAAACATCTCGACAAGGGCCAGGGCACGGCCTCGGGTCTGGCGACACTTGTCGCCGACGAACTCGACGCCGCACACGATCAGGTCAGGGTCGAGTTCGCCCCATCCAATCCGCAAGTCTACGCCAACACGCTGTTCGGCGTTCAGGGCACGGGCGGCTCCACCGCCATGGCCAACTCCTTCATGCAGTACCGTCAGGCAGGCGCTGCGGCCAAGGCCATGATCGTGGCCGCCGCCGCAAAGGACTGGGGTGTCCCGGCGTCCGAAATCACTGTTTCCGGCGGTGTTGTCTCGCATGGGTCCGGCGCGTCGGCGACGCTGGGCGACCTGGCAGGCCTTGCTGCCGGTGAAGAGGTTCCGGCCGAACCGGTTCTGAAAACGCCGGATCAGTGGGTCTACATCGGCAAGTCGTTCCCGCGCCTCGACGTGAAGAACAAGTCGGTCGGTGCGCCGAACACCTACACCATGGATTTCCAGCGGGATGGTCTCCTGGTGGCAACCGTCGCACGGTCCCCCCGCTTCGGCGGCAAGGTCAAATCATTCGACGCGGCGGAGGCGAAGAAAGTCTCCGGTGTGGTCGACGTTCTGGAAATCCCGAACGGGGTCGCGGTGCTCGCCGAGAGCACCTGGCCGGCGATCAAGGGCCGGTCCCTGCTCGAAATCGAATGGGATGACAGCGAGGCCGAAACCCGGTCCAGCGATGCCATGCTCGCCGAACTGAAGGACATGACCGGGAAACCCGGTGTTAAGGTCCGCGAGGATGGCGACGTCGACGCGGCCCTGGAGGCCTCTGCCAGGGTGATCGAGGCGGATTACGAATTTCCCTTCCTGGCCCATGGCGCCATGGAGCCGCTCGACATCGCGCTGATGTTCGACGGCGAGAATGCGGAGTTCTGGTTCGGATCCCAGATCCAGACCATCGACCACAACGTGGCGGCGACCGTGCTCGGCATCCCGTTCGAGAAGGTCCGGATCAACACGCTCTGGGCAGGCGGGTCGTTCGGCAGGCGGGCCCAGGCCGATGCCCATCCCGTTGCCGAAATCGCGACGCTGGCCAAGGCGATGCAGGCGGCCGGAATGGCGCCCGCGCCGGTGAAGGTCGTCTGGGCCCGCGAAGACGACATGGCGGGCGGGTATTACCGGCCGATGTCGGCGCACCGGATCCGGGTCGGCCTCGATGCGGCGGGCGGTGTCACCGCGTTCAAGTACAACATCGCGGCAAAATCGATCGTCAAGGGCACGGCGTTCGAGGCTGCGCTCATGAAGGATGGTGTCGATCACAGCATGACCGAGGGCGCGCATGATACATCCTACGCCTTCCCGCTGATGAACATGGATCTGGCCTACCAGGAAACCAAGGTTCCGGTTCTGTGGTGGCGCTCTGTCGGACACACGCACACGGCCTATGTCATGGAAACCATGATCGACCGGCTGGCGAAGGAAGCCGGCAAGGACCCGGTCGCCTATCGCCTGGAAATGATCCGGGACGATCCGCGCAAGGTGGCCGTGCTGAAACTGGCGGCAGAAAAGGCCGGCTGGGACACGCCTGTGCCGGACGGCCGGTTCCGGGGCGTTGCCGTGCACAAGTCCTTCGGATCCTATGTCGCCGAAGTGGCCGAAATCTCCCTGCGCGATGACGACACCGTCAAGGTGGAGAAAGTCGTGGCGGCGGTCGATTGCGGAACGCCGATCAACCCGGACAACATCCGGGCCCAGGTTGAGGGCGGCATCGGTTACGGTCTCGGGGCGATCCTGCGCAACCAGGTGAGCCTGGTCGACGGCGTGGTCGAGGAAACCAACTTCGACACCTACGAGCCGCTCAGGATGTCCGACATGCCGGAAGTCGAGGTGCATATCGTCGCCTCGAACGAAGCACCGACCGGCATCGGCGAGCCCGGCACACCCCCGATCGGCCCGGCCGTCGCCAACGCGATCGCCGCTGCGAAGGGCGACTGGATCACGAGTTTGCCGTTCTCCAGGGCAGGTGTCGTGTAGACTTATTGTGCTGTGCGAAAAGAAAAAGGCTGCCCCCGGGCGGCCTTTTTTTCGTTGTCAGGGCAATTGGAGAAGGTTTCAAGACAGGCTTTCTGACGGATTTTTTTCTTTTAAATCAAATGCTTCGTGGCTTGACCGCAGGAAAATGGCGTTTTTTTGGCCAAAAAAATTGTATTGAGTCACTTGCATTGGCCCTTGGGGCCGGTTCAACTTGAAATAGTAATTGTGCTATGCAGCATTTACTAGAAGTAGGTCTTCGAATTCACGATGGGCAAGAACATGCTGACCAGATCGGAATTGCAGTTGCAAGCAGGCCTTACGCGAAAAGCCCTGCGCATCTACGAGGAAAAAGGGCTGCTGGTCCAGGGACTGAATGCGAAACGGCAAGCGGTCTACCGCCAGGAAGATGTGGAGTCAGCCATCCTGATCAAATCGCTGCGTCAGGCCGGCGTCCCGATCGCGCAAATCGAGGAGATTCTGCGTCCGGGCCCGGCGGCGCCCCTGAAGGAAGTGGACGCGATAAGAGATCTGCTGCATGCCTCCGTCGCAAGCACTCACGACGCGCTACAGAAGCTGGAAACGTATTTTGCATGTCAGGAAAAGCAGGTTCGGAAACTGCGTCATGGCGGTTACTGGGCACTGGGAACAGAAGCTGTCGTCGACAAGAAAAGCGTTGCCGATTTTGTAACCGAATTCGCAATGCAGATCCGTGAATGCGGTTTGGATACGGGCAAATTCGCGGCGCGTTACGAAAATGAGCAAGATAGCGTAGTCAAGGTAACCTGTTTCAAGGAGGCGCCGGAGGCGGTGCCGTCCAACCTCGACGACTACAAGCAGTATTTCATTCCCGAAGATCTTTACTATGCGGTCAAGGCACAGGGCGTTACCGGGATCTACGGCTGTTTTGAGGGTTGCTACAGCCTCCTTGAGGAAGCGCGCTTTGAGGAGACGGCCAAGCCGCCCCGCCTGGGCCCCATCGAAATCTACCTGAACTACCCGTATGACCAGGCCCGCGGGCAGACCTTCGAGGCCCTGTTGCTGAACTAGGGTACGGACAAAAGCGCAATCGGCACGCGATACGCCGAGACCCGACATCCGGTCGGAAAGCTCAACTCAGGATGACTTCATACACCATCGCCGGCATCGCCGCGGTGAACGGACTTTTGCATCTTTCGTCACCAATAACCGGAGTCGGTTGATATGACACACGAGATTGGCCTTGCCCGCCCTTCCTCCGATCAACAGGTGCGGCGCCTCTGGCAGCATGTTTCACTCCTGCGCCCCTCGCACTGGAGCAAGTCGCTGATCGCGATCCCGATCGGTCCCGTGCTGATGATCGGCGATGCAACAGGTCCCGGCCTGCTTGTCCTGGCAGGGACGATCACGATGTTCAGCCTTGCCTCGGCCGCAGTGTATGTCGTCAACGATCTCTCGGACATAGAACGGGACCGGGCGCATCCAAGCAAGCGCAACCGGCCGCTCGCTTCGGGCGTGGTGACACCGCAGGCGGCCCTGTGGATGCTGGCCGGGCTGCTGACGGCTCTGACCCTGCTGGCGATTGTTCTCCCGGCCCTCCTGACGGTGATCGTTGTCCTCTACCTGCTGTGCAATCTGAGCTACAGTTTCTGGCTGAAGCACGTACCGATCGTCGAGATGCTGATTGTTCCCGCCGGCTTCGCCTTGCGGACAGTATCAGGCTATGTGGCCTTCGGTGTTGTTCCCGACCCCTGGGTGATCGCGACTGTGCTGTCGGGGAGCCTGCTTCTGACTGTGGGCAAACGGCGGGACGAGCTGCGCCGCGTCAAGACTTCCGCGGATCACCGGCCGGTGCTGAGGCACTATTCCGAGCCACTTCTGGATGCGTATCTTCTGGTCGCGGCAGTTGCCTGTCTCGGTACGGGCCTGGCCACCATGATCCAGTTCTTCGATGCGCTGGACCAGCGCGTGCTGTTCTTCATCAGTCTGCCATTCGCGGTCTATCTCTTCAAACGCTATCTTCTGCTTGCCTTTGCCGGGACCGGGACAGGCAATCCCACACGCCTGCTCCTTTCCGACCGGACCATCCACGTGGCCTTTGTGGTCTGGGCCCTGGTGCTGGGCTCTTCCGCGCTTCTGGACAGTTTCGGGACTTTCGACGGGATTACCGCGCTGCAGACCGCACATGCCGCGCACTGAGGGCTACGGCAGAATTGCAGCGGCCCCGACCCAGGAGGATGCCATGTTGAATGCCCGTCTTGCCCTGACCGTAGTCCGGTCCGCGCTCACCCTCGTCGCGCTTGTCTGGATCGCGGCCTTCTTCAACCAGCATCGCGAGAAACTGGTCCTGGCCCTCACCGAAATCGATCCGGGCGCGCTGGGCAGCGCAATGCTTTGGGTCCTGGTTGGCCTGTTGCCGGGCGCACTGGCCTGGCAACGGCTCCTGGCCCGGGAACTGCCCGGCGTGCCTGCCGCGCGCGGTGTTCTGGTCTATCTCCGTTCAGGGATCGGGAAGTACACGCCGGGGGGCGTGCTGGCTTTCGCGATTCAGCATCGGCTTCTGCGCGCGGAGAATGCCGGAAGCATCCTCCTGCTGCGGGTCTTCGTGGGCACGGCGCTGGCTGCCTGTCTCGCGGCCGCTCTGATCGGGTTGCCCGCGGTGTCCGCCCTGTTCGGTATCAATGTCTGGGTCCTTGGTGTGCCGGCAGTCCTTGCCACGGTGGCTGGGCTGGGGCTTGCCTGCCGGATGCGGCGTTGGCCTGTGGTGCCACGGAGCCTTGAGCGCATAGGCGTTCCCGCTCCGGTCCCTTTCGCGGCAACGGTGGCGATCATGGCGGGCGCCTGGACCCTGACCGGGCTGCATCTGGCCGCACTGGGTCTGCATACCGGGGCAGGCGCCGTGTTCCTTGTGTCGGCCTACAGCTTCTCTGCCATCGCCGGCATCGTTTTCGCGGTGCTGCCCGGGGCGGTCGGTATCCGTGACGGCGCGTTGCTGGCGATCCTTTCCCTGCAGTTGGCGCCGGCGGACGCCCTGATGCTGGCACTGCTGAGCCGGGCCCTGATCATCGCCGGAGACGTCATCGGAACCGGGGCCGCCGCCCTAGCGCTGGGACGCCGGATCAATGTTCACACCTGAACGAAAGGACCCTCCCATGCCGCAGCAAGACTTCGACGTCGCGGTCCTGTTGAACTATTACGCGCCCTATGTTTCGGGCCTGACGGAGACTGCCCGTGTCGTGGCCGAGGGGCTGGCGGAGCGGGGCTGGAAAGTGGCCGTGGTGGCGACCCGGCACGAGCCGGGGCTCCCCGAGGAAGAAATCATTGGCGGTGTCCATGTCTTCCGGGCACCGGTTCTCTTCAAGGTCGGGCGGGGACCGGTCAGCCCGGGTTTTCTGACACTGGCCCGGCGGATTGCGGCGCGCTCGAAGGCTCTGCATCTGCATCTGCCGATGCTGGAAGCAGGAGCAATCGCGGCCATCGCTCCGCGCATTCCGGTTGTCTCGACCTACCATATCGACCTTTGGCTGGCGCCCTCGCTAACCAGCCGGCTACAGATCGCTGCGGTCAACCTGTCGGCACGTATCGCGCTCCGCCGCAGTGATCACGTGGTGGTCAACAGCGACGACCAGGCGCATCATTCGCTGCTTTGGCCGTCGATCGATTCGGTCCCGTGGTCGTCCATTGCCGCGCCCTGTCTGGACCCGCGCGGCGGTTATCCGGTCTACCGCGACGGGGACGGGCACCACGTCGGCTTCCTCGGCCGGATCGTGCCCGACAAGGGCATCGAGTTTCTCATCCAGGCATTCCTGCGCACGGCGCGGCCTGAAGACCGGTTGCTCCTGGGGGGCGAATACGACACCGTCGCCGGCGGCAGCAATATCGCACGGCTCCATGAACTGGTGGACGGCGATCCGCGCATCCTTTTCCTGGGGGCGCTCAAACGGGACGAGACACGGGATTTCTATGCCTCGATCGACACTTTCGCGCTGACTTCGGTCGCGGAGTCGTTCGGGATCGTCCAGGCCGAAGCGATGATGTGCGGGCTGCCGGTCGTGGGCTCCGATCTGCCGGGCGGGCGCGTGCCGGTCGTGGAGACCGGATTCGGCATCCTTACCCGGCCGCGCGATGTTTCCGGCATCGCCGCCGCACTGAGCGAATTGCGCGACTTTCCTGCCGCGCAAAAGCGATCCCTGGCTGAAAAGGCACGGGCGCTCTACAGCGCGCAAAGCTGTATCGAGCGGTATGCCGCGCTGTTTTCCCGCCTTTCGAGAACCCAGGCGGTCGATACCCGTTCCGCTGTCGCAATGGCCGTCAAGGAATGACGGCGCAACGCGAGGCCCTGTGGCGCAGTTCTGACCCAATGCCGATGATCAGGAGATGAAGATGGAAGTCACGCTAACCGGCGGCTCGGGTGTCCTGGGCCGAAACCTGACAAGGCGGCTTGTCGCGATGGGGCATCGTGTCACCAGCCTGGATCTGTCCCCCATGCCGGAAATCGAGAACTGCAGGCAGATCATTGGCGATATCCGGGATGAAGGGACTGTGGCACAGGCGATTTCGGGTGCGGACATTGTGATCCATGCGGCTGCGGCATTGCCAAGCTACCGCCCGCAGGACATCCGGTCCATCTCCGTCGGCGGCACCCAGACCGTCATGGATGCCTGCCATGCGGCCGGGACCGAACGGGTTCTTCAGATATCCTCTTCGGCGGTCTATGGACTGCCCGATGTGGTGCCGACAACGGAAGACTATCCGCGGGAGCGAGTCGATCCGTACAATTGCGCCAAGATCGACGCGGAGCTGATTTGTGAAGCGTATCGGGCCAAGGGCATGTGCATTCCCATTCTGCGGCCGAAGACCTTTCTGGGGCCCCATCGGCTTGGCATCTTCTCGATGCTGTTCGAGTGGGCCGAGGAGGGACGCAATTTTCCGCTTATCGGAGGCGGCCATTACCGGAGTCAGCTGCTTGACGTCGACGATCTGGTCGACGTGGTCGTGGCGGCGATGACCCTGCCGGACGTTCAGGTGAACGACAATTTCAATGTCGCCGCAACCGACTTCACGACACTTCACGACGATTTCCAGGCTGTGCTCGACGCTGCGGGCAAGGGCAAGAAAGTCATCCCGCTGCCAGTCGGCCCGGCAATCGGGTTGCTGCGCCTTCTGGAAATGTCGGGGGTCTCGCCAGTTTACAAGCGGCTTATCTACAAGCTGAGCCGCGATGCCTATGTCAGCACCAGTCATGCGGAAACCACGCTCGGGTTCCGTCCGAGACATTCAAGCAGGCATGCCATCCTGAGGACGTTTCAGTGGTGGCGGCAGCAGAACATGTCGAAGGCGGCCAGCCGGCAGACCGGTCGCACGAGTCGGGAACCCTGGAAGCAAGGCGCGCTCGGTCTGGCCAAGTGCATGTTTTAAAATTACAAATTCGAGGCGATCGGGATGTTTGAACGCAACGCTGGATCTTGGGTGAGACACTTATGGCACAGGAAGCCGGGCACGCGTATCCGCGGCGGGATCTTGTCGAAAACGGTCCTTGCCCTGTCCGTCCTGTGGCTCGCATTCGCCATAACGCATGAGATCCTGACCGGAAGGTTCTGGCTCTGGGTTGTTCCCGGAGTGGCGCCGCCGATCCTGTTCGCGGCGGTTCCCCTTGTTCTCGCGATCCTGACTGTGTTCATCCGATCCTACAGGGGTGCCGTTTTTCTGGTCGCCCTGGCCGCGTTTGTTGTTTCCGTGCCATCAACCGGACTTAACTTCTCGGTGCTGGCGCCCCGGGCGGAAGCCGTACAGCCCGGCCTCGCGGTCTCGGTGGTTCAGATGAACACGGACTACTGGGGCCAACTCCGCGACGGAACGCTCACGGATCCGAGAAACAAGGACGCCATGCTGGCGTACCTGCGGTCCCTGGACGCCGATGTCTACCTGTTGCAGGAACATATGCAGCGGGTGGGCAATACCGCGCCCCCGGTGACGGATCTGTCGGATGTCGCGAAAGTCTTTCCCGAATATCAGGCGATCGCGGCGGGAACCCTGCTGACACTGAGCCGTCTGCCGGTGTCGGAACACGCCATTGTGCGCTCCGACAACCCACCTATCCTGCAGCTGCCGCCGCCACCTTACGCGTTGAAAGTCGATGTGCGTGTCGGTGAACGGGTCCTGTCCACCTACAACATCCACATGCCGATCCAGATCATCATCGAGAAAAACTGGTTCTCATGGGATTTCTACAACGAAATCAGGCGGCGTCATTTCATCCGAAAGGACGAGTTCGCGGCTCTGACGGCGGATGTCTCCCGGAACCAATTGCCGCTCGTCGTCGCCGGAGATTTCAATACCAGCCCGGCAATGGGCGACAATCGGGAGCTTCTCGCCGTGAGCCAGGACGCCGCCGCCTTCAGCTCGATCGTGTATCCGGCCACGTGGCGGGTCGGAGGACAGCTGCCGAAACTGTGGCGCAACGACTGGTTCCTGATCCGCAATGACATCCGGGTTGACCGGTTTGAGCAACTCGATCCGGAGGGAAATTCGGATCACCTTGCGCAATTTGTCGGTTTGACGCTCACGGATCAGCCGGAGGGTGCTTCCGTAAAATGACATCGAGCCAGGGAAAGGTCACTTCCCGGCCGAAAATGCGGGTTCAGAAAGATGTCACGGACGCGGTGGGCCGGGTCTTTTCAGCACGTTGCAGAGCCGGTCAATGGTGCGTCTCACTTCGGGAAGGTGGCGATCGTCCTGATGTGTGACGAGCCACTGGTCGTGGGACAGTTCCGGTATCGTGTTTCCGGTCCGCTGCAGGGCCTGTTGCCCGTCGCCGATAAACGTTGGCAGGAGGGCGATGCCCATGCCCGCCAACGCCAGATCCAGACTGTTGCGCGGCGCATTGACCTCGCAGAGAGCATCATTCCCGACGGTCCTGTCCAGCCATCGCGCAGAGGGTGTGTCCGCCAGCACCTTGATCCACCGTTCGGGCGCGCCGGGCAGGGCGTAAGGTGCGAACTCGACTTGCATGAGTTTTCGGCCCGCGAGGTTTTCTCCAGAGGGGCGTTGATTGCGGAAACCGATCACAACTTCGCGGTGCGGAATGTTCAGGGTTTTTTCCGCCGAAATGAATCGCAGCCGGATATCCGGCGGCCTGCCCGTGATGTCATCGAGGCACTCCAGCAGGGCCAGGGTTGTCCACGTTCCGGCAGAAATCTTGATCAGTGGCCGCTCGGTCTGTTCCGGCGTCGCCGCCAGTCTGAGGATGCGGGTCTCGATTTCGGTGAGCGCCACCATCAAGTCGCGCCCCTCGGCGGTCAATTCGTAGCCGCGGTCGTGCCGGATAAACAATTCGCGCTTCAACGTCCGTTCCAGCGCGTGCATTCGGCGACCCAGGGTCGCGGGGCTGCGCCGGGTCGATTTCGCAGCCGCCGAAAGGCCGCCATCCCGAGCCACCGCGAGGAAGAGATGCAGATCGCTCCAGTCCAAATCCTTTTCAGCCATGAAAAGATCCGTTCAAACAGTTTCATTTCGTCATTCAGACAAAGACTTTATTTTATGGGCAGGTCAAGTGCCGTAGCCGTGGTCCGGCAAGCCCTCTGCGGGAGAAAAGGACGGAGTGAAGCACGCCGGCCCGAGAAGTGACGGAGACGGATATGAAGTTTCCCCCGAACCTGGGAACGGGCGAAGTGCTGTTTCCCCACGCCCGGCAAACGCAGGCACGACGCGATGAAGACGCCTTTCTGGAGGCGCATGGCGGTGCCGGTTGCGTCGTGCTGTTTCGAATTGTCGAAGCGATCGCGTCTGGCGGTGAGCCCTTGTGGCGGCGGTTTCTCAAATTTCTGCGGACTTTTCTAAAGGCAAGCCCGGAACCTTCCGCAGTGTCAAAACAGGAGCATGTATGACGCAAGCCAAGAACAGCAGTCCCTCCATGGCAAAAACCGCCTTGGGACAGGCAGGCCCGCTGGTTTCCCGAATGGGGCTCGGTACCATGACCTTCGGCGCGGAGACGGACGAGGAAGAGTCTTTCCGGCAGCTCGATCTTTTCGTCGACCAGGGCGGAACCTTCCTTGATACCGCCGATGTATATGGCGGCGGGACCTCGGAAGAAATCATCGGCAAATGGGGGCGCCGGCGCGGCGGCATGGGAGAGCTTGTTCTTGCGACCAAGGGACGGTTCGCGCCGCCGCCAGGAAGCCACGGCGCCTCTCGGCGCGCTATCGTGCGATCCGTGGATGCCAGCCTCAAGCGGCTGCAGGTCGAGGCCATCGATGTTTATTTCATTCACGGCTGGGATCGCCACACCGATGTCGCCGAGAGCCTGGCCACGCTGGACGACCTCGTCAGCGCGGGCAAAATCCATAATATCGCGTGGTCGAATGTCTGTGGGTGGCAGATTCAGAAAATTGTCTCGACGGCCCGGGCACAGCGGTATCCCGTTCCCGTGGCCGTCCAGCCTCAATACAATCTACTGGACCGGGGGATCGAACTCGAAGTCCTGCCGTGCTGCCTGGAGGAGGGAATGTCACTGACGCCGTGGTCGCCTTTGGGCGGCGGCTGGCTGACCGGCAAATATACCGCTGACGCGCGGCCAACCGGAGCGACCCGGCTGGGAGAGGATCCTGACCGGGGCGTGGAGGCCTATGACCTGCGCAACACCAGCCGGACGCATGCCGTTCTCGAGACGCTCAGGTCCATCGCATCCGACCACGGCCGGCCTCCTGCCCATGTGGCGCTCGCCTGGCTTGGCAGCCGCCCCGGCGTTGCCTCGATCCTGCTGGGCGCGCGCACCGCGGAGCAACTGGCCGACAATCTTGCGGCCAGGGATCTGGTTCTGGCAACGCCTGAACTGGAAGCCTTGACGAAAGTGTCCTCACCCGGCCTGCCCGCATATCCTTACGGGTTTCTGGAAGACTGGTCGCAACTCGATGTCTGGAAGACGCTCGGAACGTAAATCAGTTCAGGACGGGAATGCAGGCGGGCCTTGTCAGACAGCCGCCAGTGCGTCCCGATCCTTCTTGCGCATGCGTTCCGAAGCGGACTTGAGCTGGCCGCAGGCGGCGAAGATGTCGCGGCCGCGCGGGGTGCGGATGGGGGAGGCGTAGCCGGCGCGGTTGACGATGTCGGCGAATTCCTCGATCCGTTCCCAGTCGGAGCACTCGTACTCGGAGCCCGGCCAGGGGTTGAAGGGGATCAGATTGATCTTGGCCGGAATGCCCTTCAGCAGGCGGACCAGATCGAGCGCGTCCTTGTTGCTGTCGTTGATGTCCTTCAGCATGACATATTCGAAGGTGATGCGCTTGGCGTTGGACAGGCCCGGATAGTTGCGGCAGGCCTCCAGCAGCGCCTCGAGGTTCCACTTCTTGTTGATCGGAACCAGAACATCACGCAGGTCGTCGCGAACCGCATGCAGTGAAATTGCCAGCATGCAGCCGATCTCGTCGCCGGTGCGGAAGATTTCCGGCACCACGCCGGATGTCGACAGGGTGATCCGGCGCTTGGACAGCGACAGGCCGTCGCCGTCGGAAGCGATCAGAAGCGCCTTCTTGACGTTGTCGAAATTGTAGAGCGGCTCGCCCATGCCCATCATGACGATGTTGGTGACCAGCCGGCCCTCGGAGGGAACGACAGCGCCCTGGGGCGTGTGGGCGTCGGGAAAATCGCCGAGACGGTCGCGCGCCAGCAGGATCTGCGAGAGGACTTCCTCCGCAGTCAGGTTGCGGACCAGTTTCTGGGTGCCGGTGTGGCAGAAGGTGCAGGTGAGCGTGCAGCCGACCTGGGAGGAGACGCAAAGGGTTCCCCGGCCTTCTTCGGGAATATAGACGGTCTCGACCTCGACGGGACGGCCGGCGCCGCGCGGTGGAAAGCGGAACAGCCACTTGCGGGTGCCGTCGACGGAAATCTGCTCGGTGACGATTTCCGGACGGGCAATCGTGAAGGCCTCGGCGAGTTTCTGGCGCAGGTCCTTGGCGATATTGGTCATATGCGCGAAGTCGGACACGCCCCGTACATAGAGCCAGTGCCACAGCTGGGAGGATCGCATCCGCCACTGTTTCTGAGGCACGCCGATCGTGCCGAGGGCCTCGCCAAGCTCGTCGCGGGACAGGCCGATCAGTGTCGGCTTGTCCTCGGCCTGCAGGAGCGGGCCCGCTGCACCTGGGACGGTTTGCGCGTTCGGATTGTCCCGCGCGATGTCGAGCGTAATCGCCATGTCATGATCCGTTGTTTCGTCCGGCGCATGTCAGGGCGTTTCAGTTTCGAACGCGGCCGCCGGGTTACCTGGCCAGCAGGTAGGAACCTAAGGGCCTCCAAAACCACAATCGGGCGGAAAAATCAAGGTTTCCGCTGCGCAGGGGAGCCATGCGCGCAGGAGCGGGGCCGTTGAATGCGAAAACCCGGACCGGCACTGGCGTGCCGATCCGGGTTCCATCCGTGTTGCAGCGGCAACAGACGCCGTTACCGGCAGGCCTGGGCCGCGGTGTCGATCGCGGCGGTGACGCCGGACAACGAGAACTTGTAGGTGGTGCGGGTCCCACGGCTGGATTCGCCGTTGACCGACATTTCGCGCCCGGCTTTCATGGCAGCCACCAGCTGCGCTTCCGTCGCCGCGTTTTCCACCCAGGCCCCGTCATTGTTGGTGAACAGGGAGAAGTCCTTGCCGTCGATATTGACGGTCACGGAAGACTTGTCCTTGAAGGGGTAGCCGACCAGCAGGCTCGGTTCGGAGCTGACACCCTCGGCGGGCCGCGATGTCACGAAGAAGAAGACATCTCCGTGATTGCGGTCGCCCGGGAGCATTGTGGTTGGCTTGGTCAGCGCATAACAGACCTTTCCGCTTCCGCCGGTCAGCGCATAGGCCGCCCAATCCTTGTGCTGCTTCAGGAGCGTCGGGGTTTGCGCGAAAGCCACTGCACTCGAAACGGCCAGACCTGCGAGGGCTAGAACCAGCGATTTTGCTTTCATCATCTCCACACCGTTTGGCTTTGAGTTTCCGTCAAATTCTATTCAATTGCCGTTTGACATATAAACCTTGCTTTAATGATAACTTAAAGCGGGTTACGAAAGGGTTGAAGCCCGACAATCGATTTTTGTCTGTTTCCCGGCGTCCCTGATTGTCCCACAGGCTGTTGCGGCAAAAGGCGGCAACAGTGTGGCGAAGGCCGCTGCCTTCTTTCGAATCGTCGCGAACCTGCCGGAGCCGTTCCCGCACAAATGGTCTTGTGCGACCGGGACAGTCTGGTTCCGGTGCCGGCCACCCGCGTGGCTCGGACACTTTCGGGTCGAACGGCTTCCGCGAAGCCGGATCCTTCAAGGCTGATGACAAACGGGCCACCCGCACCGTGGCGCCACCTTGAACAAGGAACGCATCGCGCGCCAAGCCGCGGGCCTTGCCGGGTGGATCGTAAATCGCCATCAAATGGTTTCCTACAAGCGAGAAACGCTCTAAAGATTGTCGAGGGCCCGAGGATTGGCAGGGAGTGTTACGGTCGTTGGCGCATGCACAGTACTTATCGGGTCTTATCGTCAAGGTTGCGGCCGAACGGGACAAGGCCGCCTTCGTCGAATTGTTCGACCACTTCGCGCCACGCCTGAAGGGTTATCTGATGAAACAGGGCGCTGACGAGGCCACGGCCGAGGAAGTCGCCCAGGACGTCATGGTCACGCTGTGGCGCAAGGCCGCACTGTTCGATCCGACCAAATCGTCCGCCAGCACCTGGCTCTACCGGGTTGCACGCAACCGCCGGATCGACCGGTTGCGGCGGCGCAAGGCTGCCGATCTCAATCCGGAAGAGCCCGCGCTTCAGCCGACACCCCTGCCTGATATCGCCGATGAAATGGATGCCCGGCTCCGGGAGGAGCGCGTGCGGTCGGCTCTGGCCCAATTGCCGGAAGAGCAGAGGGAAGTCGTCAGGCTCGCCTTTTTCATCGGCCAGTCGCACAGCGAAATCGCCGAAGCATCCGGCCTGCCGCTTGGCACCGTCAAATCGCGGATACGCCTTGCCTTCGGCAGGTTGCGCCAGATCATCGAGGCGGACGAGGCCGTCGATGTGGATTAGGTCACGGCCTTGCAAATGTGAGGCGGCAGGCTAGGTCCCCGGCACCTTCCGTCCACTGCGCATGACCGGGCCGCCGCTGACGTGTTTCGGACGTTCGGTCTTGGGTGCGCCCGCGGTGACCGGGCGGTCCGCAAAGCGTCCGAGCGCCCTGTGGCGGTCGTACATGACGATCGCGCCGGCCATCGCCACGTTGATGCAGAAACTGGTCGGGATCTTCACAACGTGGTCGCATCTGGCCAGCATGTCCGGCGACAGCGAGCCGCGCTCGGGACCGAGTACATAGGCCGCCTGAAGCGGGTGGCCGAAGCTGGGCAGGTCGATGCTTTCGTCCGTCAGTTCGATGCCAACAAGCTGACAGCCTCTCGGCAGATCCATGGCATCGACGCTGTCCCAGGTGAACACGGGCAGGTGGCCGGGGCTCTTGGACGTGTCGGACGGCGGTGCGTTGCGGATTTTCCTGTCGGCGTCCACCGTGAAGAAGAAGTTCGCCCCGAACGCGTGCGCCGAGCGCATCAGCGTGCCGAGGTTCATCCGTTTCGAGAGGCCTTCGGCCCCGATCGCAAAATACCCGCGCATTCATCCGTCCATTTCTCGGTTTGCAGCCTCATACCCGAATTCGGCCGGGGCAGAAAGTTTTCCGGCGTATCTCAACCGCTTCCTAATCCGGAATGCCAATTCCTGCTGGACGCATGACTTGCTACCCTTGCCTTGCCTTTAACCGGTGCGTTCCCGCGCTCAAGATACAAGAGATTGCCGTGAAAGCCTGCCTTTGCAAATCCTTCGGTCCGCCCGAAAGCCTGGTCTTTGAAGACATCGCGGAACCGGTGGCCGGTCCGGGCGAGGTTCTGGTACGGGTCAGGGCCTGCGCGCTCAATTTCTTCGACACGCTGATCATCAGGGGCAAATACCAGTACAAGCCCGACCTGCCGTTTTCACCCAGCGCCGAATTTGCCGGTGTTGTCGATTCGGTCGGAGACGGCGTCACGTCGGTATCGCCGGGCGACCGGGTCATGGGGTACATGCGCTGGGGCGCGGCGCGGGAAAAGGTCGTGGTCGGCGAGAACGCCTTGGTGGGTCTGCCGGACGACGTGTCCTTTGAAACCGCCGCCGGTCTGTCGGTCACCTATGGCACCACGCTGCATGCCTACCGGGACCGGGCCGGGCTGAAGGCCGGAGAGACCGTCGCCGTCCTTGGCGCTTCGGGCGGGGTCGGCCAGGCGGCGGTGGAAATTGCCGCGATCATGGGGGCAAAGGTGATTGCCTGCGCCTCGTCGGAGGACAAGCTGGCGTTTGCACGGACACTCGGCGCCGAGCTGACCGTCGACTATTCAACACAGCCGCTCAAGGACACCCTGAAGGACCTCACGGGCGGCAGGGGAGTCGATGTCGTCTATGACCCGGTCGGCGGCGACCTGTCGGAACAGGCCCTGCGGGCGACCGCCTGGGAAGGCCGGTTCCTGGTGGTCGGATTTGCCGCCGGAGAGATCCCCAAAATTCCGCTCAACCTGTTGCTGCTGAAAGGCTGCGACATGCGCGGCGTGTTCTGGGGCGCCGCGCTCGACCGGGACCCGGACGGCCACCGGGCCAACATGGTCCAGGTCCTTTCCTGGATTGAGGACGGCCGGCTGAAACCGCATGTTCACGGGATCTATCCTCTGGAGGACATTGCCACCGCCCTTGCGGAAATCGCCGCGCGCCGCGTGCGCGGCAAGGTCATCCTGACGCCTTGAGAATCTGCACGGGACAATCGGGCGGCAGAGCCGGCAGTTCTATGTCCTCAGACGGAAAACTCGGCGATCACGGGGGCATGGTCGGAGGGTTTTTCCCATCCACGCGCGTCCCGCAGCACGCTTGTTCCCTTGATGTAGGGCGCCAGCGGTGCCGAGACCCAGACATGATCGAGGCGGCGGCCCTTGTCGGCGGCCGCCCAGTCCTTGGCGCGGTAACTCCACCAGGTGTAGAGCTTTTCCTCCATCGGCGTGAACTGACGCATGGCATCCAGCCAGCCGCCGGTCTCGCGCAAGTTTTCAAAAAGCTCGGTCTCCACGGGCGTGTGCGAGACGACTTTCAACAGTTTCTTGTGCGACCAGACGTCCTGCTCATACGGGGCCACGTTCAGATCGCCCACAAGCACGGCCGGCTTCGCTGTTTCCGCACCCTTAAGCCAGGCCTGCATCTCGGCCATGAAATCGAGCTTGTGACCGAATTTCGGGTTGATGTCGCGGTTTGGTTCGTCGCCGCCTGCCGGCACATAGAAATTGTGCAGCCGCAGGCTGGATCCGTTGAACGGCACGTCGACGGCCACGTGGCGGCTGTCGCCCATGTCGCAGAAGCCGCGTTTCTCGATGTTGCTCAATGGCAGGCGGGACAGGGTCGCGACCCCGTGATAGCCCTTCTGGCCGTTGATGGCCATGTGCTCGTAGCCGGCCTTGCGGAAGGCGTTTTCCGGAAAGTTGGCGTCCGGGCACTTGGTCTCCTGGAGGCAGATCACGTCCGGCGCGGTTTCCTCGATCAGCTGTTCGACGATCGGCATGCGCAGGCGCACGGAGTTGATGTTCCAGGTGACGAGCTTGAGACGATCGGTCATGAGATCCTTGCCGGGGGAGGTTCGAAGGTATCCCGAGTCATAAGGATTTGACCGGCGAGTGCAACGATTTTGGCGATCGCCAGCCGCCCCTGCACCGGTCGGGACCTAACCGTAGGCCTTCGGAAACAGGGTCGGGGCGTTGTAGCACTTGCGCAGGATCTTTTCCGCGCGGGCGAAATAGACGGCCTTGTCGCCCGGATCGAAATAGCGCAACCACAATTCGTTGGCACTGGTCCACTCGAAACCGTTTATGACAATCCAGTGGGTCCAGAGGCCCTTTGCACTCTGCAGCATGATGAAAGGAGCGTTTCTTTCCACGAAATCGAGGAATTCCAGAATCGTCGAGTCGTCAACGGCGAACGCCGTGTCTTCGTTGATCGTGTATTTGTTGATATTCAGATTTGCCAGTCTGGCTTTTTCAAAGAGCGTCTTGGCATCCGGGCCGGTGATGAATTTTTCGTCGCGATATCGTTGCGCGAATTCCGGATCAATTTCCTCCAGAGCGTCCTCGACCTTCCGGCCGGGGGACGACTTGCCCCAGTCGTAGACATTCGCGAGCGCGGCCGCCCAGCAACCATTGTCGTTGTCCTGCTTGTAGTTGGGCAGCTCCGGAAAGATCCGGTAAATTCTGGGGTCGGGGTATCGGATCTTCTTTTCAAGCCTTGCGGCCCATTTGAGCGGCAGACAGATCTTGCCCGGGTCCGCGGCTATGGAAAACGCAAAGTTCTTTCCTTGCGGACCTAGCTCCTTGCAGCCGATCTTGTTGCGCAGGTACCAGTTCACTTCCCTCGGATCGGTGGTCCCGAAGCATTCCTTGAGGAGATTTTTCGCCGAGGTGCCGACACGGACCGCGATGTTCTCCAGGGTGTCACCGTTGACGACGCGGTAGAACGCGTATCGGGACATGTCGACGGGGGCGTATTCGTTGTAGAAATAGTGAACCGACGCGGGCTTTTTTTCATAATCCGCCGCCAGAGGCGGAAGATGCGGAGGGGATGCCATGACCATGCCTTTCGTCTCATAGACCTGAACGGACCTTGTTCTTGAACAATAGGCCGCGCGCCCGTTGATGCCGTGACGGCGGTCACAGGTGCGCGCAATCTGCCGGGTGATTTCCGGAGGCAGGGGAGGAAAGCGGCCACCGAAGGCATTTCGGGCAGTCGCGGAAGAAGAAAGTCATCGGAGATAGTGCGGGGACGCCGAGGCACGGCGTGGTCGCGGCCCGGATGTTACGTGTCCGTATCGTCTTCGGGCGGTGCCTTGCCGGTCTCGCCCGCCAAACGCAGCGCCTGGTGCGTGAGTGCCGGGCCCACAAGCTCGAATACGACGGTCGAGCCGATGATCACGGTCAGGATCTCGCTCCGGAATTGCGGCAGGGTTTCGGCGGCCACGAGTGCCATGCCCAGGGCAACGCCTGCCTGGGGCAGCAGCGACAGGCCGAACAGATAGCTGTCCTTCCTGCCGGCGCCGGGGGAGACCCTGCCGCCGAGCCAGCCGCCGACGAGACGGCCCACCAGCCGGAGGACGATGTAGCCGCCGCCCAGCAGGCCGAGGTCCCAAAGCCGGGCCGGTTCCAGGGACGCGCCGGCCAGCACGAAGAAAAAGATCATGAACGGCCATTCGACATGTTCGATTTCATGAAAGGGGCGGCTGTGATGACGTCCGGAATTGACCACTGTCGCACCGCAGGCAATGCCGGCCAGCAGGAACGACAGGTCCAGCCACAGGGCCAGTCCTGCGGTCAGAAAGACAATGCCGAGAGCTTCGGCCAGTGTCGGATCGCCGGGCTTGATGCGGCCGGACAGGTAGCCGGCGGGCAGGCCGATGAAGACACCCAGCAGGATCGATCCGGCCGTTTCCCATGCCGCGTGCAGCAAGGCGCCCGACCCGTCGCCGCCGGTGAGGGCCTGCGCGCCCATCAGGCACAGGGCGAACACCAGGATGCCCCAGATGTCGTCGACGGCGACGATGCCGGACAGGATCGAGGTGAACGGTCCACTGGCCTTGTCCTGGCGGATGACGTCGTTGGTCGCGGCCGGGTCCGTCGCGGTGGCGAGCGCCGCCAGCACCAGCGCCAGGGCCGCCGGCACGCCAAGGAGCCACAATCCGGAAAAGACGATGGCGGCGGTGGCGACGACCGCGCTGACAGAGATGATTGCAACAGCGCTGCCGCTGTTCCTGAGGTGCACCCTGGAGAGTTTGCCGCCGAGCAGAAACGCGACCATGGACAGTGCCAGCACCGAAAGCGTGTCGTAGAGCGCGGTCAGGTTGTCCGGCAGAAGGTTCAGCATCGCCGGGCCGGCGGCAAGTCCGCACAGGATCAGCAGGGTTACACGCGGCAATTGCGTGCGGTGACCGATCTCGTCGGCCAGCATGCCGATGAGCAGCAAGGCGCCGATAGCCATCAGTGTGTGGGCGATTTCCATCGCTCTTCATGACCCGTGCGGTCCGAAAGGTCCTTGATCCGCCGCAAACCCGGGGCCAGGGCAAAGGCCGATACGTATTTTTGCTGAAAAATCGTCAATCCGTCCATACTCCGTTAGGAAATCCCACGCATTTTGGACCAGGGCGGAAAGCTTTTTTTAACCTTCTCGAGGACGCTGTGCTGGAACTGGTGAAACAATTTTGTTCGGTCTTCGGGGTCCTGTTCCTGGGCTCCTGCGCGGCATATGACTTTCCCGATCCGACACCGGAAGACTATGCGGTGCACGGCATCGACATCTCGCGCTGGCAGGGTGACATCGACTGGGTGGCGGCCAAGCGGTCGGGGGTCGCCTTCGCATGGATCAAGGCGACGGAGGGCGGTGATCATGTCGATCCGCGGTTCGTCGACAACTGGGTCGGAGCGCGCCAGGCCGGTGTGCCGCGCGGCGCCTATCATTTCTACTATTTCTGCCGGCCGGTCGAGGAACAGATCACCTGGGTGAAAGAGATCGTTCCCGTTGACCCGCAGGCCATTCCGCTGGTTCTGGACATGGAGTGGAACGCCCATTCCAAGACCTGCCAGAAGCGTCCGGCGCGTGCGCAGATCCTGCGCGACATGAAGATCTTCCTCGACGAAATGGAAAAGCACTACGGCAAACGTCCGGTGATCTACTCGTCGGTCGACTTCCACCGGGACCGGATGGTCGGAGCACTCAAGAACGAGCAGTTCTGGCTGCGGTCCGTCGCCAATTTCCCGAACAACATCTACGACCAGCGCGACGACTGGGTGTTCTGGCAGTATACGGCGGAAGGCCGGGTTCCGGGCATCCGCGGCGATGTCGACCGCAACGCGTTCTTCGGTACCAAGTCCCAGTTCCGCGACTGGTTGAATGGCGACTTGAAGCGCTAGGCTGGAGCAATGGAAAAGACGTGCGAGAAAATCCTCACACGTCCTGACTTGCAAGTCGTGTTGTCGATCGAGGGCCTGGCGGCCGGCCACAAGCGGGCGGGTTCTTCCGACGGCTCGGGTTCGACCGAAAACTATTGTTGTGTCAGATCTTGCGCCAGCATGAGCGCATTGCCGTCCGGATCGTAGAATGTGGCGGTGCTGACCATGCCTTCTATGGTTTCGGTCTCGCCGTCGAATTTAACGTTCTCCCTTTCAAGGGCTGCCCGGGCCGACGCAATATCCGCAATACCAAACACGGGCACCAGGTTGCCCGGAGACGGTTCCATCTGCTCGCCCAGTCCAAGGGTGACGCCTTCCGTTTTGGTCCGCATTTCGCTCCAGCCGGCCTCATCGATATGCATCAGCAGCTCGAAGCCCAGGTTCTTCTCATACCAGTCCGCACTGGCATGGCGGTCACGCACCGACAGGGCGAGGGTGATGGTGTTTTCCAAAGAAACGACAGGCATGAAACTTTCCTCTGTAGCAAAAATATAGTAGATATAATTCATGGATATGCCTCTGCTTGTCAAGCTCACATCGAAAGCCTGGTCCCTGAAGACACTGGCGCTGCTGCATTCCGGCGTTCCAGGCCGGCAGGCACCGTTGATCGCAGCAACCACGGCGTCGCGCAGTGCCTTTGCCGCCAGCCTGGAGCTCCTGATCCAGTTGGACCTGCTTGAGAAAAACCCGGGCCATGGCCACCCGCTCCGGCCGGAATTCCGTTTGACGGAGCAAGGCAAGGTCGCCGCCGCCATGGCCCACCGCATCCTGGAAGCAGCACCAGGCGAGGACGGTTTTGGTATTTTGAAACGAAGCTGGCCCGTGCCTATCCTGGCATTGACGGAGGCTCCCAGCCGGTTTTCCGCCATCAGGTCCGGTCTGGGGGCGATTACAGATCGCGCACTTTCCAAGTCACTGGGGATGCTCGAAGAACGAGAGTGGCTTCGGCGTGAGATCGATGTGTCACAACGCACGCCGTTTCCGACCTATCAGGCGGTAAATGCGGGGCAGACAATCAACCGGGCCATAGGACTGAGCCTTTGAAGCCGTTCCCTGGAGGCTGCGAAACTTCAGTGTCCACAGCCTCAAGAGAAGCCGGCCCGGCTTTTCGGCTCTATCCTAGCGAACGGCGATCTGGTGAGCCACGTCCCTGCCGTTGCTGACGGTGACCTGGGTGAAGCCGATCATTTTGCAGAAATCGAGAAAATTCAGATCCTGCGGCTGGCTGGAGCGCGCGAAGAGCTCCGTTGAGCGGGCCATCGAGGTCAGCGAGGCCAGCAGCGCGCGCAACCGGTACAGCGTGTTGTACTGACCGTCGCCGGTCGCCACGATGATCAGCTTCTCAAGGTCGGCACCCTTCGCAAACAGATGGTATCCGATCACGCGGCCGCGCTCTTCGTGCCGGCCCGCCAGCCCGATGACGAACGCTGCCCGCGAAGTCTTGCCGGCATCGGGCGAGGGTGTGAGTTCGGAAACATAGACCTCCCGCGTTTGAGGCTCCGGGTAATAATAACCCGCATGGGCGTCGAAGGCCGCCGCCGGGCCGGTTACGGCGGCAAGCCAGAGCAGCGACGCTGCGAGTCCGGCCGCGATAAAGTGAGTCTGTTGCATGGTGCTGTGCCCCGAATCTTTGCCCGTTTGCTGCGAATGAAAGACCGCAACCGAACCCATCAAGCCGCGAACGCAAGCCGGACGCAAGCCAACAGGGCGAATATGCGGCGACGAACACGTCGAGGAAAGCATGCGACGCTATATTTTTGCCATGTTGTCTCCGCACTGGTTGTGGGTGCCGGGGCGCAGATTTTCGGAGTTTTGAACATGTTGATCCGCTTGTCGCTGGCGTTGATCGCGGTGGCCCTGACGGCCTTGCCGGCCGCCGCGCAGTCCCGTCCGGCAATCGCCTATACGACCGCGAACCTGAACATGCGTGCCGGTCCGGGGACAAACTACCCGGTGATCGCCACCGTTCCACGGGGCGGCGGCGTGACCGTGTTCGGCTGCACCGCCGATTTCAGATGGTGTGATGCCGCCTTCGTCAACATGAAGGGCTGGGTCTCCGGGAAATACCTGAGCTATGGCGGAGACGGTATCTATTACGGCCGGCCGCTGCCGAGCGCCGGTATCCATCTTGGCGTGCCGCGCTACCGGGGCAACTACCGGATTTATCCGAGTGGCGGCCCCGTCTACAAGGGCGGGCCTCCGGTTGCCGTGCAGCCGGTGCCGGCACAGCCCAGGGTCTTGCCGCCCGCACAGGGCTATCCCTACGGCCAGCCCCTTCCCCGCAACGAGCCGTGCCCGCGCTACCCTGACCGATATTTCGAGCATCAGGTGTGCTGAAGCCTGCGGCGTGACCGGTCTATCGAGCCGGTGTCAGGGCCTGTGCGGAGGCGGCTGTCGGTGCCGGTCCGGCCATGACCAACGACCAGAACACCTTGTGCTTGGCATTGGAGGCATAGGTGGTCGCAATGCCCAGACGGGTGGCGTCGCCGGTCAGGAGAACCTGATTGTGCTTGGGTGATTCCCGCCATCCCGAAAATGCCTCGGCGAAGGTCCGGTAGCCGGCGCTGACATTTTCTGCCGCCTCCGTCTTGGGCTCCCCGATCGAGGCCATGCGGGCGGCGAGTTGCTGGCTCGGCGCAAGCGAGGCCTTGACGGTTCCGGCCGCCGCCATGGCATCCGCCTGGGATTTTGCGATTGTGGTGAGCCGGGGATCCGGTTTGACCGGCAGCAGGCCGTTGTTGATCCGGTACTGGGAGATCATCTGCGCGGCGGTTGCCGCGTCGACCTGACCGTCCACCCGCGCCATGTCCTGGTAGAACGGCGGGGTCTGCGTCCGGTCGCCCATGCAGGCGGCGAGGGTGAGTGCGGCCGCGCCGGCAACGGCGCCCATCAGGATGCGAGGGCTCATCAGAGAAAGGATCAAGGTCTTGAGGTCCCGTTTTCTTGCAAGGGGCGTGATTCGCCCTGGCTGCAACGGTGATGGGGCCACAGTTGAGCAGAATTGCGGCGCGGTTCGAGCGAACAGGGCTGACGCCTCCGGCAGCATCCGGTTTGCCCGGCAGTCGCGGCCACTTGATTTCCGATATTTCTTGTAACATATAAAGTTACATAATTTGGCACCGGGGCCGGCCCGTCCCGCTTGATGCCTTGATCCGTCCGCGCCGCCCGCGAGGGAGTATGCAATGTCCTCATTCTCGGACCCTGCCGCCGTGTCGGGATATGCCGACAGGACGGCGCGGCTGGTGCCGGGTCTCCGGGACCTGCACCGCATGGCCGGCATCCTGCTGGCGGAACGGGCCCGGCAGGACGCGCATGTTCTGGTTCTGGGCGCCGGTGGCGGGCTGGAGCTGAAGGCCTTCGCCGGGATGTATCCGACGTGGCGGTTCTGCGGTGTGGACCCTTCAACCGAAATGCTGAACCAGGCCCGGGTGGAACTCGGCTGCTCCCGTGGACGCGTGACCTTTCACGAGGGCTACATTGAGCACGCGCCGGCGGGCCCCTTCGATGGGGCAACCTGTCTTCTCACCCTGCATTTTCTGGAAGAAGCGGAGCGATTGCGGACGCTGCGCGAAATACGCCGGCGTCTGACGCCCTGCGCGGCTTTCGTTGCCGCCCACCACAGCTTCCCGGTGGAGGCCGGCGGCAAGGACAGGTGGCTTGGACGGTTCGCAGCCTTCTCGTCTGCTTCCGGAGGGACAGGCCCCGAAGCCGGGGCGGGCATCGCCGCGATGAAACAACGTCTGCCGGTTCTCTCGCCAGAACGCGATCGGGAGCTTCTGTGTGAAGCCGGTTTTACGGATATTGAATTGTTTTACGCCGGATTCACGTTCCGGGGATGGGTTGGCCGGGCGCCATAGCGACCAGCAAAAAAAAACCGGCCCGCGGAACACGGGCCGGCCGGCTTTCATGCGGTTCCGGCGTTCTGCCAGAAAGTGTTGATCACGGGCCGTCCGACGCCCGTTGCCTGCAAGGCGCGCAACGCGGCGCGTCTTGTCCAATACACCGCGATGCCCTGACACTCTTTGGTCGTACCGGGAATTCAGGCCGTCAGCGCTTGCACGCGTCAACGACGTCCTCGTAGGTTCTCAGACCGGTCGTCGGGGCACAGACGAGAACCGACATGTTGCCGGGAGCATGCTGGTTCTTCCACATCTTGGTATGGGCCTTCGGGATCTGGTCCCAGGGAAACACTTCTGACATATACGGGTCGATGCGCCGCTCGATCATCAGCTTGTTGGCCGCCGAGGCCTGTTGCAGATGCGCGAAGTGCGAGCCCTGCAGGCGCTTCTGGTGCATCCACATGTAGCGGACATCGAAGGTGCAGTTGAAGCCCGAAGTACCCGCGCAGATCACGACCATGCCGCCTTTCTTGCACACGAAGGTGGAGACCGGGAAAGTCGCCTCGCCGGGGTGCTCGAAGACGATATCGACATTGTTGCCCTTGCCGGTGAACTCCCAGATGGCCTTGCCGAACTTGCGGACTTCCTGAAACCACTCACCGTATTCGGGCGAATTGACCTTCGGCAACTGGCCCCAGCACTTGAAGTCCTTGCGGTTGACGACGCCCTTGGCGCCGAGATCCAGGACGAACTGGCGCTTGTCCTCGTCCGAGATCACGCCGATCGCGTTGGCGCCTGCCGCCGTGATCAACTGGATGGCATAGGAACCGAGGCCGCCGGAAGCGCCCCAGACCAGAACGTTCTGACCGGGCTTGAGTTCATGGGGGTGATGGCCGAACAGCATGCGGTAGGCGGTGGCCAGCGTCAGCGTGTAGCAGGCGCTTTCCTCCCAGGTCAGGTGCTTCGGGCGCGGCATCAGCTGCTGCGCCTGGACACGCGTGAACTGCGAGAACGAACCGTCCGGGGTCTCGTAGCCCCAGATGCGCTGGGACGTGGAGAACATCGGATCGCCGCCGTTGCATTCCTCGTCGTCGCCATCGTCCTGATTGCAGTGCACCACGACCTCGTCGCCGACCTTCCAGCGCTTGACCTTGTCGCCGACGGCCCAGACGATGCCGGAGGCATCCGATCCGGCGATATGATAGGGCGCGCCATGGCCGTCGAAGGGGCTGATCGGTTCGCCGAGACCCGCCCAGATACCGTTGTAGTTGACGCCTGCGGCCATCACCAGAACCAGAACCTCGTGGCTGTCCAGCTCCCAGGTCGGCACGACCTCGAGCTGCATGGCGTCTTCAGGCGGCCCGTGCCGGTCGCGCCGGATGGCCCAGGCGTACATGTTTTTCGGCACGTGACCGAGCGGCGGAATCTCACCGATTTCGTAGAGGTCTTTCACCGGAGCGTCCTCGCGCGTTCGGTTGTCATTGGCTTCGGCGGCTGCTGTCATTCTCCCCTCCCAGGGCTTGTTGGCCTTAGAATCTCGCAATTGCACAACGGTTGCTCGGGCAAAAACCCGATTTTGCGCAACTATCGTTCAAAAACCCGGCTCATATCTATACGACTATTGCTTAACTTGCGTTTTGGTGCCAAGCGTATTTTGCATTGCAAGAGAGAGTTTCGCGGGTGCGCAAACTCCGGCACACCTCTGTCCGACCGGGAGACGCAGGCGGACGTGCTGCCGTAGACCCGAAGAAAAACAGGCGCGTGAGCGCCTCAGGAGGATGAGCGGCATGAGTGCGACGGGCGAAACGGGGCAGCACAAGGACCGTCCCTGGATTTTCCGCACCTATGCGGGGCATTCGACGGCAGCGGATTCAAACAAGCTGTACCGTGGCAATCTTGCCAAGGGACAAACCGGACTGTCGGTGGCGTTCGACCTGCCGACCCAGACAGGCTACGACCCGGACGACCTGCTCGCGCGCGGCGAGGTCGGCAAGGTCGGGGTGCCGGTGGCGCATCTGGGCGACATGCGCACCCTGTTCCGGGACATCCCGCTGGAGCGCATGAACACGTCGATGACGATCAATGCGACCGCACCCTGGTTGCTGGCGCTTTATGTCGCGGCGGCTGACGAGCAGGGGGCGGACCGCACGCTTCTTGCCGGCACCACACAGAACGACATCATCAAGGAATATCTGTCCCGGGGCACGTATGTGTTTCCGCCAGCGCCGTCCCTGAAACTGACCACGGACGTGATTGCCTGGACCTATTCCAACATGCCCAAATGGAACCCGATGAATGTCTGTTCCTATCATCTGCAGGAAGCCGGGGCGACACCGGTGCAGGAACTGTCCTTCGCCCTTGCCACGGCGGTTGCCATTCTGGATTCGATGAAGGCCGGAGGGGCGATTCCGGAAGAGGATTTCCCCAAGGCGGTGGGCCGGATATCCTTCTTCGTCAACGCGGGCATGCGCTTCATCACCGAGATGTGCAAGATGCGCGCGTTCACCGAATTGTGGGACGAAATCTGCCGGGGCCGCTACGGCGTCGAGGACGAGCGCTACCGGCGCTTCCGCTACGGTGTGCAGGTGAATTCGCTCGGCCTGACCGAGCCGCAGCCGGAAAACAACGTCTACCGTATCCTGATTGAGATGCTGGCCGTGGTGTTGTCCAAAAATGCCCGTGCCCGCGCGGTGCAATTGCCGGCCTGGAACGAGGCGCTCGGCCTGCCGCGCCCCTTCGACCAGCAATGGTCGCTCCGGATGCAGCAGATTGTCGCCTATGAGACCGATCTTCTCGAATATGCGGACATCTTCGACGGTTCCGCCGAGATCACCCGGAAGGTGGACGCGCTGAAGGATGAAGCACGCGCGGAACTCGCGCGGATCGATGCCATGGGCGGCGCGGTGGCGGCGGTGGATTCCAGCTACATGAAGCGCCAGCTTGTGGACTCCAACTCCGCGCGGCTGGCGGCCATCGAGGCAGGCGACCAGGTGGTTGTCGGTGTCAACAGATGGACCGACAGCGAACCCTCGCCGCTTGCGGCAGGCGAGGATGGCGGCATTCTGACCGTGCCCGAGCATGTCGAGGAAGAAGCGATCGAGAAAATCAGGGCCTGGCGCGCGGAGCGCGACACAGCCGCGGTGGAAGCCGCGCTCGGCGCCCTGAAGGCGGCGGCGCAGGAAGGCCGCAACATCATGGAGCCGTCCATCGCCGCGGCCAGGGTCGGTGCGACCACCGGGGAATGGGGCCGCACCCTGCGCGAGGTGTTCGGAGAATACCGGGCGCCGACAGGTGTGGGCCAGAGCATGCGCGAGGACGGAACCGACCTGGAAGCCGTGCGCGGCGAGGTCGAAACGGTCTCCGGGAAACTCGGCCGGCGGCTCAAGTTCCTGGTCGGAAAACCCGGCCTCGACGGGCATTCCAACGGGGCGGAGCAGATCGCGGTGCGCGCAAGGGACTGCGGCATGGAAGTCGTCTATGAGGGCATTCGCCTGACGCCCGACCAGATCGTCAACGCGGCTGTCGAGGAAGACGTTCATGTCATCGGCCTCTCCATCCTGTCCGGATCTCATCTTGCGCTGGTGCGGGACGTGGTGGACAGGCTGCGGGCGGCCGGTGCGGACGACATACCGGTCGTTGTCGGCGGGATCATTCCGGACGAAGACGCCGCCGAGCTCAAGGCCATGGGCGTTGCTGCCGTCTACACGCCCAAGGATTTCCAGCTCACCGACATCATGGCCGACGTGGTCCGGATCGTCGGCAGCGGCGCGCCGAAGGCGGCCTGACGTTCAGGCGGAGCCGTCGTTGCAGCAACGGCCTCGTGCCACTTCGCTGATTCGCCAGGTGGTTTGTTCCCTGTGAAACAGTGGGTTAACACTACGTAAAGCTTTGTTAACTCTTTGTTGAGAGATTCATAGGGTGCCGCCAGAAAGGCGGCAGTTCTCTGAATGGCCAGGAGGCCGGAATGGCGACGATTGAGCGGCCGGTATCGGCCCAGGTCGTGGCGCATGCGACAGAGTATCCCGCGGACCGGGACGGTGACGATGCCGGCCATGACCGCAGAAAAAAGCGTGACACCGCAGAGCGCCAGGACACAGACACCGGCAGGCCCGAGGATAACCCGGCCGTCCTTGTCGATGCACACCACATTGAAAATCACACGCTCGACGGCGTCGCGGCGTATCGCGCGGCCGCGTTGCAGGCGCTGGAGCCGGGTATCGATCACGGTCCGGTCCATCCCCTGCCCGGGCCGGTCAACCGGCTTCCCGCGGACAATATCCGTCATGCCTATGAGGACCGCGGCGACGACGAGCCTGCGCATGCGGTCAATGTGGCGACCTGAGCGCACCGGATATTGCGCCTCCAAAAAGCCCTGAACCGATCAACACTTGATCGGCTTCACAGACTTCCCAAATTGCAGCAACATACGTATTGATGCGTATATCGCGCCGCTTGTTGCATGGCCAGGGGCGGTTCAGGGCAAGGAGGCTCAACGGCGTTGACCGAAACCATCGTAAACCTTGCGGCGCAGAACCTGCTGTCGCCGATCATTCTCTTTTTCGCTCTCGGGCTGGGTGCGGCACTCGTACGCTCGGATCTTTCGGTTCCTGAAGCTGCCGCAAAGACCCTGTCGATCTATCTGCTGTTCGCGATCGGATTCAAGGGCGGGGTCAGTGTCAGTGGGCACGGTGTCGACGCCGGTTTGCTCCTCTCGCTCCTGGCCGGTCTGGTGCTGTCCTTCGCCATTCCGTTCGCGGCATTCGCTCTGCTGCGGGTGATGACCTCCCTCAACACAACAGACGCCGCCGCAGTTGCCGGGCATTACGGATCCATTTCCATCGTGACCTTCGTGGCGGCGACGTCGGTTCTGCAGAGCCAGGGTCTGGCAAGCGAAGGGTACCTGGTTGCCGTCGCGGCCGTGATGGAAGCGCCGGCGATCCTGTCGGCGCTGTGGCTGGCGGCGAGGGCCCCGGCGGACGGATCGGGCCGCTCCGGGAGAATGTCCGGTCTCTGGCGCGAAATCCTCCTGAACGGGTCGATTGTTCTGCTCATCGGATCGTTCGTGATCGGGCTTCTGTCCGGACCGAAGGGACTCGCCGACATCGAGAGTTTCATCGTCGCGCCGTTCAAGGGTGTGCTGTGCCTGTTTCTTCTGGACATGGGCCTGGTTGCCGGACGGGGGCTCCGGGCCAGCGCCGGGCAATTGCGGCCGGGCTTGATCGGGTTCGGCATCCTGATGCCGATACTGGGGTCTGTCGCCGGCCTTGCCGCGGCCAGTCTTGTCGGCCTGTCCACGGGAGGGACGGTGCTGCTGATGACCCTCAGCGCGTCGGCCTCCTATATCGCCGTTCCGGCGGCGATGCGGGTCGCCCTGCCCGAGGCCAACCCGTCCATTTATCTGACAATGTCCCTGGGGATTACCTTTCCTTTCAACCTTACGATCGGAATTCCCCTCTACCTCAGCATCGCCCAGGCAACCGGAGGATAAAGCCGTGGATACGAAAGACGCCAAGCGGGTCGAGATCATCATCGAAGCGCCGATGGAAACCCGGCTTACCGACGCGCTCGACGGGGCCGGTGTCACCGGCTACACGATCCTGCCGGTCATGGGCGGCAGCGGTCTGTCCGGGCGCTGGAGCCGCGAGGGCCAGGTGTCCCGGGCGGGCGGCATGGTGGCCATCGTCTGCATCATCCGTCCGGATCGGCTGGACCTGCTTCTGGAAGCCGCTTTTGCGGTCGTCGAGCGGCATATCGGCGTCATTTCAGTAAGCGATTGCGCTGTGCTGCGGGCCGAAAGGTTCTGAGGCGGGCGGGCGGCGACCCGATGGGAGGCGGCACCCGGCTCAAATTTCTCCCGATCTGCCGCGGGTTCCGGCTCCGCGATTGATTGATTTGCATTCCCCTTGTCTGGTGGTATGACCCAAGTGAAACACGAGCCGGTTCGGCTCGAAAGTGCTGGAGGCGCATCCTTGAATTTTCCAACGCACCTCATGACCGGGTATGGCCGCTTTCTCAACAAGGGTTTCGTCCGCTACAAGGAAACGCATGAGCGCCTGGCGGTGTACGGTCAGACGCCCGAGGTGATGGTGATTTCCTGCTGCGACAGCCGGGTGACCCCGGAAGGTATTTTCAATGTCGGACCAGGCGAATTGTTCGTGGTGCGCAATGTGGCCAACCTTGTGCCGCCCTACGAGGATACCGAAGGCCAGCACGGCACCAGCGCGGCGATCGAATTCGCGGTCGGCGGCCTCAAGGTGAAGCATATCGTCATCATGGGCCACGGCCAGTGCGGCGGTGTGAAAGCTTTCCGTGAAAACGCCAATGCGCCGCTGGCCACCGGCGAGTTCATCGGCCGCTGGATCAAGCTGCTGGAGCCTGCGGCGATCGCGATGGCCTGCATGCCGATCGACAAGGTGGACGACCCGCAGCTCGCCATGGAATATGCCGGCATCCGGCAGTCGCTGAAAAACCTGATGACCTTCCCGTTCATCGAACGCGCCGTTCAGCAGGGCGTGCTGCAGATCCACGGGGCCTGGTTCGACATCGGGTCCGGCGAATTGCGTGTGATGGACCCGGAAACGCAGCACTTCGACAAGGCCGAGCCGGACATTGCTGAAGGTGCTCCATGACCCGGGACAACAACGAACCGGACATGGGTTTTCCCGTGCTCTACCGGCGCATGGCAGCCTATAACGCCTTGATGACGGAGAGGGCCTATGCGGCGGCGGGGCAGATGAGCGACGCGGACAGGAAAGCGGACAAAGGCGCCTTCTTTCGCTCGGTGCACTCCACGCTCAATCACATTCTCTTCGCGGACAGGGCCTGGATGGGCCGGTTCACCGGGCGCAGCTATGAGATCAAGGGCATGGGCGTCGATCTCTACGAGGATTTCGAGGCCCTGAAGGCGGCCCACCTGGCGATGTGCGGCGACATTTCGGCGTTCTGCGAAGAGTTGACGCCGGACTGGCTCGCCGGAGATCTTCAGTGGACAAGCGGGATGGACGGCATCGCGCGCAGCCGGCCGCGTTGGCTGCTCGTGACCCACATGTTCAATCACCAGACCCACCATCGCGGGCAATTGTCGACGCTTCTGAACCAGGCGGGGATTGATATCGGCGTGACCGACCTGCCGTTCATGCCGGATCTGGCTGAAGGTGATACAGCCTGACGGCGGCGGAACCGTCACCGTCCGAAATCAGACGGCCGCGCGCCGCAACTGCCCCAGATCGTTGCTGAAGACCGTGTCCCGAAACGAGCGCAGCAGCTTGGTGTCGAGCTTGCCGTCCATTTCGTTCAGGATCGAAAAGGCCTGCCTGGGACTGTAGCTGTCCTTGTAGGCCCGTTTCTCCGTCAGCGCCGAATAGATGTCGCAGATCGTCACGATCCGCACGGACCTCGAAATCTGGCTTCCCTTCAGGCCCTTCGGGTAGCCGGTTCCGTCGATGAATTCATGATGTGACACGGCGATGTCACAGGCGTCTTCCGGCACGCCCCCGGAGGTTTCCAGGATCTGCCTGCCATGGTCCGGATGCCGGTTGACAAGCTTGCGTTCCGCATCCGTAAGCCTGCCGGGCTTGTCCAGAATCGACAGCGGGATCTTGATTTTTCCGAGGTCGTGCACCAGCGCGCCAAGACCGAGACGGATCTGGTCCGGTTCGGGAAGTCCGAGTGCCTTGGAAAATCTGATGGTGTGACCCGTCACCATCATCGTATGGCAAAAGGTATGGCTGTGATGCTGCTGAACGGCGGAAAGCCATGCGTCTATGCCCTCCGACTCGATCGTGGCGGCGATATCCCGCGCGCTCTCGACGAGTTTTCGAACTGGCAGGGGCGTGCCATTGAGCGCGGCTGCCGTCATCTCGTTGAGCGATGCGCATGTGTGCGTTACGGCGGCCCTGACCTGTTCGCAGACAGAGCCGTCGAGCTGAGGCTGGGCGTAGTCTCCGAGTTTGCCGCGCAATTTGCCCAGGAGAGTGTTGGAGGAGTCGTTTCTGTCGACAAGCTCGTGGCAGCCAAGTTCACGCACCTGCATGACTTGCCGGCGGTTCTGCAAATCGACAAGGCCGATCATCCGGAATCCGGACCTGTCCCGCAGGGCTTTCAGATGGTGCAGATGGTCCAGCGGGGCGGCGAGAAAGTCCGCAATCATCACAGCATCGGACGGCACATCCGGATCCAGATCGGGAAACCTCACCAGCTTGGCCGGGTAGGTCGAAGCGATGCACAGGAATTGCTTCGAGATCTTTGTCAGGTCCGATGCGGAAAGTATTACCTGCATGGTGGCGTGAATACTCAGAATAAATGATATATCACATGAAAGCTAATTCGGTATTCGTAAGAAAGACTTAAAAAAATCACAAGAATCGGGGCTTTCTGATAAATTCGATCCGTGAATATTGTTATTTTTAACGATATACTTTTGTTGAACTGTCCTGCCGGTGGAGCCGGATTGCCGGCCGGGGCAGCGGCCGTCGGGTGAGGCCTGGGGGGCGAGGTCTGCTAACTCGCGAACAGCAACGCGCTGCCGGCCACCACGAGTGCCGCGCCCGCCCAGGCGCCGAGAGCGGGCATTTCACCTGTGCGCCACCACATCATCGGCAACATCACCACAGGTGTCGTGGCGGACAGGGTGGCCACGATGCCGACTTCGCCGCCGGAAAGCGCATACAGGATCAGGGTCATGCCGAGACCCATGCCGAGCAGGCCGGAGACGGCGATGATGCCGACGATGGGCAGGGTCAGGCTGCCGGACGGTTTCACCCAGGACACGGGCAGCCGGGTCAGAACCACAAGTCCGAGGGCCGCAACGGCGACCCGGATGCTCGAGGCGGCAACAGGATCCGCGCCCGCCTCCATGATCGGACGGGCGATCAGGGATCCGACAGACTGGGACAGGGCGGCGGCGAGGCCGACCAGGACGCCGACCCAGAGCGGGCCCTTTATGTTCTCCCATTTGTGCAGTTGCGACTTGCGTTTGCCGAAACGGATGGCCAGCAGGACGCCGAGAAAAGTCAGCAGGAGCCCGCCGACTTGTACCGGAGACAGATATTCGTCCAGAACCAGCCAGCCGAGGATCGCCGACATCGGCGCGTTGAGGGAAAACAGCATGGCCGTCCGGCGCGGCCCCATGCGGTTGAGGGTCAGGAACAGGGCGGTGTCACCCAGAAAGATGCCGATGAAACCGGACAGGACCAATGGTGCGAGATGGTCGTTGCCGATGGACGCCCAGCCGGTGGTCGCAGCCACCCAGAGGCCCAGCATCACAGCCACCAGCACCATTCGCGTGCAATTGAACGCGATAGCTCCCAGATGCAGGGAGGGCCCGGCGGACAGCAAGCCCGTGAGGGCCCAGAGCGAGGCGGCCCCGAGGGCGGCGGCTTCGTAGAGAAACATTGAGATTACGGTTTTCTGGACAGGAAGGGCGCGTCGGCCGGTTTGCTCAGCTCCATGGAGTGGAAGTGCGGGTCTTGTCGTTCTTTTTCACGTTCCTGGCAACACGGAAGAGAGCATTGCCGGTCAATCGCCGATCCTGGCGGGCCGGACATGGAAAGAGCGCGGTGGCTGGCCACCGCGCTCCGGAATTGTCTTGCCGGATTTCGCTGGATCCGGTTGTCAGGAACCGGCCTGTTCAGGCTGCGGCGACATTGCGCAGGAAGTTCTCGACTTCCTGTTTCAGTTCTTCCGTCCGCGATGCGAGCTGGCCCGACGCGTCCAGAACCGCCTGGGACGATTCCGACGTCTCGTTCACCGTGCCGGAGAGATCCGACATGCGCGAGGAGACGAAGGTCGTGCCTTCCGCTGCCTTCTGGGCATTTTGCGAGATTTCGCCCGTTGCAGACCCCTGTTCGTCGACCGCGGCGGCGATGGTGCCGGTGTAGGAGTTCACCTCTTCCATGATGGTCGTGATCTCGGCGATGGCGTTGACCGACTCCTTGGTGGCTTCCTGGATCGCGGTGATCTGGGCGCTGATTTCCTCGGTCGCCTTGGACGTCTGGGTGGCCAGCTCCTTCACTTCAGCCGCAACGACGGCAAAGCCCTTGCCTGCTTCTCCGGCCCGTGCGGCCTCGATCGTGGCGTTGAGGGCCAGCAGGTTGGTCTGTTCGGCGATTGCCTGGATGAGCGTGACGACTTCACCGATCTTCGAGGCGGAGGCAGCGAGGCCCTCGACCTTTTCGTTGGTGACCCGTGTGCCTTCCGTGGCGCGGCCGACGACTTCCGTGGTCTGGGAAACCTGACGCGAGATTTCACCGATGGAGGCGGACAGTTCTTCGGCGGCACTTGCCACGGTCTGGACGCTGGAGGTCGCATCGTCGGCTGAGTTGAGCGTTTCCGTTGCGCTGGCGGCACTCTGGCCGGACAGGTCCGAAAGCCTGCCGGCGGTGTCTTCAAGGCCGTGAACGGTTTCGTCGACGGACCCGAGAACATTGGAAATGCTGTTCCGGAACGTACCGATCAGGTCCTGAACCGTGTTCTGCCGACCGGCTGCCGCCTCTTCGGATTCCCGCTGCTGGTCCGCAAGCTCAAACCGCTCTTTGGCTCGGGTCCTCAGCGTGTTGACCGCATTGGCAAGGATGCCGATCTGGTCGGTACGGTCCTTGAACGGAACCTCTGTTTCCAGGTTGTCCCGGGCGATGTCCTCGGTAATCTCGGCGAGCCGGGTGATCGGGCGCATCTGACGGCCGATCGCATAAATCAGCAACAGCACGGAGATCAGGACAACCGGCAGGGCCCAGAGACCATATCGGCTCATCAACTGGGTCACATTGGCCTGCACGGCCGCTTTTTCGACCCCGGCATAGAGGATGCCGATGGTTTCACCCGTGCCGGAGAAGATCGGCTGGTAGACCGTGTAATAGTCCTTGCCGAGAATGGTCGCCTGGCCGTTGAAGGTGGTTCCCTTCGTCACGATGGGATAGACGGCGCCGTTCTTGCCGAGAGGCGTGCCGACGGCGCGTTTGCCGTCACCCTTGATGATGTTGGTGGACTTGCGCCAGAAATCCCTCGTTTCGGGATCCCAGGCGAACACCGTTGCCGTCTCGCCCGTCATGCGGCCGATCACGTCGATCATGTCGTGGTTTTCGAAGCTTGGAATTTCGGCAAGTTCGATCTTCGAGACATTGCCGTCCGATTTCCAGCTTATCCGTGCGCCTTCAACACGTTCTTCCAGTATTGTTGCTGCAACACGCAGGTTGACGTCCTGTTTCTTCAGAGCAGTGTCCTGCGCCTGTTCATGCGCAACCTGATAAAGAATGACGCCGACCACAAACATGGAAACGGTCAGGACACCGGCGGACACGACCGCCAAAGTGGATGTCACGCTCAGCCGAGCGAAGATATTATTCATCGAAGCCCTCTCTTCTCTCCCGGCGGTATGGTCAGGCAAAATACTTAAGCCAAAGGTAACGGGCGTTACATATCCCGGAAATGCGCCATTTTTTCTCATTTGACGAGTAAATATTGGCAATATTACTTAAATTTTTGGAGTGACGGGCTGCTGAAGCGGACAAATCCGGCGTTTTGGGACGTCTTTTCTTCCGCTGCTGCCGTCATCGTCACGCAGGTCAGGGTGAGGTGATTCGGGTTGTCGCGCACGGAGAGGTCCGCGAGGGAGGATGCGCCGCCTTCGAGTGTCAGGCCTGCGCAGGCGCGCGTGGCGACCCCGCACCGATGACCCGTCTGCTGATCGGTTCCGCGGGCGGAAGGTCACGCAGGGCGGCATGATGGGGCGACTTGATACAGGTCGGGTCGGTCGCGGCGGCGTCGCCGGTCATGGCGAAGGCCTGACAGCGGCAGCCGCCGAAATCGATCTCCTTCCTGTCGCAGGAGCGGCAAGGCTCGGGCATCCAGTCGTGGCCACGAAAGCGGTTGAAGGCTTCCGAGCTTTCCCAGATCTCCCGCAGGGACCTCTCGTTGACCGTGTGGAACGCCATGGACGTGATCGTCTGTGCCGCGTGACACGGCAGCACGGTGCCATCCGGCGTGATCATGAAAGCATCCGAGGCCCAGCCGCCCATGCAGGGCTTCGGGTAGTCGGCATAATAGTCCGGGGTCACGAAATCGATGTTGAGGATGCCCTTCAGGTCCTCGCGTGCCGTTTCGACGAACGCGACCTGGCGCATGACCGCATCGTAGTCGGGCAGAAGCGCGGCCCGGTTCAGGTAGGCCCAGCCGTAGTATTGGACATTGGCGATTTCCAGCCGTTCGGCGCCGAGTTCCAGGGCAAGGGCAACGAAGTCCGGAACTTCGTGAATGTTGAGCTTGTGAATCGGCGCATTGACGGTGAGAGGCAGGCCGAGCTCCCGTATCCAGGCCGCCGCCTGACGTTTCTTGTGATGTGCGTTCTTGTAGTGGCCGATCAGCTCCGTCGTGTCCGCGTGGGCGCCCTGGAAACTGACCTGGGCGTGGTCGAGGCCGGCGTCGACGTAGGTTTCGAGACGTTCCAGGGTGAGGGTAACCGCGGCGGTGATGAGATTGGTATAGACACCCCGGGCGCTCAGACATCCGATCAGCACGTCCAGGTCCTTGCGCAGGGTCGGTTCTCCGCCGGACAGGTGCACCTGAAGGATGCCGAGATCGGCCGCCTGGGTGAATGTATCGAGCCAGGTTTGCGTGTCCAGTTCCCGGTTGGCCTTGAGCAGTTCGACCGGATTGGAACAATAGCCGCATTGCAGCGGGCAGCGATGGGTCAGTTCGGCCAGCATGCCCAGCGGTGGACCGGGAACGGGACTTTCGGTCTGACCGGTCATGGCCGGGATCCGTGATCTTGTCGTCCTTGCGCTTCCGGGCGGCAGCGGACCAGCAGCCGGTCGGACCATTCCTGGAGGAAGGCGATGACATCCGGAGCGATGTCAGCGGCGGGTGCGTTGTAGACCCGGGCGAGGCTTTCGGCGATTTCCGAGACGGTGGCATCGCCGGTGCAGCGGCTGAGGATGTCCGCGCTGATCTCGTCCGGCCAGAGCACCTTCTCGGGAGCGAGCACCACCCATCGTGCTCTCAGGCCGTCGTAGCGCAGGTGGACGTGAGAGGGCAGTGCGGGCCGGCTCGCCGAGGTTACTTTTGTGCGTTGGCGCAGGGCTGTCACGGGTCTACTCCGTGCCGGCCGGACGGAAGGCGCCAGGCGCGATCAGGCCCGGTTCCACATAGGCAAAATGCAGGGCATCGAGCATCGACCACAGGATATCGCATTTGGCAAAGAGCGCCTCGACGGCGTCGGCCTGCCTGTCCGGCGTATCGGCCCACACCGTGACGAGATCGAGCGCGTGCTCTGCATCGCGTGGCGCCTGATGCAGGCGCGGCTTGAAATAGGCGAGCGTGTCCTCGGTGATGTAATCGTAGCGCGCGAGCATCGCGGGAACACGTTCGCCGATGGCGACCGGTGAAAACAGTTCGGTCAGGGACGAGGCAACCGCAACCAGCAGGGAGGACCGGGAGACCAGGTCGATATAGGCCTGAACGGCAAAGCGGGTCGCGGGCAAGGCGTATTTGCGGGACTGGACCATGTCCGTGTCGAGCCCGAGCCCGTCGGCCAGTTTCAGCCAGCGCTTGATGCCGCCGTCCTTTTCCGCGCCGTCACCGCCATCATGATCGACGATGCGCTTGCGCCACTCGCGCCGGAAGTCCGGGTCCTCGGAACGGGACAGGATGAGGGCGTCCTTCTTCGGGATTGCTGCCTGATAACAATAGCGGTTGAGGGCCCAGGCCTGCATCTGCGCCTTGCTGAGGTCTCCCGCGTTCATGAGTTTGTGAAAGGGATGATGAATATGATAGCGATCGAAACCGGCGGTCCGCAGCGTCTGTTCCAGTTCCGAGGCCGAAAGCAGGCGTCCGGCCTTGCGGATTTCGTCGGCCGCCGATGGGGTCACGCCCGATTGGGTGCCCGATCGAGCGCCGGACTTCTCGGCGCCTTGAACAGCCCTTGCCGTCGCCGTTTTCGTCATAGCGTCAACTCCATCCCGTCATAGCCGATCTCCCAGCCTGCCGCTGTCACCGTTTTCGCGGCTTGTGATCCGGGGTCGAGGATGGGGTTGGTGTTGTTGATGTGCACGAAGATCCTGCGGCCGAGATCGACATCCTTCAGCGCCTTCAAAGTGCCGGTCGCTCCGCCGATGGCCATATGTCCCATGCGGGCACCGGTCTTGCTGCCGACACCCGTATCCGCCATCTCCGTGTCGTGAAAAACCGTGCCGTCGAACATGAGGCATGCGCCGCCGTCGATCCGCTCGCGCAGGGCATCGGTTACGGCGGCGCAGCCGGGAATGTAGAAAAGGGTTTTGTCGGGCTCTTGCGCGATTGGCGCATCCGATACGCGCAGGGCGATGCCGATGGTGTCGCCCGCAGCCGTGCCGAAATTCCGGTCGTTCTCGTTTTCGAGAAACAGGGCCACCTTGCCGGGGACGGCAAAGGTCTCGGCGGTCAGGCCGAGAGGGCCTCCGGGGCCTTCCAGGACGGTCGTGCCTTCAAGGGGAAGTTCTCGCCGTTCCACCACCTCGGGGTTCAGGACCTGGAAGATGCTGTTTTCGGCAAGGGTCTTCAGGACCCGGGCCGTCGCATAAAGAATGAAAGGTTCGCGCTCACGCAGGGAGAGGAGCCCGGCAATGTGGTCCACATCGGCGTTGGTCAGGACAACGGCTCCGATCGGCGTATGCCGGAGCGGGCCGTCCGCCCGGGGCTGCAGGTCCGGGCTCGCGGCAATCTGCTCCCGGATATCCGGAGAGGCATTGAAAACAGCCCAGCCTCGACCGTCCGCGCTCGCAGCGATGCTCGATTGCGTCCGGGCCAGAAAGCCGGGCCTTTTTTCACGCACGGCGCGGCTGAGCGGGGCGTTGCAATTCCATTGCGGAAAGCCGCCGCCGGCCGCGGAACCGAGGACCCTTATTTTCACCGGGTGCCTCCCCCTGCGTGGTGCCGAATTATTTCTTGCGGCCGCAGGTGCCGATTTCAGCAGGCATGTAGCGCGTGACTTCGAAACCGGCTTCAACGGCGGTCATTGCGGGCTTTTTCCAGGTTTTCATGTCATCTCCTCCTCTGGTTAACATGAGGGGAAAGCTTAACATTGGGCATCCCTGCTCGCAGGCGCCACCTTAGTCGGTGTTTTTATTCGGGCGTGCGCAGGGGGGCGGCCGCACTTGTTGCGATCAAGCATTTGATCGCGCGCGGATTTTCCGGAAGGTCGCAAGAAATGGCGGCAAGGCGCCTGTTGCGATGCAAAAAAGTCGATGGTGGCAATCGGAGGATTGCACGTTCCGGTCGAGACCCCTTGCAGAGGGATGCCGGGCGCCTGTCGATCGTCCGGACCGGTGCGCCGAAGCGCACCGGTCCGGATCGGCTTTAAAAAACTCAGGCCGCCGCTTTTTTCGGAGAGATCAGGCCGCGGTTGATCAGGACCTCGGCAATCTGGACGGTGTTGAGCGCGGCGCCCTTGCGCAGGTTGTCGGAGACGACCCACAGGTTGAGACCGTTCTCGACCGTCGCATCCTCGCGGATGCGGGAAATGTAGGTCGCGTCCTCGCCGGCGCTCTCATAGGGAGTGATGTAGCCGCCATCTTCCTGCTTGTCGATGACGAGACAGCCCGGCGCTTCACGCAGGATGCCGCGCGCCTCGTCTGCGGAGATCTCGTTCTCGAACTCGATGTTGATGCTTTCCGAATGACCGATGAACACGGGAACACGCACGGCGGTGCAGGTCACCTTGATGGCCGGGTCGAGCATCTTCTTGGTTTCGGCCAGCACCTTCCATTCTTCCTTGGTGTAGCCGTCTTCCATGAAGTCGTCGATGTGCGGGATCACGTTGAAGGCGATGCGCTTGGTGAACTTTTGCGGTTCGATCGGATCGTTGACGAAGATGGCACGGGTCTGGTTGAACAGTTCCTCCATCGCCTCCTTGCCGCCGCCGGAAACCGACTGGTAGGTCGACACGACGATGCGCTTGATCTTGGCGTGGTCATGCAGTGGCTTCAGCGCCACGACGAGCTGCGCCGTGGAGCAGTTCGGGTTGGCGATGATGTTCTTCCTGGTAAAGCCGGTGATGGCGTCGGCATTCACTTCCGGTACGATCAGGGGCACGTCCGCGTCGTAGCGCCACGCAGAGGAGTTGTCGATGACGACACAGCCTTTTGCGGCAATCTTCGGCGACCATTCCTTGGAAACGGTGCCGCCAGCGGACATGAGACAGATGTCGGTGTCGGAGAAATCGTAGTTCTCCATTGCCTGGACCTTCAGCGTCTTGTCGCCGAAGGAGACGTCCGTCCCCTGGGAGCGCCTTGAGGCGAGGGCGACGACTTCATCCGCCGGAAAGCCGCGTTCGGCCAGAATGTCCAGCATCTCGCGGCCGACATTGCCGGTGGCGCCTGCGATTGCGATCTTGAAACCCATGTCTGACTAATCCTTGTCCGTCTCCCCGCTCCGCCGGCCTGCCCGTTGAGGGGCGCTGCCGGCTCCTGGCGCCTCCCATCCCCGGGGAGACGGGATGAGCGGCACCGTCAAGCGGTGGTTTTGGTGGTCTTGGTGGTGCGTTTAGGAGCGGTTGCGGCAGCCGTCAGGGTCTCGCCGCGCATAAAGGTCGCGCTGGCAAGGGCCTGGGACATCATATCCAGAATGTCGGCTTTCAGCCGGGTCATCGGAACTCGCAATCGTCAAAACTTGAGACGGCGGAGTTCTTGCCCGGAATCCCGCCAAAGTCAACAGGTAAAGCCGAGACCGGCCCGATCCTCCTTGCCTGCGGCCGGTGCGAAAGCGCGTATCTTCCGGATTCAGGATGCCCGGAAAATGTATCGCAGTCTGTCTATGCGTGGAAAAGGCGGCCTGGTCCGGCCGACTTCCAGGGAAGGCCGGCAAGGACCATCATGTGCCAGGCCAGCGCCAGATTGGAGCTGATGACCGGTTTGCCCAGCCGCTGCTCGCAAGCCTCGATCACCTTGAAGGTGCGCAGGTTCGTGCAGGACGCGAATACGGCCTCCACCTTCGGGTCGCTGCCGACCCTGCAGATGGCTTCCTCCACGGACGCCAGGGCAATGCGCGCGACGACGGCTTCCTCGCTCTGGTCGAAAGAACCGACCGTGACAGGGTCCAGGCCGTTTTCTTTCAGGAATGCGCAGACCGCATCGGAAACGCTGGCCACATAAGGCGAGACCACGCCGACCCGCGTAACCTTCAACTGCTTCAGCGCGGCAGCAACCGCGCTGGCCGGATTGGTTGCCTGCGCTTGCGGGTGAACCCGGCGGATGGCTTCGGTGACGGCTTCCGGCCCGATCATGGTCGCCCCGGATGTGCAGGCATAGGCGACGGCATCGAGCGGACGGTTCGAGGGCAGGAGCGCGGCGGCACCGGCGAGGCCCGATTTCATCTGCATCAGGGTTTCCGGCGTGACCTGCGGCGCGCTTTCGATCCGGGTGTGATACAGGGCGACGCCGTCCAGATCGAACAGGCTGCGAAATTCGCTTTCGATGGTTTCGTCCGCGCGCAGAACGATCAGCCCAAGCGCCGCCTTTTCTCCCGGGCCAGTGTCTGTTTCAAAGCTCAGTTTCATGCCCCTGCCTTTCAAGCCCCTGTCTTTCAAGCCCCTGTCTCCGAAAATCAGCCGCCGATGACCGGAATGTCCGGTCCGGCGGGAACGCTCAGGAAGTCCGGATCCCCGTCGCGAATGACGATGTTTTCCTCGTGGACCATCATTTTGCCGGCGCCCAGATCAATGCCCGGCTCGAGCGTCAGCACCATGCGCTCGCGAAGCACCGTCTCGTCGAAACCGGTCAGGGACGGGGCTTCGGTCAACTGCATGCCAAGACCGTGACCGAACCGGCCGACATCGCCTTCGCCCTGGCCGATCGTGTCCGCCATGGCCCGGTACAGGTCGGCGCAGGTTTGTCCGGGCCGGGCAATGGCCGCAGCAGCTTTCACCGCCGCAACAAGCGTCTCATGGGCGCGCCTGACGGCCTCGGAGGCCGTTCCGATCGCGAAGTTGCGGTCGAAGTCGCAGAAGTAACCGGTTCTGGTAGCGCCGGTGTCGAGCATCAGAACGTCGCCGGCCTTCAGTTCCCGTTCGTTCGGCGGCGAGATCACGTCGCCATAGCCGCCCTGGCCCGCGCCGCCGACAAGATACGGAACGTCATCGGCGCCCTGGTTCAGCAGTTCGATCCGGAACGCCCGGAACACGCCGCTCAGGGGCTGCCCCTCATGGAACAGGCTGGGCGCATTGGCAAAGGCCGCCGACCCGATCCGGCAGATGTCGCGCAATCGCCCTATTTCAGCTTCCGATTTCACCATTCTGAGGGCCTGGACCAGATCCGTGGCATTGACGAATTCCGCGCCGGTCAGGCGGACCTGCAGCGTCATGAAATCGGCCAGGGGCATGCGCAGCGAACTTTCCCGGCCCATGGGCATGCCGATCCGGCTGTACTCCTTCAAGGCGTCCGCCAGCGCGCCGATGCCGTCATCGACGGGATGCGGTGCGGAGAAGGTGCGGATGTCGTCCAGCCAGGTGGTGGCCATCAGGTGGGCGCCGATCTGCGGGATCACCGCAACCGGCTTGCCGCCGGCCGGCACCACCAGGAACCACGGCCGGGTCGGACTTTGCCAGAAGGGTGTCCTGAATCCGGAAAAATACCGGACCTCAGCTTCCGTGGTGAAGAACAGCGCGTCGAGACCGGCGGCGCGCATGGCACGCTGCGCCCGTTCGGTGCGTGCCGCGAACTCGGCTTCGGGAAAGTCCGGCTCAGCCATCCTCCGGGCCTTCCGAAAGATAACAGAGCGCGCGTGTCTCCGGGCCGAAGTTCAGCGCGCGGGCGTGGGCGCCGGCATGATGCAGGGCGGCGATGCCGGCGGCGCCCGATGCCGTCGTTGCCAGATCGTACTCCGCGAGCAGGGCGACCGTTTCGGCTGCCTCTTCATCCGAAATCGTCGCGAAGATGTCTGCTTCCCGCGCCAGATATTTCAATGCCAGGTGCGACGGTTCCTTGCAGTCGAGCCGTCCCATGATCGAGACGGGGCCGGGCGCGGTGACCGCCTTGCCGGCCTGGATGCTGGCCTTGAGCGCGGGCGCGAAGTCCGGTTCCGCCACCACGATGGTGACGTCCCGGCCCCAGGTGGCCCGGGCGCTGAACGCGCAAGCGGCGGCAAGACCGCCGACACCGGCCTGCAAGAACACGTGGGTTGGCGGCTCGGGTATCTGCCGCGAAATTTCGGTGCCCATGATCAGGTAGCCTTCCATCACGTCCCGTCCGGCGCCGGTCATGCCCGGCCAGGTGCTGTCGGGAAGAAGCACCCATCCGTTGGCCTCGGCCTGCCGTTCGGCTTCCGCCATGCTGTCCTCGTAGGTGGCGCCGGCCCTGACAACCGTCGCCCCCGTTTGCCGAAGCCGCACCGCAAAGGCTTCCGGCACCGTTTCGGAAACAAAAACGGCCGCCTTCGCTCCGTAGAGCGGCGCGCCGGTGGCGAGCGACAGCCCGTGGTTGCCCGCGCTGGCGCAGGCGAAGGTCACGCCCTCGAGAGATGTTCCAGGGTCATCCGCATTGCCGTCCCGGACTTTCTGCCCGGCCCGTTTGGCGATCGCATAGGCCGCGCCGAGCGCCTTGAAGCTGCCAAGACCCATCCGGTTGCGCTCGTCCTTGAGGTAAAGCGCGCCGATGCCGAAAGCCTGCGCAATATCCCTGCGGTCCAGGAGCAAGGTCGGGCCTCCGTCCGGGCTTCCTGCCAGAAAGGTCTCCGCCGCCACCGGGGTTTCGGAGATCGTGCCCTCCGCAAGGCCTTCGGGGTCGGGCAGGCCTTCGCCAAGCCAGGGATTTTTCAGTATGTCCATGGGCCACCTTGATCGTGTCGATGGCACAGGTCATCAGCAGTCACCGCCAATTTCAAGTGCTCCGGCGCCAAATGACGGTTTCCGTCCAACGCGCGGTGTTATCGCGACAGCAATCCGGGGCTTGTAAAACTTCCATAAATCGGGATATCATGATTTATGGATATAAATGATGCCTTGGGTGCCTTCGGGGCGCTCAGCCAGAAAACACGGCTGGATGTGTTCCGGCTTCTGATCAAAGCGGGTCCCGCCGGCATGAGCGCAGGTGACATCGGCGAGGCGCTGGGCGTTCGCCAGAACACGATGTCGGCCAACCTGTCGGTGCTGCTGCAGGCGGGTCTTGTCCGCAACGAACGCGAGGGCCGGATCATCCGCTATTTCGCGGATCTGGACGGCACCAGGCAACTGTTGACGTTCCTGATGGCTGACTGCTGCGGCGGTCATCCGGAATTATGCGCGCAGGTCATGGAAACGATTGCCTGCCATAAATCGTAAACCACGCTGGGAGACCCCAATGTCGGACGAAGTCTATAACGTGCTTTTTCTCTGCACCGGCAATTCCGCCCGGTCCATTCTGGCCGAATCCATCCTGAACAGGGACGGACAGGGCCGTTTCAAGGCCTATTCCGCCGGCTCTCACCCGAACGGCAGTGTTCGGCCCGAAGCTCTGGAACTGCTGAATAAACTCAATTTCAAGACCGACGAGCTTCGCTCCAAGGACTGGAGCGAGTTCGCGGAACCTGGTGCCCCGGTGATGGATTTCGTCTTCACCGTGTGTGACAACGCCGCCAGCGAAGTCTGCCCGGTTTGGCCCGGCCAGCCGATGTCGGCTCACTGGGGGCTGCCGGATCCTGCGGCGGTTGAAGGTACGGAAGCCGAGCGGCGGCTGGCGTATAGCGACGCCTTCCGCATGCTGAACAACCGCATTTCGATCTTCATGAACCTGCCGATGACGTCCCTGGACAAATTGTCCCTGCAGAAGAAACTGGACCAGATCGGCACGTCCGCCCACGAGCCGGCCTGAACTGCCGCGTCGGGCACCCGCCCGACGTGACGCCATCCGGTCTCTGACGCCCTCAGCATTCGACCCACCCTGTGCTCATCCGGGCGCAGGGTGATCTGTTTTCAGGCCGGCGCGTTGTGGCGCCGTGCCGGGCGCAGGGTCAGCAGGGCGATGATCAGAGCCGTCAGCGCACAGGCCGCGACCGCGCCGACCAGCGGCAGCGGCGTGCGGTCGAAGAACGGACTGCAAATCAGAATCATCACGCCGCCGGACACCATCTGGAACGTACCGCCCAGGGACGAGGCCATGCCGGCATGCTCGCCGTGCTCTTCCAGGGACATCACCATGGTCGGGGCGATGACCTGTCCGAGGCAGGTGTTGCCGAGAAACAGCAGGGCCATGAGCACCGGCAGGTCGTCGATGCCGCTCCAGACCAGCACGAACAGCAGCGACGTTGCCGCGGCGAAGCCGCAGACCGCCAGCAGGGCGACACGGCCCATGCCGAAACGTTCGCCGAATGTTGCCGCGAATTGCGATGACGCGAAGAAACCGACGGCGTTGAGTGCGAACACCAGGCTGAAGCCCGTCGGTGTCAGTCCGTAATGGCTCATGTAGACCAGCGGCGCGGCGGCGATGAATACGAAGAAACTGGCCAGCGAAAAACCGCTGATCAGGGTCAGGCCCATGAACCGGGCATCCCTGAGCAGATAGACCGCGCTGCGGATCATCGCGACCGCATCGATCCGTGCGCGGCGCTCCGGCGGCAGTGTTTCAGGCAACAGGAAGGCCATTTGCACCATTGCGGCGAATGCCAAGATTGCAAGAACGCCAAAAATCAGCCGCCAGCTGCCGAATTGTATGATCACGCTGCCGGTCAACGGTGCCAGCATCGGCGAGATGCTGATGACCAGCATGACGAGCGCCATCAGCCGGGTCGCCCGGCTGCCCGTGTGCAGGTCGCGCACGACGGCGCGCACGATCACCATCGGGGCGGCCGCGCCAAGCGCCTGGACGAAGCGGCCGATCGTCAGCGTCGAGACATCCGGCGCCGCCGCGCACAGCGCGGAGCCGGCGATAAACACGACGAGGCCGATGAAAACCGGCATCTTGCGGCCGAACCGGTCGGCCAGAGGTCCGTAGATCATCTGCGCCAGACCGAAGGCGATGAAATAGACCGTGAAGGTCATGTGGACCGCCGCGTCGTCGGTGTTCAGGTCGCGCACGATTTCTGGCATCGCCGGCAGGTAGAGGTCGATTGCGAACGGGCCGACTACAGCCAAGAGCCCGAGCACGACTGCGGCGCGCACAAATCCGATCTGCATGAAATGTTCCGATAAAACCGGCGCCTGGGCACAAAAGCACAACAGGCGCGAAACATGGGGAACCACCAGAGTGGAAGACCCGGCTATCGAAGTCGAGTCCTTTCTGGTCTGAAGCCTTGCGAAAATCGCATATCCGGGTTGCGTCGCAAGCTCATTGGACTTGCGGATGTGTCTTCCCGGATGCCGGAAAAACCGCCTGAAGATTCCATCCACCGCCGTGTGTCATCAAAGCTTCATTCAAGTGTCACCGATCTTGCAAGGAGCCCTTCTAGCTTGCCGCCATCTTTAACTCGACATTTGTGGGAGCAAGTGCAGTGGCGAACCTTCGCGGACGTTTTTTAAAAGGTGTCAGTCTTGCCGTATTGTTCGGCCTCGGGGCCGTTCCGGCTGCCCAGGCCGGTTATTTCGAGCGCATCAATTCCTACCCGGTCTACAAGACCCTGCCGGATGGTGCCGACAAGGCGACGGAGACGGTTGCCGAAATCATCTACGCTTCCAGGGACGGCCGCACGCTGGCCTTCACCGACAGCCCCGGCGAGGCGATCGTGTTCGTCAATGCCGCCAATCCGCTGAATGTCCAGCCGCTGGCGCGCGTCGCGCTCGGCGGTGAGCCGACATCCGTTGCCGTCGGCGCCAGGGCCGCCTACGCCGGTGTCAACACAAGCGAAGACTTCATCAATGCCACCGGCCACATGGCCGTGATCGCGCTGGATGGCATGGGCATCACCGCGACATGCGACGCCAAGGGCCAGCCGGACAGCGTTGCGATCTCGCCGGACGGAAAGTTCGTTGCCATCGCCATCGAGAACGAGCGCGACGAAGACCTCAATGACGGCGTCATCCCGCAGATGCCGGCCGGCCATCTTGCGATCTTCGACCTCGACGACAACGGTATGCCGACCAATTGCGACGCGGTCCGCATCGTTGACATGACCGGTCTGGCCGAGGTGGCGCCGACCGATCCGGAGCCGGAATTCGTTTCCATCAACTCGAAGAACCAGGCTGTCGTCACCCTGCAGGAAAACAACCACATCGCGATTGTCGACCTGGCAAGCGGCGACGTGACCGCGCATTTCTCCGCCGGCACGGCGTCCGCTGAAAACATTCCGGTCTCCAAGGCCCGCATGAGCGATGCCTCGGGTTCCACGGAAGATGTCCGGCGAGAGCCGGATGCGGTTGCCTGGATCGACGACGAGCGGTTCGTAACGGCCAACGAAGGCGACTATGAAGGCGGCTCGCGCGGCTTCACGATCTGGAACTCCAAGGGCGACGTTCTGTTCGACAGTGGCAACCAGATGGAACATCTGAGCATGTCGCACGGTCATTACCCGGCCAAGCGGGCCGCCAAGAAGGGCACCGAGCCGGAAGGCGTCGCCATCGGCGCGTTCGGCGGCGAGACGCTGATCTTCGTCAATTCCGAGCGCGGCAATTTCGTGGCGGTCTACAAGGACACCGGCGCCGAGCCGGAATTCGTTCAGCTTCTGCCGACCCATGTCGGTCCGGAAGGCCTGCTGGCAATCCCGAACCGGGATCTGTTCGCGGTTGCCAACGAGGTGGACGAAGACGGTGTGCGCTCGCATGTCTCGCTCTACCAGTACGGCGCCGAGGCTCCGGCCTATCCGTCGATTGTCTCCATGCTTGACCCGGAAAAGCATGCGCCGATCGGCTGGGGCGCGTTGTCGGCTCTCGCAGCGGACCCGCAGGATGCCAACACGCTCTACGCGGTCAGCGACAGCTTCTATGACGATGCCCGCATCTACACGCTGGACATCGCCTCCAAGCCGGCGAAGATCACTTCCTATGTGACGGTCACCGGTTTCAACCAGTCCAAGCTGGACCTGGAAGGCATTTCGGTCGCGAAAGACGGTGGCTTCTGGCTGGCGTCAGAAGGCCATCCGGAAAACGACCGCAGGCATCTGTTGCTGAAGGTCGGTGCCGATGGTGCGGTGAGCGAGGAAATCACCCTGCCGCAGTCTCTGATCGACCAGGCGCAGCGCTTCTCCTTTGAAGGCGTCGCCGAATTCGAAATGGGCGGCCAGACGCTCGTCGCCGTCGCCGTTCAGCGCGAGTGGAAGGACGATCCGAAGGGTCACAGCAAGATCGCCATCTACAACCCGGCGGACAAGTCCTGGGGCTTCGTCCACTATCCGCTCGACGCGCCGAAAAGCGCCGCCGGCGGCTGGGTCGGCCTGTCTGAAATCGTCTCCATGGGCGAGGGCGACTTCGCCATCCTGGAGCGCGACAACAAGGGTGGTGAGGATGCCGCCATCAAGCAGATCACCACGATTTCGCTGAAGGGCGTCACGCCCGCGGCCCATGGCGAGACGCTTCCGGTTCTGGACAAGCACTTCGCGATGGACATCCTGCCGGCCATGGCCAAGGGCAAGGGCTGGGTTCTGGACAAGCCGGAAGGCCTGACCATCACCGCCGACGGCCGCCTGATCCTGGTGACCGACAATGACGGCGTCGACGATGCGCCGGGTGAAACCCAGCTCATCGACCTCGGCCCGGTGTCCCGCCTGAACTGAGGCAAATCGTTCAAGGTCCTCCCCGAACTTTCAGGCCAGGACCTGACGGAAGGCCCGGCGGCTTCGGCTGCCGGGCCTTCATTCGTTTGAAACGGTCGCATGAACGCCTGGTGCCCGGGTCCAGAGACCTCAGGAAACCCTGCCATGGTCCGCCAGGTAGTCGAGCAGAGCCCGGACACGGGAGGGCAACGGACCGCCCTGGCCGATATGGAGGGCATGAAAGGCTTCCCTGTCACCGGGATTGAGATGATCGAGCACGGGGATAAGACGGCCGGCGGCGATATCGTCGCGGACTGTGAAGGCGGCCAGCCGGGCGAGCCCGTTTCCGCTCAGGGTGAGCCGGCGAAGGGCCTCGCCGTCGCTTGCCTGCACGCGGCCGGCAACCGGCAGCACGATCGTCCCGCCCTTGTCCTTCAGCGGCCAGCCATCGACCGTTCTGGCATAGCCGAACCCCAGCCGGGAATGCTTCTGAAGATCCTCAACGCCGGCAGGTGTTCCAAATCGCTCGAGGTAGGCGGGAGAACCGACGATGACCATGGCGGTCTCGCCAAGTTTGCGGGCGACGAGGCTTGAACTCTTCATCGGGCCGGCGCGCACCGCCACATCCGTCCGCTCCGCCAGCAGGTCGACGACCCTGTCGGTCTGGACGAGATCAAGCGTGATGCCGGGATGAAGCTCCAGGAAGACCGGCAGGACCGGCGCCAGGACATGGGCCGCGTAGGACGCGCTGGTGTTGAGGCGGATGCGGCCGACAGGCTCTTCTCCGGCGCGTGCGCTGCGCTCCGCGTCCTCCATATCCGCAAGGATGCCCGAGGATCGTTCATAGAACGCACAGCCTTCGGGAGTGAGCTGAAGGGCGCGCGTCGAGCGGTTGACCAGCCGCACGCCCAGCCTGGCCTCCAGGCGCGACACAAGTTTGCTGACGGCGGACGGTGTCATCAGGCAGGTGCGGGCGGCAGCTGAAAAGCCGCCTTGCTCCACCACTTGCACGAAGACTTCCATTTCTCCGGACCGATTGACCTGGGAGCGCTCCATCTTTCCTTCAATTCACAGATGATATTCTTGACGGCATTCTAATTCAACAAAGGATCCGCGTCTATCTTTCGCTCAGCGCGACAATCGAAAGGAACATCCAATGGAATATCGCACGCTCGGCCGGTCCGGTCTGAAAGTCCCTGTCCTGAGTTTCGGCGCCGGCACCTTTGGCGGATCGGGGCCCTTGTTCGGCGCCTGGGGGAATACCGGCGTCAAGGAAGCCGGCCGCCTTGTCGACATCTGTCTCGAAGCGGGGATCAATCTCTTCGACACTGCCGATGTCTATTCCGGCGGCGCGTCGGAAGAAGTCCTCGGCGCGGCGCTCAAGGGGCGGCGGGACAAGGTGCTGATCTCGACAAAGGCAGGCCTGCCCATGGGGGACGGGCCGAATGAGGCAGGGTCGTCGCGGCTGCGGTTGATCCGGTCGGTGGAAGACGCGCTGAAGCGGCTCGGTACGGATCGCATCGACATTTTCCAGCTCCATGCCTTCGACGCCTTCACACCGGTGGAGGAGGTGCTTGCCACGCTGGACACGCTCGTGCGGGACGGCAAGATCCGCTATGCCGGCGTCTCCAACTTTTCCGGCTGGCAGATCATGAAGTCGCTGGCGGCCGCAGAAAAAAACGCCTGGCCGCGGTACGTCGCCAATCAGGTCTATTATTCGCTGATCGGGCGCGACTACGAGTGGGATCTGATGCCGCTCGGTGCCGATCAGGGGATCGGGGCGCTCGTCTGGAGCCCGCTCGGCTGGGGGCGGCTGACCGGCAAGATCAGACGGGGCGTGCCGCTGCCCGAAGGAAGCCGTCTGCACGAGACCGCCGATTTCGGTCCGCCCGTGGAAGACGACCATCTTTTCAACGTGGTGGATGTGTTGGACGAGGTGAGTCGCGAGACCGGGAAAACCGTGCCGCAGGTCGCGCTCAACTGGCTTGTGCAGCGTCCGACGGTCTCCTCCGTCATCATAGGCGCGCGCAATGAAGACCAGCTTCGCCAGAACATCGGCGCGGTCGGCTGGTCGCTCTCGGGTGAGCAGATCGGCAGGCTGGACGCCGCCAGTGCGGTCACGGCGCCTTATCCGCATTTCCCCTACCGGAGGCAGGAAGGCTTCGCCCGGTTGAGTCCGCCACTCGCCGGGTAGGAGCACAGGTGCCCGGGGCACCCGGCACGGGCGATGGCGCGTACCGGGTTCGCCGCGAAAGACCCGGCACCTTTGGCTGCCGGGTCTTTTTTCTTGGCATCGTCATCGCGGAGGCAGCGCAGCGAAAATGATGGATCAGGGGTCCTAGGTCTGCCGCGGGCGATGTGCAGGTGTGACCGGGTTTCCGGCGCTCCGCCCCCCTTCAAGAGCTTTGCCCGGCCGGGAGCGATTACGTCCACCGTTCTTGCGAGATGGTCGCCTCCTCCCCGATGCCTTCCCCGATCAAGTCGGGGAAGGCCGCCTTGGATGTGGTCAGGCAATCTCTTTCGAAATGCGTTCATGACGTCAGAGAGCGTGGATGCCGGACGGCTTCTCTCGAGAGTCTATGGCAAGCTCCGCGTTTTGTCGTATAGGAGGGCCATGATCTTCCTCCTGAATATGCCGGCCCGTCCCGCCCCATGAGCGCCAGCCTCATCGGCCTCTTCGGGATTTCGTTCCTGGCGGCGACGCTTCTGCCGGCCCAGTCCGAACTCGGGCTTTCCGGGCTGATTGCCGCCGGAACCGAGCCCGTCGTCCTGCTGGTTGCCGCGGCCAGCCTCGGCAACACGCTCGGGTCCATGGTCAACTGGGGGCTTGGTCGCGGCGCCGCGGCGTTCTCTGACGCGTCCTGGTTTCCGCTCAAGCCCGAGAAGCTGGCACGCGCCACCGGCTGGTACCGCCGCTACGGCCGCTGGTCCCTGCTGATGAGCTGGGCACCGGTGATCGGCGACCCGCTGACCCTGGCCGCCGGTGTGCTGAGGGAACCCTTCTGGAGTTTCGCCATCCTGGTGGCGATCGCCAAGACGGCGCGTTATCTGATTGTCGCGCTGGTGACCCTGCAGGTGTTCTGAGAGGCAGGCCACCGGGGTCCCGGCTCGAGGGGGCGGGAGCAAGTGGAGAGGCCTGCTCGTTCGGCTTGGCTTGGCCATGATGTCCATGGCGATTTGTGTCTCTGCCGAAGGTCCGCTCTTCCCAAAGCGCCAATCCATCGCCATGGTGCCCTGATGAGCGCATTGTTTGAAGAACTCGACTATTCACCCACGCCCATCGGCGCGATCTCCCTGCGGCGGCGGCATATCCTCGCCCTCAAGACCGATGTCTTCGAGATACTGCTCGGCGAAGAGCACCTGATGTCGAGCCTGTTCACAGCTTCGGAAGTGGCGCTGGCCGATCTGGGGGTCGCGGCGTTGAAGGGCGGGGATCTGGATGTGCTGGTGGGCGGGCTGGGCCTCGGCTACACCGCAAAGGCCGCGCTGGCGCATGACACCGTTGCCCGGCTCACGGTTGTCGACCTGCTGGAGCCGGTGATCCGCTGGCACCGGGAAGGGCTGGTGCCGATGAAGACCGAACTGGCCGACGACCCGCGCTGCAAGCTGGTGCAGGGGGATTTCTTTGCCCAGGCGGCGTCGGACACCGGCTTCGATCCGGACAGGCCCGCCCGTCAATACGATGCCATCCTGATCGACATCGACCACACGCCGGAGCGCCTGCTGCATGGCGGGTCGGAAGGGTTCTACACCGCCGAAGGCCTGCGCGGTCTGAAGCGGTTCTTGAAGCCCGGCGGGGTTGTCGGCCTGTGGTCCGACGAGGCCCCGGACGGGGCGATCACGGATTTGCTCGGCGAGGCCTTCGAGGAGGCCTGGGCCGAGCCGGTCGTCTTCGCGAACCCGCTGCAGGACGGGCGTGAAGTGACCCAGGCGGTGTATCTGGGGCGGAAGGTCTGAGGTGAGGTCCGGGAGATGGCTCGCGACCTTCAGGCGAGGATGCTGCCGCGCCAGATCAGGCGCGACTGGAGCGTGACCGTGCGCGGTGTGTCGTCCTGCGCTTCGGATAGATAGGTGACTGCGGCCTCGGCAATTTGTTCCGCCGGCTGGCGAAAGGTCGTCAGGTTGTAGCTTTCCCACGAAGCCTGCTCGATATCGTCGAAACCGATCACGGAAACATCTTCCGGCACACGCAGTTTGAACCGGCGGCGGGCCGCGTCGACGACGCCGCAGGCGATCAGGTCCGTCACGCAAAAGATGCCGTCCGGTCTTTGAGTGCGGGTCAGCAGCCGTGTGCCCACGTCCAGCCCGGTCTGGTAGGATGTCATTCCGCTCGCCTCCTCGATGACCTCGCATCCCGCCTCTGCGGCGGCTGCGCGAAACCCCCTGCAGCGGTCTTCCAGGCTGGGGGTTCCTGCCTTGGAGGAGGCAAGCGCCGGGCGTTTGCACCCGGCGGCCGCAAGCGAGGCGAAGGCCTGCCGCCCGGCAGCAAGATCGTCCACCCTGACCCGCAAGGCGCCGGCCCGTTCCTCGTTGCGATTGATCAGGACCAGACGCATGCCATTGCGAAGACAGGTTTCGGCCAGGGAGGCATCAGGCATGCCGGACAGTACGATGGCTGCATCCGTGCGATAGGAAATGGCCTGCCGCAGCGCTTGCGCAACGCTTTCGTCCGAGCGGTCTGTATTGATGAGCAGGCCGACCTTGCCTGCTGCCTGCAGCTTCTCGGACAGAGTGGCGAGCAGAAAGGACCGGTAGGGGGTCTGAATCTCGCCGGCAATCAGTGCAACGATGCCTGTCTTAGAGGTCAGAAGTCCGCGCGCAAGATTGTTGACGTGGTAGCCCAGTGTTTCGGCCGCCGCGTGCACCTTGGCCCGGGTTTCGGAAGAGACGGATGCGCCGGGTGTAAACGCCCGGGAGACGGCCGTGCGCGACACACCGGCCAGTTCCGCAACATCCTTCGCGCTTACCTTGTTCTTGATCATGTGAACCCTCTGCAATGCTGTGCATCTGCCTCTTTCGATCTAATTATCCTATTTTTCTGACACTTTATTGACAAACGCTGAGGTTGATTGCAATTTGATGCACAGGTGTGCATAGCATCTATTCCCAGATTTTTGGGAAAATGGGAGGAAATCATGAAGTCATTGAAATATGCCCTTCTGGGCGGTTTTGCCTTGTTGCCTGCCAGTGCAATGGCGGACGAGCTGAATCTGATCTGTTCGGCTGACGTGGTGATCTGCGAAAAGCTGGTCAGCGAATTCGAGGCCAGTCATTCGGACATCGACGTGAACATGGTGCGTCTGTCGTCGGGAGAGGCTTTTGCAAAGATCCGGGCGGAGGCCCGCAACCCGCAAACCGATCTGTGGTGGGGCGGCACCGGCGATCCGCATCTTCAGGCCGGCCAGGACGGGCTGAGCGCGAAGTATGAATCGCCCATGCTGGCTGAGCTTCAGGACTGGGCGCAAGGCCAGGCCAAGGTTTCCGACTATCACACTGTGGGGGTTTATTCCGGTGCGCTCGGTTGGGGCTACAACACCGAAATTCTTGAAGGAAAGGGCATCTCTGAGCCGAAGTGCTGGGCTGACCTGCTGGATCCGGCGCTGAAGGGCGAGATCCAGATCGCCGACCCGAACTCGTCTGGCACCGCCTACACGACGCTGGCGACGCTGGTGCAATTGCTCGGTGAAGACGAGGCGTTCGACTTCCTCAAGAAGATGCACGCCAATGTCTCGCAATACACCAAGTCGGGCAGTGCGCCTGTGAAGGCCGCCGCGCGCGGCGAAACCGGCCTGGGGATCGTGTTCCAGCATGACGCCGTCGCGCAGGCAGTATCGGGTTTCCCGATCGGCGTTGTCGCCCCTTGTGAGGGTACGGGCTATGAAATCGGCTCCATGTCCATGGTCGAGGGGGCTCAAAACCCCGAAGCTGCAAAGACATTTTACGATTGGGTACTGACGGCGGAAGTCCAGAGCATGATGCCGGAGGCAGGTTCGTTCCAGATCCCCTCCAACGCCAGTGCAAAGCCGCCCAAGGAAGCTCCGGATCTGTCGACGATCAAGCTGATCGATTACGACTTCGCCGAATACGGCAGTGCGGACCGGCGCAAGGCGCTGCTGGCGCGCTGGGATAAAGAGGTCGGCTCGTTGCCGCTCCAGTAAATCCCTGACAGGGCGGGTGGCCTTCCGGTCACCCGCTGCCTTGCCTTCCAGACCCATCGGACCGATCCATGACATCCAGAGACAACCGCAGGCTCGATCTGATCCTTGCGGCCGGGGTCTTCGCGTTGATCGCGTTGCCCTGGTACCGCATTCGCTCGGGCTTCTTCAGCTTCGAATGGCTGGAAGATTTCATTTCTTCAGAAAAACTCTGGCCGGGCCTGGTGCAGGGACTGACGGGGCGCTGGCAGCTCTGGCCGGTTCTGGCGCTGCTCGCCGTTGCCGTCTTGCTGCGGGTGACACAGGCTCCCGGAAAACGCGGCGGTGCGCTGATTGCCGTCGGCGCGGCGGGTCTGACCTGGATGCTGGCCGAGGGGCTGGCCATCGGCCTGCGCGGCTGGAACTGGGGGCTGCTGGAAGCGGGTTTCGGCGAAGTTGCCGGGCAACCGGCCTTCGGCGCCGGCGCCATCGTGATGGGCACGCTCTTTGCCCTGATGATCGCTTTTGGCGCCGCTGAACGCGGTGCGCTCAAGGGCGATGCTTTCGTGCTCGGCGCGATCACGCTGCTGGTGCTGCTGGTCGCCACCTTTGTCTTTTATCCGCTGGTGTCGATGTTCACCGGTGCGTTCCAGGAGTTCGACGGCTCCTTCACCAGCGAAGGCGTGCGCCGGAACATCGTCGATCCGAAAATCTGGTCGCTGGCGTGCTTCTGGGGCGGAAACTGCGGGGTCGCATGGCGCACCTTCTTCCTGGCGATCTGCACCGCGACCGGGACGACATTGCTGGGACTGGTGTTCGCGCTGGTGGCTACGCGCACGGGCTTCAGATTCAAGAAGTCGCTGCGCCTTTTGACGGTGCTGCCGATCATCACACCGCCCTTCGTCGTCGGCCTCGCCCTGACCATGCTGCTTGGCCGGTCCGGATCGCTGACCCAGGTAATCGAAGCCGCCACGGGCTGGGAACTGGGCCGCTGGCTCTATGGCCTGACCGGCATATGGATCGCCCAGATGCTGAGTTTCACGCCGATTTCCTTCCTCGTCCTGATCGGGGTCGTGGACGGGATCAGCCCGTCGATGGAAGAGGCCAGCCAGACGCTGCGGTCCGACCGCTGGCGGACCTTCCGCAAGGTCTCGCTGCCGCTGATGGCGCCGGGGCTGGCGAACGCCTTTCTGATCGGCTTCATCGAGTCGATGGCCGACTTCGGCAACCCGCTGGTGCTGGGTGGCTCCGGCGGCGTGCTGTCGACCGAAATCTTTTTCGCCGTGGTGGGGGCGCAGAACGATCCGTCCCGCGCGGCGGTGCTGGCGATGATCCTGCTGGTCTTCACCCTTTCGGCCTTCCTGGCGCAGCGGCTTTGGCTGTCCGGGCGCAACTATGCGACGGTGACCGGCAAAGGCGACGGCGGGCGGCATATCAGTCTGCCGCGCCGGGTCGGCTTGCCAGTGATCACGGTGGCCGTCGCCTGGGCGGCCTTCACCATCACGGTCTATGCGATGATCCTGTTCGGCGGTTTCGTGAAGATCTGGGGGCTCGATCATTCCCTGACGCTCGACCACTACGCCAAGGCCTTCGGCGTTGGCTGGGACAACGGCGTGCTTTGGACCGGCGTTGCCTGGGACAGTTTCTGGACGACGATGGAGATTGCGCTGATCGCCGCACCGCTGACCGCGGCGGTGGGGCTGCTGACCGCATGGCTGATCGTACGCCAGAGGTTCCCGGGGCGTTCGGTGTTCGAATTCGCGCTGATGATGAGCTTTGCCATTCCCGGCACGGTGATCGGCATCAGCTACATCATGGCCTTCAACCTGCCGCCGCTGCAGATGACCGGCACCGCAGCGATCCTGATTGCCTGCTTCGTCTTCCGCAACATGCCCGTGGGCGTACGCGGCGGGGTCGCCGCCATGGCGCAGCTCGACGGCTCGCTCGACGAGGCTTCGCTGACGCTGGGGGCGAGCTCCGGGCGGACCATGCGCAAGGTGATCCTGCCCCTCATGCGCCCGGCGATACTCGCCGCGCTGGTCTACAGTTTCGTGCGGGCAATCACCTCGATCTCGGCGGTGATCTTTCTGGTCAGCGCGAAATACAACATGGCCACAGCCTATATCGTCGGGCTGGTCGAGAACGGCGAATACGGCATCGCGATCGCCTATTCCTCGGTCCTGATCCTGGTGATGATCACCGTCATCGGCGGCTTCCAGCTGCTGGTCGGGGAACGCCGTATCCGGCGGGGTGAGGAAAAGGCCGCCAATTCCAGTTTCTCTGCAAAGGAAGCACGAGCATGACGCAGACAAAAGGCGCTGTGGCGTTCCGCAACGTGCGGAAGTCCTTCGGCAGTTTCACCGCCATTCCCGATCTGACGCTGGACATTGAACCCGGCAAGCTGGTCACCCTGCTGGGGCCGTCCGGCTGCGGCAAGACAACGACGCTGCGGATGCTGGCGGGGCTGGAGAGCCCGACGGACGGGCAGATCCTGATCGGCGGCGACGATGTCACCCGCCTGCCTGCCGACCGGCGGGACGTGTCGATGGTGTTCCAGAGCTATGCGCTGTTCCCGCATATGCGCGTCGGCCAGAACGTTGCCTACGGGCTGGAAGCGGGCGGCATGAAATCGGCCGAGGCGCGCAAGCGCGCGGAAGAGGCGCTGGAACTGGTGGGCCTGTCCGGCCTCGCGGGCCGGTTGCCGGCGGAGCTTTCCGGCGGTCAGCAGCAGCGGGTCGCGGTGGCAAGGGCGCTGGTGCTGGAGCCGCAGGTGCTGCTGCTGGACGAGCCGCTGTCGAACCTCGATGCGCGGCTGCGCCGCAAGGTGCGCACGGACATTCGCGACTTGCAGCAGCGGATCGGCCTCACCGCCGTCTACGTCACCCACGATCAGGAGGAAGCGCTCGCCGTCTCCGACACCATCGTGGTGATGAAGGAGGGCAAGATCGCGCAGATCGGCACGCCTCGCGAACTTTACGAATCTCCTGCCTCGGACTTCATCGCCGACTTCATCGGCGAAGCGAATGTGGTCGAGGGCCGCGTGATCTCGGTCAATGGCGATGCCGCGCAGGTTGAACTGGGCGGTGTGACGCTGTCCTTGCCCTCCAGGGGCCAGTTGCCGGGGCCCACGCAGATATCGCTGCGCTCGAACGCGCTGAAAGTGACAACCGAAGGCACGGGCATAAAGGGCACCATCGCCTCTTCCGCCTATCTCGGCGATCATGTCGAATATGAAATCGACGGTCCGCTGGGACAGATTTTCGTGGTCGACGATGAGAGCGACATGCCTTTGCCGTCGGGTACCGCGGTTGCCCTGGAAGTACGCCCGCGCGGTGTTGCGCTCATCCCTGGAGGTGCATGATGACGAACGACATGAATGCGGAGCGACTCAAGCTGGCCGTCGATCTGGCCCGGCGTGGCGGAGATCTGGCACTGGACTATTTCCGCCGGCGCGACGCGCTTGTCGTCGAGACGAAGCGCCATGTGACGGATCTGGTGTCCGAGGCGGACCGGGAAGTCGAAACGCTGATCCGCGACGCGCTCGAAAAGACGTTTCCCGAGGACGCGATCCTGGGAGAGGAACACGGATTGAGCGAAGGCAGCTCCGGCTTCACCTGGGTGCTCGATCCGATCGACGGGACGGCGCCCTATCTGAACGGCCTGCCGGGCTGGTGCGTTTCCATCGGCGCCCGCGACGGCGACGGACCGGTGCTGGGCGTGATTTACGCGCCGATACTGGACGAGCTGTTCGTGGCTTGCCGGGGGCAGGGCGCGACGCTGAACGGGGAGCCTATCCGTGCCCTCGACGGCGACCTGCGCGCCGGTCTGCTGGGCATCGGCGCGAACGACCGGGTGGCGAGCGATCGCGTCGGCCGGATGCTGACCGAGCTTATGGACGCCGGTGTCGGCTGGATGCGCTACGGCTCCGGCGCGTTGATGCTGGCCTGGGTCGCCGCCGGACGGCTGGTCGGCTATGCCGAGCCCCGCATGAACGCCTGGGATTGCATGGCGGGCTATGTCCTGATCCTCGAGGCCGGCGGCCGCATCCTGCCGTTCCCGGACGGCCCGGGCCTGACCCTCCCCGCACCGGTCCTGGGGGCGTCGGCCGGGGCGTATGATGAACTCCGGGATATTTGTGACTTTGGGTCTGCGCCGGATTGGTAGGGGGGCCACGGAGCGCCAGCCTCTCTAATGTCATTCCGGGCAAGTGCAGCGCAAGCTGCGCGACGACCCGGAATCGAGCGCCCCCTTCGCGCCGCAGGCGCGGCCATTTTCAAAGTGATGAATTAAGAAAACCCGTGCTCGCTCACGCTCGCGCTGATGCGCTGGATTCCGGATCAGCGCGCAGCAAGCTGCACTTGTCCGGAATGACAACCGTGAGGGCTGGGCTTAGCCTCGCAGGTCGCTCCCCCCGTTGACACCCCCGCACCACACCGCTACTCCTTCCCCATGGGGTTCCTGCGAACGCCCCGTGAGGCTCAGGCTCAAGATTCGCGAGCGACATTTGTTTCGGCGCCGGTGGCGGCGGCAAGTGTGTTCGATTGAGGATCAAGGAGCCGAAAATGCCAGCCCCCAATGAAATCACCATCTCCAATCTGCAACGCCTGATCGGCACGCCGGACTGTCCGGTGATCGTCGATATTTCCATCGATCCGGACTTCGACGAGGATCCGTATTTCATCCCCGGCTCGTTCCGGCACCCGCATACGGACAAGCGCGGGCTTGTCGAGCGGCTGGACGGCAGGGCTTGCGTCATCACCTGCCAGCGCGGGATCAAGCTCAGTCAGGGGCTGGTCGCCTGGCTGCGCACGGAAGGGGTTCAGGCGGAATATCTGTCCGGCGGCATGTATGCCTGGCGGGACACGCCCGGAACCCTGCGGATCCCCGCCGGATCTATTCCGGAGCCGGTCGATGGCGCGACGCTGTGGGTCACACGGCACCGTCCGAAAATCGACCGCATCGCGTGCCCGTGGCTGATCCGCCGGTTTGTCGACCCAAAGGCAAGGTTTCTGTTCGTGTCCCCCGTCGAGGTGGAAGGCGTGGCGAGCCGTTATGGCGCGACGCCGTTCGACGTCGAGAACGTGCATTTCTCGCACCACGGCGACCGCTGCACCTTCGATACGATGCTGGAGACATTCGAGCTCAAGAGCGCGGCTCTGGAGCGTCTGGCGGATGTCATTCGCGCCGCCGACACCAACCGGCACGATCTATCGCCCCAGGCGGCGGGCCTGCTGGCGGTCTCGGTCGGCCTGTCGCGGCAGTATTCGGACGATGTGAAGCAGCTTGATGCCGGCATGACCGTCTATGACGCGCTCTATCGCTGGGCGCGGGACGGGTTCGAGGAAGGCCACGACTGGATTCCATCTTCCAGTTCAGCCTCCACCCCGGCCTCCTCATCTGCCACCAAAGCGGAGCCGTGGTCCTGATGACGGCGAATGAAACCGCGAATGGGGACGGCGTGCCGTCCCTTGCCGCTGCGACGCGGGTCTGGGCGCGGATCGGGGTGCTGTCGTTCGGCGGGCCCGCGGCCCAGATCGCGCTGATGCACCGGGAGGTGGTCGAGGACCGCCGCTGGCTGTCAGAGCAGACCTTTTTGAACGCGCTGTCGTTCTGCATGCTTCTGCCCGGGCCGGAAGCCATGCAACTGGCGACCTATGCGGGCTGGCGGATGCACGGCATGGTCGGCGGGCTTGTGGCGGGGCTGCTGTTCGTGCTGCCGGGGGCGGCGCTGATGCTGCTGCTGGCCGCGCTTTACGTGACCTTCGGGGCGCTGCCGCTGGTTCAGGCGCTGTTTCTGGGCGTCAAGGCGGCGGTTCTGGTGATCGTGCTCGAGGCGCTGCTGCGCATCTCCCGGCGGGCGCTCACCCGGCCGCTGCACTATTGGATCGCGGCGGGCGCCTTCGTCGCGCTGTTCGTCTTCGATGCGCCCTATCCGCTGGTGATAGCAGCTGCCGCTGCGGTTGGCTTGGTTTCGGGGAACGGGAGCGGGACTGCTGGTGAGGTTGCGCAGGGCGGGGCGTCTGTCAGCCATTGGGGCACGGTACGGACAATCCTGGTCTGGCTGGCGCTGTGGTGGTGTCCGCTGCTCTTGCTGGAATTTGTCTTTCCCGGGCAGGTTCTGGGCGAAATCGGCCGGTTCTTCTCGGTGCTGGCGACGGTCACCTTCGGCGGCGCCTATGCGGTGCTGGCCTATATGGCGCAGGAGGCGGTCAACGGGTTCGGCTGGCTGAGCGCGGCGGAAATGGCGGATGCGCTCGGTCTTGCCGAGACCACGCCGGGGCCGCTGATCCTGGTCACAGAGTTTGTCGGTTTTCTGGCGGCAGCGCGCGATGGAGCAGGCGGACCGGATCTTGTCATGGGGGCTGCCGGTGCCGCAGTCACGCTATGGGCGACCTTCGTGCCGTGCTTCCTATGGGTCTTTGCCGGTGCGCCCTATATCGAGCGGCTTCATGCCATGCCGAAACTGAAAAGTGCGCTGGACGCCATCACGGCGGCGGTTGTCGGCGTGATCCTGAACCTGTCGATCTGGTTCGCCCTGCAGGTCACGTTTTCGGATGTCACCCGGCAGGAATTCGGGCCGCTTCGGCCGCTGGTGCCGGATGTGACCACACTGGACTGGCGGGTGCCGGTGCTGACGCTGGTCGCGGGCCTGCTCATGCTGCGCCTGCACAAGGGCATACCGCTCACCCTGGCGGTCTGCGCGCTGCTCGGACTACTTCTGGCGCAGGCCTGACAGGCGGGCGGTCAGGAGAGCCGGGTCCGGCGGTCCGGTCAGGCACTTGCCTGTCATCGGCCAACAGGTGCCAGGCACGTCTCCCGCAAGCTCCGGGCAAGGCGGATGTGTCAGGAAGTTGCCGGCGGGCAGTGGTTCCCGGCGCCCCGGGATCCTGTGGCCGCCACGACTTGGCCAGAGCAGGTCCCGGCCGGTTCCAGTTTTTTCTGGCATGGTGCACCGTGCGGGGCTACCGTCCCCGGATCGCAACCATTGGATGCCGATGCATTCGTATTTTTCGGGACATGTTCATGAAGTTCAAAGCCATTACCCTTGCCTTTCTTGTCGCGGCAGCACCGGCTGCGGCCGAAGACGCGCTTCTTCAGGAAGCCATTGAATTCACTGGTCAGATCTTCTACCTCGACACCGGCGTGCCGGGACTGGTGATTGCCGCGGTACGCGATGGCGAAACCGCCTTTTACGGGCTGGGCGAGACCAAAAAGGGCAATGGCAAGACGCCGGACGCGGACACGGCGATCAACGTCGGCTCCATTACCAAGTCGTTCACGGGCCTGACGCTGGCGACCCTTGCCGCCGAGGGCACCGTCGCGCTGACCGACCCGGCCGGCCCGCTGATCGACCTGGTCGACACGCTGCCCGAGCGCGACGGCCACAAGATCCGCCTCGTCGATCTTGCCACCCATGCCGGTGGCCTGAAGCGCGAGTTGCAGGAAGTTCCGGATGTCGAACGATACAGCGACGCCTCTTTCCAGGCCAACCTGAAGGACGCGGGCCTGCTGTTCACGCCCGGCACCGGGATGCTGTATTCCAATGTCGGTTTCGACCTGCTGGCGATGGCCCTGTCGGGGGCGGCGGACAAGCCGTATGACGCGCTGCTGAAGGAAAAGGTTCTCGATCCGATCGGGCTGACCGCGACAGGGTATGAAAGACCCACCGGCGACACGGTCATGACGGGCTATGACTGGGAAGGCAACGAGATGGTTCCGGGCGCGCAGTTCGCCAACAGATCGGGAGCCTCGCAACTCTACACCACCGCCAACGACATGCTGCGGTATCTTGAATGGAACCTCGACCGGTTCGGCAGCGAGGGCGCGGAAGCCCGGGGGATCAGCCACGCGGCCTGGGCGATGCGTGACGGCATGAACCCGGTCTATGGTCTGGACGAGTCCGGCCACATGAACGCCATGGGTCTCGGCTGGGTCATCATGATGCCGGAGGGCGACAGCCCGCTGATCATCCAGAAGGCAGGCGGCAGCGAAGGGCTGCTGAGCTACCTGGCGTTCGCACCGAGCCGCGGCGTCGGCGTCTTCATCTCCATCAGCCAGTTCAACTTTTCCGCCGGCATGGAAATGGCCAACGTCGCCAACGAACTGATCGCCATCCTGGCACCGCGCTGACGGAGCTGTCGCCGACGTCCTGAAAATCCGGCCGGGCTTTCCAGAAAAGCCCGGCCGTCTTTTTTTGCGGTTGGACTGCGCTCCGGGCGGCGGTGCGTCAGATGTTGACCTTGCCGCCGTCCACATTCAGGGTCTGGCCGGTGACGAAGTTGCTGTCGGACGAGGCAAGGTACAGGAGGGTCCCCAAAAGGTCCTCCGGCAGCATCTCGCGCTTGATCGACCGGGTGGCGACCGTGGGGCCGCGGGCCATGTCGAAGCCGTCATTGGCCCGAACGCCCGCGCTTTCGGTGAGCCCTGGGGCGATGGCGTTGACCTGGATGTTCATGTCGCCCAGCTCACGCGCGTGGCAGCGGGTCAGCGCGATCACGGCGCCCTTGGACGCAGTGTAGTGCGACAGGCCCGGCGGTCCGTAATAGAACGTGCCGGAGGCGATGTTGACGACCTTGCCGCCACCGGCCTTGATCATCGTCGGCACGATTGCGCGCATGACCTGGTGAACGCCGCGGGCATTGACCCGCATGATCAGGTCGAACTCGTCGTCGCTGATCTCGAAAAAGGGCCTGGGCTTGATCGTGGCGAAGATCGAGGCGTTGTTGACCATGATGTCCAGCCCGCCAAGTTCGGTCCTTGCCGTTTCGACCATGGCTTTGAGATCGTCGTTCGAGGTCACATCGACCTTCATGCCTAGGGCTGTACCTCCGGCATCGGTGATCGCCTGTACCGCGCTGGCTGTGTCTTGCACATCCGTCACAAGTACCTTGGCCCCTTCGTCGGCCATGGCTTTGGCCATGAGGGAACCGATGCCTTGAGCGGCACCGGTAATGACTGCGGTTTTTCCTTCCAGACGGCCCATGGACGCCTCCCTTGTTCAGAGTCCGATTTGAAGAATTCTCGCGACTTCAGGCCAGCTCTTGGCCCCGTTATCGCGCAGATCGTTGGTCAGGTCTTCCGGCACCCAGTCGATCAGGCACTTCCGGAAATTGGGCCGGGCCTCGATGCGGGCGAACCAGTTGTCGACATGGGGCAGGCGCCCGTTTTCCCACATGCCGCGCATCGACATCATCGCCAGGCGATTGACGTAGGGCGTCATGGCGATATCGGCGATGGAAAACCTGTTGCCGACCAGCCAGTCGTCGTCGCCGCTCAGCGCGACTTCCATCTTGTGGAGATAGGTGTCGTAGAGCTTGACCATTTCCGTCGCGCCGGGCGCGTCGAAGCCATGGCGGGTAAAGCTGTCCTTGCGGCTTTTCCAGTCGGATGTCACGGACATGGAGGGGGTGGAGGCGAGGAATTTCCGCACGCCTTCGGGTCCGAGCTTCTTCAGGACGGTGTGCCTGTGCGAGCAGACGAAAGTAACCGCGCCGCAGGCCGGATGCAGATCCTCGTCGACCGCCTTGGTCCAGTAACGCACCTGCGCCCGTTCCCAGGGGTCGGTCGGATGAACGCTGGATTCCGGCGCGATCTGGTCGAGATATTCGATGATGACCGTGCTGTCGGGAATGACGGTGCCGTCATGAACCAGTGTCGGCACCACGCCCTTGGGATTGAGCTTCAGATAGTCCGGCTCGAACTGTTCGCCCTTGAGGATGTCGATATAGACGCCATCCCAGGCGAGTTTCTTTTCCGCCATGGCGAACCGCACCTTGGCGGCGCAGACGGAAGATCCGTGATGATAGAGTGTGAATGTCATAGCTGCACCGTGACCCATTTCAGTTCCGTCATCGCCTCCATGTCGGAATCGGTGCCTTCGCGACCGACCCCGCTTGCGCCATTGCCGCCGAAGGGCACATGGGCCTCGTCATGGATGGTGGGGCCGTTGATGTGGCACATGCCCGCGCCGATGTTGCGGGCGAAGTGAAAGGCCTTGTCGATGTCCCTGGTGAAGATCGCCGAGGACAGGCCGTAGTCGGTGTCGTTGGCCTTCTCCAGACCCTCCTCGTAGCTGTCGATCGGATAGATTGCGGTGACCGGTCCGAAGGTTTCCGACCTGCAGACAGTCATGTCTCCGGTAACACCGGTCAGAAGGGTCGGCCGGCAGCGATTGCCCTCCCAGTCGCCGCCGGTCACGATGGTCGCGCCCTTTGCAACGGCATCGGCAATGTGATCCCTGACCCGGGCGCGCTGCCGCTCCGAGATGATCGGCGCGATGACCGTGGCCGGATCGCGCAGGTCCCCCATGCCGACCTTCGACGCGATCGCCGCGAACCGTTTGACGAATTCGTCGTAGACGGGACGTTCGACATAGAACCGGCTGGAACCGATGCAGGCCTGGCCGCCGAACATGAAGATCGAACGCGCTGCCAGCGGGACGGCCTTTTCAAGGTCCGCATCGGCGAGAATGACGGTCGGGCTCTTGCCGCCGAGTTCCAGCGTGTTGGGTGTCTTGTTCCTGGCACAGATCTCGCTGATGTGCTGACCGACCACGGAAGAACCGGTGAAGGTGACGAAATCGACGGTCTCGTGACCGGTCAGATCGTCGCCGATTTCATGGCCGTAGCCGGTGACCACGTTGTAGGCTCCGGCCGGGAAACCGGCCTCGGCCACGATTTCCGCGAACAGCAGGCTCAGATGGGGGGCCATTTCCGAAGGCAGATGCACCACCGTGTTGCCGACCGCCAGGGCATTGGCGACAAGGCGCGTCGTCTTGATCAGCGGCACATTGAACGGCGTGATCACGGCGACGACGCCGAGCGGCTCGCGGATCGACATGGAGAATTTGCCCGGCGCGTCCGAGGGAATGGTCTCGCCACGCACGTTGCGGCACATGCCGGCCGCCGCGCGGATCATGGTCAGGCCCTTGTCGAATTCGAACATGGCCTTCTGGACCGGAGAGCCTATTTCGTCGATCAGGCAGTCGAGCAGGTCCTGTTTCCGTTCCTCCATGATTTCGGCGATGCGCAGCAACCAGCGTTCGCGTTCCCTGGGCAGGGTTTCGCGGTAATTCCCGAAGGCGGCCGCGGCGGCCGCGACGGCCTTGCGCATGTCATCGCCGCTGCCCCGGGCCGCGCGGGCATAGAGACTGTCGTCCAGCGGGTTCAGCACTTCGAACGTTCTGCCGCCGGCAGCGTCGACCCAGTCACCCGCGATGAAATGCTGCAGTGTCCTGAAATCCGGTTTAGCGTCCATGTGACGACTCCTTTATCGCTATCCGCCGACAATCGTCTGCGGCAGGAAAAGCGCGATCTGGGGGAAAAGGATGAGAAGGCCGAGCATTGCGGCCATGGCGAACCAGAAGGGCCAGATGCCGCGGAAGATCTGGCTCATGGGCACCTCGGGCGCGATCGATTTGACAATGAAGACGTTGATGCCGACCGGTGGACTGATCATGCCCATTTCCAGCACGATCACCACGATGATGCCGAACCAGACCAGGTCCCAGCCCATGCCCATCGCGATCGGGATCACGACCGGGATGGTCAGCACCAGCATTGCCATGGATTCCAGGAACATGCCCAGGAACATGTAGGCAAGAATGATCAAGAGGAGTACGCCCACACCGCCGATGGGCAGCGAGGTGAGCAGGGTGACCAGCTGCGCAGGCAGTTCGGTCAGCGACATGAAGGGTATGAAGACGAAGGCCCCGATGATGATCAGAAAGACGGTGGCAGTTGCGTTCATCGTCTGAAGAATCACGTCGCGCGTGGCCTTCAGGTTGAGCGACCTGCGCCAGAGGGCCACGAGGAAGGTGAAGAAGGCGCCGACGGAGGATGCTTCGACCGGGGTGAAGAAGCCTGTGTACATGCCGCCGATTGTCACCAGCACGACGCCGAGGATCGGTGCCGCCCTTCTCAGGGCGATCAGGCGTTCCGTGCGCCCGGAGCGTTCGCCGCGCGGGCCCGCCTCGGGCTTGCGCGCCACCACCAGATAGATCGCCCCGATGAACAGGAGGGTGAGGATGATGCCCGGAATGATCCCGGCCATGAACAGCCGCCCGATCGACTGTTCCGTCAGCACGGCGTAAATGATCATGCCGCCGGACGGGGGGATCAGGAAACCGAGAGTGCCGCCGGCGGCCACCGACCCGGTCGCCAGGCTGTCCGAATACTTGTAGCGCTTCATCTCCGGCAGGGCGACGCGGCCCATGGTGACAGCGGAGGCAAGCGACGATCCCGACAGAGCGGCGAAACCCGCGCAGGCGGCGATGGTGGCGGAGGCCAGCCCGCCGCGCATGTGTCCCATCCAGCGATAGGCGGCCGTGAAGAGGTCGTTCGACATGCCCGAGACACCCGCCAGATTGCCCATCAGCACGAACATCGGGATCACCAGCAGATTGAAGTTCGACGCGGCCTCGAAGGTTTCCCCGGAGAGGTTCGAAAACGCGATTTTCCAGCCCCGCGCCCAGGCCTGGTCGGAGGTCATGCCGATGCCGATGAACTTGTTGGCATTGGCGACGGCCGTGCCGATGAAACCCACGCCCAGCATGGACAGGGCGACGGGCATGCGCAGTGCCAGCAACACGAACAGGGAAAGCAGGCCGAGAAGGCCCAGAACGGTCATGTTGATCATAGTGGTCCGCCACCTGTTCTAAGCAGAGTGATCTTGTCCCCGCGCACGAGCCGCCAGATGTCCAGGAGCAGGATCATGGCGTAAAGAGCGACCGAGACGGACAGGGCGTAATAGAAAGGCTCGAACGAGATCAGCAGTTGCTGGGTCGTCTCGCCGAAGCGCTCGGCACTCAGGCCGGCATGCCACAACCGCCACGCCATGAAAGCGAGGAGCCCGCTTGAAAACACCTTGACGAGGACCATCGACCATCTTGCGAATCCGGCCGACATGCTGCTTTCCAGCACTTCGATTTCGATATGTGCTCCGGTCCGTGCGCCGAGCGGTATCGACAGCGCGACGATCACCACAAGCGCCAGGACCAGCAGATCCTCGGCGCCGACGACAGGGTTGTTCAGGGCCTTGCGCATGATCAGCACGTTCCAGACCGAAAAGCCGGTCATGAAAATGAGCGTTGCACCACCACAGATCAGGGAGACCCGGATCAGCACGGCGTCCAGCAGGCCGGTCAGCCCGGAAATTCTTTTCTCGTTTGACATCTCACCCCTCCCTCGAGCCGTTTTCAAACCTTTGAAAAATCGGGACACCACTTCAGGATGCCTTCCTGAAAGCTCTTCCTGGTCTGGAAAGCCGCAGCCCATCGCGAGACATTCGGAAACTTTTCGAACGGATAGCCGCAGCCGACGAGAACGAAATGGAGCGGGACCCATGAAATATCGGCCAGGGTGAACCGGTCCCCCATGATCCAGGCGTTGTTTTCCAGTGCCTGGTCGAGCTTCGTGAAGCACTCCGCGAGAATCGCTTCCGACCTTGCCAGGTCCTGAGCGCTGAACTGGCCTGTGCCCGCGTGTTTCGAGTGAAACGACTTGAGCTCATTATTCTTCTGAAGTTCGGCGTATTTCTTTTCTTCCTCGGCCGTCTTCTTGACCTTTTTGGCGATCCTGGTCGCATAGACATAGGGCTTGACGGCGGGCACGTGGATGGATGCGGCCAGGCGAAGCCACTCAAGCATTCCGTCCGCGTTTTCGCCGCGCAAGGACGGTTCGGGGTAGGCGTCGTCGAGATAGTCGATGATGTCGTTGGACTCGATATGCACCACGCCGTCATCGACCAGCGCCGGGACCAGCCCATTCGGATTGATGCCGAAATAGGCTTCCGAAATATTCTCTTTCTTCTTCAGATCGAGATGATGACTGGTCCAGGGCAGACCTTTCTCGATCAGGGTCATGCGGACCCGCATCGAGCAGTTCGAGATATCACCGTGATAAAGATGAAGCCCCTCGAAAGCCTGTACAGCCTTGTTGGACGGGACGATGACGACCATTGGACACCCTATTCGTGATGGAACGTTCAGGAGAACTGGCCCCGGACAGGGCGGTGCAGGCAGGCCTGGCCCTGTCCGGAATGCGATTGCACGCGCCGGCGAATTACCGGTTGAGCGCGTCGTAGATCTCGCGGGCGTTCGCGATGCCTCTGGTTTCGTAATCCGCGAAGACCTCATCGAGGCCGACGGCGACCGCCGCGTCCATCTTGGCGCGCTCGTCATCCGAAACCACGATCCACTCGTAGCCCTTGTCGGCTTCGGCAATCATCTTCTTGGAACGCTCGTCGGCACCATCGAATGATTCCGCCAGCTTGAGCGACATGGGCAACCCGGCAAGCTCGTCGATGATCGCGCGATGCTCTTCAGAAAGACCCATGTACCGCTCCTTGTTCATGACGGCGAATGTGACGGCAAAATTGACCGGCACGTTCTCGACCACATGGGTGGACACATCCCAGAAATTCCAGGGCGGGGTCAGGTTGTTGTACGAGGCCATTGCCGAGTCGATCGTGCCGGTGCTGATGCCCGTGTACATTTCGGTCACCGGCATCTGCACCGGCACCGCGCCGAGCGCTTCGACGAGCGGTGTTGTCATTGCCGCATAGGGTACCAGCTTGGCGCCTTTCAACCCCTCCATGGTCGACACGTTCCGTGTGCCGACCCAGAGGTTGCCCGCGACTGTTCCCACGGCGAGAACCTTCACATCGGTGTATTCGTCGGCGAGGTACTCATCGAAATTGGCCCAGATGCGGCGGGTGGACTCGTCTGCGTTCTCGGGCGTCCCTGGCAGGATGGCAAGCATGGTCTTGGGAAAGAGCGCGGGCGTATAGGCGGACACACCGAAGGTGATGTCCGCGACGCCTTCGACCGCGCGCTTGTATTGCTGGACCGGACCCGCACCGAGCTGGCCGGCGGGGAACAGCTTCATGGTCAGGGTGCCCCCGGACCGCTTTTCCAGTTCCTCCCCGAACCATTTGAACATGACCGTGTTGGTGTGGTGCTGCGGCGGCACGAAGGTGGCCACGGTCAGCTCTTCGGCCGAGACCGGTTGTGCGGAAAACCCGACTGCTGCTGCAAGTGCAAGGGCCAGTTTGAAACGAGTGATTGCCATTGGTTCCTCCCGAGATTGGCATGGCAGGCGAATGCGTTTTTGGGATCCCAAACCCAGGTCGCGGCAGCCTGCCTCGGCGGATTTTCACCGCGTCACAGCTAGGGAACACCGGAAAAGGATCCCAAATCAAGTGATTTTTGCAAAAAAATTCTGAAGAACGTCGTTTTCGATTGACTTTGGGATCCCAAATGGACTGTATGACAGGATGGAATCCATCGACACAGAACTTGCCGCGCGTATCAGGGCCGACATCATCAACGGGGCCTACGAAGAAGGCGAACGCCTGTCGGAAGCGCAGCTCTGCGCGACCCACAACGTCTCCAGGACCCCGGTCCGACTGGCCCTTCGTCTTTTGGAGCGAGAAGGGGTGATCCTGCGCGGCGAAGGCCGCGGTTATCAGGTCCAGAGCCCGAACGTCGAAGATATTCTGCAGGCGGTTCAGGTCCGCGGACATCTGGAAAGCCTGGCCGCACGGCTTATGGCCCAGTCCCCGGACCGGGCGACGTACCTGCCGGACATGGCGCGCGCCATCGAGGCGATCGACAGGCAAATCAGTCTGGGCCGGATCGACAACGAAGTGATCCGGCAGATGCAGGCGGCGAACAAGATCTTCCATACGACGATACTGGCTGCCTGCGGCAACGATTATGTCGGTTACACCTGCGATCAGATCAGCCATCTGCCCATGCTGGCCGTGGGATCAATGGTCTTCGACCGGGCGGTCGCCGACACGCCGGACCAGGTCGAACGCGGCTTTTTTCGCTTGCGGCTGGGCAACGCACAACACCAGGTGATCTTCGAGGCCATTGAAAAGGGGGATGCGGTTCGCGCGGAAGGCGTGATGCGGGAGCATTCGCATACGATGATCGAATATATCCGCATGTTCGAGAAGCGCGACGCCAACCTGACCGTCGCCGACCTGGTCGCCTATTCCGGAATAGACACCTGACAGACCCGACCCGGGAGCCGGGTTCGCCGTGGCGGTGGATCAATTGAAACACGCCGCTTGACAGGCAGACGGTCCGCAGGCGGCCGGTCGGGCCATATCGACACTCAACGCCGGAAATCTCTCCGCGCACAGCACTTCAAACGGATCAAGGAGACATGCCGATGGCGGCGATGGGAAAAGACGTTATCCGCGAAAGCGGTGTCGTGCCGTTCTTCAAGGTTGCAAACGCCGGGGAAGTCGGGATCGATACCCCCGCGAACCGCAAGGGAGATGCCTTGCGCACCTGGATCCGGTCCCTGTCCGGTTTCCAGAAGGAAGCGCTGGTGCGGTCGGCGAAAACCGGCGACACGTGGCGGCTGGTCTCCGACGAAGGCCCTTATCTCAATGGCCACGACGCGGCGCCGTGCCCGCTGGCGTTTCTGTCCACCGGCATGGTCGCGAGCTTCATGAACGAGATCCTGGCACTGGCCGGAAAGCAGGGTGTCGAGATCCGCAAGCTGAAGCTGATCCAGGACAATTATTACACCATGAAGGGGTCCATGCCGAAGCGCACCATGGTGGGTGGCGCGGAGAACATCGATCTGCAGGTCGAGATCGATTGCGACCTGGATGATGCGTCCCTGAACGCGTTCCTGATCAACGCCACATATGCCTCGCCGCTCAACGGGCTGATGCGGGGCCAGCTGGAGAGCCTGTTCAAGCTCGGCAAGAACGGCCGCGAACTGGCCACGGCACAGGTCGCCGAATTGGACGGCGCTCTGTTCCCGGATCCGGGCAACCATTTTGATCTGGCCCGGCGGGCGGCCGGCGACCTGACGCTCATGGAGCCGGTCGGCCCGACGCCGAAAAAGGATGTCGTCAAGGGGACCACGGCCGGCGGCTCGTCCCTGTCGGACGAACAGGACCGGAGGCTCAACATCGGGGCCGTCGCCGTTCTGCGCGAGGACGGCATCAAGGATCTCCAGCAGATGCAGTATTCGCCCTATGGCACGTCGTTCCGGTTCCTGAGTTCCGAAGACGGGCGCGCCCCGGATGCCAATACGCTGATCAGCGCCGGGATCGCCTTCTGCTTCATGACCCAGTTCGGTCGTTTCGTGTCCATGCTGAAACTGGATCTTCCGGATTACCGCATCGTTCAGGACACCCATTTCAGCCTGGGCGGCGCGAGTGGCGGCACGGGCCGGGCCGGTGAAGCGGATCCGATCGAGACCCATGTCTACCTGGAGACGGGGGAGAGCGACGAAACCGCACAGGAGATGCTGGATATTTCCGAGAAGACCTGTTTCCTGCACGCCTTCTGCCGCACGGATCTGAAGACCAGGCTCAAGGTTCAGCGCGTCTGACCCGGTGCGGACACGTCGTCGCGGCGCAACCGGAATTCGACAATAGGAGCCAGTCATGTCGTCAGTGAAGACGGTCTTGAACCATCCCTACACCTTCTGGGCGATCCTGAGCCTGCCGGCCATTCCGATGATTGCCGGTCTTGCGTCGGGTGATCTGAAAACCGTCCACGACCTTCTGCATCCGACAGGCGAGTTCGCTGCACGCTTCATGATCATCGCCATGATGCTCACGCCGCTGACGATGCTCTTGAAGGGATGGCGCGGTCCGCGCTGGCTGCTCAGGAGGCGGCGCTATCTCGGTGTCGCGGCCTTTGGCTACGCCGCGTTGCATACCGTGCTCTATCTGGTGGACATGGGAGCCCTCGCCTTTGCTGGCCAGGAAATTGCCAGGCTATCCATCTGGACCGGCTGGGTTGCGTTCCTCATCTTCGTGCCGCTGGCGGTCACGTCAACCGACGGATGGGTCCGGACGCTTGGACGGCGCTGGAAGATGTTGCAGCGGGCCGTTTACGCGGCCGCGATCTTCACACTTCTCCATTGGGCGGCCCTTCACGATTGGGGCGGTGTCGCTCCCGCACTGGTGCATTTCGTGCCGCTGGGCCTGCTGGAGCTGTACCGGGTCTGGTCCAATCTTTCGCGCAGATGGTCACCCGCCGCAGGATAGCTTCCGAGCAGGTCCGGCCTGGACGCCAGGCTGTCAGCGGTGCTCGATGAGGTCCCATTTGTTGCCGAACGGATCCTGGAACACGGCGACCTTGCCGTAAGGCTCCGTGCGGGGAGGCTCCAGAAAAGTGACGCCTGCGTCCTGCATTGCCTGGTAATCCCGGTCGAAATCATCCGTGTTCAGGAACAGGAACACCCGCCCTCCCGCCTGGTTGCCGATGGTCGCCTGCTGGTCCGGGCCATCGGCCCGGGCGAGCAGCAGGCGGGTTTCGGTACTGCCCTTCGGTGCGACGAGAACCCAGCGTTTCGTGTCCGACAGAGGCGTGTCGCCGATCAGGTCGAAACCGAGCTTTTGCGTGTAGAACGCGATCGCCCGGTCATAGTCCGGCACGACCAGCGTCACGGCGCCGATGACCTGTTTCATGGATGGCCTACTGCGCTTTCCGGTAGACGGAGATGTTGGTGAAGCTGGCGACGTCGACCAGATGCACGGTCTGGGTCACGGTCAGGGTGCGGCCGTCGTCGGACAGTTCGCGTTCGGCCTTCATGAGGGTCAGTCCGCCCCGGCGCGCCTCGGAGACAAGCTTGTCGTCGCCCTGAAAGACGAGGCGCATGGCGTCCACCAGACCGCTTTTGCCCAGCTTGACCTCCGGCCCGTCGGGCATGGCCTCGAACGTGTCGTTGGTGATCTCGCCGTCGGCATCGACCTGGTTCATCGTGAACACGGCCATGCCGAAATTGTCGTCGATCTTCAAGGTGGCGCTCTTCGGCGGATCCCCCTGCTCGAAGTCGCTTTCCTCCGAATCGAGGATCCAGGTGCCGAGAAAAGGCGCGAGTTTGTCTTCGTTCATGAGGTGATCTTGTCTTGCAATTCTTGCGGGTGTATTTTTCTATTGATCGGTATCGGTGAGGCGCTTCTCGCTCATCGGGTAGCGGAGCATCCGGTTTCGCTCTGAGGGGCCCATGCTGACAGTGCCGGCCCGGTTCATCCGGACGTCACTGGTTCGTGAGACACATGTGGAACGAAGCTAATTCATGCGTTCGAACTCATCCGTCCTTTCGGCTTTCAGTCTCTGGATCGAGATCTATCATGGATCAAATCGTGCCGAAACTATCAATGCCGCCAGCATTGAACGACGAACTCATTCACGAGATCACCGAACTCTGTTTTTATGAGAGCCCGCGTGCGGAGGGCAACATCCTGGTGACCTTCGGAACAAATCTTGGCGTGACGGCGGCGGCGCACAAGACGATGGCCGAATTGAAAAAAGGCCTGACGAAGATCCTCGCGCTGACAGGCGGCATGCCGTCGGCGTTCAAGGCCTTTTCCGAAATCCGGCCGGGGCTCAGCGAAGCTCAGGCAATCTATGACCTGATTTTCAGCGATCCGGCGACCTGCAGTCTTGCCGGACAGACCGAATATCTGTTTCTGGAAAGACGGTCACTGAACACGAAAGAGAACGTCGCAAATCTACATGACAGGCTCAGGGTCGTGGACGATGACCGGGTCGTCTGCGTCTGCCACGCCTATGCGGCTCAGCGGGTCTTCCTGACGATGAAGAGCTTCTTTCCCGATATCGAGGTCATGGTGTCTCCGTATGAAATCGAAAAGTCCCTGCCCCGGGGCCGGATGGTCAGCATGACGCGGCAGGGCTGGTTCAGGAGTGACCTCTCGCGGGGACTTGTCTGGGGCGAGGTTCTTCGGCTCGAGGCCTACGGCGCAATGGGCGAGTTCAGCATCGAACCGGTGCGCGCCCGGCTGGAGCGGATCAGGATGCTCGCCGGCTAGGAAAAGCCGCCACCGGGATACCCGCTGGCGGCTCGTGGTGCAAACGCTGATGAGGCCGTCAGGCGCCGAGCGCGTCCAGCTCGGCAACAATGGCATCACCCATTGCGGAGGTGGAGATGGTGGCTTCGCCTGCCGCGGCGATGTCCTTGGTGCGCAGGCCCTTGCCGAGGGCATTGGCGATCGCCTGGTCCAGCTTGTCGGCCGCAGCGACCTGTTCGAAAGAGTAGCGCAGGGCCATGGCGAAGCTGGCGATCATGGCGATCGGGTTGGCGGCGCCGGTGCCGGCAATGTCCGGTGCGGAGCCGTGGACCGGCTCGTACAGCGCCTTGCGCTTGCCGGTGACGGCATCCGGAGCGCCGAGGGAGGCCGACGGCAGCATGCCGAGCGAGCCGGTCAGCATCGCGGCAACGTCCGACAGCATGTCGCCGAACAGGTTGTCGGTGACGATGACGTCGAACTGCTTGGGCCAGCGGACGAGCTGCATGCCGCCGGCATCGGCCAGCATGTGCTCGAGCTGAACGTCCTGGTAGGCGTTCTTGTGGGTCTGGCTGACGACCTCGTTCCACAGAACGCCGGATTTCATCACGTTCCGTTTTTCCATGGACGTGACCTTGTTGTTCCGCGTGCGGGCCAGTTCGAAAGCGACACCGGCGATGCGTTCGATCTCGTAGGTGTCGTAGACCTGGGTATCGATACCGCGCTTCTGGCCGTTGCCGAGATCGCGGATTTCCTTCGGTTCGCCAAAATAGACGCCGCCGGTCAGTTCGCGCACGATCAGGATATCGAGACCCTCGATGATATCCTTTTTCAGGGACGAGGCATCGGCCAGCGCCGGATAACAGATGGCGGGGCGCAGGTTGGCAAAGAGCTGCATGTCCTTGCGCAGGCGCAGGAGACCGGCTTCCGGGCGCACTTCATAGGGAACGTCATCCCATTTCGGGCCGCCGACGGCGCCGAAAATCACGGCATCCGCCGCCATGGCCTTGGCCATGTCTTCCTCGGAGATCGACTGGCCGTGGGCGTCATAGGCCGAGCCGCCGACAAGGCCTTCATCGGTTTCAAAGGACATGCCGCCCTTGTCATTGAACCAGGCAATGACCTTTTTCACTTCCGGCATGATTTCCGGGCCGATGCCGTCGCCGGGCAGAAGCAGAAGATTTTGAGAAGCCATGGACGTTCCATCCCGCATTGTTTTGAAATTCGTTCCCGCTGGGTTACCGCGTCGGCCCTTGTGTTTCAAGGCCAGGCCAGTTGCGAAGAACTCAAGCTTGGAGAGGTGAAAGGTCAATCCGGAAGAAAACCTGGCCGTCGCGCGGGATTCGGACTAGGCCCCTGGCCAGCTTCGGACAGCCTGCCAGAGCAGGTTCGCCGCCAGGGCGGTCATCACCCATCTGAAGCCGGTCCTGAAGGTCTTTTCCTCCATCCGGCCCAGCAGGCGGCTGCCGGCGAGCGTGCCGAGGAAACCGCTCGCGATCATGAGCACGATCAGGCCTGCCCAGGGCGCGAAGGCGAAGCCGAGCAGGCCGAAGACGACGATCTTGAAGACATGCATGATCAGCGCCGTGACCGCCTGATTGGCAACGAAGCCGTGACGCGGCAGACCCAGCGTGGCAAGAACCGCACCGCCGATCGGGCCGGCGGCGCCGAAGAACATCGACAGAAACGTGGAGGCAAAGCCGGCGCCTGCCATGGCACGTTTGCGCGCCTTGCCGAATTTGGGTGCCTTGCCCCAGACCACCCACAGCACGAACAGGCTGATGCCGGCTTTCAGGATCGCGGCGGGCAGTTCGATTGCGATCGCGCCGCCGATCGCCGCGCCGAAAGCGGCGCCCACGGCAAACCAGAGTGCGATCAGCCAGTCGACGTGTTTCAGTTGCACGATTGCCCGCCCGGCGTTCGAGCCGAGCTGGACAACACCATGAACGGGCACCAGCGCCCCGGCGGGCATCACCGCCGCCATGACCGCGATCAGCGCCACGCCGCCGCCAAGCCCGACGGCGGCCGTCAGGGCGGAGGTGAAGAAACTCGTCAGGATCAGGAAAACTGTCGCCGCCGTGCCAAGCTGGTCGGGAAAGGCGAGGCTCAGAATGCTGCTCACGTCACGACCATCTCGTGTTGGCGTAATTGACCGCCTCGCGCACATCGAGCCTGCGGGTGGAATTGCCGCTGCGCAGGTAAAACACCGAGGCCTTGTTTTCCTCCATGTAAACCGCCCGTGGTGCGGGGCTGACGATGATCATGGCGACATCCTTGTCCTCCACCCTGGCAAAGACGGTATGAAGGTAGGGGCACAGGTCGCCGCCGAGGGCCCTGGAGACGATGTCGTTGATGGTGCGCTCGAAGGAATCGAGATCGGGGCTCTTCAGGGTCGCCAGATCGGGATCGAGGCCGAGCGGCCGGCCATCGTCGTCAACGCCGATGAGAAGATGGCCGCCTTCGGCATTGTAGAACCCGGCCAGGGTCTTGGCGACGACCTTCTCCAGGTTCCGGTTGACGCAGTTTTCCTTCAGGTCCCAGCGCAGGGAGGATTTGAATTCGACCCGGTGGGTTTCCCCCTGCTGCATCAGGTCCGGCACGAAGGCGGTCTGCTCCTCGCGCAGGGAGCGATAGGCTTCGGTTGTTCGCATGTAGTTGCGGGTGAAAATGCCGAAGGCGAGGCCGACGATGGCGCCGAGACCCGTGTAGGCGACCGCGACGTCGAGATGCCGGGGCACGATCAGCAGCCACAACCGGGCGGACAGGAACTGATAGAATCCCGGCGTTGCCTCGGGCGCGCGCGCCAGTTCCCACCAGATCACCATCAGGTTCAGGGGATGGATCACCAGGACGCCGACCACGGCGCCCACAAGAACATAGGTCGCCAGAAAGGAGAGTTTGAACGGGGAAAGCGTCATGCAGGAATGTCCAGTGAAAACGCCGGTCGGAACGGGCGTTCTTTCTAGGACAAAATCCCGCCGTCGTCATCCCGCTTGAGCGTAGTGCGAAGAGGGAGCCATGCCGCTTGCGTCTCTCTCCCCCGTAAGGGGGGAGAAGGACAACGAGCGGTCATGCCGAAATTCCGACAAAATGTCCGCTGCCCCGGTTGCGCGTGGAGCAAGTCCTCCATTGACGGAGCAGATCGAGGACCTTCGCGGTCTTGTCGGACCCTGCAGACAACCAGAGTTGGTGACGCAGGAAAAGGCGACTATTCCCGTCAGGCTGCCGGGGGGAGGGCGGTTTCGACCAGTTTCACCCAGTAGGAACAGCCGACCGGAATGAGGTCGTCGTTGAAATCGTATGCCGGGTGATGCAGGCCGGCACTGTCGCCGTTGCCGGCGAAGATGAAGGCGCCGGGCCGTTCCTCAAGCATGTAGGAAAAATCCTCGCCGCCCATCATCGGCTCGATCTCGCGGTCGACCTTGCCTGCGCCGGCAATGCCCTCGGCGATTTCGGCGGCGAAATCCGTCTGCGCATCGTGGTTGGTCGTGACCGGATAACCGCGCCGGAATTCCAGCTCGGCCTTCGCGCCGAAAGCCTCACCGACGGAGCGGACGATGGTTTCCATGCGGGCCTGGGCCAGATCGCGCATGCCCGGGCTGAGGGTCCGCACGGTCCCGCGCAGGGTGACCTCCTGGGGAATGACGTTGAAGGCATTGCCGCCATTGAAGACGGTGACGGAAACCACGACGGAATCGAGCGGGTTGGCATTGCGGCTGGCGATGGTCTGCAGCGCGGAGACGATCTGCGACCCGACGACGATGGGATCAATGGTCTCGTGCGGCTTGGCGGCATGACCACCCCTGCCGGTCACCGTGATGCGAAACTCGTCGGTCGCGGCCATGATCGGGCCCTTGCGGATGGCGAATTCGCCGACCGGCAGGCCCGGGTAATTGTGCATGCCGTAGACTTCCTCCATCGGCCAGCGGGTCATCAGGCCATCGTCGATCATGGCTTTCGCTCCGGCGCCGCCTTCTTCCGCAGGCTGGAAGATGACAATGACCGTGCCGTCGAAATTGCGGGTTTCGGCGAGATATTTCGCCGCGCCGAGCAGCATGGCGGTATGGCCGTCATGGCCGCAGGCATGCATCTTGCCGGGCACCTTGGAGGCGTAGGGTTTGCCCGTGATTTCCTCGATCGGCAGAGCATCCATGTCCGCGCGCAGGCCGACGGTCCTGCCGGCGCCGCCGTTCCGGCCCTTGATCACGCCGACCACGCCGGTCCTGCCGATGCCCGTGGTGACTTCGTCCAGGCCGAAGCTCTCCAGAAGTTCGGCCACCTTGCCGGCTGTCCGGACGGTTTCGTAGAGAATTTCAGGGTTCTCGTGAAAATCATGGCGCCATGCCGTGATCTCGTCGGCAAGATCGGCAAGGCGGTTGACGATGGGCATGAAGGACTCCTGGAAGCACTGACATCAAGAGCGGCGCTCGCTCAAGGCGTAACCCTATCGCAAGCTGCAAAAAGAGAAAGTGGTGTTGTTGAAAAACTTTGCGGTGCGGCATTCGAGCGCGCAATGGAGCCAGGAGTTCGTCGATTTCAGGCTGTTTTCGGGGCCAGCCGATAGACAAACGTTCGTTTGATCTCACTGTCTTCCAGGGCGCCGACCACCGGGACGCTGTAGACCGCCAGCTCGGTCAGGCGGGAGCGCGGCAGATAGGACCGGCCCGGATCGCCGACCAGCACGTCGATGCCGTCCACGAGCAGCCGATCCAGAAACGCCAGCACCCCGTCGGCCATGTGCTTGTCGTAGAAGACATCGCCGCAAATGACGAGATCCGCCTGCGGCACCGCGCCTTGCGTCATGTCTGCGGTTTCAATGCTGAGCGCAACGTTGTTCAACGCTGCGTTCATGCGTGTGGCGGCTGCCGCGAAGGGGTCGATATCGACCGCATGACAGGAGGCGGCTCCGGCCATCATGGCGGCGATGCCGACCAGGCCCGAGCCGCAGGCAAAATCGACCACGCGTTTGCCCCGCACCAGATCCGGGGTGTCGAGAAGGTAGCGCGCAAGCCCCTGTCCGCCCGCCCAGGCAAAAGCCCAGAAAGGCGGCGCGAGGCCCAGCGCGCCCAGATCATCCTCGGTCTTCTGCCACAGCGCCATGGCCTCATCGGCCACATGCAGCCGGATTTCCTCCGCATGCGGCACAGGCTTTATCCGGGTCTCCCGGCGGATGAAGTCGAAAGGGTCCTTGACGGGCGGCATGCGCTTCACCGGTTGAGCGGGCCGGACGGGCCGCCGGAAGAGGTTTTCAGGCGGGTTTCTTCAGGCCGCCCATTTCGCAGACGATCTTCCATTCTTCCGCCGTCACCGGCTGCACGGACAGGCGCATGGAGGTGACCAGGGCCATCTTCTCGAGCCGCGGCTCGGCCTTGACATCGGCCAGCGTCACCGGCTTCGGCAGGTCGCGGACCGCCTTGAAGTCCACGCATTCCCAGCGCGGGTCGTCAATGGTGGTGTCCGGGTGGATCTCGCTGCAGACCTCGACGATGCCGACCACTTCCTTGCCGATGTTGGAATGGTAGAAGAAGGCCTTGTCGCCGATTTCCATGGCGCGCATGTTGTTGCGGGCCTGGTAGTTGCGAATGCCATCCCACTGTTCACCGAGGTCGCCCCTGGCCTTCTGCTGCTCCCAGGACCATTTGTCCGGTTCTGATTTGATCAGCCAGTATTGCACTTATTTCGTCTCCGGATTCTTGATGGCCCAGTTCCACGGGCGGATTTCAACGCTCTCGAACAGACCGGCGCGCGCGTAAGGGTCTTCCTGCGAAATCGCCAGGATCTCGTCGCGATTGCTGGCCTCGATCACCACCAGCGAGCCGGTCATGTTGCCGTCGTCATCCAGAAACGGACCGGCGGCCTTGAGGCTGCCGCCCAGGCCGTTGAGAAACTCCAGATGCGCCGTGCGGTTGTCGAGACGAGTTTGCAGGGCGCCGTGCTTGTCGGTGCAGATCAGGGCATAGAGCATGAAATGAGGCCTTCAGATTGTCGATTCCGGGACGAACCTAGGGCCGGGGAGAGACAAACTCAATGGGGGTGGACCTGCCGGATCGGTCGGGTGTCCAAAAAGAAGCGCTTCCTGCCGGGAAGACCGAGGGTCTGTCCCGAAAAAGACGCTGCAATTTCCGAGGCGCCCGCCCCGCCTCCGGGACAGCACAGCGTGTTTCCCGAGGGCGGCGCGGCGGCAGGCGGAAACTATTCACATCCCTTCCGTTTCCGCCTTGAGCGGCCGGGCCATGAGGGTGTTGAGCGCGTCGTCGATGGTCTGGTGCTCGTCGATCATCCTTGCGACGGTTTCGCAGATCGGCACCTCGACGTCGTGTTTTTCCGCGAGCTTGACGGCAACACGGGCCGAATAGGCACCTTCGGCGAGTTTCCCGCCGGCGGAAATCAGTTCGGAGGCCATGAAGCCTTCCCCGAGGCGCAGGCCGAAGGAAAAATTGCGTGAGTGGCTGGAAGAGCAGGTCAGCACAAGGTCACCTAAGCCGGACAGTCCTGTCAGCGTTTCGCTTTGCGCACCCATGGCCGTGCCGAGGCGGGAGAGTTCCGCGAAGCCCCGAGCGGTGAGGGCGGCCTGCGCACTGGCGCCGAGTTTCCGGCCGGCGACGGCCCCGCAGGCTATTGCCAGCACGTTTTTCAATGCGCCGCCGATCTGCGTGCCGAGGATGTCGATCGAGGCATAGGGACGGAAACTGGGAGACTGCAGCGCCTCGCACAGGCTCAGGGCGGTCTTGGTGGAATTGGCGGCAATGGTGACGGCGGTGGGAAGGCCGCGCGCCACGTCGTCGGCAAAGCTCGGCCCGGAAAGCACGCAAGGCTCCACGCCGGGCAGTTCCTCGCTCATGACCTTCGACAACAGCTTGCCGGAGGACTGTTCGATGCCCTTGGCGCACAACAGGACCGGCCCGCGGACCGCGCCCGTCTTCTTGAGGGCGGCCAGAATGGAGCGGGTGGTCTGCGCCGGGGTGACCAGCAGGACGGCATCCGCGTCAGCGGCCTCCGCAAGGGACCCGGTTGCGTTCAGATCCTCGTCGAAGGTGATGCCGGGAAGATACCGCGGGTTCTGCCTGCGGGCACGGATATCGGACACGATCCCGGGATCGCGGGCCCATTGGCGCACGTCCCGCCCGGCACGGGCGGCCGTGAGGGCCAGCGCCGTTCCCCAGGCGCCGCCGCCAATGACGCCGATTGTCTTAATGGCGCCCATCGTTCTGCCTTTCCATCCGCGACCGTAATGTATCAAGTTGCGCTCCAAACTCTTCAAAGAACAAGGTCTTGGGCGGCGCATCGTTGGCGAAAAGATCGACCCAGAACAGGCGGAACCGGATTGGCGGCCCGCCTGAACTCGGCGTCATTTCGAAATGTTCCCATTCCACAGCGGGCTTTTCACGAATATGGCCGTGAAAATGCCGTCGACGATGCAAGCCGGAGAGACTTCCGGGCACATCCTTGATGATGTGATCCTGGTCCGCGAACGATTCGAGCGCGATATCCAAGGAAAGTCCTGTTTCTTCGAAAAATTCACGCCGGGCGGCCTGAAGATAGCTTTCGCCCGGGTCCAGCGTGCCTCCGGGAACCTGAATGTCCGGATCGGGATGGTCCGGTTCGACAAATACCAGCAATTCCGGTCCGCAGGTCAGGTAAACATAGGCCTTGTGATAGATTTTCACGCTGAAATCCTTGAGCTGACGAGGTCCTCAGGCGGCTCTGGAGAAGCCGGCCACACGGCCGCGCAGGTCGGTCAGCGGCGCGCCGAAGGCGGCAAAGAAAGTCTCCTCGTCGCGCGCCTTTTCGCCGAACAGGTCAATCCAGAAGAACCGGCAGCGAATCGGATCGCCGCCGGCGCTCGGAAACATCTCGTAATGCTCCCAGGTGTCCCGCGGCCGCTCGGCCAGCCGGACGTGATAGTTGCGCCGGATGTGACGGCCCATCAGCGGCCGGTTCGGCGGCGCGCGGAACTGGCCGACCGGAGGCATGGCCCCGAACGGGATGTCCTGGCTTGAAAAATGGTCGAAGGCCGCGTCGATGACCAGGCCGGTCTCTTCGGCGAACTCGCGCATGGCTCCGTGCAGGAAACTCTCGCCCGGATCGATCGTGCCGCCGGGAACCTGAGGGCCGAGATAAGGCGTGTCAGGCTCGTCAAAGACCAGAAGATCCGTGCCGCAGGTCAGGTAGACATAGGCCTTGTAGTAGAGCCGCATCTTCAAAATGTCCCTGTTGAAAAACGCAAGGGCTTCCTAACAGCCCCGGGAGGCGGGCAAAAGGGCAAAGCCGCGACCGGACCGCTTGAACCCGGCAAATGTCTTCAAACCTTGGCCCCCTTCTTGCCGGCGCCGAGAACGCCGGCATTGGTGGCGTCGAGGGGCCAGCGCGGGCGCGGCGACAGGCCCATGTCGTCGACCGGGCCCAGCTGCAACCGTTCGATGCCGGCCCAGGCGATCATGGCCGCATTGTCCGTGCACAGGTTCATGGGCGGCGCAATGAACCGGGCCCCGGCCTCGTCGGCTGCAGACTGCAGGCTCCGCCGGATCTCCTGATTGGCGGCAACGCCGCCTGCGACGACGATCGCAGGGTCCGCTCCCGGATGCCGCTGCCGGAAAAGGTCGAGGGCGGAGGCGGTCCGCCTTGCCAGAACATCGGACACGGCCCGCTGGAAGGCGGCGCACAGGTCGGCGACGGTCTGCTCGTCGACCGGTTCCAGTTTCTTGGCCTGGGTCCTGAGGGCGGTTTTCAGTCCGGCAAAGGACATGTCGAGGCCGGGCCGGTCGAGCAGCGGGCGCGGCAGCCTGAACCGGGTGACGTCTCCCCGGGCGGCCATCTTCTCCACGTGGGGACCGCCGGGATAGGGCAGGCCGAGCAGCTTCGCGGTCTTGTCGAAGGCTTCGCCGATGGCGTCGTCGATGGTCGTGCCGAGCCGTTCGTAGTCGCCGACGCCGCGTACCAGCAGAAACTGGCTGTGGCCGCCGGAGACGAGCAGCAGCAGGAACGGGAAACTCAGGTCGTCCGTCAGCCGGGCGGTCAGCGCATGGCCTTCCAGGTGGTTTACACCGACGATCGGCTTGCCCGCCGCCATGGCGATGGCCTTGGCGGTCATGAAACCGACGATGACGCCGCCGATCAGGCCGGGGCCGGCCGTGGCGGCGACGGCGTCGATGTCGTCCCAGGAGCAATCGGCCTCGCGCATGGCCTCGGCAACGATCCGGTCGAGAATTTCAATATGGGCGCGGGCGGCGATTTCGGGAACCACGCCGCCGAATTCGGAATGCTCGTCGATCTGGGAGCGGATGGTATTTGAAAGGATTTCCTTCCGCGCCGGGCCCCGCACGACTGCAGCCGCGGTCTCGTCGCAGCTGGTCTCGATGCCGAGGACCGTCAAATCGGTCGCATTGTCTTTCGAATTGACTGAGGTCATTGGTCTTGCAGTGTTGGCCTGTGCTAGGACACTTCAACGAAGCAAATCAGTTTCCCGGGGTATTTCCGCCGGGCGTAGCATCTGGACGGTAAGCCTTGCAATCAAATCCTTTGCGCATCGGAACGCGCGGCAGCGCCCTGGCATTGGCGCAGGCCAATGAAACCCGTGACCGGCTGATGGCGGCCCACCGGCTTCCCGAAGATGCCTTTGAGATCGTGGTCATCAAGACGTCCGGCGACCGGATTCAGGACAGGCCCCTGTCGGAAGTGGGCGGCAAGGGCCTGTTCACCAAGGAGATCGAGGAAGCCCTGATCGACGGACGCATAGATCTTGCCGTTCATTCGTCCAAGGACATGCCGACGGTTCTGCCGACCGGTCTGGAACTGACGGCGTTTCTGCCGCGCGAGGACGTGCGCGACGCGTTCCTGTCGCCCAGGGCAAACACGCTGACGGATCTGCCGCAGGGCGCCGTCGTCGGATCCAGTTCCCTGCGCAGGCAGGCGATGATCAAGCGGCTGAGGCCGGACATCGAAGTCGTGATGTATCGCGGCAATCTGCAGACCCGGCTGCGCAAGCTGGCCGAGGGGGAGGTGGACGCGACCCTTCTGGCGGCCGCGGGCCTGAGACGCCTTGGCCTGGAAGATGAAATCACCAGCTTGCTGGAGGTCGACGAATTTCTGCCGGCGGTCGGTCAGGGAGCGATCTGCATCGAAAGCCGCACGGACGACGAGGCCACGCGTGCGATGCTCGCGGCGATCCACGATCCCGAGACCCAGGTCAGGCTCGATGCGGAACGGGCGTTCCTCGCCGTTCTCGACGGATCCTGCCGGACGCCTATCGGCGGTCTTGCCACGATCCGGGACGGACTGCTGCAATTCAGGGGCATCGTGCTGAAGCCGGATGGCTCGCAGGCGCATGTGACCTCGGGCAGCGGCGCGCCGGCCAACGCGATCGAGATCGGCATTTCCGCCGGGGAGACCCTGAAGGCCTTGATGGGCCCCGGATTTCTCGCGGGTCATTGACCATGCGTTTTCTGGTGACAAGGCCACAGCCGGACTGCCGGCGCACGGCGGACAGGTTGCGCGCCGCCGGCCATGTCGCCGACGAGGCGCCTCTTCTGGTCACGCGGGAGACCCTGCCCGACCACTTCGACCTTTCGGGCGTCACCGCCCTGGCGGTCTCAAGCCGGCGCACGGTTGCCGTCCTGGAAACCCATCCGCAGATCGGCGCACTGCGGGCGCTGCCGGTCTATACGGTCGGTGATGCGACAGCGGCGGTCTGCCGGAACGCGGGCTTTGCAGACGTCCTCTCCGCGCAAGGCGATGTCGGGGCGCTCGCCGATCTGGTTCTGCGGTCGCAGGCGTCGAACGATGCCGGCGTCGTGCTTTATCCGGCGGCGGCGGACCGGGCCGGCGATCTGGAGGGGAGACTGGCCGCCGGCAATGTGTCCTGCCGCACGGTTTCCGTCTACCGGATGGATCCGGCCGGCGCCTTGCCGCCGGATGTTCTGGACCTGCTATTGAGGGGGGCATGCGACGGCGTGCTGATCTATTCGAAACGAACGGCGGAAACATTGAACGACCTTGTGCGTTTCCATGGTCTGGGACACATTTTTTCCGGATTGCAGGGCTACGCCCTGTCGTCGCAGGCAGCGGCGCCCCTGTCGGGCATATTGCCCTTGAAAACGGCCGCTGCGCCGAATGAAGACGCCTTGCTGGAGCTGGTTTTAACACGGTCTTAACCAGAACCGGGGAGTCGTTCTATTGCAGCGCGCAAAAGTCTTTGATGTCGCGGTACCGCTTCGCAAAGAGGTGTGTATAGTGAAGGTCTTGGAACCGGTTCTGGTTCAGGAGGAGATGAAATGACGACGGACAAGAAACCCTCTGGCGGCGCATCCTCATCGGCCGGAGGCCGGGACGGGACCGGGTCCGGCGGGTCGGACAAGCCGGGCAGCAGCGCCGCGTCGTCATCCACCGCGTCCTCCAAACGTCCGGTCACCATCGACCTCACCGCCGACAAGGTCGGTGCCAGACCCGGAACGCCTTCTTCCACCGGCAGCACGTCCAGACCGGGCGGCGTGAGCGGAGCCGCGAGCACGGGCAGCGCCGGGGCGTCTTCCGGTACCGGCACAAGCTCCAGTGCTGGTTCGGGTGCTAGTTCGAGCGCAAGTTCTGGTTCCGGGCCGACCTCCTCCAGCCAGGGTTCAGCCCGTACTCCGGGATCCTCTCCAGCAGGAGCAGCCGGATCCGCGAGCGGATCCTCACCGGCGTCTTCCACTTCTTCAACGTCCGCCGCCGGCAAGGCGAGCGATTCGAAATCGGCTTCTTCCGGAACCTCTGCAAAAACCGCGACCACCAGCACGGCATCCGCCTCGACCAGCCGGCCGTCGGCACCAGAGAGCGGAGCGTCCGGCGCGTCGCGCACGTCCGCTTCAACGGCCTTCTCCAGTCCGCCCGCAGCCGAAGAGAGCGGCGGGATCGGCGCGTTCGGTGTGCTTGTTGCCGCTGTGATCGGCGGATTCCTGGTGTTGGGCGGCGGCTACGGTCTCTACAAGGCCGGCCTCGTCGACCTGCCGCAGGAACCGGACCAGCAACTCACAAGTGCTCTCGGCGCGGCGGAACGCAAGATTGCGGACCTTGAGGAAAAGCTCGGTGACGTCACGTCGACCGTGTCCCGCCAGTCCACGAGCGGCGCTGTCTCGGCGCTGGAAAGCAAGGTTTCAGAGCTGGAAAGCACCTTGTCGGAGGCCACGTCCGCGGCATCGGCGAATCTCGCGCCCGCGGTGGAGGCCCTCAAGACGGATCTTGAAAGCCTGCGCGCGGACATGTCCGCGGGTACAAGCGGCGGCGCCGCTGGCGCACCGGTCGACCTGAAACCGCTGCAGGATCGGCTGACCGCGCTCGAGGATACCGCGAAATCCCCAGATCAGGGCCAGCCGCCGGTTGACCTTGCGCCGCTGGAACAACGGCTTTCGGCACTTGAGAAAGACACGGGATCTTCCGCCGCGGCGGCTGACAAGCTGTCCGGGTCCGTCTCCGGCCTCGAGGCTCAACTGTCCGATTTCAAGACGGCACTTTCCGGCGTCGAAAGCCGCACCGCGAGCGCGGAGGCGACTGCGAAGGCGGCCCAGGCTGCCGTCTCGACCTCGGACGTCTCGCTGAAGACACTTGCCGACAGCCAGGCGCGGGCGACGGAAACGCTGTCCAGCCTGGCCGCGGACATCAAGTCGGTCGGGGCCGCAAATACGGCCGCGCTGGAAAGCGTCCGCTCCGACCTCGACGCGATCTCCAAACGTCTGGCCGCGGTCGAGGCGACCATGGGCGACGCCACGGCGCGGGAAGTCGCCGCCAGAGCGCTGTCCGTGTCCGCGCTGAAATCCGCCGTCGATTCCGGCCGGGCCTATGAGACCGAACTGGCGGCGGTGAAGGCCGGTCTGCCCGCTGATATCGACCTTTCCGCGCTGGAAGCCCATGCGAAAACCGGCGTGGAACCTGTCTCCGTGCTGATCGCGGGGTTCCCGCCGGTCGGACGCAAGATCTACCAGACCTTTTCCGAACCGGACCGCACGGGCGACGTTCTGGACAGCCTGCTGTCGAGCGCCAGATCGATCGTCAGCGTGCGCGGGCTCGGCGACGATGAGGGAACCGGACCGGACGCTGTGCTGCGCCGCATGGAGACCGCCGTCTCGTCCGGAGACCTGAAGGCCGCGCTGGCCGCCTATCAGGAGCTGCCGGGCGACAGCCAGGGGGTGGCGGCGGACTGGGCCGCGCGCGCGCAGGCCCGTGTGGAAGTCAACGATCTGACCGACAAGGCCTCGCAGGAAGTGCTCAATGCACTGGCGGGCAAAGATAATTGACCGGCGGCCGGATATCCGGCTGACCCGGCATTGCGACATTCAGCCGGTCTTGACCGGTAACTCTCGGGAGCGAGCTACATGATCCGCGTCCTTCTCTTTATCGCGCTTTTGTTTGCCGTCGCGCTTGGTTTTGCCTGGCTCACGGACCTGCCGGGCACGATTTCCGTCGAGTGGGCCAGTCCCGATCCGAACACGGTGCCGATCTCCTGGGAGCAGACGCCGGGCGTTGCCGCGGTGGTCGTGGGCATACTGCTGGCGATTTTCCTCGCGGTGGTCTGGGTGATCCGGGTCATCCTGAAGTCGCCGCATATCGCCAGCCGGTTTTTCCGCCGCCGCCGTCAGGACAAGGGCTACGCGGCTCTGTCCCAGGGCCTGATCGCGCTGGGAACCGGCAATGCCAAACTGGCGCGCCGTCATGCGGTGGACGCGGACCGTCTGCTTGAAGAGGAGCCGGCGGCAAAGTTGCTGCTTGCACAGACCGCCCAGCTTGCGGGCAAGGACGACGAAGCCCGCCAACGGTTCGAAGCCATGCTGGAGGATCCCGCGACCAAGGCGCTGGGGCTTCATGGCCTGTTTGTCGAAGCGGAGCGGCACAAGGAGCCTGTGGCCGCCCGTCATTATGCGGAAGAAGCCGCCAAGACCGCACCGGGGCTGGAATGGGCCGGCAAGGCCGTGCTCGGCTATCAGGCCGTTGCCCATCACTGGGACGAGGCGCTGAAGTCGCTGGAACGCAATTACGCGGCCAAGCTGATCGACAAGAAAACCTACCGGCGCCAGCGCGCTGTCATCCTGACGGCTCTTGCCACCAAACTGGAGGACGGCGAGCCGGAACGGGCCTATTCGCTGGCCAAGGAAGCGCACGGGCTGGCGCTCGATCTGGTTCCGGCCGCGGTGCTGACGTCGCGGCTTGCGACCCGCCGGGGCGATATCCGCAAGGCCTCCAAGGTTCTGGAGGCCACCTGGCGCCTGTTTCCACATCCGGATCTGGCCGAAACCTATGCGCATGTGCGCACGGGAGATTCCGCCGTCGACCGCCTGAAGCGTGTCAAGTCGCTGTCCGCCCAGCGGGCGAACACGCCGGAAGGCGCCCTGGCGGTCGCCAGGGCCGCGCTGGAAGCACGTGAATTCGACGAAGCGCGCGCGCAGTTGAAAAAGGTGCTGCAGTCCGAGCCGACCCGGAAGGCGTTTCTGCTGATGGCCGAGCTTGAGGAAGCCGAGCACGGCGACCGGGGCAGGATGCGCGACTGGCTGGCCCGCGCGGTTTCGGCCCAGATGGACAAGGTCTGGATGGCGGACGGTGTCATCTCCGCCGATTGGCAGGCGGTCTCGCCCGTGACCGGCAAACTCGATGCGTTCCGTTGGCTCACACCGGAAAGCCTGCCGGAAGACGATGGTGCCATTCTGGAAGACAGTCTGTTCGAGGCTCCGGCACTGCCCGTCATCGGTCAGTCTTCTGCCGCGCAAACCCGACCGGAAGAGCCGGGACCTGACACGGGCAAGGGCGACGCGGGAACGGTTGTCCTCGAAGCGGAGCCGATTGAAACGGGGGCGTCAAAGCCGTCCGCGTCAGCGGTGCTGCCCGGAAAGCAGGGCTATGAGGGCACGACGGACGATGTCCGGTTCAGTCCGCCGCTGAAGGATCTGCCGGACGCCGCGTCGGAAGCGGACACCGCAGCCGGGCTGAAAACGGCACCTGAAGCTGGGCCTGAAACCGGGCCTGAAACTGGGCCGCAACCTGCGACCGGCGCTGCTGCGCAGACCGCCGGTGAGATTCCTGCCGCAGGCAGCAAAACGGACGACGGGGCAGGCAAGACGGATGCGAAACCGTCCGGGCCCGACCCTGCGGGCACTGGAGCCGCAAAAGACAAGCAGGCGAGCGCACCACAGCCTGTCGCCGTGACAGACGACGCGCAGGCGGCGGAAGGACCCGTCAAGGCAGGCGCGGGCGAACAGGCGTCGGCTCCTCCGGCCGGCGGCGGCAAGGACAATCTGAACCGGCCGATCGAGTTTCCGCTGTCGCGCATGCCGGACGATCCGGGGCCGGATGACGACGAGACGGACAGCGCGGCCAAAACGACCCGGCCGCGGTTCTTCAACTGATCCGGCACACGGCCAGATTTTTCCGGGGGGCGCCGGAGAAGCTGTGATCTTCCGCCGGGAAGCATCACTCCGCGCTTGCATCTGACCGCAAGCTCCGGTAATTAGCGGCGCATTCGGCCTTTGCCGGATCTTCGCGCCGCATCGCGCGTCGCCTGACCTTGGTCAGACATCGCCGCTTTAGCTCAGGTGGTAGAGCACATCATTCGTAATGATGGGGTCGCAGGTTCGAGTCCTGCAAGCGGCACCACTTCCCGATTTTTCCAGGTCCCACATTCTCCTGTTCCGGCGTTGTCCCGTTCCGGCCATTGGCCCGATTGAAGACGTCGGCACCGGTTTGCGGGGCGGCCGCGCGATGGCGCTGCCGGGCACGCACGTGCGGGTGGTCGAATCCGTTTTCCAAAAGTATAAAATTGGCAATTTAAGTATAATTGTAATTAATGCGTATATTTGTTCATCACGTGAATTTAGTTTTTAGTTTTTGTTATTGTAAGAAGTGCGAATATTTGTAGAAATTATTGCAAGTTTATGCCGTATGTTACAGGTTTTTACCCTTTGTTATTTTCGTGGAGACAGATTTCCTGACGGGAAGAGGAAACGAACGTGGCGCCATGAGCAAACCGAAGCATTTCATTTACAGCGATTTCGATCCGGGTGTGTTGCTCGATGCCCTGTCCTCGTCGATCCACCAGGGATTTTCAGTCATGGACCGGAACCTCGATCTGGTGATGATGAACCACACCGCAATGGCGCTCTTGCAGCTTCCGATCGATCTGCTGCAGAAGGACAGAAGCCTGAGAGGTGTCTTCCGGTACAACGCGGAGCGCGGCGACTACGGGCCGGGTGACACCGAAAAACTGGTACGTGTCCGGATCGATCTGGCAAAAATGTTCGTGCCGCATGATTTCGTTCGCACGCGGCCGGACGGAACCGTCATTCGCGTCCAGGGCACGCCCATGACGAACGGCGGATTCATAACGCTCTATACCGACATAACCGCCGAGCATCAGCAGGAAAACGCGTTGAAGGAGATGCGGGACCAGTTGGAGACATCCCTGGGAGAGCGAACCCGCGAACTGGCGGTTCATCAGGACATGCTTCTGAGTTCAATCAACGCGATCAAGGACGGGCTGATAATTTCCGACGCGGACGGGAAAGTGGTTCTGGCCAACAACAAGATGTTCGAGATCTATCCGCAGTTACCGGCCTTTCTGGTGCGCAAGGTTCACCTGAGCGACGTGATCCGTTCTGTCTTTCCGGACGAGCCGGACAGGACGCTCGACGACCTGTCGCATGCGGCCATGTGGGGAGAACGGAAGTACCCGAACGGCTGCTGGTACAAGATCACCAGAACCAGGACCGACGAAGGCGGAATGCTTTCGGTCTATACGGACATCACGACCTACAAGGAGCAGCATTCCGTTCTCCAGAGCCACACGGACGAGCTGGTCCGGCACCTCAGGAAGGAAAAAGAACTGAACGAGATGCAGCGTGAGTTCGTGTCCATGGCATCTCACGAATTCAGGACACCCCTTGCAATCATCGACAGCAACGCGCAGAGGTTGCTGAGACGGATCGACAAGGTGGTGCCGGAGACGCTGAAGGAACGGCTCGGCAATATCCGCGAGTCCGTCGAACGGATGCAGTATCTGATCGACCGTTTCCTCAATTTTTCGCAAACCCAGTCGATCGGAATGGAAATCGAGCGGGAGCAGGTTGACCTCGGCAGGCTCGTCCAGTCCGTCTGCGACCGGTATCAGGCGATCACCAGAACGCACAGCATTGCGGTCGACGTGACGTTCCTGCCTGACACCATCGATCTCGACAAGAAACTGATCGAACAGAGCGTCTCCAACCTGCTTTCCAATGCGGTCAAATACTCCCATGAGAACTCGACGGTTTACGTGACGGGTTCCGAAGCCGGCGGCCAGGTGCTGCTGTCCGTCAGGGATGAAGGTGTGGGCATCCCTGCGGAGGAACTTCCGAACATCTTCAAGCGTTATTTCCGTGCCTCCACCTCGAGCGGCATCGCCGGAACCGGAATAGGTCTCAACATGACGCAGATGATTTTGCAAAAACACGGCGGAAAAATTCATGTCGAAAGTCAGGTTGGCCAGGGCACGACAATAACGATGTCTTTGCCCGTCATCGATCAGCAGGGTTGCCGTAGAGCCGCGCGCGCCGGTTGAACAGAAGCCAACATTCACAGCATGGGTGAACAGAACATGTCCGAGAAAGCCAGAATCCTGTGTGTCGAAGATGAAGACATGCTCCTTCAGGATCTGAAGGAAGAGCTTGAGGACGAGAATTACGAAGTGTTGACCGCAAAAGACGGACAGGCGGCCCTTGCGATTCTCAAGGAGGAAAAACCCGACCTGATCATCAGCGACATGATGATGCCGAAGCTGGACGGTCCCGGTCTGCTGACGCATCTGCGTCAGAACCGGCCGAGCCTCAACGACGTGCCGTTTATCTTTCTGACCGCGAAAGCAACCCGTGACGACCTTGTCGCGGGCAAGAGGCTCGGTGTGGACGACTATCTCACCAAGCCGGTCGACTACGACCTGCTTCTCGCGACGGTGGAAGCGAGTCTGGGGCAGGTGACCCGGGTGAAAAAACAGAACCAGATGAAGTTCCGGCGCATCTACAACGCAATTCAGAAGCAGAGAGCGACGACCGAGGATCTCAAGGTCTCCTTTGTCGCCCAGAATCCGGCCTCCGTGCAGCCGATCCTGAACGCGCTCAAGGATCTGGGATGCGCCGTTTCCATCATCACGGAAAATCAGCTGGTCAAGAAAAGCTTTTCTGTCGGGGAATCCGACATACTGTTTATCGTGTACAGCAAGGTTGTGCATTACTATTTGAAATATGTAACGGAGGACATCAGCAAAGACTGGAAGGGTCTCTCCGTGTTGCTGGCGCCCCCCAAGCTTTCGCAGGAACAACGCGAGAGCATCAGGGATGCCGGCATCAGCAACATGATTGAATATCCGTATCCGCCGATTGAGGTATTCAAGCTTCTGATGCGGAAAATGAAGGCCTGACAGGGGCCTGCGTTCGGCGCGAAGTCCGTCTGCCGCGCCCGAAACCGGGGCGCCGGAACCGGGCCGCGCTTTTTCCGGAGCCTTTGAGGCCCGTGCCTCCGCGTAGGCCGTTCCTGCGGTCGTGCCGGGGATCGGCAAGGCTGGCGAAAGGATCACCGTTCATGATCGCGGTTCAGGAGATTTCCTGCCGCTTGCCCGGGGAGCGTATCCTGGGGATTTCAGGCCGGATCTTGCCGCACGGCGACATTGTTTCTGGATAGTTTGAACGGCTTCTTGATTTGCACCGGCTCAGTTGATTCAATGGCAGAATCAGTAAGTCTCCTCCAGTTCGTATCGGTTTCACTGCCTGGATGCTCGGAGAACGGTGTGGGCAAAACAGCTAAGCTTGAATATATTCGGCGGATCCTGCCGCTTGGCCTGTGCGTGCTCGGCATCGTGGGCACATATTTTTTCATGTCGATGCTGAGCGGTCTGCTGTGCCTGATCGCCGCGGCCGGTATCTACGCCGCTCCGCCGAAGCCGAAAGCGCCATCGGGCGCCGTCAGGCCGGTGAGCGTGCCGACCGTCGCCGTGCTCGACATGATCGGCTTCACATTCGGCATCGTGTTCTTTTCCATCGCCTTCATCGGAATGGGCGACTGGGGCGGTGCGGCGGCTCTGGCGGCATTGTTCTGCCTGGGACCGGCATCGGTGTCGCTGGTGCTGTTCTCGGTCGCGGTCCGGCAGGAAACGTCCTGGGTCCGGTTCTTCAGCAACGGTTTCGAATTCACGCAGTTCGGCCTCAGGGTGCGGGTGATGTACGAGGAGCTGAAAAGGATTGACGTCCGCCTCTGGCAGGCCTCCGGCTGGGTGGCCTGGTTCCAGGCGACTATCGGCTCCATCGGCCCGCGCGCGGCCGTGCTTCTGAATGGCGCGGAAAGTACCAAGACCCTGGTGTTCAAGCGCAAGGACAGCGCAACCTTCACGATTTCGTCGGAGCTGGTGCCGGATCTCAAGCGTATCCTGATCGACATCGACCGTGCCGGGCTGGAGCTTCCCGAAGGCATCAGCGAATATCAGCGCCGGAAGATCCGGGAACGCCGCGAGCGCCTCTATGGCGGTCCAGAGAAGGAAGCGCCGGTTTCCGAGCAGAAGGAAGTCGCCCGCATCGCCGCCCTGATCGAACATGCAAGGCGCAGCGCGGGGCATTGAGCATGGTTTCCCGCCCTGCCGGTTGTGGTGTCGGCCGTCGGAACGGGTATCATACCAATCGCAATTGAAAGGAACCCGTTCGACCGCGTTTGGAGATTGTTCGGCAAGGAGCACGTCGCAGAGCGATGTGGATCATCGGTCAAGACGCGCGACACGGCAGAACAGTCTCCAAACGCGGCCTGCGGTGGCTTGTTCCGGCTCACCGAGCAGCGTTGCGCTGCTTGAACGGTCAACCAGACCGCCCTTCGCAACGCGCCTCGTCGGCGAACCGGGACAATGCCATCAAACGGGTTCCTTTCAACTGCGCTTGGTATCAGTCCCCACCCAGTCCGGTTTGCGTTTGTCGAAAAAGGCGGCGATGCCTTCGCGGGCTTCCGCGGTTTCCCAGATATCGGCAAGGCGGCGGATGCTGTCGTCGATGACCGTGTCGGTGATTGCCGGGCCGAGACTGCGCGCCAGCGCCTTGGCGGCGGCAACGGCGGCCGGAGCCGCGCCGAGATAGGGCTTGATCTCTTTCTCGATCGCCTCATTGAGCGCGTCTTCCGAAACCACTTTCGCGGCGAGATCCAGATCGCGGGCTTCCCTGGCACTGAAAATGCGCGCCGACATGAACACCCGCCGTGCCTTGCCCTCGCCCATGCGGGCCAGCACATAGGGGCTGATGGTGGCCGGGATCAAGCCGAGCCGGGTTTCCGTCAGGCCGAATTTCGCGCTGTCCACGGCAATGACCGTGTCGCAGACACTCATCATGCCGATGCCGCCCCCGAAGGCCTGCCCCTGAACGCGCCCGATCAGGGGTTTCGGCATCTCGTTGAGCGCCCGAAGCATCATGGCGAGCTTGCGGGCTTCCGTGATGCGCGTTTCGCGGCTGGCCGTCATCTGTTCGCGCATCCAGCCGAGATCGCCACCGGCGCAGAAGCTGGCCCCGGCCCCGGTCAGCACAACCACGCGGACCGCGTCGTCAGAGCCCAGTTCGACCGCCGCCTGCGTCAGCTCGTCGATCATGCGCGCGGACAGGGAATTGTGCTTGTCCGGCCGGTCGAGTGTCAGAGTGGCAACGCCGCGCGCGTCCGTGGAGATGGAAATCGTCTCGAATGTCATGGGTCGACACTCCTGAGGGTTCGCGCAAAGGCGGCGACGTCGGAGAGGAGTTCGCCATTGATGCCGGTTTCGAAGCCTCTCCCGGCCATCAGGGCGACAACGGCCTCGGTGGCGACGTTGCCCTTTGCACCGGGTGCGTAGGGGCAGCCGCCCAGGCCGCCGACCGCGCTGTCGAACGTGCGCAGCCCCTTGTCCAGACCGACTTCGATATTGTCCAGCGCCCGCCCCTTGGTGTCGTGGAAATGGCCGGCGAGCTTTTCGGCGGGGACCGCTTCCAGAACGGCATCAAGCATCCGGGCGGTGGTCTGCGGGGTGGCGGCGCCGATGGTGTCGCCCAGGGAAATTTCGTAGCAGCCGAGTTCGAAAAGGGTTCCGGCGACCTCGGCAACCTTCTCCGGCGGCGTCTCGCCGTCATAGGGGCAGTCGGTGACGCAGGACACGTAGCCCCGGACCGGAAGGTCGTCGTGGCGGGCTTTCTCCAGCAGCGGCTTGAAACGCTCGATGCTCTCGGCAACCGAGCAATTGATGTTCTTTCTGGAAAAACCCTCGGAAGCCGAGCCGAAAATCGCGACTTCGTCTGCAGAGGCATGGCGGGCGGCGGTGTAGCCCTTGACGTTGGGGGTCAGCACCGCATAGTCGACGGCCGGATGCCGGTAGATGCCTTCCATCACGTCCTGCGCATCGGCCATCTGCGGCACCCACTTCGGACTGACGAAGCTGGTCACCTCGATCTTGCGGAAGCCGCAGGCCGACAGGCGATCCACCAGGTCGATTTTCCGTGCGGTCGGCACGAACAGCTTTTCGTTCTGCAAGCCGTCGCGCGGTCCCATTTCAAAGATGGTAACGAAGTCGGACATTTCTGAGCTCATCTGGTTGAGAGGCGGCGTGCGCCAGGTCGTGTCATTGCGGATCGGTGCGCGGCCGGCGCGGCACTTGTCCGGATCAACGTGAAAGGGGGCTGGTCATTCTTCCTCAGCTCTAGCACGCAGTTCGCGGCGGATCACCTTGCCGGTGGTGGTCAGCGGCAGGGTATCCACGAATGCGACCTCGCGCGGGTATTCGTGGGCGGCCAGGCGGGTCTTGACGAAACCGGCAATCTCCTCTGCCAGTTCGTCAGAGGCTTCAAAGCCGCTCTTGAGCACAACATAGGCCTTCACGATCTCCGTGCGCCGGTCGTCCGGCTTGCCGACAACACCGGCCATGGCAACAGCCGGATGCCTGATCAGGCAGTCCTCGATCTCGCCCGGTCCGATGCGGTAGCCGGACGAAGTGATGACATCGTCGTCCCGGCCGACGAAGCGGATCCAGCCGTCGGTATCCTTCATGCCGGTGTCACCGGTCAGCAGCCAGTCGCCGGCGAATTTCTTTTCCGTTGCTTCCGGATTGTTCCAGTAGCCCAGGAACATCACCGGGTCCGGGCGCCTGACGGCGATGTTGCCCTGGGTGTCCGCCGGAAGTTCCTGGCCCTCCGCGCCGACGACGCCGACCTGGTGGCCGGGCACCGCGCGGCCCATGACGCCCGGCCGGGCGTCCATCAGAGCAGCGCAGCTGGAGACAACCATGTTGCACTCGGTCTGGCCGTAGAATTCGTTGATGGTCAGGCCGAAGGCCTTGCGGCCCCACGCGATCAGCTCCGCGCCGAGTGTTTCACCGCCGGAGGCGACCGAGCGCAGATCCAGCGTCCAGCGTTGGTCCGGATCGGCCACCTGGCGCATCATCTTGAGCGCGGTCGGCGGCAGGAAGGTATTGCGGATCTTCTGGTCCTGAAGAAGCTGGAATGCGGCTTCCGCGGTGAATTTCCGGAACCGGCAGGCCACCACCGGCACGCCCAGATAGAGCGCGGGCAGCAACACATCGAGCAGCCCGCCGATCCAGGCCCAGTCGGCGGGGGTCCAGATGCGGTCGCCGGGCTGGCCGAGAAAATCGTGGCTCATCTCTACCCCGGGCAGATGACCGAGCAACACCCGGTGGCCGTGCAACGCGCCCTTGGGCTGCCCGGTCGTGCCGGATGTGTAGATGATGATGGCCGGATCGTCGGCAGCCGTTTCGAAAGCGTGGAACGTGTCTTCATGCCCGGCCATGTGGCTGGCCAGGTCAAGGGCGCTGCCGTCCTCGCCGTCGACGCAGAACACCGTGGTGAGGTCGGGAAGCTGGTCCCGCAGGGGGGCAAGCCTGGCGGCGCCGCCGAGGTCCGTCACCACAACCTTCGCGCCGGAGTCGCGCAGCCGGTATTCCAGCGCTTCCTCGCCGAACAGCGTGAACAGGGGGATAGTGATCGCGCCCAGTTTCAGGGCAGCGATATGAGCATAGGCGGTTTCCGGGCGCTGGGGCAGCAGGACACCGATCCGGTCGCCGGGCTGCACACCACGGCTCCTGAGCAGATTGGCCAACTGGTTCGACAGGCGCCTGAGATCGGCATAGCTGTAGCGGGCGATATCGCCGTCCTCGTCGACAAAGACCAGCGCTTCACGCTCCGGTTCCCTGTCGGCCCAGGCGTCGCACACGGCGACGCCGATATTGAACCTGTCCGGAATGTCCCAGACGAAGGTTCTGGCCAGGGTCCCGTAGCTGGTGGCATCAGGCGGCAGCATCGGTTTCCTCCGCAAGGGCCAGAAGAAGGGTGCCGTCGGTCACCTGGTCGCCTTCGCTGACGAGCACTTCGCCGATGGCGCCGTCCCGGGGAGCCCGCAGCGTGTGCTCCATCTTCATCGCCTCCAGAACCAGCAGGGGCTGGCCCTTGGTAACGGCATCGCCGGTCTTTGCGGTCAGCACCTTCACCAGCCCGGGCATCGGCGCGATCAACTGATCACCCGCGGCGCCGGCCTCCTCGTCCGCGCTCAGCGTATCGGGCAATCCGACCGGATAGGCATGGCCGCCCATGAAGACCGTCAGGCCCTTGCGGCCGCTGGCAACGACCGCCCGGGCGCGGCGGCCGCCGCATTCGTAGGTGATCGCGCCGGCGTCGACCTCGATCAGCGCGTAGTCGCGGGCGCCGTCTTCCAGATGGACCGCAAAGCGCCGGTTTCCAAGCGCATGAACCTCCACATCGCGCCGGTCACCGGCTATTTCCAGAAGCGCGAACTGGCGCGAGGCGCTCCAGATCAGCCAGCCTGCCAGTGTCTCGAACGGATCGGCGCCACGGGCCGGCCGGGTCAGGCCGAGCGCGGTCAGCGCCGCCAGAGCGATGGCGTCTTCCGGCATGGCCGGCTCCGCGATCAGCTCCTCGAGATCACGATCGATCAGGCCGGTGTCAACCTCGCCACCGGCAAAGCCCGCATGGCGGCAGAGTGCGGCGAGAAAGCCGGCATTGGTGACGCAGCCGGCAACTTCCGTGGCTTCCAGGCTGGCCAGGAGCTTGCCGAGGGCGGCCTCGCGCGTCGGTCCGTGCGCGATGATCTTGGCGATCATCGGGTCGTAGTAGGGCGTGATGTCGTCGCCCGCACGCACGCCGCTGTCGATCCGGGCGCTTGTCTCGGGCAGGGCAAGATGTTCCAACGTGCCGATGGCCGGCAGAAACCCTTTCGGAGCGTCTTCGGCATAAAGCCGGGCTTCAAACGCCCAGCCGTCGAAGGACAGGTCCTCCTGTGATTTCGGCAAGGGCTCGCCGGAGGCGACGCGGAGCTGCCATTCCACCAGATCCTCGCCGGTGATCATTTCGGTGACCGGATGTTCCACTTGCAGGCGGGTGTTCATTTCCATGAAGTAGAAGCGGTCCGCCCGCAGGCCTTCGGAGACATCGGCGATGAACTCGATGGTGCCGGCGCCGCAATAATCGATCGCCCTGGCTGCCGTCACAGCGGCTTTGCCCATGGCGCTGCGCATCTCTTCCGACATGCCGGGAGCCGGGGCTTCCTCGATCACCTTCTGGTGGCGGCGCTGCAGCGAGCAGTCGCGCTCGAACAGATGCACCGCATTGCCGTGGCTGTCGCCGAAGACCTGGATCTCGATGTGACGCGGCATGGTGAGGTATTTCTCGATCAGGACGCGGCCGTCGCCGAAACTGGCCTCGCCCTCGCGCTTCGCGCCCCTGAGGGCCTCGGCGAAATCCTGCGGGCCATCGACGCGGCGCATGCCCTTGCCGCCGCCGCCGGCGCGGGCCTTGATCAGGACGGGATAGCCGATCCGCCCTGCCTGGAGCTTGAGGAAATCCGCCTCCTGGTTGTCGCCGTGATAGCCGGGAACCACCGGGACGCCCGACTTGACCATCAAGGCCTTGGCGGCGTCCTTCAGGCCCATGGCGCGGATGGACGCGGCGCTCGGCCCTATGAAGGCGATGCCGGCCCTGTCGAGCGCGTCGACGAAGTCCGGGTTCTCGGAGAGGAAGCCATAGCCCGGGTGCACGGCTTCGGCGCCGCTCTGGCGGCAGACTTCGATGATTGCGTCGATTTTCAGATAGCTTTCGGCAACGGGGGCCGGACCGATGGAATAGGCCTCGTCGGCCATGGCCACATGTTTCGCACCTGCATCGGCGTCAGAATAGACGGCAACGGTCCTGATGCCGAGTTTTGCGGCCGTTTCCATGACCCGGCAGGCGATTTCGCCGCGGTTGGCAATGAGGATTTTCTTGAACATCAGCTCTCCGCCCTCCCGAGCGCGGTTCTCAGATGGACTTTGGCCTTGAGGTTCGGATCATACAGCATCACTCCCTCTCCTTGTCTGGATCTGCGACCCGGAGGATTTGGCCGTTGCTTGTGTGGAAATTGGCGAAGTCGCAATCAAGCGCTGCAACAACCTGGACGCCGTTTCGAAGCTCTACGCCTGTCAAACAGGACCGGTCTCGCGTTTCTGCGTCGAGCACTTCATTTTTGAAGGTGTCACTTTCCGGTATGTCACCGGGTTGGATGGAGCCTTCACACGATTGGATCGAGAGAGTGGTAACTTTCTCAGTTCGAAAATGGTCTGCCACTTTTCCATGAGCCTTCATGATGGCACCTCATCTTCTGAACGCGCCGTAGCGCGTTTCTCCATTCGGCTCATCTGTTCCACTCCGATTGCAGGTCCTCAACGATCCTGAACCTTTCACAGACCAGTTCCATGACCGGATCGAAGCCGCCATTGCGTGCAAAAAAGGCCTGATGGTCCCGGCGCCAGCCGGCAAGGTCCTCGTTTTCGCCTTCCGCGCGCGCGAAATCCTCGGTCACGTCGCAATAGCGCGTGACAGTCACCTCGAGCGTTTCGATGACCAGGGCTGGGGACCCGTCCCAGTTGAGCGCAATGTCGCGACGGCCCGCAACCGGCATGGCGTCGCCACCGTCCTGAAAATCACGCAGGGCGCCGCAGGTGGCCGTCTTGGTGCCTGAACGAACCAATGCAATCAGCTGGTCGCTCAGCTCCCGGCTGTCGCCGAACTTGAAGGTTTCGGCACCCGGATACTTTTGTTTCAGGTCGTCGATCGACATGGCTTACATCCTGAACAGGCCGAAGCGCGTGGCTTCAATGGGCGCATTGAGCGCGGCCGAAAGCGACAGGCCAAGGATATCGCGGGTCTTGCGCGGGTCGATGATGCCGTCGTCCCACAGGCGCGCGGTGGCGTAGAGCGGGTGGCCCTGTTCCTCGAACTGGTCGACGATCGGCTGCTTGAAGGCCTGTTCCTCGTCCGGGGACCAGGAACCGCCCTTGCGTTCGATGCCGTCGCGGCGGACGGTGGCGAGCACCCCGGCGGCCTGTTCGCCGCCCATCACCGAGATCCTGGAATTCGGCCAGGTCCACAGGAAACGCGGGCCGTAGGCCCGGCCGCACATGCCGTAGTTTCCGGCGCCGAAGGAGCCGCCGACCAGCATGGTGATCTTGGGAACGGAGGTGGTGGCAACCGCGGTGACCAGCTTGGCGCCGTCCTTGGCGATGCCGCCGCTTTCGTACTTCCGGCCGACCATGAAGCCGGTGATGTTCTGCAGGAACACCAGCGGCACCTTGCGCTGGGAGCAGAGTTCGACGAAATGGGCGCCCTTGACCGCGCTTTCGGAGAACAGGACGCCGTTGTTGGCGACGATGCCGACGGGCATGCCATGGATATGGGCGAAACCGCAGACCAGCGTGGTGCCGTAGCGCGCCTTGAATTCGTCGAACCGGGAACCGTCGACCGTGCGGGCGATCACCTCGCGGATGTCATAGGGTGTCTTCAGGTCCGCCGGCACCACGCCGAGGATTTCCTCCGGGTCGTAGAGCGGGTCTTCGGGGCTTTGCAGGGTAACGGACGGCGACTTCGAGCGGTTGAGGCTGGCGATCGCGCGCCGGGCCAGGGCCAGGGCGTGGGCGTCGTCGCGCGCCAGGTGATCGGCAACACCGGACAGGCGCGTGTGCACGTCGCCGCCGCCGAGATCCTCCGCCGTGACTTCCTCGCCCGTGGCCGCCTTGACGAGCGGCGGGCCTGCCAGAAAGATGGTGCCCTGGTTGCGGACGATGATGGTCTCGTCGGACATGGCCGGCACATAGGCTCCGCCCGCCGTGCAAGAGCCCATGACGACGGCAATCTGGGCAATGCCTTTCGCCGACATGTTGGCCTGGTTGAAGAATATCCGGCCGAAATGGTCCCGGTCCGCGAAGACCTCGTCCTGGTTGGGCAGGTTGGCGCCGCCGCTGTCGACAAGGTAGATGCAGGGCAGGTTGTTCTCGGTGGCGATCTCCTGCGCGCGCAGGTGTTTCTTGACCGACATCGGATAGTAGGTGCCGCCCTTGACCGTGGCGTCATTGGCCAGGATCATGACCTCCTGGCCCTCCACCCGGCCGATGCCGGCGATCATCCCGGCGGCGGGGGCCGCACCGTCATACAGGCCGTTGGCCGCCAGCATGCCAACTTCCAGAAAGGGCGATCCGGGATCGAGCAGGCGCGAGACACGTTCGCGCGGCAGGATCTTGCCGCGGGAGACATGGCGCTGACGGGCGGTCTCGCCGCCGCCGTCGAGCGCGGTTTGCGCGGCCGCCCGGACCGTGTCCATGGCCGCCTCATGGGCGACCCTGTTGGCGGCGAATTGCTCGCTTCTGGGCGAAAGGCTCGACTTCAGGATGCTCATGTCATCCGATCTCCCTTGGGGATTGTTCACGGGACCGTGTGCCAGTTCCCGGTGATCCGGTCTCCGGTGCGACGGCCTTGCGCACCAGATCCAGATAAAGCTCTTCGATGTCCGGCCTGGACAGGCGTCCGCCGTCGCGGAACCAGGCCGGAATGCCGGTCAGCATGGCGATGATCGCGCGGGTCGTGACCATGGCGTCCTGAACGGCGTAGCGTCCGGCGGCGGTGCCGTCTTCGAGAATGCCGGCAAGGACCGCCTCGTAGCGGCGGCGCTCGGCCTCGACGAGGTCGAAGTTCGCCGGCTCGAGATTTCTCAGTTCCATGTAGGAAATGAACACCTCGTCCGCCCGCTCCAGGTGGTAGCAAATGTGGAAGCGCACGAAATGCTCCAGCGGGTCCATGGCCGCCGGCTCGCCGCTGTCGACCCAGGCGGCGTGCAATTCGGCCATATGCGACAGCATCAGGTCCTTCAGGATGTCCTGTTTGGTCGGGAAATGATTGTAGAGCGCTCCGGGCCTGACGCCGACATCGGCGGCGATCTCGCGCATCGACACGGCGGCGTAACCGGCGGCGGCAAAGCGCTTCAGCGCCGCCTCGCGGACACGCGCGGCGGTTTCCTGACCCTTCGCCCGGGCCGGGCTGCGTATCTGCGTTTGAACGGCTGCGTCGCTCATCAGGCTCCTCCCTGCTCCTGAAAGTAAATGAACGACCATTCAGTTACAAGAAGATTTTGAGGGCGAGGCGCAGCCTGAGGCACACGATGGCCTGCAGTGCCAAAGAGCGTTAAAACAGGTTCCTCAGGCGGGTCATAATTCACGCACTTGGAATAAACCGGCATGACTGTCAAAAAACTTACATGGATAACCTGTTCACAGTCCTACGGTATCCGGCGTTCACCAGAAGGGCGGATGACCAAGCACATGAAAACTGATCCGTGCGCGCAATCGGCTGGAATGACTGCGCGCCGACCTTGAGCGTTTCGCCTCAATTGTACAAAGGGACCGACGGATGACCGAAGACAGCGCAAAGACCTGGGTTGAAACCGAATGGGCGGACAGTCTGGACGAAGAGCTGGAAATGGAGATCGACGATCTTCTTGTCGCCAAGGATCTTGCGTTCATCTCGGACAAGAAGCACAAGTCCCCGGTCGAGCGGAACACCTATTTCCACGAACTGCTGCGCCTGCAGTCGGAACTGGTGAAACTGCAGGACTGGGTCCAGCACACGGGCGAGAAGATCGTCATCGTGTTCGAAGGCCGCGATGCCGCCGGCAAGGGCGGCGTCATCAAGCGCATCGCCCAGCGTCTCAACCCCCGGGTCGCCCGCGTGGTCGCACTTCCGGCGCCGACCGACCGCGAAAAGACCCAATGGTATTTCCAGCGCTACGTACCGCATCTGCCGGCGGCCGGCGAAATGGTGCTGTTCGACCGGTCCTGGTACAACCGTTCCGGTGTCGAGCGGGTCATGGGCTTTGCCGATGACAACCAGGTCGAGCAGTTCTTCAACGACGTTCCCGAATTCGAGCGGATGATCGTGCGCTCGGGTGTCCGCCTGATCAAATACTGGTTCTCCATCACCGACGAGGAGCAGCAGTTGCGCTTCCTGATGCGCATCCACGATCCGCTGAAGCAGTGGAAGCTGTCGCCGATGGACCTGGAATCGCGCGTGCGCTGGGAAGATTACACCAAGGCCAAGGAAGAGACCTTCGAGCGGACCAACATTCCCGAGGCGCCGTGGTTCATCGTCGAGGGCAACGACAAGAAACAGGCACGGCTCAACTGCATCAGCCACCTTCTGTCGATGATCCCCTATGAGGACGTGCCGCACGACCCGATCACCCTGCCGGAGCGCGTCTACAACTCCGACTACGAACGCAAGGTCCTGCCGGAGCACCTCTACGTGCCGCAGAAATTCTGAGGCACGCCAATCCTGGTTGAAACCGCGGGCGCGTTCGCACCGGCGCGCCTGTTTCTGATTCGGTACACGGGCCGGCCTGACAGGTGGCAGGTTGTCTGTCGTGTGTCTGGCCGATCCTTCGAGACGCGCGCGAGCGTGCTCCTCAGGATGAGACCGTGGGTTTTGAGAGGTCCGGGAATGCCAGAACGCGCCAAAGCCTCCCCCTCATCCTGAGGAGCCGCGAAGCGGCGTCTCGAAAGATCGGCCACATCCTCCTGGAGCACGCGATCCCGGACAAATGCCAGTCACACCGCAAGCCTTCCGGCGCGGTGACCGCCCTTGCAAGACCCTTGTCATTCATGCCAACTGAGGGGCGTGCCTCAAAAACTGGAAAAAAGACAAGGGAAGGATGCCCGGGATGAATGGGAAGAAAATTCGCTGGGGGATCGTCTCCACCGCAAAAATCGGCCTGGAAAAAGTCATTCCGGGTATTCGGCGGTCGCAGACCGGAGCCGCATGTGCCATCGCCTCCAGGGCGCTCGACAAGGCACAGGCCGCGGCGACCGATCTCGGCATCGAGAAGGCCTATGGCTCCTACGAGGAGCTGCTCGCCGATCCGGACATCGATGCCATCTACAATCCGCTGCCCAATCACCTGCATGTTCCGGTGACGGTGCAGGCGGTGGAGGCGGGCAAGCATGTCCTGTGCGAAAAGCCGATCGCGCTCGATGCGGCGGAAGCCGCCAGGTTGCTCGATCTGCCGAAGGACAGGCTGATCGCGGAGAACTTCATGGTGCGAGCCCATCCCCAGTGGATCAGGGCGCGCGAGATCGTGCGCTCCGGAGACCTGGGCGAGCTCAAGGCCATCCAGTGCTTCTTCAGCTATTTCAACGACGACCCGGGCAATATCCGCAACATGGCCGATATCGGTGGTGGTGCGCTCTACGATATCGGCTGTTACACCATGCTGGCGGGCCGCTATTTCTTCGATGCGGAGCCGCAGCGGGTGGTGTCGCTGGTCGACCGGGATCCGGAATTCGGCACGGACCGGATGACCAGCGCCCTGCTGGATTTCGGCCGGAACCGGCACCTGAATTTTGTCGTCTCCACCCAGTTGACGCCCTATCAGCGGTTCAATCTGGTGGGCACGAAAAAGCGTTTGGAGATCGTCATCCCGGTGAATGCGCCCCAGGGGGAGGCTGTCCAGATCCGCCTCGACGACGGCTCGATGCTCGGGGATCGCGCCATGGAAACGCAGACCATTGCCCCTTGTGACCAGTATGGCGAGCTGGTCGACGTCTTCGGCAGGGCGATCACCGGGGAAATGCCGCTGCACCATGGCGCGGAGGACGCCGTCCAGAACATGAAGATCCTGGACGCGCTGTTCGCCTCGGCGGACAAGGGCGGCTGGGTGGATGTCACCTGATCCTGTAGCCCCCGCGTCCCGGCATCGGCCCGGCTAGGCGGCCAGAGCCACGGCGTCGCTGCCGGCCGGCAGGCGCAGGGGACAGGCCGGATCGGTCACGGCTCTCCAGACGGCATCGACCACATCCGCCGGAAGGGTCAGCTCCTGGTCCGCAATCGCCATGAAGCTGCTCATGACGTCGTCGATGAAGGGTTTGTAGTCCGCCGGCGGATCCTTCGCGTCTGCCCCCAGTGTCCTGGCCTTCTGGCCGAAGCTTGTTGTCGGTGCCCGTCCCGGCAGCACCAGCCGTACCCGGATGCCCAGGGGCGCCAGCTCCAGGGCCAGACACTCGGTAAAGGCGTTCACGGCGGCCTTGCTGGCCGTGTAGACCGGCAGCAGCGGCAGCGGTTTCAGCGTCACGCTGGAAGACACGTTGACGATGACGCCGGCCTTTCTCGAACGCATTTGCGGCAGCACCGCCCGGATCAAGTCAAAGGATCCGAAGGTGTTGGTCTCGAACAGAGTGCGGATCGCCTCCAGGGGCGTGCCTTCGAAGCAGGACAGAAAGCCGATGCCGGCATTGTTGACCAACGCGTCAATCGGGCCTGCCGCCTCGACGGCCCGGGCGATGCTGTCGCGGTCGGTCACGTCCAGAGGGAGCATCCGCAGACGGTCCGAGGCCGGCAGAAGCGCCTCATCCGGATTGCGCATCGTTGCAACCACGGACCAGCCGCGATCGAGGAAACGGCTTGCGGTCTCCAGACCGAAACCCGAGGAACATCCGGTAATCATCACCGATTTCATGACACAATCTCCTTGGAATGGATGCTTGTGATTTTGGCGAAATCGATCAATCTATCTATAATGGAAAGTCTCTTATTTGTTTTTGAAAGTCCTGAATGTCCGATCCGCTCTCCGAGATGATCTCGCTTCTGCGTCCGCAGGCGCCCTATTCGAAGCTGGCCGAGGCATCCGGACCCTTCCGGGTGCGCCGGGAGGATGTGGACGAACTGTTCTATTGCATGCTGCTTGCCGGCCGGATCTGCCTGGAGATCGACGGCAAGCCGGCGATGGAATTGAGCGCCGGTGATTTCGTGCTGATACCGGCGGTGGCCGCGTTCACGGTCTCTAGCCTTGATCCACCCCCGCCTCCCGGGCTGGTCAGCCGCCCTGTTGCGGGCGAGGACGGAATTTTCCGCATCGGAGGGCAGGACGGTCCGGCGGAAGTCCAGCAACTTGTCGGACATTGCAGTTTCGCGAGCCCGGACGCGGAGCTTCTGGTTTCACTGCTGCCCGATCTGGTCGTTGTGCGCGGCGAAGGCCGTCTCGCCACGCTGGCTGCCCTGGTTCGTGACGAAGCGCGTGCGGATCGCCCGGCGCGGGAGGTTGTGGTGGAACACCTCCTGCAGGTTCTCCTGATCGAGGCGTTTCGCTGTTCCGAACACACGGATGCGCCCTCCGGCCTGTTGCGCGGCCTGGCCGACGCGCGTGTCGGTCCCGTCTTGCGAACCATGCATGCAGCTCCGGACCGTGCCTGGACGGTGCCCGAACTGGCCGTCCTGGGGGGACTTTCCCGCTCCGCCTTCTTCACGCGATTCACCCGGATCGTCGGAATTCCGCCAATGGGCTATCTGATGAACTGGCGAATGTCACTTGCAAAGCACCTGTTGCGCGCGGGCAGGCACAGCATCGCGGACGTGTCAGACAGGATCGGTTACGGGTCATCCAGTGCGTTCAGCACAGCCTTCACCCGTCATGTCGGCCAGGCGCCCGCGCGGTATGCGAAGGCGGTGCGCGCGGAATAGCGTGCTCGTGGTGCCGGCGCGTTCCGTGTCCGGGTTTGATAGTCCGAAGCAGGTGCGATTCGGCGTTGAACCAGCAAACAGAGGGACTAAACGACGAAATTACGTAGAGAAACATACTTTTTTCTGCAATTTTTAGGCATTTGAGTCTGAAATTTCGCGGAAAAATAAGTACTTTTCCATATTTTACAAAAAATTGCCTATAGAAATTTTGCACTTTATGAGCGAAGTATCGGCATAATTTCTTATTTTAAACTCAGAAAATTCTCGTATTAAGCACTTTTTACAATGAATAATTGCAATAAAGTTATTTTAACAACTTAATCGTGACATCGCACATGTAATAGTGAGTGAAGAATGTCATGACTGAAGCGGTCCAGGCGAGAGCTGCACAACTTTTCACAGCATTCGAAAAGCGTCTCAATCATGACAGGGCCGAGCTGATCGCGAATGGAGACACGGCAGCAAGCCAGGCCGGCGGTCCGGATTTCGACGCGGTCCGCTTCATCGCCCACCGCATTGTCGGGAGTGCCCGGATGTTCGGATGCGAGGATCTGGCCGAACCGGCCGGGAAGGTCGAAGGACTCGTCGACGCCGGTGCAGACGTGAGCGTAATCGTTCAGGCAGTGAACGAACTGGCCGAGCGGATCGAGTTCCTTGCGAGCGATCAGGTCTTTCATGTGACCTTCAGCTGCGGCCTGGCCGGGTCGAAGGACGAGCGTGGCGGCGAAGCGCTGCTGGCGCTGGCGGATACAGCGCTCAACGAGGCCAAGGCCGGTGGCCGCAATTGCATACGCACATATCTGCCCGGTTGTCGGAGCGAGTTCTAAGCCGGGGATCAAGCGACAGGGACGCATCATGTCACAGGACGGGACGACCTCTTTCAGAAGATACATCGCGAAATTCGGTGACCTGAATCTGACGGGGAGCCTCAAGAAGAGGATCATGATCCTCACGGCTTTTTGCGTCGCCCTGTCCACACTGGCGATCGGTGCGCTGTCCTATTCACGGATACGGTCGGAGACTCTCCAACTCGCCGAAGTCAAACTGGCCGCCGAAGCGCGCCTGCTGTCGCAGCGCTTCAGCCTTGCTTACCATCAGATCGCCAACGACCTGATGACGGTCGCCGAGACATCGCCGGTCCAGAGGTTGATCCGAAGCTTGCAAAACGGCGGCATTGAATCGCTGGACGGCTCGTCGGAAGCGCTCTGGCGCGGCCGGATGGCTACGATTTTCAGGCGATTCTCAGAGGCCGTCCGGAATACTTCCAGTTCCGGTACATCGGCGTCGGGGCGCGTGGCCGCGAACTTGTGCGGGTCGACCGGACATCTGCGGGTCTTGAGATCCTCACCGGGGAGGACCTGCAGGAGAAGTATCAGGAGCCATATTTCAAGCAGGTGAGAGAGGCGCCGTAAGGTCGAGACACAGTTCCACGATCGAGGCGATATCCTCGTCGTCATCGACATAGAGTGCTTTGATCATCGGCTGCGGACCTCCGGAAACAGGATGTTCCGCGGCGGTGCGCGGAAATTGCCGTGACGATACCCTGGAGCCGTTTACAATCACTGAAACCGTATGGTGAAACTGCGACCTGCCGCGTCGCCTCGATGGTTCTGAGGGCAAGCGGCAACAAAAAAACCCCGCCGGAGCGGGGTCTTGAAATTCAGCAGCAGGATGCGGCAGCCTATTTGATGGGTGCCAGTACCATCACCATCTGGCGGCCTTCCAGCTTGGGATTGGATTCGACCTTGGCGATCTCGTTGGTTTCCTCACGGACCTTGTTGAGCAGCTTCATGCCCAGGTCCTGGTGCGCCATTTCGCGTCCCCGGAAGCGGAGTGTGACCTTCACCTTGTCGCCGTCATTGAAGAAACGCAGCATGTTCTTCATCTTCACCTCATAATCATGGGTGTCGATGTTCGGACGCATCTTGATCTCCTTGATCTCGACGGTCTTCTGCTTCTTGCGGGTCTCTGCGGCTTTCTTCTGGGCCTGATATTTGTAGCGGCCATAGTCCAGGATCTTGCAGACGGGCGGATTGGCATTCGGCTGAATCTCGACGAGATCAAGCCCTGCATCCATGGCGATGCCCATCGCCTCTTCTGTCAGTATGACGCCACGGTTAGCGCCTTCGTGATCGATCAACTGGACTTCGCGTACGCGAATTTCTTGGTTTGTGCGCGGGCCTTCCTTTGTAGGAGGCGGGGCGCGGAACGGACGGCGAATGGTCGCAATCTCCTCTATCGTTTCAACGTGATGTCAGGAACTGGCTTTAATCATGCGCGAAAAGCCTCGGAACATCTGTACCAAGGGGATTAAGCATGCGTGGCCTGACGCCATCCCCTAAGCTCCTGCGAAACTGGCCAAAAGTCAACCGAATTCGGTGCATCAGCGTCTGCCGGGCAATGTTTTTGCGAGGCCGGCTTTCTCGGGGGGACGGTCTCGGGCTCCAGTCTCGGGCGCTTATCTCGGGTCCCTGTCTCCTGTGGCCGGTTCGGGATGGCCGACCAGTGCGCACCAGCCATCCGGGTTGCAATCCGGCCAGTGGAGGATCAAGTAAGAAGCCGAAACACTCCGATCAAGAAGGATCCGGGATTTGGACGGTGGAAAATTCATCTATCAGCTTCTCAAGGTGGTGACCGGCTTCATTCTCGCCGTTCTGGCCAGCGGCCTGTTCCTGGCCTGGGGGTTCTTTCGAGCCGGTCATCCGGAAGACGATCCGGTGGCATTCGCAACCATGATCGGCACCGGCCTGGTCGGGGCGAGTGTTGTCGGTGCAACCGCGCTGGTGCCGGCCGGCCTGTTGATTGCGGTTGCCGAGGCGGTGCGGCTGCGCGGGCTGATCTTCCATGTGGGGGCGGCCGGGGCGCTTGCGTTTGCCGTATGGAGCCTTGGTGGCGAAGCGGAACCGGGAAGCGTCCGTCCCGGCAGTGCGATTACCCTGGCGGCCGGTTTCATCGCCGGTGCCGTTTATTGGGGCGTTGCCGGGCGTACCTCCGGCCTATGGCACGGCAGATCCGGGCGGACATCCTTGCCGACCACGAACGACCGGTCCGGTAAAGATGAGGGCGCGTTGCGGCGCGACTGAGCGGCGTTTCCGCCGGGAAACCGGACCTGGGGAGATCTCAGACTGCTGACAAACTCACCGGGTCATTCCGACCGGTCTGCAGCGCAGCTGCATGGCCAGAGCCGGAATCCAGCGGTTACTTCGCGCTGCAAGCGCGTCTTTAATAATGATTTCAGATGCCTGGCTTGCTCCGGTGCTCGCCTTCGCTCGCGCTGACATGCGGGGTTCGGGATCAGCGCGCAGCGTCGCTGTACTTGTCCGGAAGGACCAACCGAGAGTTTGTCAGCAAGCCGGGACCTGGGGAGGTCTCAATACCATCCGCATTTGATAGGAACCCATTTGATGGCATTGTCCCAATTGGCCGACGAGGCGCGCTGCGCAGGACGGTCTGGTTGACCGTTCAAGCAGCGCAACGCTGTTCGGCAAGCCGGAACAAGCCACCGAAGGCCGCATTTGGAGGGTGTTCTGCCGCGTCGCGCGTCTTGGCCGATATCCACATCGCCCTGCAACGCGCTCCTTGCCGAACACCCTCCAAATGCGGTCAAATGGGTTCCTATCAAATGCGGATGGTATCAGAGGTCGCCGTCCTTCAACGCCTCGCGTGCGGCGTGGTAGTGATCGTCGCGCATGTGCCGGCGGATCAACGCGAATGCGGCCATCAGCACCGCAGCGTCGTCCCCGAAACCCACTCCGAGGATAAAATCCGGGATGGTGTCGAGCGGCATCACGAAATAGGCAAGGGAGGCCAGCAGTGTCGCGCGCACCTTGACCGGGGTCGCCGGGTCGAGCGCGCAGTAGTAGCCCGCGACGACGTCCTCCATGAACGGCACCTGCCGGGCCGCCTTGCGGGCGGTGGCAAGCAGCTTTTCCCGTATGGACTTTTTCTGCTCGTCTTCCGGGCCGAGGATTTCGGGGTCGAAGCCCAAGTCTTCAAAGGTCGTGGTCATGGTCCTGCGCCTGTCGTTTTCCTGCTTCCGGAAAATAGGTCCTGCAGTCGGCCTGTTCAATAACCCGCTGCGACCAGGCAGGGCCCGGCCGCCCCCGGGGCGTCCGTCCGGTACCTGAAGGAAGCCCTTCCGGTCAGCGCTTTTCAAAGCGTTGCCGGGCTGTTCTCGTCGGCTTCGGCCAGCTCAGTGTGCCCGAGCCGTTCCAGGGCCCGGTCGATTTCCAGCAGCCCCGACGTGCCCGCCCGGTCGTTGCCCATCGGGCTTTCCGTGGCGGCGCGTTCCAGGGCGCGGGCGTCCTCGCGCATCTTCAGAAGTTCGGCGACCCGGTCTTCCCGGCTGCGGCTCCTGTCACTCAGAATTTTGGCGATCTGGTCGTTGACCGGGCTGGTCATCGGATGTCTCCCTGTTGGTCGAAATGGTCTGTTGTCCGCATCATGTGGTTTCCGGCTCGATGCCCGCCGATCTAGTAGGTGAGCATGAAGGTGAGCGCGAGCAGTGCCAGGATCGCGCCGCTCAGCCCGAAGCCGATGGCAAGGCCTTTCCAGTTGCGGTCTTCCTGCCTTCGGATCTGCTCTTCCAGGCGGATGTCCTGCCGGTGAGCGTCTTCCTGAAATCCTTGCTGGGTCATCATCTGAACCTCGCGCTGTCGCGTGTTGACGGTGCCTGCCGCTTTCGCAGGGCACCTTCGTAAACGTCCGGGGCGCGGCTTTGTTCCAACGCGGACAGGGAGGCTGCCTCAAGCGTGTGCCCGCGCGGGAACCCGGTTCAGCCACTGAGAACCAGGGCGTACACAGCCCAGACAGCCGCCCCCACGGGCAAGATCGCGATGAGCGCGTAGAGACCGTCGCGGGTCATCCGCGAGAAGGCGATCAGGCAGACGGCTCCGCCGAGCAGCGACGAGGAGAACGGGACCAGTTCGAGCAGTGGCATGAAGGCGCCGAACAGCGCGCAGGACAGAGGCAGCAGGAACCGGAACGGCCGGTGGAACAGGAAGCGCACGCGGGTGTGCGAATGATCGTCGAGCCAGGCGGCTGCCGGACGCAGCCTTGTCATTGCCTCGCGCACCTTCGACCCGGCCAGGCTGCGCCGGCCGAGCCACTGCGGCAGCCAGACCTGGTCCCTGCCGATCAGCCACTGGACCGAGAACAGGGCAATTGTCAGGCCGCACAGGCTGGAAAACAGGGGAATGCCGCTGAGCGGTGTTACCACCGCGGCCGCGGGGATCATGATCAGCGCGGCGAAACCGGTCTGTTCGAACGTGTCGACGACACGGCCGAGCCGCAAGGTGTCCCGCCACGCCACGTCGACGGTCCTGTCGATCAGGTCGGTGAGCGCAACGCTCTCCTGACTGGTACGGGTCATGGAAGGCACCTTCGGCCGGCTGCCGTCGAATCGGGCATCAACTTTTTTCGAAGACGATCGTCTCGATATCGCCGATCTCGTGATTGGTGAGATCCTTGTCGATCTCTGCGATCACCTTCGAGGCGACCTCCTTGTGCAGGTTTTTGCGGATCTCCCCCAGTACCGATGGCGCGGCGACCAGCACGAGCTGGCTGAAATCCCCCTTGTGGGCGCGCTTGTAGAGAATGTCCGACAGTTCCGACGCGAACCGATCCTCGGCCAGTGAGTGCCAGTCGGTTTCGGCGACCGCGCTGCGATGGGCGCCGGGACCGTCGCTGAGGCGGCCCGGACGGTCCGTGCCCTGATCGTGCGTGGCCGGGTTGTCCTGTTCCTTCTTCTTGAAGATCTCCAGGTTGGGGAATTTTTCGTCGCCTTCATTGCGCAGAAAAAGTGCCTTGGCGCCGTCGGCCACAACGATCCAGCCATCATGCTTCAAGCGGATTGATGAACTCATCTGGTCCTCCTGTCGGAATTGTCAGCGGTAAACGGTCTGAAATCCGATCCGTTCCGAAAAGATGCGATGACGGAAACGGAACCGTTTTTCAGTACCGTGCGTTTTCGGGTCAGGTCAGTTTACAGCGGAAGGCGCGAAAATCATGTCCGAGCGGATCGCCGCAGAGTTCAATTTCGACTTTGCAGCTTTTCCAGCGGAGATCATGGCACTGCGCATGATCGCCGCGATCCTGCTTGGCGGTGTCATCGGGTTCGAACGGGAAGGGCGCGGCAAGGATGCGGGGCTGCGCACGCACATGCTGATCGCGTTCGCATCCTGCCTGTTTCTCCTGGTCAGCCAGGAACTGGCCGAGCTGCCCTTCGAGGGGGCGTCCAACGTCAATGTCGATCCGCTGCGGCTTGTGGAAGCCGTCACCGCCGGGGTCGCGTTCCTTTCCGCCGGCCTGATCTTTTCTCAGGGAGACCGGGTGCGAAATGTGACCACCGGGGCGTCCATGTGGCTGGCCGGGGCTATCGGGACCGCCTGCGGCGTCGGCCAGATCGGCATCGCCTGCGTGGCCACGGCACTGGTGGTGACCGTCCTCGCTCTGGTGGGCGCACTCGAACGCCGGATTACGAGGCGCCGCGCGGCCCGGGGTGACGGCGGTCGCGCCTGACAGGCCGCCTTCAAGCTGGCGGCCGGACGTCAGGAATTGCCGCGCGTTTCCAGCAGCCGCCGTGCGATGACCTGCGCCTGGATTTCGGCCGCGCCTTCAAAGATGTTCAGAATGCGGGCATCGCACAACACGCGGGAGATCTCGTATTCAAGGGCAAAGCCGTTGCCGCCATGGATCTGGAGGGCATTGTCGGCCGCGGTCCACGCGACCCGGGCACCGAGCAGCTTGGCCATGCCGGCTTCCAGGTCGCAGCGTTTGCCGCTGTCTTTCTGCCACGAGGAGAAATAGGTGAGTTGCCGGGCGATCATCAGTTCGGCGGTCATCAGGGCCAGCTTGTCGGAGACCCGCGGAAAGTTGACCAGTTCCTTGCCGAACTGGACCCGTTCCCCGGCATATCTGAGGCCGAGATCGAGCGCGGACTGGGCGACACCGAGAGCGCGGGCGGCGGTCTGGATGCGCGCACCTTCAAAGGTCTGCATCAGCTGCTTGAAACCTTCGCCCTCGACCTGGCCGAGCAGGTTGTCGCCCTTGACCTCAAAGCCGTCGAAGGCAATCTCGTATTCTTTCATGCCGCGGTAGCCGAGGACCTCGATCTCGCCGCCGCTCATGCCCTCGGCCGGGAACGGATCCGCGTCCGTGCCGCGGGGCTTTTCCGCGATGAACATGGACAGGCCCTTGTAGCCCGGCTCTTCCGGATTGGTGCGGACCAGAAGGGTCATGATATCCGCGCGCACCGGGTGGGTGATCCAGGTCTTGTTGCCCGAGACCTTCCAGACATCGCCGTCCTTCACCGCGCGGGTTTTCAGCGAGGCGAGATCGGAACCTGTGTTGGGTTCGGTGAAAACGGCGGTCGGCAGGATTTTGCCGGAAGCGATTTTCGGCAGCCAATGCTGTTTCTGCTCCTCGGTGCCGCCGCACAGGATCAGTTCGGCGGCGATTTCGGAGCGGGTGCCAAGCGAGCCGACGCCGATATACGCGCGAGACAGTTCCTCGGAGACCACGCACATGGCTTCCTTGCCGAGACCGAGGCCGCCGAATTCTTCCGGAATGGTGAGGCCGAAGACGCCGAGCTCCGACATCTGGGTGACCACGTCCATCGGGATATAGTCATTTTTCAGATGCCATTCGTGGGCGTGGGGCACGACGGTGTCTTCCGCGAAACGCCGCATCTCGTTGCGGATCTGCTCCATGGTTTCATCAAGGCCCGGGTCACCGAAGGTCGAATGGCCGGCCTGGTCGCGGATCAGGCCGGTGATGCCGTCGCGGATGCCCGGGGTGTTGCCGGTTTCGATCAGGGCCGCAATTTCGGGTGTGAGGCTCGCGTTTGCCTCCTCCCGTGTGATGCCCAGGTCCGCAAGGCGAACGAATTCGCCCTGGTTCATCGGAATGCCGCCGAAGATCTGCGCCAGATATTCGGCGAAGCCCAGTTGAACGATTCCGTCTTCCAGAGGGCCATAGCGGCCTTCGGACGCGAGGCGGCGGGCATAGGCATCCAGCTGGCGCAGGGCCTCGACATACGTCGCCAGCCAGGCCAGACCATGGGTTGCCCGCTGTTCTTCCTCCATCCGCGCGGCGGAGATGCGGCCATCCCTGATCACCAGATCGCGCACCCGCCGCGCCGCCAGATCAAGCAGCCGGTCGAGCGCCACAACGGCGGCTGCCGTGCGTTCCTGAAGATCGACAGGCGGACGGGCAGGTGATTCTGCTGCGGGCAGGGCTGCGGTGGACATGATGATCTCCGTTTTCATTTGTTGCGCAGCAGCGCTTTTTGTTGAAGCTATGTTGCGTCGCACACCCGCATTTGTCGAGGATGAATTTATAGACCTTTTGGCTGAGAGGCTTTTTGGAAGCCGGTCTTGACGGAGCCCCTGGCTCCGGGCCAGATCAGGATCATGAGCGCCCGACAGACAGTTCTGGTCATTTACGCGGTCCTGAAGGATGCAATCGGCCATTTCACCCGCGACGACGGCTTCGCCATGGCCAGTCACGTCGCCCTGTCCGGCCTCCTGGCGGTTTTTCCCCTGTTGATCTTCATCGCGTCCCTGGCCGCGTTTCTGGGAATGACCGGCGCGGCCGACACTGTTTCCGGTCTGTTGTTCGAGGCCTGGCCGCAAAGCGTTGCCTCGCCGGTGGTCCGCGAGATCCACAACGTTCTGACCGTGAGGCGCGGAGACCTGCTGACCTTCGGTGCGGTCGCGGCGCTCTGGTTTTCCTCCAATGGCGTCGAGGCGCTGCGCACGGCCCTGAACCGGGCGTACCGGCAGCAGGAAACCCGTTCGTTCATTCTCCTGCGCCTGCAATCCCTGGGGCTGGTCCTCCTGGGCGCCGGCATCTTGCTGGCCTACACGTTCCTTGTCGTCCTGGCGCCGTTGGCACTCGAAACGCTCAAGGTGTATGTGCCCCAGGTCGAAACGTTCCTGCTGTCCATCAATGTTGCCCGTTTCTCGCTGGCCGGTTCGCTGCTGATCATCGGACTGTTCATCACGCACTGGCTGTTGCCGTCCGGCGACCGTTCCTTCCGGGACCTGTGGCCGGGCGTGCTGGCAACCCTGGTCATGTGGATTTTTGCCGGCAGCACCTTTGGCGCCTATCTGGCCAGCTTCGCCAATTACGTCTCCACCTACGGCGGGCTGGCCGGGATCATGACCGCGATGATCTTCCTTTACATCTGCGCGCTGGTGTTCATCCTCGGCGGTGAACTCAACGCCGCGATCTCCCGTCAGCGGCTCTACTGGCAGCGGCGCGTCAGCCGGCTGCCCTTGAAACCGGAAGCGGATGTCTGACCTGGTCTGCAGGGTTGCGCCGCAAGGCGCCGCATTCAGCCGGTCTTGCGGATGGTCAGTACGGCACTGATCACCAGCACCATGCCCGCGATCTGGACGGCGGTCAGGGTTTCGCCGAACAGGAAATAGCTTTCCACGGCCGTGGCCACCGGAACCAGGTAGAACAGGCTGGCAACCTTCGACACGGCGCCTTCGCGGATCAGCAGCATCAGCAGCAGAACAGCGCCCACGGACAGCACGAGAACCAGCCAGGTCATCGCGAAGATCAATTCACCGGACCAGGTGATCTGCCAGCTCTCGGTCAGGCTGAGCGGCGCGGTGACGACCAGGGCGCCGACATATTGCCAGACCGTGGCGGCCAGCAGGTCCGTGCGCTGCACGAAGCGTTTCTGGTAGACCGTGCCCGCACTGATGGCGATGACGGCGATCAGCACCACGCCGACGGTGGTCACGGTGATGCCGCTGCCGCCCAGATCGAACCCCGGACCGAGCACAAGAGCGAGCCCGAGAGCGCCGATCGCCATTGAAAGCCAGTGCTTCCAGGAGATGGTCTCGCTCAGGAGCGCAACCGCCATCAGGGCCGTCAGGACCGGCTGCAACCCGACGATGATCGACGACGCGCCTGCCGGCATGCCCTGCTTGATGGCCCAGAACACGCCGCCGAGATAAATGCCGTGCACCAGTATGCCGGTGACGACGCAGTGCAGGATGGCGGGAATCGTGGTCGGCCAGGACTTCGCCAGCACCAGGGCAAGCAGCATCAGCACGGGCAGGACAGCGGCAAACCGTACGGTCAGAAAGACCATCGGATCGATGTAGGGCGCGCCGAGTTTCGACCCGACAAATCCGGTGGACCACAGCAGGACGAAGATCACCGGAGCGAATTTGGCAAGGAGTTTCAAAAGTTGCCTCAAAAGGAGGAGGGTCGCCGAAAATTTAGGCGTTTTACGAGCGGAATAACTACCTGATATTAACAGGAAATTGGTGATTTCGACCAAGTCTCAGGGTCAATACACGGCTGATATGGGGCATACGCTGGTGACCTTCAGAACTCAATCTTCTTTTCGCTTCCTGTCCGGATTGCCGGTCAGGATGCGAATTCTCTCGCTCAGTCTTTTCACCATTGTGGGACTTCTGGCAATAGGCGCTGTCTTCTTCTGGAGCCAGAAAGAAGTGGACACCGCTTTCGCGCACATGGGGGGCAGTTCTCTGCTGACGGAACAGGTCGGCAAGCTCTCGGAAGCGGCGGTCGGACTGAGGACGCAGGAAAAGCACTATATCAGCGCGCCTTCCGCAACAAGCCTTGCTGTCTTTTCCGAGGCGATGTCGCGGGCGCATGCGATCCTGGTGGAGATAGCCGGAAATCCGGCCGCTGCCGACCATCAAGCCGAGGTGGCCGATGTCGGTGCCGTGCTTGCCGAGGCCATGGAAGCCTTCCGCGCGCTGGACGCCATTCAGCAGAAGATCGGCTATGACGGCTCGCAAGGATACCTGGCCGGTCTCGACGGATTTGCCGGGGCGGTCAAGGACCGTCTCGCGGAGGAAATGAAATTCGGCGGCGGTCCCGACTTTGAAAAGCTCGCCCGTGCCATCCTGAGTGTCCAGCTGGCCGAAAAGGAATTCACGCGCAATGCCGGCACGCAGTCGCTGGAGATGTTCGAGGCCGAGTTCGCCGCATTCGAGAAGCTCCTGAAAAAGGTCTATATCTCCGACGCCATCAAGGAGAAGCTTGCCGGCGATATGGCCAGCTACAAGGCCGCGTTTGACGGCTATACGGCGGCCAATGGCGAAAAGGCGCAGACCGCGCAATCGCTTGAAGCGCTGTTCGATCTGGTGCCGCCTCGCATCGCTTCCCTGAATGCGGCAGCGGATACCCTGAAACAGGAGGCGACCGCGCAACTGGCCGCGGCGCGCTCGATCGCCGCCATCGCGATCGGCGGCACTATTCTGGTCCTGCTGATCCTCCTGCCCGCGATCGCCCTGCTCATCGGGCGGTCGGTCGCCCGTCCCCTGGCCCGTCTGCAGGTGGCCATGGAGGCGCTGGCGGGCGGGTACACGGATCTGGACCTGCCGGAGACCGGCGGCAGCGCGGAACTGGCCTCCATGGCCCGCGCGGTACAGGTGTTCCGCGACAACGCGGTCGAGCGTGCGGAGCTTGCCCTGGCGCAGGATCGCGAAAATCAGGACCGCGCAGACCGGGTCGCCCGCCTCGATGTGCTGATCGGCGCGTTCGAGGGCACGGTTTCCGGAGCGCTCGACAGTCTGGACCGGGCCAATGACGAGCTGTGCCAGACCTCGCATTCCATGGAGCAGTCCGCCGACGACGTCGCCACCCAGTCGGGGGAAGCGATCGGCGCGGTGCGTGCCGCCGCCGACAACGTCATGTCAGCCGATCACTCGGCGGAAGAGCTCGCGGCGTCCATTGCCGAAATCGCGGGCCAGGCGAACAAGTCGACCGAAGTGGCCCAGCAGGCGGTCAGGAGCGCGGCATCGACGGTGACCACCATGGAAGACCTGTCCAGGGCTGCGGACCGGATCGGAGAGGTCATGGGCCTGATCCGGGATATTGCCAGCCAGACCAACCTGCTGGCGCTCAATGCGACCATCGAGGCAGCCCGGGCCGGCGAAGCCGGCAAGGGTTTCGCGGTGGTCGCCGCCGAAGTGAAACAACTCGCCGAACAGACCTCGCGGGCAACGGGAGACATTGCCACCCAGATCGAGGCGATCCAGGGATCGTCCGGACAGGCTGTCCGGGCCATCGAGGATGTCAACCGGATCATTGCCGACATGGAAGGGCTGGCATCGACTGTGGCCCAGGCGGTGGAGCAGCAGGACGAGGCGGTTCAGGCGATTTCCCGTAATGTCTCCAACGCATCGGAGCGGTCCGGGATCGGGGTCGCCCGCATGGAAGCTGTCGGAGCGGCCGCCGAACTGGCGCGCTCGAACGGCTCGGAAGTGGAACAGCTCGCGGGCTCGCTCGGGCGGCAAGGCACGCTGATCCGCGAGGAGGTCGCCGGATTCCTGCAAGGGGTGCGCAACGCCTGAGGTGACCGACCGGGGGTTTTGGGGTCCGGAAAACGCCGCGCCGGTTTCGACGCGGCGTTTCGCCCTTCTGGCGGACGGCTGTCCTTCGTGTTAGCCATGCGGGAGGGACAAAAGGCCGAACGGCCGAGCGTTAAGAAGGCGGACGGAATGCAGGAAGACATCGTCATCATCGGTGCGGGCCAGGCAGGCGCACAGGTTGCCCACTCCCTGCGGCAGGGCGGGTTCGAAGGTCCGCTGCGTCTCATCGGCGACGAACCTCATCCGCCCTACCAGCGGCCGCCGCTGTCCAAGAAGTTCCTTGCCGGCGAGATCGGCGCGGAGGGACTCTGGCTGCGCCCGCCCGCCTTCTACACCACCCAGAATATCGACCTGATTCCAGACACGCGCGTCGCCGCGATCGACCGGGACGCGAAACGCCTGAAGCTGGAGAGCGGCGACACGCTTTCCTATGGCAAACTCGTTCTGGCAACTGGCACCCATGCCCGGCTTGTCAAATTTGACGGGGCCGACAAGGACGGCGTCGTCACGCTGAGATCCATTGCAGATGTGGACCTGATCCGGGACCGGCTCCAGGCGACCGGGCGGATCGTGATCGTCGGCGCCGGATACATCGGCCTGGAAGTTGCCGCCGTCGCCAGGGCACTCGGCAAGGACGTCACGGTTCTCGAAGCGCAGGACCGGCCGATGAAGCGTGTCGTAAGCCAGACGGTCTCCGACTTCTTCATCCGGCTGCACGAGAGCCACGGCGTCGATCTGCGCCTGAACACCGGGATCGAGTCCCTGGAGGGTGGAGACGCGGTCACAGGCGTGAAGCTGCAGGGCGGAGAGGTCGTGCCTGCGGACCTTGTGCTTGTCGCGGTCGGCGCCGAACCCAATGACCGTCTGGCCGCGGAGGCAGGTCTTGAAGTCGACAATGGCATTCTGGTCGACGGCTGCGGCCAGACCAGCGACCCGGATATCCACGCCGCCGGCGATTGTACCCGGTTCTATTCGGGCCGCTACCAGCGGTCGGTGCGCATGGAAAGCGTTCAAAACGCGATCGACCAGGCCAAGGCGGTGGCGCAGTCCCTTGTCGGCCAGGACGTTGATTACGACCCGATGCCCTGGTTCTGGTCCGACCAGTACGACATCAAGCTGCAGATCGCCGGCCTTTCGGAGGGCTATGACGACACCAGGGTCGTCGGCTCGCCAGACGACCACAAGTTCTATGTCGCCTATCTGCAGGCCGGGCGCCTGATCGCGGTCGACAGCATCAATTCGCCGCGCTCGCACATGATGGCCCGCCGGGTGATCGGCGAGAACTGGCGCGACGACCTGCTGCCGGCGGCCTAGGGGCGGGCTTCCCCGGCGCGTGTTCTTGTGCGCCCCCTCGACCTAGTCGGTTGCCGCATTCTGCAGGATCAGCCGGATGGTTTCCTGGGGGATTTCCAGATGGACCATGTGGCCGACGCGCTCGAAGATGTGGGTGGCGACGGTGCCGGGCAACTTGTGCGCCTGGCGGGTGGGCAGCACGCGGTCCTGGGTGCCCCATACCACCTTGATCGGCATCGGCAGGGCCGCCAGTTCGCCGCGCGGCAGCGTCTTTTGCACCGAGCCGTCGATGATTTCGCCGGCGATCGTCTCGAGCGTCGCAGCCGCACCCGGTCGCGCCCGGCTTTCTGCGGCTGTTCTTGCAAGAAATTTCGGCAGCTTGAATTCCCAGCCGAAAAACTGCTCCAGAAGCGTTTCCATGGTGTCCGGATCGGTGGCCGCCGCGTAACGGCGCAACAGGCGATGATTGATTTCCGGCCCGAACCCTCCCGGAGCAAGCAAGGTCATGCTGGCGACCAGCTCCGGATCGCGCAGGGCGATCAGTGCGGCGATCGCGCCGCCCATGGAATGGCCGACCAGGTGTACCCGTGTCAGGCCGAGGGCTTCCAGGGACCGTGCCACGGCCTTGGCCGACACGCCGGCGTTGCCGATCCGCGGCCAGCCGAGCGCATCGCCATGACCCGGGAGATCGAAAGCAAGCGACCGCTTTGCGGACGCAAGACCCGTCTGGATGTTGATCCAGGTCTGCTTGTCACCGCCAAAGCCGTGCAGAAGCACGATCGGGGCACCTGTGTCCGGGTCTGTCGACGCCTGGTCCCGGACCGGCAGATGCATTGGAGCGTCGGAGCTTTGGTCTGTCATGATTCCTGCTGTTTTGAGGCGTTTGAAATGAGGGGCTTCAGGATCTATCGGGACGGGGTGCCCCGTCCAGGGAAAAAAGCGGCTGCGGGTCCGTGAAGCCGCTGAGTTCGAAGGAGCCGACCGGTCTGGATCTGGCGGCGGCCAGCCGGGCGACATCCTCCGTCATGAGGACATCGGTTCCGACGGACTTGGTGAGGCTTTCGATGCGGGCGGCGGCATGGACCGTCTGGCCGATCACGGAAAAGGTCAGCCTGCTGGCAACGCCGATATTGCCGAACATCACCGAACCGACCGAGAGGGCGATGCCGGCTTTCAGGGGATGGGCCAGCGACGGATCGCTGTTGAGGGCCCGCAGCCGACTGCGGGTCTCATCCGCCGCCGAAAGGGCCTGACTGACGGCCTGGTCAAGGCCCTGCCGGCCGATCGGGAACACGCCCAGGACGGCATCGCCGATGAAGTCGAGCACTTCGCCGCCTTTGTCCAGGATGGCGCCGGCGGTTGCCTCGAAATAGGTGTTCAGAAATGTCAGATAGGCGTCGGGTCCGAGAAACTCGGCGATGGCCGTCGAATTGCGCATGTCGCTGTAATAGATCACCGCGTCGATGGTCTCTCCGTCCCCGTGCCGGATCTGACCGCTGAGAACCTTGTTGCCGGCGATCGTGCCCAGATAGGTCTCGGCGATGGTCTTGCTGATCTGTCCTTCAATGGTCGCGCGGGCGGCGAGGGCAAGCCGTTTTTGAATGTACCGGATCGCCGTCAGGGCCTCGTCGGAAAATCCGTTGTCGTCGCGTGTCGACCAACTGACGACAATGCCGGTGGAAGTGAACTCGCTCGGGATGGCCGGGATTTCGAAAGCGGTCGGTATGACCAGATAATCCGTGTAGCCCGAGGCGGAGAGATTTTCGAGCAGCGGAAATTCCTGCGGAGCATTGGCGCCGGCCAGCCGCCGGCGCAGCATCGGTTCCCCGCTGATCAGGGCCGCGCGCACAGGGCTTTGCAGCCAGTCCTCGGTGTCCTCGTCGGAATGTGGGATCCTTTCGTACTGGACGGCGTTGCCGCTCTCCCAGAACGCAATTTCGGCCTCGATCAGGGGGTGCAGTGTCGACCAGGCGAGCATGGCCCTGTCGACCGGTACGTTGCACCGGCGCAAACGTTCGCACATTTCGCCGAACATCGCCGCCATGTCCGGTGCGCCGAGGGCCTGGCCGATCAGCCAGTCTTCGATGCCGTCAATTTCCGCCATACTGATCATGGCGCAAAGGTAGAGATCTTTGACCCCGGTTTCCACCCGTGGCAGCGGCCTGGAGTCATTTCACAGGCGGCAGGGTGACCTTGCCCGGTGGAACGACGATCCAGTTGACGATGGCCTCTGGCAGATCCGCCGGAGTGCTGTAGCGGAACGACCTGGAGCCGTCGCGCGTGGCGCCCGGATAAAGTGCGCTCATGTCGCTCTCCGGCGTCTCCCGGTCTCCCCGCCAGACAATCATCAGGCCCTTGTCCTGGACGTCTTGCGGGTCGATCCAGGGGCTCAGCATCAGATTGTGCCGGTAGAACATGGACGGCCGCCCGGGGGCGAACAGGGTCACGTTGGCTGCGGACCACATATCGCCTGCGACATAGGCAAGCTCCGTCCCGGTTTCCGTTTTCCAGATGTGGGCCAGATCCGCGGCGATGGCCTTGCCCGGATAGTGGAGCCGTGTCTGTTTCTGCTTCCAGTGGGGCTCCAGCAGTGCCTGACCGAGAAGCACGCCCAGAAAGATCGCCTGGATCGCGATTGCCGCCGCCATCGCCCTGCGGGGAAAAGCCCATATCGCCGGCACGGCAAGATATCTGACGGTCAAAATTCCCGACAGCACGAACATCGGCGTGCCCCACATGTGTTCGAACTCGCCGCCGGTGAGCGCGGAGGCGAACAGGACCACCGCCAGCGGCACGAAGGCGAACCAGAGCAGGAAACGGTTCTGAAGCGGCGCAAGCCGGGTGACGGACTGTTTTCTGGACGAGCAGAAACGACTCAGGGTCGTCCAGCCGAGCCCCGCGAGAACGACCAGAAACAGACCGGCATGGTTGCCGATCTGCGCGCCCAGGAAATTCACCGGATTGACCGCGTGGTCGAGCAGCGATTGCGCGGCCTTGCTGCGGCTGGCCGCATAGTGCAGCGTCAGGAAATCCGTCTCGATCAGCCACAGGACATGCGGCACCGTCAGACCGGCACAGACCAGCGCGCAGACCCAGGGTCCGGCGGTGAACACAATGCGCCGCGCATCGGCGAATACCAGCGTGTAAAGGCCGATGGTGCCGATCAGCAGCAGGACGAAATACTTCGTGTAGAGCCCGAAGGCAGCGAGCGCGCCGAGCAGGATCCAGTCGCTCAGGCGGCCCTTTTCCAGAGCCCTGTGAAAAAGCAGCATCATGCCGGCCCAGACCGGAACCTGCAGGATGTTGGGATTGAATTCGGGCATCGGCAGGGTGAAGTAGAACGTGACACTGGTCAGCACGACCGCCCAGAACGCCTGCCGGTCCGACAGCCCGAGGCGCCTGGCGAGCCGCCAGACCAGGAGGTAGCCGGCGGCGGCGCAAAAAGCGCTCAGCCAGTAGCCGCCGAACGTGCCGCCGCCGGTCAGGCGGTAGGTGAGTTCCAGCAGCCAGGCCTGCATCGGTGGGTGTTTGGTGTATCCGAGCTGGAGTTCCCGGCCCCATGCGAAGCCCTCGACAACGTCGAGTGGCGGTGTCGGAAAGGTCAGGCTGGGCACAAGTGCGAAGAGGAGGCAGACCAGTCCGCAATACCAGATTGCCGCGCGTGCCGGGGTCATTTCGGGTCTCGCCAGGGTCAGGTTTCGGCCGGCCGGTGGGAAAAGGCCCACAACCGCGCACCGAGGAAGGAAAGGGCCGGGACGATCGCGATCGAGACCAGCAGACCCACAAGGTCCGGCCAGGGTGTCAGTTCGAGCCAGAGGGCCAGCACGAAGGAATTGAGTGCAAAGCCCGCCACGGCGATGACCAGGAAGCGGGTCATGCTTTTCAGCGCCGTGCCGTCCTGGCGCAGGTGTGAGAAGCTCCAGAAATAGTGACCGCTGAACGAGACGGAAAAGGCGGTCAGAAACCCGCAGATGTTCGCCGGAAAGGCTGTCAGCATCCCGGATTGCAGCAACCCCGCCGCGACAAGGGCATGGGTCAGGGTGGCCAGGGCGCCGACAATCGCGAATTTGCCGACGGCCGCCGTTTCCGTCTTCAGGGTCTGGCGCCGGGCGTTACCTGGCATTACCGGCCCGGCCCGTTCCGGCGCCTGTTTCCGGCTCTGCTGCAGCGGATGGACCGCTTTCGATCACGTCCTGCAGGATATAGACCGGCCTCTGCTTGGCTTCGTTGAAGAGGCGCGCGATGTATTCGCCGATCATGCCGATCGACAACAGCTGAACGCCGGAGAAAAACAGCAGCGCCACCATCAGTGACGCATAGCCGGGCACATCGACACCCGAAAGGAAGACGCTCAGGATCAGGTAGAGCGCATAGGCAAAGGCACCGAGCGAAATCAGGGCGCCGCCGTAGAACCAGACCCGCAGGGGCAGCGTGGTGAAACCGGTCAGGCCATCCAGTGCGAAGTTCCAGAGCTTCCAGTAGTTGAACTTGCCCGTGCCGGCCTTGCGCGGCGGACGTTCATAGGGCAGTGCCATGGCCGGAAAGCCGACCCAGGCGAACAGGCCCTTCATGAACCGGTTGCGTTCCGGCAGGCGCAGCAACGCGTCGATGACGTCCCGGTCGATCAGACGGAAATCGCCGGCATTGGCGGGCATGTCGATATGGGCGAGCCGGTTGAACAACCGGTAGAACATGCCTGCGGTCGAGCGCTTCATGAGTGTATCGGAGGTGCGGTCCACCCGAAGTCCGTAGACCACATCGTAGCCCGCGCGCCACCCGTCCAGCATCTGCGGGATCAGGTCCGGCGGGTCCTGCAGGTCGACGTCGATGATGACGGCAATATCGCCCCTGACCGCTTCCAGCCCGGCGGAAAGAGCGGCCTCCTTGCCGAAGTTGCGCGACAGTCCCAGAAGGCGGCCCGGAAGTCCCGCGGCCAGTTCCCGGGTCAGGATATCCGCTGTCCGGTCCCGGCTGCCGTCGTCGATGAACACGTATTCGTAGGCCAGTCCGGTCTGCTCCAGCACTGGCCGGGTCGCGGCGAGGAAATGGTCGATGACCTCCTCCTCGTTGAAGACCGGCACGATGATGCTCAGCAGGGGCGCGGCGGGACGCGCGGCTTCCCGGCGGGAGATGTAGACGCTCGAGGCGGCGGGTGCGTTCATGTGTGGCTCAGCTCGTTTCAGTGGGCGCAACCTGCCGTAAAAAAATGAAAAAGGCCAGCCCGATGACAGGACTGGCCTTTCATGTCGCAATGCTGTCCGGCGGTCAGACGAGAGCGCCGTGGCAGTGCTTGTATTTCTTGCCCGAGCCGCAGGGGCAGGCTTCGTTCCGGCCGACCTTGCCCCACGTAGCAGGATTTTCCGGATCACGCTGGCCGGAACGGCCGACCTGGCTGTCGGCAAGTGCCATCTCGTCTTCCCCGGTGAGCGGGTTGATGTGATGGGCGTGCATTTCCGGCTCTTCCGGCATCTGCGGGGGCTGTTCGGTGACCAGTTCGACGCGCAGCAACTGGGCGGTGGTCATCTGGCGGAGCTGCGCCAGCATGGATTCGAACAGGGTGAAGGCTTCCGTCTTGTATTCCTGCAGCGGGTCGCGCTGGGCATAACCGCGGAAGCCGACCACCGAGCGCAGGTGATCGAGGTTGGCCAGATGCTCGCGCCACAGATTGTCGAGGGTCTGCAGCAGGACCGCCTTTTCCACCTGACGCATGATGTCCGGCGAGTATTTGGCGACTTTCTGCGCCATCGCCTCGTCCGCGGTCTTGAGCAGGCGATCCTTGACCTCTTCGTCGGCGATGCCTTCTTCCGCGGCCCAGTCCTTGATGGGCAGGTCGAGGTTCAGGTATTTGCGAACCTCTTCCTGCAGGCCCTCCGTGTCCCACTGCTCCGGATAGGCCCGTTCGGGGATGTGACTGCTGACAAGGCCTTCGATCACATCGTGGCGCATGTCGGAAACCGCGTCCTGGATGGCGTCGCTGTCCATCAGTTCGATGCGCTGATCGAAGACCACCTTGCGCTGGTCGTTCATGACATCGTCGAACTTCAGAAGGTTCTTGCGGATGTCGAAATTGCGCGCCTCGACCTTCTGTTGCGCCTTCTCCAGCGCCTTGTTGATCCAGGGGTGGATGATCGCTTCACCTTCCTCCAGACCGAGCTTCTGCAGCATGGAGTCCATGCGTTCGGAGCCGAAGATGCGCATCAGGTCGTCCTGGAGCGACAGGAAGAACTTGGAGTGGCCCGGATCGCCCTGACGGCCGGAGCGGCCGCGCAGCTGGTTGTCTATCCGCCGGCTTTCGTGACGCTCGGTGCCGATGACGTAGAGACCGCCTGCCTCAAGCGCCTTCTGCTTGAGGTTCTGGACCTCGGCCCGGATCGCGGTTTCCCTGGCATCCCGATCGGGGCCCGCCGGCATGTCGCCGAGCTCCATTTCGATCTGCATGTCGGCATTGCCGCCAAGCTGGATGTCGGTACCGCGACCGGCCATGTTGGTTGCGATGGTGACCGCGCCAGGCAGACCCGCCTGGGCCACGATGAAGGCTTCCTGCTCGTGATAGCGGGCATTCAGCACCGCGAAAACCTTGGACTTGCCGTCCTCTTTCTTTTGAGCCGCGGCAAAGGCGGCCGGATCGGACAGGTCGATCTGCTTGTAGCCGTGGGTCTTGAGAAGCTCAGCCAGCATCTCGGACTTTTCGATCGATGTCGTGCCGACCAGGATCGGCTGGCCGCGCTGCTTGCAGTCGTCGATCAGCAAGGCGATCGCGTTGAACTTTTCCTGAACGGTCCGGTAGACCTCGTCGTCGTCGTCGATCCGGCTGACGGTGACATTGGTCGGGATCTCGACGACCTCGAGCTTGTAGATGTCGGCGAATTCGTCGGCTTCTGTCGAGGCCGTGCCGGTCATGCCGGCCAGCTTGCCGTACATGCGGAAGTAGTTCTGGAACGTGATCGAGGCGAGCGTCTGGTTTTCCGGCTGGATCCGGACCTTCTCGCGGGCTTCGAGCGCCTGGTGCAGGCCCTCCGAGAAGCGCCGGCCAGGCATCATGCGGCCGGTGAACTCGTCGATGATGACGACTTCGTCATTGCGGACGATATAGTCCTTGTCGCGCTGGAACAGCTTGTGCGCCTTCAGGGCCTGCTGCAGGTGATGCACGATGGAGACGTTCTCGACGTCATAGAGCGACTCGCCCTTCAGCAGTTCAGCCTCGCCGAGCAGCTTCTCGAGCTTCTCGTTGCCGGCTTCGGTGAAGGCCGCGGAGCGCTGCTTTTCGTCGAGTTCGAAATCCTCGTCGGTCAGATGCGGAATGAATGCATCGACCGTGTTGTAGAATTCCGAACGGTCCTCGAGGGGACCGGAAATGATCAGCGGGGTCCGGGCCTCGTCGACCAGGATCGAGTCGACCTCATCCACGATGGCGTAGGCATGATCCCGCTGAACCATCGATTCGCGGTCATGCTTCATGTTGTCACGCAGGTAGTCGAAGCCGAATTCGTTGTTGGTGCCGTAGGTCACGTCGGCGGCATAGGCCGCGCGCCGTTCCTCGTCGGACAGGCCGTGGGTGATGCAGCCGACCGAAAGGCCGAGGAACTTGTAGACCTGGCCCATCCATTCGCTGTCGCGCTGGGCCAGATAGTCGTTCACGGTGACCACGTGGACGCCCTTGCCGGTCAGTGCATTGAGATAGACCGGCGCCGTGGCGACAAGCGTCTTGCCCTCACCGGTGCGCATTTCGGCGATCTGGCCCGAATTCAGCACCATGCCGCCGATCAGCTGAACATCGTAGTGGCGCTGTCCGAGTGCGCGCCTGGCGGCCTCGCGCACCGTGGCAAAGGCCGGCACGAGGAGGTCATCCGGTTTCGCGCCATTTTTCAGTTGCTCGCGGAATTCCACCGTGCGGGCCCTGAGGGCATCATCCGACAGAGCCTGAAGGTCCGGCTCCAATTCGTTGATCTGATCGACCGTTGCTCGAAATGCCTTTACCTTCCGGTCGTTAGCCGAACCGAAAATCTTACGTGCTAATGCGCCAAGGCCAGCCATGTGGCGGTCCTTCCCTAAGGGGCGGCGCCGAACGGCAATCCGGCGCCTGCCCATGAAATCGTCTCAATTGCTGTCCACGTTGCCACCGAACGCAATGCGCTGGCCGGCAAACGCGGCCGAAAAGATGCCATCCCGGCCCGCAAGCCAGAACGCCCGAGAGATAAGAGGGGGCTGTATGCTTGTCAACGCCGCAGGAATGCGCAATGTAGCCACGCCCTCCCTGATCGAGGGAAGAAAGATTACTGTTCCTAAAGGTAAAGGACTTCTCATGTTCCGAATTTCGATGCGCGGGCCGGCCCGGGCGCTTGCCGTTTCCTTTCTGGCCCTGTCGCTCGGATCCGTCTCGCTGTCCGCCGCCGAACCCGGCGACGTGGTCGCAAAGGTCGGCGACGCGGAGATCACGGAAGCAGACATTGCTTTTGCCGCCAAGGATCTTGGTCAGGAATTGCAGCGGTTTCCGCCGGCCCAGTGGCGCAAGATTCTTCTCGACGTCATGGTCGACATGGAACTGATGGCCCAGGCTGCGCGTGCGGAGGGCCTCGACAAGGATCCTGACTTCCAGAAGCAGGTGGACTTCCTGGAGCTGCGCAGCCTGCGCAATGCCTACCTGGCCCAGAAAATCAACGGCGATGTGTCCGATGACGACCTGAAAGCGGCTTACGACAAGCAGTTCGCGGATTACGAAGGTCCGGAAGAACTGAATGCCCGGCACATCCTGGTCAAGGAAAAGGCCGAGGCCGAAGAGATCATCAAGGCGCTTGACGGCGGCGCGGACTTCGCCGAGCTGGCCCGGGAAAAGTCAACGGGACCGACGGGCCCCAACGGCGGCAGCCTCGGCTACTTCGCCAAGGGGCAGATGGTGCCGGCCTTCGAGGAAGCCGCGTTGGCCCTGGATACGGGCAGCTACACCAGCACGCCCGTGGAGACCCAGTTCGGCTGGCATGTCATCAAGCTCGAAGACAAGCGCCGCCAGGAAAAACCGGCTCTGGAAGCCGTTGCCGACGGACTGCGCCAGCAGCTGATGCGGGAACGCTACGATGTCCAGCTGGCTGAACTCAAGGACCGGTTCACCATCGAGATCCTGGATGAAAACCTCGACCAGCCGCAGCAGGAAGCCCCGGCTGAAGCCCCGGCGGACGACGCGAAGAGCGAATAAACGCGCGCAAGCACGTGCGATCGCGACCCGGCAGCCCCCGGCTGCCGGGTTTTTTCATCCGGTGACCAGGAACGGTGCCTGGTTGAAAAGGCTTGCGCTTGTCCCGCGCTTGTGGCTAGGGACTTAACCTGACCTATTGACCTGGATTGCTTCGATGTCGACCACCGTTTCGCCCCTTGCCCCCAAATCCTATCCCGAGATGCCGGAGATCCGGGGTGTGCAGTTTGCCACCGCTGCTGCGGGCATAAAATACAAGGGCCGGACCGATGTCCTTCTGGCAACGGTCGCGGAAGGGACGGCGATTGCCGGTGTCTTCACGCGTTCGAAATGTTCTTCCGCGCCGGTGGACTGGTGCAAGGACCGCACGGGTGGCGGCAAGGCGCGGGCCCTGCTGGTCAATTCCGGCAACGCCAACGCGTTCACCGGCAAGAAGGGCAAGGCCGCCGTCGAGCTGTCCGCGCAAATCGTGTCGACGGCGCTGGACTGTTCCGAAGCGGAGATCTTTCTCGCCTCGACCGGCGTGATCGGCGAACCGCTTGCCGCGGAAAAATTCAGCAGTGTGGTCGATGATCTGAAAGCCGGTCAGGGCAGCGCCGGCTGGCTGGATGCCGCCAGGGCGATCATGACCACGGACACCTATCCGAAAGTCGCCACCGCCAGCGCCGAGATCGACGGTGTCGGTGTGACCATAAACGGCATTGCCAAGGGCGCCGGAATGATCGCGCCGGACATGGCCACAATGCTGTCCTTCATCTTCACCGATGCACCGGTCGCCGCAGACGTGCTGCAGGCGCTGCTGAGTGGCGAGGTGGATGGCAGTTTCAACGCGGTGACGGTCGACAGCGACACATCCACATCCGACACGGTTCTCCTGTTCGCCACAGGAGCTGCCGCCGCAGACGGCATTGAACCGGTGACCGCCCTGGACGATCCGCGCGTGGCCGTGCTGCGCGCCGCGCTGGGCGACGTGATGATCGATCTGGCCCACCAGATTGTCCGGGACGGCGAAGGCGCCCGCAAATTCGTCGAAATCCGCGTGGAGGGCGCCGAAAGCGATCCGTCTGCGAAGAAGATTGCCCTGTCGGTCGCCAATTCGCCGCTGGTCAAGACAGCGATTGCCGGTGAGGATGCCAACTGGGGCCGTGTGGTGATGGCGGTCGGCAAGGCCGGCGAACCGGCGGACCGGGACCGGCTGGCGATCTGGTTCGGCGACGTACGGGTGGCGGTCGAGGGCGAGCGGGATGCCGCCTACAGCGAGGACGCCGCGTCCGCGGTCATGAAGGAAGAGGACATCGTCATCCGCATCGATCTGGGTCTTGGAACGGGCCAGGCGTCGGTGTGGACCTGCGACCTCACCAAGGAATACGTGGCCATCAACGGCGACTACAGAAGCTGACAGGCCTTCGCGAATTTCACGATATATCGTGAAGCGTGGTTAAGGCCGCGTTGCACCGGCGCCTCAAATTCGGACTACTTCCCATGACCAAGATTGTGCTTGTCGCCGCCTGCGCCCTTGTCGATACCGATGGCCGTATCCTGTTGGCCCAGAGGCCGGAAGGCAAATCCATGGCGGGTTTGTGGGAGTTTCCGGGCGGCAAGATCGAAGCGGGCGAGCGCCCCGAAGAGACTTTGATCCGCGAACTCGACGAGGAACTGGGCATCGAGGTTAACGAGGCGTGTCTGGCGCCGCTGACCTTCGCCAGCCACTCTTACGAGGATTTTCACCTGCTTATGCCATTGTTCATCTGCCGAAGATGGACTGGAATGCCACAGGGCCGCGAGAACCAGGCCCTGAAGTGGGTGCGGGCAGCCCGGCTGAGGGACTATGCGATGCCGGCTGCCGACGAACCGCTCATTCCCCATCTGATGGAAGCGGTTTGACGGCGCGCGCATGCCGGGCAGGGAGTGATTGAATTGAAAAACGGGTCGATCGATTTCGAACCAGCCAGACGCCTTGCCGTCCGCTTCCTTCGCGACGAACGCGGCGCCACGGCTCTGGAATACGGCATGATCGTCGGGTTTATCAGTATCGTCGTGATCGGCGCCCTGGGGATCATCGGCGAGACCATGAGAGACGATATTTTCGGTGCCGTTGTCTCTGCCCTGAGCGTCGGCGCAGGAAGCGACTGACACCGCCTCCCAGTGGCGCAAGCTCTGAAAATGCAGCGTATTTCCTGAAATTGCGCGCCTTGATGGCGCACACGCCTCCTCACATCATTTCATGCTCGCCCGGGAAACCGGGACCTAGTCCGGAATTTTTGTTTCCCGGACTCCGAGTGCGTCGGCCAGCCGGGTCTTGGCGGATCCGGGGCGCAAGGGCTTTTGCTGGCTGTCGTGAGGCGCCCATCCCGACAGGGTCACAAGCGAGAAGGTGGCGCGGATACGGCCATCCGGATCGGCGTGGTTGGCGGCGTAAAGCTCGGCGGCGCGCATGAGGACAGCGCGCGGCAGTGGCGTGCGGCTGCGGTCCTTCAGGATGCTGGTCGCGCCCATCGACCTGAGATCGGTCATCAGTGCGAACATCGTATCGTAGCGCACCGTGAAGGTATCGACATCCGTCACGGGCAGGGCAAAGCCGGCCCTCTGCAACAGGCTGCCGAGATCGCGCGTGTCGGCGAATGGAAGGACCCGGGCCGCGGCCCCGCCCCGGATGTCCAGCTCGGCGCGGGTCAGACTGTCGCGCAGTTCCGAAAGCGTGCCGGCGCCCGGCAATGTCGCCAGAAACAGGCCGTCGGGAACCAGGGCGCGCCGGATCTGAACCAGACTGCCCGGCAAGTCGTTGACAAATTGCAGGTTGAGCGCCGAAACGATCAGATCGAGCGACCTGTCGCGGAACGGCAGCAGGGCGTCATCGCAGACCAGGCCGGGCGGCGAGAGGCCGGGGTCGGCGGCGAAGAGATCTGCCCTCAGGACGGTTTCGGCCTTGCCGGTGTCGCGGATTGCCCTCGCAATGCGGCCGGTATGGCCGCCCAGATCCACAGCGGTCTGAAAGCGCCGGTTGACCAGGAGGAGACGGTCGTGAAGATCCTCGGCGACAGCCTGAAGGAGAAAGTCGGCTCCCGCTTTTGCGCCCCTGAGGGCGCGCAGGCGGCGGCTCACGAGAAGGTCGCGGTCAAATAGATCAGGCTGTGCGCTCACGGGTCACCCGGCGGTTCGATACCATGGCGGTCACATATGGTATCCGGCCGCCGGCGTCAAAGGACGTGTCGCCGCGCGGACGCCCCGGCACAGGGGCGATCCCGGAATTTCACGGGCGTGTGGTAGGGTCCCGGTGAGGATCGGTCTGAACGCGGGAGGTGGTGTTGCAGTCCGTCGGCCGGAGACTTCTGGAAATGCGCGCAATCGTGCCGGGCGCCGCGCTGGACTTCATCCTGCCGCGGCGGTGCCCCTGCTGCGACGCGCGGGTCGCCTGTGAACAGGGGCTGTGTGCGGACTGCTGGCGGGAGATGCCGTTTCTGGAACGGCCCTGGTGCCACAGGCTCGGCAAGCCCTTTGCCTATGACGTGGGCGAAGGCGCGTGGAGCCCGCAGGCCATTGCCGCGCCGCCCCTGTTCGACCGGTTGCGGTCGGTCGCCTTTTATGACGGGCCGGCCCGGCAATTGGTCCTGTCGCTGAAGTTCTCCCGGCGCCGCGAACTTGCCCGGCCCATGGCCCGCTGGATGGTGCGGTCCGGCGGGGAACTCCTGGACAGGAACAGCCTGCTTGTCCCGGTTCCCCTGCATTGGTCGCGGCTGCTGTCGCGGCGTTTCAACCAGGCTGCGGACCTGGCAAGGGAGATTGCCCGCGAGGGCGGCGGCCGCTTCGAACCGCGGTTGCTCAGGCGGCACAAGCGCACCCGCCAGCAGGTCGGACTGACCGCAAAGGATCGTCAACGCAATGTTCGGTCGGCCTTCACCCTCGACAGCAGCCGGGCCGATGGGGTCGCCGGTCGGCCCGTGGTCCTGATCGACGATGTGCTGACCACCGGTTCCACGGTGGCGGCCTGCACCAGAGCGCTGCTTGGCGCCGGCGCCGTGTCGGTCGACGTGCTCACCTTTGCGCTTGTGGACCCGGCCAGCCGCACGGGCGCGGGGTCTGATTTTCAGTAAGGTGTCTGCAAACTCTTGAGTTTGCGCCGGACGCACGCATATAAGGCCGGTTTGAAAGGCGTGCCTGTTCCTGGAAACAGCGCCGCCTGCCACGGTGAAAGGACCGGACCTGATGGCTGAAGTTGTTATCTACACACGCCAGCTTTGCGGATTTTGCACGGCGGCCAAGCGGCTGCTGGACAAAAAGGGCGCCGCCTACAAGGAACACGACGCCACTTTCGACCCGGGCCTGCGCAAGGAAATGGTGCAGAAGGCCGGCGGACAGTCAACTTTTCCGCAGATCTTCGTTGGTGCCACGCATGTTGGCGGCTGCGACGAGTTGCACGCCCTGGAGCGCGCCGGCAAGCTGGACGCCCTGCTCGCGTCCTGATTTACTGTCACGATATCGTGACCCAGCGGAGAAGGCGGTCGAATGGCCTTATTCACGGCAGCATGTGTTCAACTGCGCAGCGGCAAGACACTTTCAGACAATGCCGAGGCGGCGGAGAGCCTGATCCGCTCGGCCGCGCAGGACGGTGCGCGATACATCCAGACGCCGGAAATGTCGAACGTGCTGGTCCGGACCCGGGACGAACTGCTCGAGAGGATCTCGGTCGCCGGCTCGGACCCGTTCCTGAAAATGGCGATCAGACTTGCCTCCGAACTGAAGGTCTATCTGCATCTGGGATCTCTCGCGGTTCTTGCCGGCGGCGGCAAGGTCGCCAACCGCGCCTTCCTCATCGGACCGGACGGGTCGGTTATGGCCACCTACGACAAGATCCACATGTTCGATGTCGATCTGCCCAATGGTGAAAGCTGGCGGGAATCGGCGACCTACGAGCCGGGAACCCGCAGCGTGATCGCAGACCTGCCGTTCGCCAGGATCGGCATGGCCGTGTGCTACGACGTTCGCTTTCCGGCGATTTTCCGGACCCAGGCCCGTCAGGGTGCCCAGGTCCTGACCGCGCCGGCGGCCTTCACCCGCCAGACCGGCGAAGCCCACTGGCATGTGCTCCAGCGTGCCCGTGCCATCGAGAACGGTGCCTATGTGGTTTCGGCGGCGCAGGGCGGCCTCCATGAGGACGGGCGGGAGACTTACGGGCACAGCCTGATCGTCGATCCCTGGGGGCAGGTGATCGCGGAACTGGACGGAGATGCTCCTGGCCATGTGCTGGCCGAAATCGACACGGAAAATGCGGTGAAGGCGCGTGGCCGGATCCCCGCCATCGCGAATGAGCGGGATTTTGCCTGCCACGTTGCCGAAGGCCTTGAGGAGTTACATGCGTGATCAAATACACGCTTGTTTGTGACGATGCGCATGCATTCGAGGGTTGGTTCCGGAATTCCGGAGATTTTGATGCTCAGCGCAGCCGCGACCTGGTCGCCTGCCCGGTGTGCGGCACGACCGATGTGCGCAAGAGCCTGATGGCTCCCGCCGTGTCCACGGCCAGGAAAAAGGAAGCCCTGGTCGGCGCGGCCCGGGAGGAAATGCAGGCACCGGAGACGCCGGCGACACCGGAGCCTGCGGTTGCCGCGCCATCGGCTGGGAAGCGCTCCTCCGCCCTCCTGCCGAAGGACTTTCAGCAGAAGGAAATCCTCGAAGCGCTGCGGATAGCCCGGGCGCGCATCGTCGAGAATTCGGAGAATGTCGGCGAGAGATTTGCTTCCGAGGCCCGCAAGATCCATTCCGGCGAGGCGCAAGAGCGCAGCATTTACGGCGAAACCTCTCCCAGGGACGCGGAAGCGCTCGCCGAGGAAGGGATAGCCGTGTTTCCGCTGCCTGAATTGCCGGAGGACAAGAATTGACGGGTCCCGTCTGGCGCCGCTTGCCGGACGGACCCGCCTTGTGTTCCCTTTCAGGCTGTCTCTCCCCTTCCGCGTGAGCACACCGGAAACGCCCTGATCACCAGCGGAGTGACCGGGCAGGTAAAGTGGAGCTTGAAGGTCAGGATTTCCTGTTGAACTCTCATCAGAACACGGTATTGCCTGTTCGCGCCGGGATCAGGAATGCACATTGCGGCCGAAGGTCGTTCGGGAACCTGCGTGAAGCTCTCGCGGAATGACAAGGAAAATCGGATTACTGTGAAGATGCACCTGCTGAGTGTCTTGAGGGAAGGGACCGCTCAACTGCACACCCGCCTGGACCGCACGATCTCGCAAAACCCTGTCACGACCCGGGCCGGGTACGAGCGGTTCTTGAACCTTCAGGCCGCGGTGCTGCCCGGAGCGGAGAGGTGGCTTGCGGGGACCGATGACTTCAGATCCCTCCCCGATTTCAGCAATCGTTTGAGGACCGGAGCGCTGCTGCGCGATCTGCAGGGATTGGGGCACGCTGTTCCCGGCGAACAGGACCTGCCTTATCTGAACGCGGGATGCTCGGTGGCCGGAATTTGCTATGTCCTTGAGGGGGCGCGGCTCGGGGCGGCGCAAATGCATGCGCTTCTGGACCGCGCGGCTCCAGACCTGCCCGCCGAGTTTCTGGCCCATGGCAGGGGATGCGGCTTGTGGAAATCTTTTTTGGCCTGGCTCGCAGCTCATGACAATTCTACCGAGAACTGCGAACGGGCGTGCCTGGCTGCACAGCAATTGTTCGGAACCTACCTTCAGGTGCTGGAACGGGAAAATAGCGACGAGGTAGATTTAGTTGGACAAGGTTGACCTGACCAATTGTGATCGCGAGCCGATACACCTTCTGGGGAAAGTGCAGTCCTTCGGGTTTCTTCTCGCGGTGACCCCGGACTGGATCGTGTCGCATGTTTCCGAGAATATAAGCGATTTCCTGCCCGTCGAACCGGCAGCCGTGCTCGGCCGGCCGGTCCTCGAATTCGTGCCCGCCGACAGTATTCATGAAATCCGGAACCGGCTTCAGTTTCTCCAGCCCCACAAGGGCGTGGAGGTGGCCTACGGCCTGAAACTTGCGGCCACGGACCGCCGGTTCGACGTTTCGGTCCATATCATCGAATCCAACGTCATCATGGAGTTCGAACCGGCGGCCTCTCTGGAAGGGGCCGCGAACGACACCGTCAATGTCCGTATCGCTGTCGACCGGATGGCCGATCTTCCCGACATCGATGCCATCCAGTCGCATACGGCAAGGTTCATCAAGTCGATTACCGGGTTCGACCGGACAATGTTCTACAAGTTCGCCCCCGATGGCTGCGGGGAGGTCGTGGCCGAAGCGAAGCAATCGGACATGACGCCGTTTCTGAACCTTCGTTATCCCGCGACGGATATCCCCAAACAGGCCCGGGCACTCTACATCGAAAATCCGATCCGGCTGATTGCCGACGTGTCGGATGACGGAAACGGGATCCTTCATCGGGCAGAACCGGACAGCCAGCCGCCGATCGATCTTTCCGGCAGCCGTCTCAGATCCGTGTCGCCGATCCATCTGGAGTACCTGCGCAACATGGGCGTCGGGGCGTCCATGTCCATTTCCGTCATTGTCAACGGTAGCCTGTGGGGGCTGATCGCCTGTCATCACAACGGGCCTCTGGTGCCAAGCATGCGGCAACGCAACTGCGCGCTGCTGTTCGGACAGATGCTGTCACTCATCCTTCAGGCGCGCCTGATCGCCGAAGACAGGGGCAACGACGAGCGTATTGCCAGCCTGACCGCAGACATTTCCCGCAGCCTGACATCGGAGACGCAGTCGCCGTCGCTTCTGACATCCTCGGCCCAGGCATTTTGCGACATCCTGAACGCCGACGGGTTCGCCGTCGTCCAGGAGGCGGCCATCCTGAAGACGGGAACTGCGCCAGATGACGAAAAGATCCGGGATCTTTGCGACTACCTGATCGAGCGGTCGGGAAACGAGGTCTTCGTATCACACCACATTTCGTCCCTTATCAGCGGCTGGGACACCGGCAACAGGACCGTTGCCGGTGTCCTGTCGATCCCGATTTCCCGGTCTCCCCGGGATTACATCCTGTTTTTCCGCGAGGAACTCGTGCAGTCCGTCAACTGGGCGGGAAATCCGGAAAAACCCGTGATCTCCGGACCTCTCGGAGCCCGGCTGACACCCCGCAAAAGCTTTGAAGTCTGGCAGGAAACGGTCCGGGACCAGAGCGCGGAATGGACGTCATCCGATTTGAGAGCCGCCTCTCAACTGCGCATCATGCTGCTGGAAGTCGTTTTGCGCATGGCCGATGAGGCCGGCCGGGAAAGAAAGGCCGCGAACGAGAAGCAGGAGCTTCTGATCGCGGAGCTCAACCACCGGGTGCGCAATATTCTCGGTCTTGTCCGCGGTCTCATTTCCCAGACCGAAGCCGGCGCGCGCACGACCGAGGAATTTGTCAGAAAACTCGACAGCCGGGTGCGGTCGCTTGCCCGTGCGCATGACCAGATCACCCGCAACAACTGGTCCGCGGCCTCTTTTTCAAGTCTTGTCGAAACCGAGGTGGAAAGCTATCTGTCCGACAGGATGGACCGGATTTCCGTGAAGGGGCCGGAGGTTCTGCTGAACCCGCAGGCCTTTTCTTCCATGGCGCTCGTCATGCACGAGATGATCACCAATTCCGCCAAATACGGCGCGATTTCCGTCGAGCAGGGCAGGATCGAGATCGATCTGACACTCGACGACCGGGGTGGTCTCCTGATTTCCTGGTCCGAGATGGGCGGCCCTCCGGTCCAGGCCCCCGAACGGCGCGGGTTCGGGTCCACCATCATCGAGCGAACCATTCCGTTCGAGTTGAAAGGCGTGGCCGAGGTCACCTACGCCCTGAGCGGGGTGAAGGCGTCGTTTCGAATTCCGGAAAATTTCGTCGAACAGGGGCATGCCGACTATGTCGTGCCGAACGCGCGGGGCACTTCGGTCACCCGCAACTTCGATGCGCCGCGTTCGGTGCTGATCGTCGAGGACAACCTGATCATCGCCATGGACGCGGAAGGCATCTTCGAGGCCCTGGGCAGCCAGGAGGTCTGCGTTGTCTCGGACGTTAAATCCGCATTGGCTGAAATCGACGGGCGAACGGCTGTCTTCGACTTTGCGCTGCTGGATATCAACCTTGGTTCGGAAACCAGTTATCCCGTCGCCCTTCGCCTGCGCGCGCAGAACGTGCCGTTTGTTTTTGCTTCGGGGTATGGCGAAAATGCCGATATTCCCAAGGAAATCGCAGATGCACGGACTGTCAGCAAGCCCTATGACAAGGATGTGCTCATCGAGGCCTTCACCGGCCCCGCGGCCGAGTAAACGCCACAATGCGGTAAGCCACGCCACGCCACGCCTGCCAGCCTGAAGACGTCTCCATGCTGGCAGAAAGGGGCGGCTGTCCTGATCAGGACTTTGCAGGAGCAGCCCGTTTCCGCCGCGACGCCGGTCTGGTTTCGTCGATGTTTTCTTCAGCGGCCCTTGTCAGTTCGCTGACGTTTTCCAGAGCGGTTTCGCTGAGTTCCTCGACAACAGCCGCGTTGTCGGAGAAGCTGTCGCGAATGAGCGCGGACTGCTTTTCGATATGCTCCTGATATTCGGTGGCCATCTTCGAGTAGAAGGCCTGCAGCGTCGCCATGGCCTCTTCAGGCGCGGTGCACCGGCTCAGAGACTTCGCGCATTCGAAATCCTCGTGCAGACGGTGACTGAAGAAATCCATATGGTCGTCGAGCGTCTTTTCCGCATGCGCCCACATGGTTTCACCCATTTTCTGGAAACCGGCGACGGTCCGGGCCTCGATCTTGTCTTCGCGTTCGGCAAAGGCCCAATTCGAGAAGGCGGGCTTCGGCCAGTCGGCCATCATTGCGCTGAAATCGAAGGCACCGGTGTTTGGCTTCGTGGACATGGAGAATCCTCCGCTCATTTGCATGACAAGGCGCAGGTGCCCGGTATCGGATGATGCGCCGGGGCTGCTCTTCAGACCGCGAAACTGTTCGGTTCAGGAAAATGTTCGGGTCAGGCCCCAGGCTTGCCCAGAGGCAGCTCGATGTTAATGCGAACGCGAGGTTCGGCCTTGATCCGGATCAAAACGCTCCGTTTTTTTCGTCCGCGCAGGATCCTGCCCGCGGTCCCGTCACCGCCGGTTCAGAAATTCCCGCAGGATCCCCGTGACCGCCTCCGGTTCCTCCAGCGGGGACAGGTGCCCGCTGCCCGCGACCACCACCAGATCACTGCCCGGGATATGCTCGTGGATTTCCCTGGACACGTCGACCGGTGTCAGCCGGTCGCCATCGCCGACAAGAACCAGTGTCGGGCAGGCGATCTCGCCCAGGTGCGGACGCGCGTCGATCCGGTCGATCAGAGCGGTCTGCTGCCGGATGAAGGCCTCCGGACCGGTTTCCACGGCCATGTCGACGACAATCGCCTTCAGGTCCTCGTCCTCTTCGCGGCGCTCGTGGACAAAACCCGGATAAAGCAGATGCGGAACCTTGCCGAAGCCTTTCTTCCGGGTCAGGTCGATCAGGAACCGGCGCCTGTCGGCCTGCTCCGGCCTGTCGGCACGCGCATTGGTGTCCAGAAGGGCAAGTTTGGCCACCCGCTCCGGAGCTTTGCGCATGATTTCCATGGCGATATATCCGCCCATCGACAGGGCGATCAGCGAAAACCTCGCCGGCGCCTGTTCCAGGATGCTTGCGGCGATGGCGGAGATACTGTCATGCTGCCGGTGATCGGCCACCATGATCGGACGGTCCGCGAATGCGACGATCTGCGGGGCGAACAACTGTTCGGTGCACAGCAGCCCCGGAATGAACAGGATCGGGTCGTCCATCAGCTGTTCTTCGCCCTTTCCGCCAGCAGCATGTAGTTCACATCCATGTCGCGGGAGCGGGCCCAACTGTCTGTCAGCGGGTTGAAGCTGACACCGGAGCGATCGATCACCTTCAGGCCTGTCGACCGCAGTGGTGCTTCGATCTCTGCGGGCCGCACCAGTTTTTCGTAGGAGTGGGTGCCCTTCGGAAGCCAGCGCAGGACGTATTCGGCGCCGACGATGGCCAGCGCATAGGCCTTCAGTGTCCGGTTGATGGTCGCAACGAACATCAGGCCGCCGGGACGAACCATGCTGCCGGTCGCTTCCATGAACAGCGGCACGTCCGCCACATGCTCAACGACTTCCATGTTGAGGACGACATCGAACGTCTCGCCGCTCGCGGCCAATGCTTCTGCGGTTTCCGACCGATAGTCGATTTCCAGGCCGGACTTCTGCATGTGGGAGCGTGCGATCTCGATATTGATTTCGGAAGGGTCGGCGCCGACGACCTCGGCGCCGAGCCGCGCCATCGGCTCGCTCAACAGGCCGCCGCCGCAGCCGATATCCAGAAACCGCAGCCCCTTGAAGGCGTCGGACGATTTCGGGTCGCGGCCGAACTGCCGGCACACCTCCTGCTTGATATAGGCAAGACGCACCGGATTGAACTTGTGAAGAGGCTTGAATTTGCCTGTCGGGTCCCACCACTCGTCCGCCATGGCGGAAAAGCGCGCGACTTCCGCGCTGTCGATCGTTCCCGTGGGTGCCTCAGCCCTGCCAGTCATCGGACGGTCCTTTCCTTGGTGAAGACACGATCGTCTCCAGCCGGATGGTTTTTGTACAGCTGTCGTTCAGTGTCTTTGACTTTTTGTCAAGTGACAGCCTCACAAGCCAGGTTGCAGCAAAGGGACGCAGCCTGTATGCATGCGCCGATCCAACCGGCGCTGAAGGCTCCGAGTCCCTGACCCGATGCTTGCGCTTCACGACAGATTTATAAAGTTTACGAGTGGTATGGCCCGACTGGTTTTAAAATTTGGTGGAACTTCCGTCGGCGATCTCGATCGCATCCGCAATGTCGCCCGCCATGTCAAACGGGAAGTGGATGCGGGGCACCAGGTTGCGGTGGTGGTTTCGGCGATGGCCGGACAGACCAACAAGCTGGTGGAGTTCTGCCGGGAGGCGTCTCCCCTGCATGATGCCCGCGAATATGATGCGGTGGTCGCGTCCGGCGAGCAGGTGACTTCCGGTCTGCTGGCGCTCGTGCTGCAGGACATGGGTGTCAACGCCCGCTCCTGGCAGGGTTGGCAGATCCCGATCAGGACGGACGAGAATCACGGCGCCGCCCGTATCAGCGAGATTGACGGCAGTTTTCTCGCCGAACGGCTGGAGCAGGGACAGGTTGCCGTCGTCGCCGGTTTTCAGGGCGTCGCGCCCGACAACCGGATCGCCACCCTGGGGCGCGGCGGCTCCGATACCAGCGCGGTGGCGATTGCCGCGGCGATCAAGGCCGACCGTTGTGATATCTATACCGATGTCGACGGCGTCTATACGACCGACCCGCGCATCGTGCCCAAGGCGCAGCGCCTGGAACGTGTCTCCTTCGAGGAAATGCTTGAAATGGCCTCGCTCGGGGCCAAGGTGCTTCAGGTGCGTTCGGTCGAAATGGCCATGATCCATGGTGTCCGGACTTTCGTGCGCTCAAGCTTCGATGATCCGGATGCACCGCAGGCCGGCCACAACGGCCTTCCGATTGGTACTCTTATTTGCGACGAGGACGAACTCGTGGAACAGCAGGTTGTCACCGGCATCGCCTATGCGAAGGACGAAGCCCAGATTTCTCTCCGTGACGTGGCCGACAAGCCGGGTGTTGCCGAGAGCGTGTTCGGTCCGCTGGCCGATTCCAACATCAACGTGGATATGATCGTCCAGAATATCTCGCCGGACGGCAAGACCACGGACATTACCTTCACGGTTCCGGAAAGCGATTTCGAGCGCGCCCAGAAGGTGCTGCACGACAACCGCCCGGCGATCGGCTTCCAGAATCTGGAAGGTGCCCGGGATGTTGTGAAGGTCTCGGTGATCGGCATCGGCATGCGCTCGCACGCGGGCATCGCGGCCCAGTGTTTCCGGGGACTTGCCACCAAGGGTATCAACATCCGCGCGATCACGACATCGGAAATCAAAATTTCGGTCCTGATCGATTCTGCCTATGCGGAACTTGCGGTGCGGACTCTGCATTCGCTATACGGGTTGGACGGATAGTCTATCCGGCAGGCTCGCTCCGGCACGCACCGGAGCCTTCGCCTTACTGAAGCGGGATCAATCGGGGGCGCTATGCGCAGCAACCTGGCCGGACCGCGCCTTCTGCTCCGCAGGCTTCGCGAAGTCATGGCAGAGCCGATCATGGCGCAAGAGCGACTCGACAAGATCGTTGTTCTGATCGCGTCGAACGTGGTTGCCGAGGTCTGTTCGGTTTATATCCTGCGCGCGGACGGGGTTCTCGAACTCTATGCCACCGAAGGTCTGAACAGCGAGGCCGTCCACAATGCCTCTCTGCGCGTCGGCCAGGGCCTTGTCGGTCTGATCGCCGCCGAGGCGCGGCCGCTGAACCTGCCCAATGCCAGCGCCCATCCCGGCTTTGCCTATCTGCCGGAGACAGGCGAGGAAGCCTATAATTCCTTCCTGGGCGTGCCGATCCTGAGAGCCGGCCGTACGCTCGGCGTCCTGGTCGTTCAGAATCAGTCTCACAGGACCTATCTCGAGGATGAAGTCGAGGCGCTGCAGACGACCGCGATGGTGATTGCCGAAATGGTCGCCGCGGGCGACCTGGAGGCGATTTCCCAGAAAAACACCGGTCTCGACATGTCCCGTCCGATCACCGCCACGGGAGCGGGTCTGGCGGAAGGCGTGGGCCTGGGGCACGTCGTGCTGCACGAGCCGCGCGTGGTTGTCACCAACCTGATCGCGGAAGACAGCGACAAGGAAAAGGCCCGCCTGGACGGCGCGATCAACCGGCTGCGCCTGTCGATCGACGATCTTCTGGCCAGCGGCGAGATCGCGGCCACCGGAGAACACCGCGAGGTGCTCGAAGCCTATCGCATGTTCGCCTATGACCGGGGCTGGATCCGCAAGATCGAGGAAGCGATCCGGAACGGCCTGACCGCCGAGGCGGCGGTGGAAAAGGTGCAGAGCGACACCCGTGCGCGCATGCTGCGCCAGACCGATCCCTATCTTCGCGAACGCCTGCACGACCTGGACGACCTTGCGCACCGGCTGATCCGCGAATTGATGGGACGGGAGCACGGGCCGGATGTCGGGGATCTGCCGCAGGACGCCATCGTCGTCGGCCGCAACATGGGCGCGGCGGAACTGCTCGACTACGGCCGCGACAGGATCCGCGGCCTTGTGCTGGAAGAAGGCGGGCCGACCAGCCATGTGACGATCGTCGCCCGCGCTCTCGGCATTCCGACTGTCGGACTGGTCGAAGACATCGTCAGCCTTGCCGACGGCGGCGACGCGATCATCGTGGACGGCGACACGGGCGAGGTGCATTTGCGCCCGGCAGCCGACCTGGAAGACGCCTATGTGGAAAAAGTGCGGTTCCGGGCAAGGCGGCAGGCCCAGTACCGAAGATTGCGCAGCAAACCCTCAGTCACGCGGGACGGCGTCGAGTTCTCGCTGCAGATGAACGCCGGCCTGCTTGTGGATCTGCCGCATCTGGAAGAAGCCGGAGCGGCCGGGGTCGGTCTGTTCCGCACCGAGTTGCAGTTCATGGTGGCGTCTTCGTTCCCGCGCATGCGCGAGCAGCAGGCGCAATACACCCAGGTGCTCGACGCGGCCGGAGACCGGCCGGTGACCTTCCGCTCGCTCGACATCGGCGGCGACAAGGTGCTGCCCTATCTGCGCTCGATCCAGGAGGAAAACCCGGCCATGGGCTGGCGGGCCCTGCGCCTGGGTCTCGACAGGCCGGGCCTGTTGCGAACCCAGATCCGGGCCCTGCTGCGAGCCGCCGCAGGCCGGGAGCTGAAACTGATGTTCCCCATGGTGACGGTCGTCGACGAATTTCTCCAGGCGAAGGCGCTGGTCGACAAGGAGATCCAGCACCTGCGCCGCCACGGCCACGGGACACCGGATAACGTCCGCCTCGGTGTGATGGTCGAAGTGCCCTCTCTGCTGTTTCAGCTCGAGGAGCTGATGGGCCATGTCGATTTTGTTTCGGTGGGCTCGAACGACCTGTTTCAGTTCTTCTGTGCCGTCGACCGGGGCAACACCCGTGTCGCCGAACGGTTCGACACATTGGGGGTCGGCTTTCTGCGGGCCTTGAAATCCATCGTCGACGCAGCAAATAAGGGGCATGTGCCGGTGACCCTGTGCGGCGAGCTGGCGGGCCGTCCCCTGGAAGCGATGGCGCTGGTGGGCCTCGGCTACCGGGACCTGTCGATGTCGCCGTCGTCGCTCGGTCCCGTCAAGGCCATGCTGCGCACGCTTGATGCCGGCCGGTTGTCGGCCAGGCTTCTGCCGCGGCTGGAACCCGGACATGACAATGGCACCATCCGGGATCTGCTGCAGCGGTTTGCCGCCGAAACGGATGTGGCCCTCTAGTCACGACTTTCCAAATGAGCATGAAAGGTTTCAGCCACGCATGTTGGCGCGTCATAAACTCGATACCCTGCTGGACCGGTTCGCTGAACTCGAGCACCTGATGTCCTCGAGCCCGGACCCGGCGGTCTATGTCAAACTGTCGCGCGAATATGCCGGGCTGGAACCGCTGGTGATGAGGATTCGCGGCCTGATCAAGGCCGAGGGCGACCTGGCGGGGGCCGAGGCCCTGATCGCCGATCCCCAGATCGACGCGGAAATGCGGGAACTGGCCGAGCTGGAGCGCGACGACCTGTCCGAACAGGTCGAGAAACTGCTTCAGGACGTGCGTGTCGGCCTGCTGCCGAAGGACGAGGCCGACGCCAATGATGCCATCCTGGAAGTGCGCGCCGGCACCGGGGGCGACGAGGCCGCGCTCTTTGCCGGCGACCTGTTCCGCATGTACCAGCGTTACGCCGAATTGCAGGGCTGGAAAGTGGAGGTCCTGTCGGCCAGCGAGGGTGAAGTCGGCGGCTTCAAGGAAGTGATTGCCTCGGTCTCGGGCGACAACGTGTTTGCCAGGCTGAAATTCGAGTCCGGCGTGCACCGGGTGCAGCGGGTTCCGGCCACGGAATCCGGCGGGCGCATTCACACGTCCGCCGCGACGGTGGCGGTGCTGCCGCAGGCGGAAAATGTCGATATCGACGTGGCCGAAAGCGATCTGAGGATCGACACCTACAGGGCGTCCGGCGCCGGCGGGCAGCATGTCAACACGACGGATTCGGCCGTGCGCATCACCCACGTGCCGACCGGCATCGTCGTCGCCGTTCAGGACGAACGCTCGCAGCATAAGAACAAGGCACGGGCCATGCAGCTGCTCCGGGCGCGCATCTATGACGCGGAGCGCGAGCGCGCCGCCAGCGAGCGCACCGAAGCGCGGCGCCTGCAGGTCGGCTCCGGAGATCGTTCGGAACGCATCCGTACCTATAATTTTCCGCAAGGCCGGGTGACCGACCACCGGATCGGCCTGACGCTCTACAAGCTTGAACAGATCATTGCCGGCGAGGCGCTCGGCGACGTCATCGACGCGTTGATCATGGACCATCAGGCCGGTCTGCTCGCATCCGAAGACACCTGAGAATGGAAATCGGCCGGCTGTACAGGTCCGTGCGCGACCGGTTCCGGGAAGCCGGTCTGGCGACGCCGGACCTGGATGCCAAACGCCTTGTCGGCGCGGCACTTGCCCTGCCGGTCTCCGATCTGATCCTGAAGGAGTGGGACCTTGCCGGCGAGGAGGCCGTTGCGCTGGCGCAGGCGTATGCACGGCAGCGGCTCGCGGGCATGCCGGTTGGACGTATTCTCGGTGAACGGGACTTCTACGGCCGCCGGTTTTTCCTGAACGCGGCGACCCTGGAACCACGGCCGGACACAGAGACGCTGGTCGACGCGGTCCTGGAGCGCAGCGCGCCGGAGGACGCGATGATCGTCTGCGACATCGGGACCGGGACGGGGGCGATCGCGGTATCGCTGCTGGCCGAACGCCCGAACTGCCGGGCGATCGCGGTCGATCTGTCCGCCGACGCGCTGGACTGCGCGCTCCGGAATGCCGACCTGCACCGGGTTGCGGACCGGATGCTGCCGGTCCGTGCCGATTTTGCATCCGCGCTCAGGCCGTCGTCACCGGCCGTTCCGGGGACCGGCTTCGACTGGGTCGTCAGCAATCCGCCCTATATCCGCTCGGCGGTTCTTGCGGGATTGTCCCGGGAAGTGACGGAGCACGATCCGGTTCTGGCGCTCGACGGCGGAGAAGACGGTCTGACAGCCTATCTGCGCATTGTGCCCGAGGCGGCCAGCCTGCTTCGCGCAGGGGGGCGAATCGGTCTGGAAATCGGCTATGACCAGGCGGACGAGGTGAAAAAACAGTTGCGGCATCATGGCTTTGGAGAGATTGAAATCATTGGGGATCTTTCCGGAAACGACCGGGTCGCGGTGGCCCGGAAGGCATAATTCCACCGTTTTGAACCGATGGCGAAAAAGCGCTTGGAAATCGTGACGGAAACGGTTACGTTCCCCTTGCCGAAACCGGAGATGTGATCAGCGTTCAGCGTGGAATGCGCATCCGGAAGCGGGGGCAAGGACGCAGTTTCATCGTTCTGTATTCCACTGCATATCGGACTATCCGGTATTTTCGGACTGTCGAAGAAAAGACAATCGCGTTGGCCTCGGGCCCTTGGCGCGCTGCGTGTGTTTCAAGGACAGCCGCTAACCAGCAATGTTGGTTTCGGTAGCTATTTCGTATCGGGTTTATACAATTCCGATGTTTGGTCGGCCGACAGCTGACCGCCGTTCCGCAAGAGAAAACGGCAGGATGAGACCAGGAAATCAGAGCAATAAGCGTATGCGCGGACGGGGCCGCAAAGGCCCCAGCCCGTTAACCCGGACTTACGAATCGAACGGTCCTGATGTGAAAATCCGCGGCACAGCGATGCATATTGCGGAAAAATATCAGCAGCTTGCCCGTGATGCCCAGGCATCCGGGGACCGGGTGATGTCCGAGAACTACAACCAGCATGCAGAACATTATCTGCGCATCGTTGCTGCTGCCCAGCCGCAGCAGCAGCCGGCGCAGGTACCCGTGCGTTCCGAAGCCGAAGAAGGGGCCGATGCCGCTCCGGCGAATGGAAACGGCCATGCGAACGGTGCCGACCGGGCTCCTCAGGAAGCCGCCGCCGAGAGCGATGGCGATATGGTGGATGCCGACAGTCCGCAGCCCTTTATCGATGACATGCCTGTCATCGACCAGGAGGGCAAGGTGAACGGTGCCGGCCAGAAAGCCGAAGGCACGGACGATCCGGCGGAAGAAAAACCGCGCCGGCGGACCCGGGCCACCCGGACCCGCGCGCCGCGCCGCACTGCCGACACGGCATCCGCGGAGAGTTCCGCAGAAGTGTCCGCCGCGCCGGCCGATGCCGGCAAGGACACCGATGGCGAAGAACCGGTCAAACCGCGTCGCCGGACAGCGCGTCCCCGTCGGCCCAAGGCCGCCGAGGAAGCACCGTCCGAAGCGGTTCCGGCCGGCGACTAGAGCAACGGCTGTTCGGCCGGTTTCGATCGAACAGCCGGATCCTGACCGGTTCAGACGGGTTGGGGCCGGTCGCGTGCAACAGAGCGCCGTGTTCAGCCTGGCTACCGTGTTCAGCCTCGCACAAGTCGCAGTGATCAAGACGGCGTCCTTCGGGACGCCGTCTTGCGTTGTGATCCGTGTTTTGCGCCAGATCAACGCGCGTTCGGCCGAAATCGTTTGAACGTCTGAAATCGGGTCGATGGCCAGAGCATTGAGAAGCCGCGTGTCAGAGCCGGGAGTGTCCATGGCCCGGCCTTCTGCGGGTCGATCGGGTTTCGAATGTCCGCCCGTACTTGACGGGTCATTTGATGATCGGGAAGCCACAGGGGGGCTTTTGTGATCAAAATGCCACACTATATTAGGGTGGCAGCGCTTTCGGAGGCTGCACAGATGCCCGTCTCAGGGGTCTGTATGCCAGATCGTTCCCCACGCTTCGGGTGGTGCGGGCGGCTAGGAGGTATCTAATGAACTTTGAAAAATACACCGAACGTGCACGCGGCTTTGTCCAGTCCGCCCAGACCTTTGCGCTGGGGCGCGGGCATCAGCAGTTTACGCCTGAACATATTCTGAAAGTGCTTCTGGATGACCCGGAAGGCATGGCCAGCGGCCTGATCGACAGGGCGGGCGGCCAGTCCAGGGCCCTCAAGGGCGACCTTGAAGCCCAACTGGACAAGATGCCGAAGGTTACCGGCGGCTCGGGCCAGATCTACATGGGCCAGGCCACGGCGCGCCTGTTCGAGCAGGCGGAAAAGATCGCCGAGAAGGCCGGGGACAGTTTCGTCACCGTGGAACGTCTGCTGCTGGCCCTTGCCATGGATGGCGACAGCGAGGCCGGCAAGCTCCTGAAGCGGCACGGCGTCACGCCCAATGCGCTGAACGAGGCCATCAACCAGCTGCGTCAGGGACGCACCGCCGACAGCGCGACCGCTGAAAACCAGTATGAGGCGCTGAAGAAATTCGCGCGTGACCTCACCCAGGTTGCCCGCGACGGCAAGCTGGATCCCGTGATCGGCCGCGACGAGGAAATCCGCAGGACCATTCAGGTGCTGTCGCGCCGGACCAAGAACAATCCGGTGCTGATCGGCGAACCGGGTGTCGGCAAGACCGCGATCGCCGAAGGCCTTGCGCTGCGGATCGTCAATGGCGACGTGCCGGAATCGCTCAAGGACAAGCAACTGCTTGCCCTCGACATGGGCGCGCTGATCGCCGGGGCGAAATACCGCGGTGAATTCGAGGAGCGTCTCAAGGGCGTGCTTTCCGAAGTCGAGGCCGCCGCCGGCAGCATCATCCTGTTCATCGACGAGATGCACACGCTCGTGGGGGCCGGCAAGGCCGACGGCGCCATGGATGCGTCCAACTTGCTGAAACCCGCGCTGGCCCGCGGCGAACTCCATTGTGTCGGCGCGACCACGCTCGACGAGTTTCGCAAGCACGTTGAAAAGGACGCGGCGCTGGCCCGTCGTTTCCAGCCTGTCTTCGTCTCCGAACCGACGGTGGAGGACACGATTTCCATCCTGCGCGGGATCAAGGAGAAATACGAGCTTCACCATGGGGTGCGTATCACCGACAGCGCGATCGTCTCGGCCGCGACGCTTTCCAACCGTTATATCACCGACCGGTTTCTGCCGGACAAGGCCATCGACCTGATGGACGAGGCCGCGAGCCGGCTGAGGATGCAGGTCGATTCCAAGCCGGAGGAGCTGGACGAACTGGACCGCCGGATCATTCAGCTGAAAATCGAGCGGGAAGCCCTGAAGGCGGAGAATGACGAAGCTGCCCGGGACCGGCTGGTCAAGCTCGAGAAGGAACTGACCAACCTGGAAGAGCAGTCGCAGGCACTGACGGCACGCTGGCAGGGCGAAAAGGAAAAGCTGAACCTGGAGCAGAAGATCAAGGAGCAGCTGGAACAGGCCCGCATCGATCTGGAGATCGCGCAGCGGCGCGGCGATCTGGCCAAGGCCGGAGAGCTTGCCTATGGCGTGGTGCCCGAGCTGGAGCGCAAACTGGCCGAAGCCGAAGCTCCGGAAGAAGGCGAGGCCATGGTGGACGAGGCGGTGACGCCCTCCGACATTGCCCAGGTGGTGTCGAAGTGGACGGGTATTCCGGTCGACAAGATGCTGGAAGGCGAGCGGGACAAGCTCCTGAAAATGGAAGACCTGCTGGCCAACCGGGTGATCGGGCAGGCCGAGGCGATCCATGCGGTGTCGACGGCGGTGCGCCGGTCGCGCGCCGGTCTTCAGGATCCGAGCCGGCCGATCGGCTCGTTCATGTTCCTCGGCCCGACCGGCGTCGGCAAGACCGAGCTCACCAAGGCGCTTGCCAGCTACCTGTTCGACGACGACAGCGCGATGGTGCGCATCGACATGTCGGAATACATGGAGAAGCACTCCGTTGCCCGGCTGATCGGCGCTCCTCCCGGTTATGTCGGCTACGAGGAAGGCGGTGCGTTGACGGAAGCCGTACGGCGCCGGCCCTATCAGGTGATCCTGTTCGACGAGATCGAAAAGGCGCACGGCGATGTCTTCAACGTGCTGCTGCAGGTTCTCGACGACGGCCGCCTGACCGATGGCCAGGGCCGGACCGTGGACTTCCGCAACACGTTGATCATCATGACCTCGAATCTGGGAGCCGAGCACCTGGTCAACCAGCCGGAAGGCCAGGACAGCGAAGCGGTTAGAGAGGAAGTGATGGCGTCGGTCAGGGCCCATTTCCGGCCGGAATTCCTGAACCGCCTTGACGAGATCGTGCTGTTTCACCGCCTGCAGCGGGACCAGATGGCCGATATCGTTCAGATCCAGCTGGCGCACCTGCGCGACCTGCTGAGCGATCGCAAGATCACGCTGAACCTGGAGGACAGTGCGATCGGCTGGCTGGCCCAGAAGGGCTATGATCCGGCCTATGGCGCGCGACCGCTGAAGCGGGTGATCCAGAAGGACCTGCAGGATCCGCTGGCCGAAAGACTGCTGGCGGGGGACATCCTGGACGGTCAGACGGTTGACGTGTCAGCCGGGTCGGACCGGTTGATCTTCCAGGTGGAAGGGACCGAAAGCGCCGCCGCCTGAGTTGCGGCCGCCCACGCAATGAGAACCCGCGGAACGGATCGTTCCGCGGGTTTTTTCGTGCGGGGCTTCAGTTGATGGCGGCGATGCGCGAGGGCTTGCGCGCCCGGTCCAGCAGCGTGTCGACGCGGTAGCGTTCCGTCTCGAAGGCGGTGCGCACCGCACCGTCGAGGGTCCGGCCCTTGGGCAGCTTGATCCGCATCGGATCCATGTAGCGGCCGTTCACCAGGACCTCGTAATGCAGGTGCGGGCCGGTCGACAGGCCGGTGGAGCCGACATAGCCGATGATCTGGCCCTGACTCACGCGGACGCCTTCGCGCAGGCCCTGGGCGAAGCCGGTCATGTGATTGTAGGTGGTGGTGTACCCGTTGGTGTGGCGCAATTCGATACGCCGGCCGTAGCCCGAGCTCCAGCCCGCCTTCTCGATCATGCCGTTGCCGGCCGCCATGATCGGCGTGCCGCGCGGGGCGGACCAGTCCACGCCGCGGTGCATCTTGGTGTACTTGTGGATCGGGTGCCGGCGCATGCCGAAGCCGGAGCGGAACTTGCCGCCGTTGAGCGGTTTGCGGATCAGGAACTTCTTGGCGCTCTGGCCGGACGCGTCGTAAAAATCGGTGATGTGGTCGTCGGGTGTGCGAAACCGGTAGAATTCCCGGGTGGTGTTGCCGGTATTGAGTGCGGCATAGAGGATCTTCGGCCCGGTGTCTTCATCGCCCTCGGTGAAGAACAGCTCGAGAGCGTCCCCAGGCTGGACGCGGGCATTGAAATCCACGTCGAAGGAGAACATGCGGACCAGGTCGTTGATGATCTCTTCCGGCATGTCCTGTTCCAGGGCCGTCTGGTAGAGGCTGTCATAGATGGCCGGTGTCGGGCCGCCATAGGAAACCCGGTCGGCTTCCTCGAAGGCGTCGGCCAGAAAGGTGGTCGGTTCCTTGGCCCGGACATAGTCGCCGCTGTCGGACCGGGCGACCGTCGCCCGGTGAATGGTGTCCTGATAGAGGCTGACGCGTTCCGGACGCATCCGGTCAAGGCCGGCCGGCGAGGGCGCGTAGGCGATCCTGAGGCGCTGGCCTTCGGCGAGGTCGGAAATCCCGAAGAGGCCGTCGAAGGCGGCCGAGATGGCGCGTGCCTCGGCTTCGGTCGCATCATAGTCGAGCAGGAGGTCGGCCAGATCCTGGTCCCTGGTCACCGGCACGATGTTCTCGTCCATGCCGGCGAAGCGGATCTCTTCATCCTGCTTGGAAACGAAAGACACGTTCTCCGGGGTAATGCGGACCGCGTAGCGTTCCAGGTCTGGCTGCAGGGCGAGGTTGAAATCGAACCGGCCCGGATCGACCAGCGTCTTGCTCGCCATTTCAACGGCGTCGATGGACAGGGTCCGGGCGGTTTCGCGCACGGTCAGCTCGACTTGCGTTTCGGACGGGGTCTGGTCGGGGTCGATGTAAGGGCTGGAAGCCGGGAACGGCGCCAGCGAGATGCTGACCTCGCTCTCCAGCTTGGCGCCGTAGACGGAATCGGCGAGAAGCGGCGTGCCCGTGCCCACAGCGTTCGGTTCCGGACCGTCCTCGTCGCTGTTGTCTGCAAACATGTTGAGCGGATTGAAGGCTGGAATGCGCTCGGCAAGGTCCGGGTCCTTGCGGGTCGCAAGGGTCGCGCTGACAAAGACATGCGGCTGGACGCGAATGAAGTCCCGGTCGCCCTGGCGGGTGACCACATTCACATCGATGACGTGTTTGGCGGAATATTCGGCGGCAGAGCGCAGCACCCTGTCTCCCTTGGTGCCGCCGGCGCCAGTATCGGGAAATCCGTTCAGGAAGGCGTCCGGGGAGGGCGCGGCCTCGACACTGTACTGCCCGTCAAGCGCAGCCATCAGGGCACCACCCATAAGGACGAGCGACGTGACCCCGGTCAGAACGGTTCCGGCCAGCCAGCGCAGCGAAACCTGGCGGCGGTCCGACATGCCGCTGCGGCCCTCATATCCGCGCAAGGGCGGTTCGTCGCCCAGTTCGACTCGATGTGCCTGTGCGTTATGGAAAGGGCCAAAATGCATGAATTCCCGTCCGGTCCTTTATATCGCCGTAGCACTGGTCTGGGTATGCGTTGCCCGGAGGCCCGGGCCGCTGCCGTCTGCGTCAAGCATACCTGATCCTGCTACATGCCGTGTTTGTCTTAAAACGTCAATTGTTTCTGCGGTTCCTGGCCCCCCAAAGTCCGGGCCCCGCATGGTCCGGCTCCCGGCCCGCTTGTGCGGGCAGGCAAGGGACATATGTCGTTAAGGCGGGAATTTGTCCGTTCTGTGGTCAGCTGCCATCCTGGCCAGGGCGTCAGAGGCGTTGCCAATTGCGTTGCCAGGGACATTGCGGCGGCTTGGCCGGGAGGCGTGCGGAGGGGCGGCGCCGGCATGCGCCAGGGAGATCTTCCGGCAGCGGCTGAAATCGGCGGAATTCTCGGACCCTGAATCTGAACGCGGTCCCTAACAAGCTGAAGATACGAGGGAATTTCGACGAGATTTCTTTCTGTGAATCTTTTTTGACAAACGCTGTTGACTCAAGTTGAGGTGCTGCGTATAACGCCCTCCATCGACGGCGGCGCCGGCATCACGGTGCCTTTCGCAGTCGGTCCTACCAGACAAATTTGCCGCATCGTCCCGGAAACGGGAAGTAGGCTTTGCGTCTTTAGGTGAAGGCTTTCGAGGCCGCATTTGCTGCAAGGCGAATGGTTCTTTGACAATTTGTTATTGAAGGAAGGGAAGCGTAGGCGGCGTTGGCCTTGCGGAACGGGTGATATTTCTTTCG